>JAEXUD010000063.1 GCA_023453025.1 Bacillota bacterium
GAGAGCGGCCGCACATTTTGATCTGTCTGTCAACTACTATTTTGAAATAAGTGAAAAAAATGGTTAGACCCCATTGCTGGAAATCTAACCATTATGAAGATATAACGTTAACTAAATGACATTGAACTGTGAATAGTAACAGACGGGCCTTAAATTACAGTATTTGACAGTGGGCGGCTTCCTCAAGGTCCGTTCTCTAAGTACATATCATATCAAAAATACTAAATAATCAGAACAATAGTTATTTTTCTACATAATATAAGTTAAAGAAATTTAGAGAGGGTGATTAAAATCTTTTATTCAGGAAGATTCTGTTATCCTATGGATTATATTTTTAATAATTCATCAAATTATAACCAAAGGATAAATGAAGAAAAAAAAGGTTATCTTGACATAGGTATATATTATAATATTGAAAATACACCTATTAAGGATGCAACAGTTATAATTTCAAGTGTTTCATACTCCGGTCAGTTTTATGAATTTGGTGAGGGAAGAATTCTGAATGAATACAAGACAGATGAGAGCGGAAGAATACCGATTATAGAATTGCCAATTCATAACGAATTAATGAGAAACCACAATCGTAACTATTATATTGTTTCTGTATATGCTGATGGGTTTTACGATGCTTATTTATTTCATATACAGATATTTGAAAACCAAACTACAACATTCAGAATATATTTAAGTCGTGTGTCCGGGGATCAAAGAAGATTTGATATTATTATACAGCCTACAACTGAGGAGGTACACAGCAGATAGAAAATCCGGGGACGGGCCTTGAATTACGATACATGACAGTAATCGGTCCACTCAAAGCTCCGTCCCCGGGTCATGGTTTACTGTAAATTATTCAACTGGTCCAGCCACAATGCATAGGAAGCATCACTTGGCATCCTCCAATCGCCTCTTGGCGACAATGATACTGAGCCTACCTTTACACCATCAGGCATGCATGAACGTTTAAACTGCTGAGTGAAAAACCTTCTGTAGAATTTTTTGAGAGTTTCTAATATTATTTCATCAGAAAATTCCTCTTTAAATGCTTTTTTAGCCAGGAAATAAATTTTATCCGGCTCATATCCATTTCGAATCATATTGTAAAGGAAAAAGTCGTTCAAATCATAAGAGCCCACTGCTTTTTCAGTAAATTGAGCTATATTGCCCTCCTTATCCGGCGGTAAGAGCTCCGGACTTACTGGAGTATCGCATACATCTAATAATGCTTTTTGTATATCACCTGTTGTTGCTTCGTCAGCGTACCATTTGACAAGGTATCTTACCAATGTCTTTGGTATACTGGCATTAACACCGTACATTGACATATGATCTCCGTTATATGTTGCCCATCCAAGAGCTTGCTCGGATAAATCTCCTGTTCCGACTACTATGCCGTTTTCCATATTGGCAATATCCATTAGTATTTGTGTTCTTTCTCTGGCCTGAGAATTTTCATATGTTATATTATGGTTGTCAATATCATGGTTGATATCCTTAAAATGCTGAATAACAGCTTCTTTTATGGATATTTCCTTTGTTGTTACTCCAAGTTCTTTCATTAGTGTAATTGCATTGTTATATGTCCTGGAAGTTGTTCCAAAACCCGGCATTGTTATGGCGACAATGCTGCTCATAGGAGATTTAAGCTTTTTCATTGCTTCAACAGTTACTAACAGTGCCAGCGTACTGTCCAGTCCTCCTGAAATTCCTACAATTGCTTTTTTAGCTCCGATTTTATTCATTCGCTGATATAAACCCGTTGCTTGTATGTTAAGAATTTCCTTGCATCTCTTGTTTCTTTCTTCTACATTTGAAGGAACAAAGGGCTTAGGGTCAATTTCTCTTTCTAAGTCTTCATTTTCAGAATATCCAAGTTCAAAGTTTATATATTGATAATTTAATTTTTCGTGTCTGCCCATATAGGTGTTAAATTTAACTCTGTCATTCATTAACTTTTCTATATCAATGTCACCGTAGATTATGCTGGATTCCATAGAAAATCTATCTTCTTTTAAGACCACTCCGTTTTCCGAAATCATAGCATGACCTGAAAAAACTACATCTGTTGTACTTTCAGTCTGTCCTGCCGATGCAAAGGCATATGCGGTAATGCATTTTGCCGACTGAATTTTTACTATATCTCTTCTATAGTCAGGCTTGCCAATTATTTCATTGCTTGCAGAAAGATTTAATATTAAATTTGCTCCATACATGGTATGGTAAGAGCTTGGAGGAATATTAATCCACAAATCCTCACACACATCTATCCCAACGCATAATTCTGACAATGAATCCTTAAATAATAAATTTTCATTGAATAAAACTTCCTGACCGCACAATTTGACAGTGCTGCTTACTCTGGAAACAGAAGAGGCAAACCATCGTTTTTCATAAAATTCATTGTAGTTAGGAACAAATGTTTTTGGAACAACGCCAAGAATTTTTCCGTTTTTTAACAGCACAGCGCAATTAAACAGCTGGTTGTCTGATTTGACAGGCATACCGACTGAAATTAAAATATTCAGGTATTTTGTTTCTTCAAGAAGTATTTTAAGTGCGTTTTCCACCCCTGCTATCAATGTTTTTTGATTAAATAAATCGCTGCAGGTATATCCCGTTATGCTAAGCTCCGGAAATAAAATTACTTTTGCTTTTCTTTCATATGCTTTTTTTGTTATAGCAGCAATTTCCACTGCATTGAACAAGGGGTCCGCAACTTTAATTACAGGGACGGCAACAGCTACTCTAACATATTCAAAATTATTCATTTTTTATCCTCTATATTATAAGTTCTTTTACTGTATTGTTTTCTAATAAAATTACCTTTACTTCCGATAAGCCGTCCAAGACATATTTAATGTTTTCCATGGATTGATATTCGGTGTTATAATGACCGGCATCTATAATACATAAATTATTCTGAAGAGCTGTTTGCGCCTGATGATATTTAATATCACCTGTTATGTAGACATCTGCTTTTTTATTTATTGCATCAATAATAAAATCGCTTCCACTCCCTCCGCAAAAAGCTACCTTACCTATTATTTTATTTTCACCTGTTAAAAACAATTTGATATGCTCCGTATTTAAGAAGCTCTTAATTTCTTTTGCATAGTTTATTATGTTCTTTGGTTCTATGTTTCCTATTCCCCCGTAACCGCTGCCGTCATCATTGACTGTATGAAGCACCTCATAATTTTTAATATTCAACTTTTCAGAGAGTTTTCTGTTGACCCCGAAATCTGCCATATCATAATTTGTGTGCATGCTGTATAGGTTTATATTGTTTTTTATAAGGGTCCTTATGATTTTTCCTTCATAGGTATTGTAATCAATTGATTTTAAGCCAGTAAATAAAAAAGGATGATGAGTTATTATTAAGTCAATATTACTGGCTACTGCATAATCAACTGAATTAAAATCAATATCTAAGGTTAACATAATGTTTTTTATGTCATTATCATTGCTCCCAATTTGTAATCCGCTGTTATCCCAGGATTCTTGTGTTTTTAATTTTAATTTTTCGGTTAATATTTTTATAATTGAATCGACTTTAATTTTCCATCAACTCCCTTATTTTTTCATTTTTCTTCCTTAAGGTTTCTATTTTTCCATTATAATCGCTGTCGGAATTTTTTTCAATACTTCTGATTATATTTTTGTTTATATCTATTTGTTTATTAATATATTCAAACATCAAGGGATCTTTTTTTTCTAAAACTATTTTACTTATTTCATAAAATATTTCATCTTCTACCCTATCTTCTCCCGGTATTGCCTTGATTATAAAATAATAATGATGCAGCTCTTTTATTATATTTTCATCTATAATTTTAAAATTATTCTCTGACAAATATTGCCTGAGTTTGTCTCCTGTTGTCATTGGCTGTAAAATCAGCTGTGAAGCACTTAATGCAACATTTTTTGATTTTTCTATTATATCAGCTATTAATTCGCCGCCCATACCTGCAATTATAATTGCATCTGCTTCGCCTTCCTTTAGGACGGTAAGTCCGCTTCCGAGCCTGAAGCTGCATTTTGTATTCAAATTCGCGCCGGTTAAATGCTCTATTGCTCTATTAAGCGGTCCTTCGTTCAAATCTGTGGCTATTACCATATCACATATGTTATCCCTAAGCAGCATTTCTGTCACATAACCGTGGTCAGTACCAATATCCGCAGCTGCTCTGCATTTAGATACCATGGATCTTATGCATTCTAATCGGTTCATAAATCCCCCTTTTAATTTGTTAAAGCTATTTAGTTATATCACAGTCTCATTCACCAATTTATTTGCTCGCTGTCGCTCACATAAATTGGGAAGCACAGTTTCGTTCACATATTTGCTTATTCGCTGTCGCTCATGCAAATCTGGAACTCATTGCGTTTGAATTACCTGCAATTTCTTTTTCCCTATCGGTCAAAGAAATTGGGTAAATCATAATCGTTGCGGTAGGGCATACAAAAACGGAGGGCATATAACCCTCCCTGTTCTATTATTATTCAAGATAGTCTTTTAATTTTTTGCTTCTGCTTGGATGTCTCAGTTTTCTTAATGCCTTTGCTTCAATTTGTCTTATTCTTTCTCTTGTAACGTCAAATTCTTTTCCGACCTCTTCCAGTGTCCTTGCCCTTCCGTCATCTAATCCAAATCTTAATCTCAAAACTTTTTGTTCCCTGTCAGTTAGTGTATGAAGCACTGATGACAGCTGTTCTTTAAGCAGCGTAAATGTTGCCACATCTGAAGGGGCCTGAACCTCATCATCAGGTATAAAATCTCCCAGATGACTATCTTCCTCTTCACCTATAGGAGTTTCCAATGAGACAGGCTCCTGAGCGATCTTAAGAATTTCTCTCACCTTTTCCGGTTCCATTTCCATTTCAAGTGCTATTTCTTCGGGCGTTGCATCTCGCCCTAATTCCTGAAGCAATTGTCTTTTTATTCGTATAAGCTTGTTTATAGTTTCAACCATATGAACCGGTATTCTTATAGTTCTTGCCTGATCGGCAATCGCTCTTGTAATTGCTTGTCGAATCCACCATGTTGCATACGTGCTGAATTTAAAGCCTTTAGTATAGTCAAATTTTTCAACAGCCTTGATAAGGCCAAGGTTACCTTCTTGAATTAAATCCAAAAACAACATACCTCTTCCGACGTAACGCTTAGCTATGCTTACAACAAGCCTTAAATTTGCTTCAGCCAGTCGCTTCTTAGCTTCTTCGTCTCCATCCTGCATTCTTTTAGCCAGGTCTATTTCTTCATTTGCAGATAATAGCGGAACTTTGCCGATTTCCTTTAAATACATTCTTACAGGGTCATCAATATTAACACCCTTCAGTATATCATCATCTGATTGACTAACAAAAAAATCAGCATCTTCTTTTACTTCAGCTTCATCTATATCGTCAACCTTTTCAGGAATCATATCGTCTTGAAAACCAAGAATTTCAAGATCATTGTCTTCTGCTTGCTTATAAAAATCATCTATAAATTCAGGGTTAATATCCAGTTTTTCAAAGGACCTTAATACTTCTTTATAGGTTATAAATCCGTTTCTCTTACCTTTTTCAATTAATTTATTTTTTATTGAATCAATTTTTTGCATCATTTCTGCATTTTTTTCTGATTCATCTTTAACAATCAAGTTCTTGTTTTCTCCCACGGGTTAATTAACCTCCTCTTTAGTTGATTTAATTTTTTTAGCGAGGCTAAAAATTTCATTCATAATTTCTTCGCTGTTAGATGAATTTTCAGATTGCGTTATACTATCAGTCAATATAGTTCTCTTCTTTTCATAGTATTTTATTTTAAGTCTTTTAATACAATCTTTAAATAAAGCCTCTAAATTATCATAATCAACATCGTCATACTGCAATAAAATATTTACATCCATTTTATTTTTTATAATATTATTCAAGCTATCCTTATTTATACTCATATCATTGATTCTGTATTCAAATATTTCTTTGAATATATTATAGTATTCTAATTCCTTAAAGGTATCTTCATTGACTATCTCTTTTAATTGCAATGCAAAATCATTATTCAAGAGTATTAATTTGATTAGCTCCTCTTCATGGGATGTGGTTATTTTATTTACCTGCAGTTTAACTTTAGCAGGCGGCGCAGCTTTAACAAAAGTTACTTGTTTAGTACTTTTCTTATTGTATTCTTTTATTATAGACTCTTTGGAAACACCCACTTTTCTAGATAATTTTTCAAAAATTAATTCTTTTTCAATTTCACTGGTTATATTTACTATATTGTCAAAAAATTTATTTATATATTCAACCTTGTTAGAATTTTCGTAAGTTTCTTTAAAATGAAATTCTAAAAAGCTATAATAATCCAAAGAATTTTCGAGCAATTTGTCGAAATTAATTTTTCCGTATTTATTTAAATACTCATCTGGATCTTTTGCACCTGGTATTAATACCACCTTTGCATCCAAATCGTTGCGCTTAAACAGGTTTATTGCTTTTAAGGCTGCATTCTGTCCTGCACTGTCCGAATCCAAAGCAATGTAAAAGTTCTTTGAGTATCTTTTCATCAATTTTATTTGATTGTCTGTCAAGGATGTTCCAAGTGCAGCAACTGTGGTACTGTAACCGTAAGTGTGCATTTTTATAACGTCCATATATCCTTCTACCAATATGAAGCTCCTATTCCTGACTGCTTCCTTGGCTAGGTTTAATCCGTATAAATTGTAGCCCTTATTAAATACCAATGTTTCCGGAGAATTAAGATATTTTGGCAGCGAATCATCCAGCACTCTGCCGCCAAAACCTATTATTCTTTTTCTTACATCAAAAATCGGAAACATTACTCTGTTTCTGAACCGATCATAATAAGAATCGTGTTTTTGACGTTTGATAATAAGTCCCGCTTTTTCAATTTCCTCTTCTATGTAACCCTTATTTGTTAAATATTTTAGCAAATTATCCCATTCTTCAATAGCATATCCAATTCCAAACTTTTTTATTACATTATTATCAATTTTCCTTGATTTTAAGTAATCTATTACCTCCGGACAACTTTTTAAATTATTATAATAGTAAAGTGCTGCATCTCTGTTTATTTTATACAGCCTGTCTGCCAGCTGTTTATTGTAATCTTGTTTATTAAATAGAGAGCTTGTTTCTTCCAATGCTATACCGGCCTTTCTTGCCAGATATTCTGCTGCTTCAACAAATGTATAGTTTTTATATTTTGTAAGAAAGCTTATACTGTCTCCGCTTTCACCGCAGCCAAAACAATGGAACATCTGTTTATCCGGAGAAACAGTAAAGGAAGGAGTCTTTTCCTTATGAAATGGGCAATTGGCTTTATAATTGTTGCCTGCTTTCTTTAAGGGAAGAAATTCCTCAATTACATCTACAATATTATTTCCATCCAGAATTTTATTTATAACATCTGAATCCAATTTATAGGGCATATAATCACCATTATCTTTACGTTGAAAATAAATTATAGCATAGCAAAATAAGCTTGTCAACAAATTTTTACATTAATTATTATTGTCTCCAAGGCTTTGGTATGTATAATTCTTCAAAGGCTTTCATAGCATACCTGTCGGTCATTCCCGCTATATAATCCTTTATGATTTCTGATTTATTTATATTGTACTCATTGTATATATTAAGATAAAATTCCGGTAGAGATTCGAAATTTTTAGTATAATATTCATATATCTTTTCAACAATGAACTTTGTTTTCTCTTCTTCGCTTTTAGCTATTTTGTTGTAATATACATTTTCAAATAAAAAATTTCTAAGACCGGAAGTGTAATGATTAATTTCATCGCTCATTTTTATTTTATCTTTATCAATGCTGTTGTTAATTACATCAACAATCATTTTATTGATTCTTTGTCCATGAGTGTAGCCAAGGTGTTTTAAAAATCTTTCCGGTATTTGGCCGGGTTTAATAATTCCTGCTCGCACAGCATCGTCTATGTCGTGGTTAATATAAGCTATTCTATCTGATATGCTGACTATTTGTCCTTCCAGTGTGACCGGTGTGTAACCAAGCGGATGGTTGAGAATTCCGTCTCTCACCTCAAATGTTAAATTTAAACCTTGCTTGCCGTTTCTGATTTCCAGGAATTCAACAACTCTTAAGCTTTGTTCATTATGCTTGAAGCCTGTTTCACAAAGCTCGTTCAGGATTTTTTCTCCTGTGTGTCCAAAGGGTGTATGTCCCAAATCATGACCAAGCGCTATTGCTTCTGTTAAATCTTCATTCAAATTTAAGCTTCTTGCAATTGTTCTGGATATTTGCGAAACTTCAAGAGTATGAGTAAGCCTTGTTCTGTAATGGTCACCTTCAGGTGACAAAAAAACCTGGGTTTTATGCTTTAATCTTCTGAATGCTTTTGAATGGAGAATTCTATCTCGGTCTCTTTGATATTCAGTCCTGATTTCGCATTTTAACTCTTCAAATTTCCTGCCTTTTGAGAACTTGCTTTTTGCAGCTTTTTCAGATAAATAATCAATTTCAAATTGTTCATATTTCTCTCTTATATTCATCCACACCACTCTTTCTTATTTATTATTATCAGAAATATAATCAAGTATTATAGATGCTGTTTCCTCTACCGCCTTATCTGTAGTGTCAATTACCATACATTTCAGTTCTTTATATATTTTATTTGCATATTCCAGTTCTGCAAAGATTCTTTCCATATTTGCATAGTTTGCTGAATCTTTAAGCCCCATTGCTTTTAGTCTTTCTTTTCTGATTTTATTTAAATTTTCTTCATTTAGTATTAAACCGATTATCTTTTTAGGTGAAATCAACTTGAGCTCTTCGGGCATGCTTACTTCAGGAACTAATGGTATATTTGCGACCTTTAAATTTTTATGAGCTAAATACATTGAGAGCGGAGTCTTTGATGTTCTTGAGACACCCAAGAGAACAATATCAGCCAGCAGAATGCCTCTTGTATCCTTGCCGTCATCATATTTTACGGCAAATTCAACTGCTTCTACTTTCTTAAAATATTTTTCGTCAAGCTTGCGCAATAATCCCGGTTCCTGCTTTGGTGAAAGGCCTAACATTTTTACTAAAGGTAAAAGAACCGGAGTCATAATATCAACAGCTCCGATATTACGTTCAAATGCTTTTTCTGTTAAATAATCTCTTAATTCTTCCACAACCAGTGTAAATACAATAAATGAATTTTCATGAGAAGCTCTTTCAATTAAATTGTCTATCGCATCTTTATCGCTTATATATGAAACTCTTTTTATATCAAAGTCAACAATATCAAACTGTTTTACTACTGCTTTTGCTACTTGTTCCGCAGTTTCACCTAATGAATCAGAAACCGCATAAATATTTATTTTTTCCATAGATACCTCTTTACCTGGATATTTCCAATAAGACTCTTGTAATATTAGTCTTGGATATACGTCCTAAAGCTTTTACCTTTCCATTTGGAATATTTGTCACTATAGGAAGACAATCAACTTCGTGCTCTATTATTTTCTCCGCCGCATCAATTATTGAATCATCTTCGCTGCAGTAGATGATTTTAGGCATTCTGGTCATTATAACCCCTACGGGTATTGTTGTTAAATCCTTACCGCCCATTGCAGCCTTTAACAAGTCTTTTCTTGAAATTACTCCCTTGAGAGCTTCGTTATCTACAACAAAAAGCGTTCCTACATTTTCAAGAAATATGGTTACTATTGCATCATAAACGCTCGTATTTTCCGATACATTAACAGGAATAGATTTAATATCTGAAACCTTTATTGCAGAAAGTTTTTCAATAATATCCCTGTTGTTTTTTTTGCCGGATATATAATACCCCACCTTTGGCTTGGCATCAATTAATCCGCACATGGATAATACTGCCAGATCAGGTCTTAATGTTGCTCTCGTAAGCCCTTTTTTTTCGGCTATTGATTCACCGGTTATAGGTTGAGATTTTTCGATTATTTCAATAATTGTATTTTGTCTGTCAGATAGTTTTATATGAATCGCCCCATTTCGTTAACAACTGTAATAAACAAGATTGTAGGAGAGATATTCTCTCCTACCTGTTATAGCAATTGTTCTAGAAGTTTATTTTTTCATTTATAAATAGAACTAAATCATCTATTTTTACTCTTACTTGTGTCATTGTATCCCTGTCTCTGACCGTAACAGCATTATCTTCCAATGAATCAAAGTCAAACGTAATGCAGTAAGGGGTTCCAACCTCGTCATGTCTTCTGTATCTTTTTCCTATACTGCCTGCATCATCATAATCAATATTGAAATGCTTTTGAAGCTTGTGATAAAGCTCGGTTGCCGATTCATTTAATTTCTTAGTCAATGGTAATACAGCTGCCTTGAACGGTGCCAATGCAGGATGAAGCTTCAATACAACTCTGTCTGTTCCATCCTCTAAAACTTCCTCGTTATATGCATCTATTAATAATGCAAGCATAACTCTGTCTGCTCCCAGTGAAGGTTCTATGCAGTATGGTATGTATTTTTCGTTAGTAACAGGGTCCTGATATGACAGGTCTTCGCCGGATGTATTAATATGTGCTTTTAAATCAAAATCCGTTCTGTCTGCAATACCCCAAAGCTCTCCCCAGCCAAACGGGAATAAATATTCAATATCTGATGTCGCATTGCTGTAGTGTGATAATTCTGCCTGCTCATGGTCTCTGAAACGCACATTTTCTTTTGTCATTCCAAGGTTCAACAAGAAATTCATGCAGAATTCCTTCCAATAATAGAACCATTCCATATCTTCTCCAGGCTTGCAGAAAAATTCAAGCTCCATCTGTTCAAACTCCCTTGTCCTGAATGTAAAGTTACCCGGAGTTATTTCGTTTCTGAAGGATTTTCCTATTTGGCCGATACCAAAAGGTATTTTTTTTCGGGTTGAACGAGCAATATTTTTAAAGTTTACAAATATTCCCTGTGCCGTTTCAGGTCTAAGGAAAATTTCTGACTGAGAATCCTCGGTCACACCCTGAAATGTTTTAAACATAAGATTAAATTTTCTTATAGCAGTAAAATTTGCTGCGCCGCATTCCGGACATTTGATTTTATTTTCAAGTATATATGCTTCCATTTGAGAATTTGACCAGCCGTCTACTATCTGTATTTCTTCTTTTTCATGCATATAATCTTCAATTAACTTATCTGCTCTGAACCTTGCCTTGCATTCCTTGCAGTCCATCAATGGGTCTGAAAAGCCTCCAACGTGCCCTGAAGCAACCCAGGTTATAGGATTCATCAGTATTGCGGCATCAAGTCCTACATTGTACGGGCTTTCCTGTATGAATTTTTTCCACCACGCTCTTTTAACGTTGTTTTTTATTTCAACACCTAAAGGACCATAGTCCCATGTATTTGCCAGTCCTCCATAAATTTCCGACCCCGGAAAAATTATACCCCTTGATTTAGATAATGAAACAAGCTTTTCCAGTTTATTTTTTTCGTTCTTTGCCATGACAGCCTCCATTTATATAAATTCATTTTAGTAGGATTCAGATCCAGCGTAGTCTTTTATACAGATGGGGACATTCCTCTACTCCAGAGACTATCCCTAAATCAGAGGTGTGTCCCCATTCCTTGAATACAAAAAATCTCTCATCCCATATAGGGACGAAAGATTAATTCCGCGGTTCCACCCTATTTGATAAAGCAAAAGCTTTATCCTCTTTAAACAAAGGACTCAAAAGCTCCCTTCATCTATACATCCTTGTCAGTTTTCACCAGTCCTGACTCTCTAAAAATTCAATATAGATTACTCTTCTTTCTCACAGTCTCAACATTAACTATAATGTAACAAAATTACGTTTTTATGTCAAGAATTACTTTTAAAATTCGTCATTATTTTTATTGAAAGTATCAGTGATATCATCCTTCATTTGGTTGGCATTCTGCTTAAAATCATTTTTCATTTGAGTAGTGCCGTGCTTAATATCATCCTTAAAATTGGCAGCGCCTTGTTTTACATCCTGCATAGCATCTTTAACTGCATCTAATCCGTCATCAAGCTTTTGTCCTAAGTCTACTATTTTGCCGTCAGCCTGGGTAATTTCTACTGAGCATTGAGTCAGAAGAGCTGCTGTGATACCTGCTGCTGATAAGAACGGAGCAATCCAGGCACCGATCAGCCCTGCTGTTATGGGCAGATTAACTATGACTTCATTGTTTTTCTTAATAGTAAGCTTTGTTGCATTACCTTTATTTAAAATATCCTTTAACTGGTTTAGAAGCTGTTCTCCTTTTCCTGAGACACTTTTAGAATACTGTTGGTTCTTGTACTGAGTTTCTATTAATATAATAGCTTCAAGAACATCTCCGTTTGCTTCTTCAAGAGCCTTTTTTGCTGTTGAGTAATCAGTGTTCGTTCTCTTTAAAATATCATCAATCTTTTGCAAATTTTCGTTATCCATATACTAACCTTCCTTTTTTTAAAGTAACTTTAATGTAGTAAAATTATCCTTACCAATATAATAAAACAAGAAATTTCTTATTAATTGTAAGATTTTTTGATTTACTTCAATAGAGCAAATATTTTCGAACCTTGTTCTTAAAATTTTTTCCATAGTTAGTATTTCACTATAAGTTACAATTATTCCACTTCCAGAATTTACGCAATCAGAACAGAGCAAACCTCCGTCATTAATTGAAAATACTGAATTATTATTTATGATATTTCCGCATGAGATACAATGCTTAAAATCCGGTTTATATCCCAGCATTGACGCAAGCTTTAATTCGTATGCTGCCGTAAGCCTGTCGAAAGCTTTTAAGCCGGTCGAAAGATAACGAAGTGCTGAAACAGTCATATCAAAAATGCGATAATCCACTTCATTTTCCTGAGCTACATAGCTGATTAGCTCTAAAATATAATTTCCGTTAAAAAATGCTTCCATATTGTTTTTGAGATTATAAAAATTATCAATTAAATCAGCAGCTGTCAATATATACATATCTCTTGAAACAGTCATGGAACAATTTGAATATGCAAAAAGCTGAGACGCATTAATCAAATGAGAATTGCTTTTTTTTGAGCCTTTTGAAATCAGCTGTATTTTTCCTCTTGTTCGTGATAATACATGAAGTATCTTATCATTTTCCTTGTAGCTTAATTCTTTTAATACAAGAATTTCATCAACTATCATTTTTTATCGTATCCCAGTTCTCTTAAAAGATAATTATTGTCACGCCAGTTTTCAGATATTTTAACAAACAGCTGGAGATTTACCTGGCTTCCCAGCAGACCTTCTATATCCTCTCTTGCGCTTTTTCCTATACCTTTTATTTTTCTTCCGTCCTTGCCTATTATAATGCTTTTATGAGATTTTTTCTCACACAAAATACTGGCTCTTATGTCAACTAAATTTCTGTTTTTTCTTCCCTTCATTTCCTCTATTTCAACGGCAATACCGTGAGGAACCTCTTCGTTTAAATACATCAGAGCCTTTTCCCTGATTATTTCCGCCACAACAAATCGTTCCGGTCTGTCTGTTATATAGTCTGAGGGAAAATACATGGGACCGGGCTTTAAGTATTTGATTATTAGTTTGATAAGTGAATCAACTCCCAGGTTGTTAAGAGCCGACATTGGAAGAATATCGTCAAAGATTTGATATTTTCCGAATTCCTGAGCAATTTTCATTGCAGATTCCTGGTCGAATTTATCTATTTTATTGATCACCAGTATCTTTTTTGTCTTTATATCTTTGATTTTTTCAATTATAAATTCATCGCCGGGTCCGATTTTGTTGAACTCGTCCGTTAGCATAATGAGTACATCCATCCCGTCCAATGCTGTGTCAACCTCGAAATTCATAAATTCACCCAGTTGGTTTTTTGGTTTATGAATTCCAGGTGTATCTAAAAATATTATTTGGGCTTCATCATCAGTATAGACTGTTTTGATTTTATTTCTTGTTGTTTGAGGCTTATCAGACATTATTGAAATTTTTTCGCCTATCATAGAATTCATTAATGTTGACTTACCTACATTTGGTCTGCCTATTATTGTTACAAATCCTGATTTAAACATTCTTTTCCTCTTTCATAGTTATTGCATATCCTCCGGTCCAAAGCTGTTTGGAAGAAGTTCTTTCAGTGTATAAATTTCATATGAGTCAATATTTTTTGCACAAATCACTTTTATATCCCTGCCAAATTCAAGCATGAACTGTCTGCATACTCCACATGGAAAAGATGTCTTTACATCGCTTCCTACGACGGCTATTTTTTCAATATCCCTATAACCTTCTGAAATGCACTTTGTAAATGCAACTCTTTCCGCACATATTGTCGGGCTGTATGATGCCGATTCTATATTACAGCCTGTGAAAACTTTACCGCTTTTAGTGTATACCGCAGCTCCAACCTTGAATTTTGAATATGGGCTGTATGATTTTTCCCTCGCTTCCATAGCTATTTTTATTAATAATTTATCCTCCATATATCCACCTCTTTTTATTCTTGTGTTATACCGTTTAAGCTGTCAACTATTTGTATCCACGTATTGCCCGGATTTAAACACAGCTCTTCGTTGTTTATATAAAATTTTGTTCTTGCTTTTTCGGAATCCTTTTTCCATGTTATTTCACATGATTCTCCTTCAGTATAATACATACCCTTTCCTGTTCCTATTGTCTCTAAGTAAAGCCTCCCTACGCTGTCTAAAACGTTTTTAGGAGCTTCTAACACTATTATATTCTTAGTGGCAAGCTGCTCGTTATCCAGCTCATCCATATGTTTTTCCTTGTCTTTAAAACGCAAATAAAGCTTTAAAGCTTCGTCATATATGTAATCAGTTGTATTTTCCTTATTATATGTAATATTAATTTTATTAGCTGTTAAAGTATCATACTTTTCAGAAAGTTTTTTACTTTTTTCATTGAAGCTGTATTTTTCAAACTTGCCTTCTGTTCTTAAACCTATCCTTTCAGCCTCGGCTCTTATGGACTTAAGTGTTGTGTACATATTGTGAGGAGCAAATTTACCGGTGTCATTATAACGCCACATGGCTCCTGAATACAGCCCGTCTATTTCTGCAGCACCAAGACGTTTAATATCTGCAAATGCATCCTCGCTGCCTCCCACATGAACAAATATTGCATCATTTTCCAATGCGTAATAAATTATGTAAGGTCTTGCGCTTCTTACAGGACCGATTTGCTCAGGTTCCTTTGCCAGAAAAACCGCTAAATATCTGGTGTATGGATATTCAACCTGAAATTCATAAATTATCTCAGCATCCCTTAGTCCTGCTTGCAATCTTGCATCAGGGTGGTTGTCGATTGAAACTGCAACCGGCCTTTTATTAAGCTCTTCAGGATAATATTTAAGTCCGTCTAAGGGTGAAATTATTTTATTGGGGTCATCTTCCTGTTCTGATTGCTGCTCTATTTCCTCTAATCCGATTATCTCTTCATCTCCAGCCGGTAAAGGTTCTTCCGCCGGCGGCTGAGGGGTTGATGTTTCCTTGCTGCATGAAGTCGTGAATATCATAATTACAAATAAAAAACTTATCAGAAATTTTTTCATCTGTCCATCCTTATTTAAAGATTTGTAGTTTTTTCATTATTTCCTTTTCTCTTAAGCGCATCTCTTCTTTTTCTGTTTCATTCATATGGTCATACCCCAAAAGATGAAGCATGCTGTGAACAGTTAGATACAACATTTCTCTTTCAAAGCTGTGCCCGAAATCATCAGCTTGTTCGATTATTCGCTTTGTTGAAAGTACAATATCTCCAAGAATTATTATACCGTCAAATTTATCTTCATCCATAGGAAATGAAAGTACGTCGGTTTCTGAGTCAACATTTCTGAATTCTCTGTTAAGCTCTCTTATTTCTTCATTCGTAACAAAAGAGACACTAACCTCGAAATCTCCCTCAGCACCCTCATCATCAATAACAGTGTCAATTGCCTTTTCAATTGCTTTCATATTTTCGTCAGTAATTTCCATTATATCTTGTCTGTTGTCAAATAATACATCAATCATTCTTTTTAGCCTCAAATCTTTCATATGCTTTGATTATATCCTGAACCAGTTTATGTCTTACTACATCCGTCGTTTGAAAATACATAAAACCAATGTCTTCAACGTCTTTTAAAATTCGAGATACAGTTTTCAAACCTGATTTCTTGTCACCTGGTAAATCTATCTGAGTAATATCCCCGGTTATAACTGCTTTAGAGCCATATCCAAGACGGGTTAAAAACATTTTCATTTGTTCATTAGTTGTATTTTGTGCTTCGTCAAGTATTATAAAGGAAGAATCCAGTGTACGTCCTCTCATGTATGCCAGGGGAGCAACCTCGATTAGTTGTTTTTCAACATTTTTTAAATAATTTTCCGGACCCATAATTTCAAACAGTGCATCATATAAAGGTCTTAGGTATGGGTCAACCTTATCCTGCAAATCACCGGGCAAAAATCCCAGTTTTTCTCCTGCCTCAACAGCAGGTCTTGTAAGAATTATTCTGTCAACTTCTTTTTTTCTGAATGCATTGACTGCAGCAGCAACAGCAAGATAGGTTTTGCCGGTACCGGCAGGACCTATACCAAAGGTAACATCCTTGGTATTAATTAAATCCATGTATCTTTTTTGACCAATTGTCTTGGGCTTGATTACTCTTCCGGATGCTGTGGTTACAATTACATCTTTTAATATTTCATTATAATCTATATTATAATTTGATTTGTTTGCTTCAATCAAATAAACTACTTTTTGGTCGCTTAATTCTCCTTCAGTATCTATTACGTTTATCATGTCTTTTAATATTTTAACAACCGCATCTGTCTTTTGTTTATCGCCGGTTACTTTGATTATTCCGCTTCTTATAAGAATATTTACATCAAAGTAGCTTTTGATAACCTTGATATTTTTGTCGTGAATTCCTAACAGCTTCACCAGATTATCCTCATTGGCCATTAAAATATTTTCTTCATGTAATTCCATTAATCCTCCTTTGTCACTCTGCTTTATTTTCATCCTTGTCAACTTCAGGCATAGATAATCTTACCTTTTCACCTATGTCTTCAATAACCTCTATTTGGGCTCTTAAATAATAATAGCTTTCATCATGTGAAAAATTCATGGATGATTTTAGTATCTTGGCATCCCTGTTACACATTTTTAATAAGTCATCATACAAGGCTACCTTCATTTTATTTTTTGCTGTAGATTCATCTATCTCAATCGGTTCTACAACCTGCTCATAGTATGTGCCTTTTATAAATCTAATATCAGTTAAATTTGAAATTATAGGAATATTGACAGTTTCTTCTCTATAATTATAATTTTCAAAGGGAGCTTTGTCACCTATTATTTTAATACTGTTACCATTAATTTGCAAGTAATAAACATTTTTATGCTTGTTGGTAGAAACTTCGAAACTTTTAACCTTTTCTTCCTTCATTTCAAAATTATAGTATGTCTTGCCGTATATTGTTCCTTCTGAAGGTACCATCATGAATTCCTCGGAATTTTTATTTTTAACCATTCCCATTACCAGGGTTTGACCTTCATATACCACGTCGCCGACTTTTACTACAGGCTGACCGCTTTTAGCAATTACCTTATTTATTATGGCATTCTTATTTGAAATGATGCTTGAAGGTTCATTACTTTTGATTTCTGCTTTTTCAGGCTTCTTTTCCTTTACAAATATAATCAGATTAGAACCTTCAATATAGACTTCTACAAACTTAAATCTCTCGAAGCTGTTATAAAGCATTGTTTCAATTTTTTTAGGTTTTAAGCTTGAATGTGATATAGGTGTTTTAATATTATTTTCTTCCAAAAGTTTTACAATATTCTTAGCGGTGATATTACTTGTTCCAATAACCTGTATATTCCATACCAAGGAAGATAAAACATACAAGCAAACCAATAAAATAAACAAGCCCGCCACAAAGCCCTTTCGTACTTTTAATTTTCTCAGCTTAAGTGCGAATCCCTTTTTGTTGACAGCCTCCATATTTTTATCTCTTAATATTTCTTCATATTTTTTATAATCTTCGTAGGAAATTTTAAATTTTATACCATGTTCGTTTTTTTCCACATCCCACATATTTATGTTTTTTCGCTGGAGTAAATTAATGATTTTCTCAAAGTTACCGTTTTTCAAGCGGATTACAACAAAACCTCTCAATAAATACATCAACTTAAATATAAGCATATTTACTCCTTCTTACTAAAAATTAATTCATCAATATTTCCTTTAATTATTACCTTGTAATTATTTATTTCTTCTATTTTAAATTTTGAACCTTTTATCAAAATGTTATTATCAAATGTTTTTATCCCCACCACGTTAATATCATAAATTGTTATTCCCATGTGATTTTCTATAATTACCTTTTTATTTCCATGCATTCTCAAATCAAAATTATCCGTAAATGCATCATTTGGAATTTCCAGATCGTCTGCCAGTTTGCTCCTTAAGTTGTTGAACTTTCCCATACATGCCTCCTTTATTAAACCATAAAAGTTGTCTGTTATAATAAATTATGCATTCTGGACTTGTTATATGATTTTTTCAAGGGACGTAATTAAAGTAGTACAAAACTATAAGCAGCTTTTCGATTTGCATATTCAGACAATAATAGCAGGTATGTTCTTTCTAATTTTTAATATTTTGCAATAAAAACTTAATCTTTTATCGTTCTTATGCCAAAGATTTACTTTTAATTATGAATTTGATAAAATAATTTAAAAGGAGTGTATGAGATGGACGAGATTGATTATGCGATTCTTAATGAACTTAAAAAAAACGGAAGGGCTTCCGCCTCTAAAATCAGCGGTGAAGTAAATCTGTCTATTCCTGCTGTTGCCGAACGAATCAGAAAATTGGAACAGACCGAAATAATACAACAATATACGATTAAAATAAATCGCAACAAAACAGATAAACGACTCTTGGCATTTATCTTTGTTAACATAGATAAAACAGAAAACATTGACAATTTCAGAAATGAGATTATACAGCATAATTGCATTTTAGAGTGCCATCACGTTGCTGGCACATATGATTATTTACTAAAGGTTGTTGCAGAAGATACGCAAGCTCTGGAAGGACTTTTGTCAAAGACGATAAAGAAGATTAAAGGTGTTTCAAGCTCAAACACAATTATTTCACTCACAACTCTGAAAGAGGAAATCAATTTTTAGAAAGGTAATGCTATGGTACTAAAAGGTCTGAGATTTGGAATGTTATTGCAGCTTGCCGTTGGACCAATGTG
This sequence comes from Bacillota bacterium, assembly GCA_023453025.1. Classification (GTDB taxonomy): domain Bacteria; phylum Bacillota; class Clostridia; order Tissierellales; family Sedimentibacteraceae; genus Sedimentibacter. The sequence continues at coordinate 19,239 of JAEXUD010000063.1, forward strand.
TTTAATGGTATTTAATACATCCACTACATATGGGTTTGTTTATGGCTTATATCTTGTTTCTGCAATTGCTCTTATAGATGCTTTATATGTTGCTTTATCCTGTGTTGGCGTTGCCGCTGTCATCAATAAGGAAAAGATAAGAAATGCTATAAAACTGGCAGGCTGTTTAGTGTTAGTCTTGTTTGGGATGAACACCGTATCAGGTGCTTTTGATTTATCATTTTTACCTGACATTGCGCTGTTCTCTTACGCATCAAGCGAGAATTTGTTTGTTCAGGGATTGCTGCTGACAGCATCAAATCCCTTGACCATTATTTTTTGGAGCGGTATGTTCTCAACACAAATGATGGAAAACCAGTGGAACAAAAAACAGCTTTTTTTATTCGCTGCAGGCTGCGTTATGGCCACGATAATTTTCCTGACAATTGTCTCATTTCTGGGAAGCATATTAAGCGGCTTTTTACCTCAAATTATTGTGAAATCTTTGAATGTGACCGTCGGTATTATTCTAATTTTCTTTGGAATAAAACTATTATATATGGCTTGACAAGGGGACGTCAGACTGCGTAAAATCAATTTTATTATTAAATTTTTATGCAATATAGCTCAAAACGTACTTATTTATAGGTGTTTTATAAAATTATTCGTATATAAATTAATGAAATTAATGTTTTTGCGCAGT
>JAEXUD010000065.1 GCA_023453025.1 Bacillota bacterium
ACTGCGCAAAAACATTAATTTCATTAATTTATATACGAATAATTTTATAAAACACCTATAAATAAGTACGTTTTGAGCTATATTGCATAAAAATTTAATAATAAAATTGATTTTACGCAGTCTGACGGGGTTGTTGTCATCTTTTAATTAATAAAGTCCCCCAGTATCAATATTTACAATTTTAGTGTAGCGCCTTAAAGGATATTCTCCGTCATGTGGTTCTCCGCAATAGGACGAAGACATGTTTTCACCGGAGCATACCCGTACAACACCGGTCTTAAAAAGCTTATCCGACAGGTTATGGAGCTCTGAACGACCGCAAAGCAGCCCTACCGTCTGAAGATAGTTTTTATAGGGGCGCAGAGTCTGCAGAAGCTCCGTCTGAGGCAGCGGCCTTACCCACGCGTTCCCGAATTGAATAGATGTCTCCAGTGTTTTATCGGGATAAGCAATCAGGCTGCAGTTATTGCCCTTAAATATCCGGCTGTTCTTATAGATGCCTTCCAATTCTTCTGTGTATAGCTTAAGGGCAACCTGAGATTTTATACCTATTCCGATTTTCCGGGAGTTTTGCAGAAGCGCATATTCCAGAACCGGAAGGAAGTTTCTGCAGAATTCATATATATCGTCCATGTTGTCCGTGTCAATAAAAATTCCCTGCAGAGAACTGCACAGCAATTGTCCTGTATCTGCTATATTTTTTGCAAGACCCTCCAGGCTGTTTTGTGATATACCTTGCTTTGTAACATAGGCAAAGCTTACTTTATGCCCCCATTCTATAAGTTTGATATTTGGAGGAATTAGCTTTCTCAGAGCAGATACAGCTTCTTTGCCTCCCCATACAACAACAGCATCTGTAATGGAAACCAGTTTTTCTATATGCTCGATATCCTTAGAGGAATAATCAAAGACATAAATATAGTCTGCCAGGAGAGGTTCTGCTTTTATAAGCTCAAGCAGCAGATGAACCGATACGCCGCCCTCCGCCTCGGGCAGTTTTAATATATTGATATTTCCGGTCAGAAGTCCCTCCAATACACTGAATGCCGGTAACCCGTCAGCATTGCCGGCAGCAACATGCAGCAAAACGCCAAGAGGCAGAATCTGACTGATTACTGCAGACTCCTTGTGCGGAGGATTAAATGTAACAGGATTATCTGAGGTATCACCCAGTTCGACTTTAATGCGGTGAAGAAGGCTGTCTTTGCTGAAAAGATGCAGCATTTCATTGATGTAGCTTTTGCTCATCGATTTGTCAATTCCAAGTCCGGCCATTGCTTCTATATAGTATGCTTCGTCCAAATCGGACACAACCTTGTCGCAGGCGTTGATAACCGTTTCGGAATCTAGTCTTTCTCTGTTTAACGTATTGAGAATATCCTGCTCCAGATGATTCAATATATTATCGCATTCTTTTGAGTCCAGGATTTTTCCATTTACGAGATTCATATAGCACCGCCCTTCTTTATGTCAAGCAGCTCAGAAGCATTTGCCGCACATGTCTTAATATCTGCAAGCCCCGCACGTCCCAGAATCTCAAAATACGGTGAGCTTATACCGCATCCGCATTTTTCACCCGGATGCAGTATTGCCAAATCATCTGTCATAACACTTACAAACGGCATACTAGTCATCATTGGTGTAATTAAATTTAATATGCCGGGAACTCCGTACCCTACCGGCTGCATATTTAAATCGCGAATGATTACTCTTGAATATATGGGTACATGAAAATGATGGTTCGGACAATTAAAATACGCAATGGGATGCTCCACAGCACCGAAGAATTCTTTAATCCGATCGTCGCCTAGCCCTAAAACTTCTTGCGACATTTCATATAAAACAGTCTTATCTACCTGCTCTGTAAAAAAGTTTTTCCAGCCTCCGGCTAAAATTATAAGCGATTTAGGATGAAGCTTTAGTTTTATTCCTGAATCAATAAGCTCATTCAATAAAAACGAAAAATATGCTGGAAATCCCATGAAACGGACAGGAAGCTCCATTTTTTCATAACGCAGCAAAGCATTTTTGATTCCGTTCATATTAAGGACATAATCAGTTCCTGTATCCTTCAGAGCATATTCCCTATGAACAGCAGGAGCGGCATACGTAGTAGCATAGGCAGTTTTAACCGCACCGATCTTATTTCTTTTGGAGGGCTGATACCCCAGGACTACGTAATTGGTCGGATGCAAGGATACTAATTTATTCGTAAGGAAGGTTCCCAGTACCATGCCCAGACCATGCCATGCCGATGAACGGTCGAGAGCCATTTCGCTGACCTTACCGCTTGTACCTGATGTAGTTGACTTAAGCATGAGCTTATTCTGAGGTGATGAATAAAGAGTGTGATTTTTAAAAAATAGTGTGGGTATGGGAGGAATTTTACATATATCTTTTATTGTTTCCACATCTTTAATTGAAAAACCACTATGAGATATTATTTTTGAATAGTCAGGACAGTTATTTGCGTGATGCTTTATATTTTCCAAAATTGCATTAAGGAACAGAGTATCAGTATCCTTTAGATTATAAATATCCTTGTGAAAGAAAAGCCTATGACTGTAATTCATTTTGCACCGCCTATTTATTTAATATAGGTTAAAAAGCAACAAGTAAACTAATTTGATGTATATCATACTTTATAGTATCATATCAATTTTTTGAAGTCAATGTAATAAGAATAAGAGATGGTTTACATCGTTTTTCAACTGTTACTAATCACAGCAGGTATCATTGAATGATTAAATTAAATTCCCCAAACTTTGACTATTTAATTCAATATGTCAAGATTTGGGGAATTTTTTTAAAATTATTGTGGCTTATAGTTTTCATGATAATTTCTATATTAGCTATTATACTTCTTTCGTCTTTTTCTTCTGTTAATTTTAACTCGTACATCATTGTAAATTTTTAGAAGGAATAGTGCTGACAGTGCAAATATTACTATAGCTCCTATAAATTTTACAACGCTTAAGAACAATCCGCTGCCGGAATTTTCAGTCAAGGTACTTTTTACTTGTGTGGGTGTAATTAAATTTACGCTGCCTATGACTTCGCCGTCCTGCATAAAATCAATTTTTCCCACAATATCATTTGGCTCCAGGGGAAGTGTAATTTCATTTATTACAACCTTTGATTCAATTGGGCCTGCTGAATTCTTTTTGGTAAGAGCTTTGAAATCACTTTCTGTAATAGCTGATACTACTTTGCTGTCACCGTTTTGAATCTTGACATTCTGGACAAAAGTGTTTTTGTTAATCAGTGTTTTACTTTCATATTCATCAAAACCATAATTGAACAGGTTGTGTGCATCCTGATACATCTCAAGAGACACGCCCCTCATTGCAACTGCAATCAGCTCCATATTGTTTTTTTCTGCACTTGCAACTAATGTGTTTCCTGCTTCTGGAGTGTATCCCGTTTTAACACCTGTGGCATATTCGTATTCGGGGTTTATGTATGCACCATTAACATAAATTTGATTATAGCCTGAGTTGTGCACCAATTTGTTTAAATTTGTGAAATATCTTGTTTCAGTTTTTTTGTTTGTAGGCTTTATTTCATAGGTTTCAGTCCGGACAATTTTTCTAAAGGTTTCGTTTTTCATAGCATATTGAGTTATTAATGCAAGATCTGCAGCTGTTGTATAATGGTTCTCATCATGGAGTCCATGAGGATTTACAAAGTGGGTGTTATAAGCACCTAATTCACGAGCCTTGTCGTTCATCATTTTTACAAATTCTTTTTCGCTTCCGCCATAATGCTTGGCTAAGGTTAATGCCGCATCATTTGCTGAAGGTAGCATCAATGCATAAAGCATATCCTTCAAGGTCATGATTTCTTCCGGCTCTAATGCAATGTGGCTTCCTTCTATTTCATAGGGTGTGTCATCATCTACTTGAATTATATCTGATAAATCACCCATTTCTATAACCAGAATAGCTGTCATTATTTTTGTCAGACTGGCGGGATACATTTTTTGATCTGCATTTTTTTCGAATAGAATGGTTCCGGTATTTGCATCTATAAGCACTGCTGTTTCACATAATATATTCGGTGCTGCATAAGCTTCAATTGGATAAAGAATAAAAATAGAAAATAACAATAGATAGGCAATTACTTTTTTAATCATCTGTAAACTCCTTTTAATACAAATCAAATAATAGTATAGCAGAAAATATATATTTTGTAATTAAAAATTTTTGATTTTTCATCAAAATAATGTATAATGTATATTAGATATGTCTAATATTGCAAATCCGGGGGTTTTATGAACAATCGTGTATATAAGAAGGGACTTGCGGTTGTTTTAATTATTGTATTATTAATTATGATAGCTGTTGGTATTAAACTGTCCCGCAAGGAAAAAGAAATGGCCTTTACAGGTGATGGAGTTTATTATAATATTGAAAAAGAAACGGAAAAAAGTGATTCGAATGTTTACATATTTGTTGATATAGACGGAGCAGTTCACAACCCGGGGGTATATCAGTTGAAACGAGGAGACAGGGTTAATGATGCCATTAATATGGCGGGAGGTCTAATAGACGATGCATATACTAAAAACCTTAATAAAGCAAGAATTTTAGTTGATGGAGAGAAAATATATATAATGACTAAAAATGAAATTGAAAGTACAACAGAGTTCAACACTAATTTAATCAATATAAATACAGCATCTGTTAATGATTTGATGTCATTGCCCGGAATCGGTGAGGTTTATGCTAATAGAATAATTGACTATAGATATAATAAACCTTTTGGTTCTATTGAGGAAATCAAAAATATTGAAGGTATAGGAGATAAAACTTTTGACAAAATCAAAGCCCTGATAACCAGTGGAGAACAATAGATATATAAACCTACCCCAACCGAAGTTGAAAAGGTGCCACCACTTATAGGAGTGAGGTCATAATGATTTAAAATAAGGAGGTGATAGCATGACTATAGAAGAAATAAAACTGACACAAATGACTAAAGCATCTGGCTGAGCGGCTAAAATAGGTCCTGAGACCCTTGCTCAAGTATTGAGCAAGCTGCCAAAATTCAAAAATGATAAATTAATAGTTGGTTTAGAAACCTCTGATGATGCTTGTGTATATAAGATTAGTGACAATTTGGCCATGATTCAAACGGTGGACTTTTTTACGCCTGTCGTTGATGACCCATATACATTTGGCCAGATTGCAGCAGCTAATTCACTGAGTGATATTTATGCTATGGGAGGAGAACCTGTTTTAGCATTAAATATTATTGGTTTTCCCAATTGTCTCAACCCTGAGATTATGGCTGAAATATTAAAGGGAGGGGCCTCAAAGGTAATGGAAGCCGGTGCTACGATAGCAGGAGGCCATTCAGTAGAAGATGATGAACCAAAGTATGGAATGTGTGTTACCGGTTTTGCAGAGCCTGATAAAATATTTAAAAATTATGGAGCAAAGCCCGGAGATGTGCTTATTTTGACAAAACCGATAGGAACCGGTATTATCAATACGGCATATAAGGCAGGTATGTGTTCCAAGGAAGCAGAAGAGGAAGCAATACATGTAATGGCCTCATTAAACAAAAGTGCAAAGAGAGTTATAGAGCACTACCCTGTAAGCTGCTGCACGGATATAACAGGGTTCGGATTGGCAGGTCATGCAGTGGAGATGGCGGAAGCCAGCAATGTAACATTTGAAATTGATATAAAAAAGGTACCAAATATAACAGAAGTGTTTGACTATGCGGAAACCGGCTTAGTACCTGCAGGAGCATATAGAAACAGGAACTTTTTTGTGAGTAAGGTTGAAATTAAAGATATTGAAGAAAAATACATAGATCTCGCATTTGATCCGCAAACATCAGGAGGACTTTTGTTTTCAATTAATGAAGATTATTCTGATGAAATCTTGAGTAAGCTAAGTGAAAATCTTGATACGGAATTTGCTTTAATAGGCAGAGTAACAGAAAAAAAAGACAAATTTATAAAAATAAAGAATTAATCCTTAATTGCAAGGGAGATATCGATGGAGAAAAATAAATTTTACAGACTGATTCCAAAGGTTGATAATCTTATGGAAGACGAAGAAATAAAAAATTTATGCTCAAACACAAGCAGGGAACTAGTTTTGGAATCTGTAAGAATTGTTACAGAGAATTTAAGAGAATTCATTAATACGTCAGAAGATGAAGATGATATTATCAATAAGATTAAATATATAACTGATGACATAAAAAAGGAAGTGGGAAAATATACCTTGTTTCATATGAGAAGGGTGGTTAACGGAACCGGAACCATATTGCACACTAATTTAGGCAGGGCAGTAATTTCAGATGATGCCGCGGAAAAAATCAAGCATATTGTTACCGGCTATTCAAATCTGGAATATGATTTGGAGAATGGTGAAAGGGGTTCAAGGTATTCTCATTTTGAAAAGATAATAACTAAGATAACTGGTGCAGAAGCAGCCATGGCAGTTAACAACAATGCTGCGGCTGTCCTGCTGATACTTTCTGCTCTTGCTAAGGATAATGAAGTTATTGTATCAAGGGGGGAGCTTGTAGAAATTGGAGGATCCTTCAGAGTGCCGGATGTAATGGTTCAAAGTGGAGGAAAATTAATTGAGGTTGGAACAACCAACAAAACTCATTTATATGACTATGAAAATGCAATAAATGAGAATACTAAAGCTTTACTAAAAGTACATACAAGCAATTATAAAATAGTAGGCTTTACTGAATCTGTGCCCTTAGAGGATTTGGGTATGCTTGCCCGCAAGCACGGCATTCCGCTTATAGAAGATATAGGCAGTGGAGTCCTGGTTGATCTGAGCAGGTACGGTCTTGAATACGAGCCCACAGTGCAGGCATCAATCAAGGCGGGGGCAGATATAGTATGCTTCAGCGGCGATAAGCTTTTGGGAGGACCTCAGGCCGGGATTATCGTGGGTAAAAAATCATTAATTGAAAAAATTAAAAAACATCCGTTAACCAGAGCGTTAAGAATAGATAAGTTTACAGCAATTGCATTAGAATGTGTATTTCACGAATATCTGGATGAGGAAAAGGCTATGAGAAGCATTCCTGTTTTAAGATTAATCAATAGAAATTATCAGGATATTAAAAGCCAGGCAGATTTACTGTATAGCAAATTAAAACAGGTAATAAATTCAAATTGCGAAGTCATAATTGAAAACTGCCAGTCGCAGATAGGAGGAGGCTCTCTTCCGCTAGAAAGAATTAACAGCGTTGCCTTGCTGTTCAAGCCTTTAAATATGACAACTGCTTCATTGGAGAAACAGTTGAGATTTATGGATACGCCTGTAATAGGAAGGATTGTCAATGATTATTTTCTTTTAGACTTGCGTACAATACTTGATGGAGAGGATGAAGCTATAGTTAAGGCATTCGGCAGCATTTTCTGTAATTCGGAGGTATAATGAAAAATTTAATAATTGGTACGGCAGGACATATTGACCATGGCAAGACTACACTGATAAAGGCATTGACGGGAAGAGAAACAGACAGATGGGAAGAAGAAAAAAGAAGAGGCATAACAATTGATTTGGGGTTTACATATTTTGATCTGCCTGATGGAAATAAGGCAGGAATAATTGATGTACCCGGTCATGAAAAATTTATTAAAAACATGCTCGCCGGCGTTATTGGTATGGATCTTGTACTCCTTGTTATTGCTGCTGATGAGGGAATGATGCCTCAGACAATAGAACATCTGAATATATTAAATCTGCTCGGAGTTAAAAAAGGAATAGTTGTTCTGACAAAGTATGACTTGATTGACCCTGAATGGCTTGAGCTGGTTAAAGAAGATATAATAGAAGGGTTAAAGGAAACATTTTTGGAAAATGCACCATTGGCTGAGGTATCTTCAAAAACAGGCTACGGCCTTGACAATCTGGTGAATTTAATAGTCAAAGAGGCTGAACTGGAGGTTGAGCAGAGAAATATCAATACTATTCCAAGACTGCCTATCGACAGGGTGTTTTCAATAAACGGCTTTGGAACTGTTATTACAGGGACATTGATTTCAGGTACTATAAAAAAGGGTGAAGAGATAGAAATATTTCCTATAAATAAAATCTGTAAAATTCGTAATATCCAGGTTCATTCTGTGGATGTTGAACAAGCATTTGCAGGACAAAGGACTGCCGTGAATTTATCTAACATTAAAAAAGATGAAATTTACAGGGGCTGTGTAATTGCACCTGTAAATTCCATGAAAAACACTATGATGCTTGACGTGAAATTAAATTTATTGAAAAATTCAAGGCGAATAGTAGAAAATCGTTCAAGACTTCATCTTTATACCGGTACCTCAGAAATCCTCTGCAGGGTAGTGCTGCTTGACAAAGATGAACTTTCTCCGGGAGAGAGTTGTTATGCACAGCTTAGACTAGAAGAAGAAATAGCTGTCAGGAGAGGCGATAAGTTTATTGTAAGATTTTATTCTCCAATGGAGACAATCGGCGGCGGAGAAATAATTGAGCCGGTTCCTGCTAAAAAGAAAAGATTTGACGACAAGCTGATTGAAGAGCTTAAAATTAAGGAAAAAGGAAGTGGTACAGACATAATTGAAAAAATTATTTTAGAAAATTCTAAAAATATACCGACAGCTGCCGAAATAGCAAAAATTACAGCGCTATCAGAGAAAGAAATAAAATCAAGCATTGAAATTTTAGAAGAGGAAGAAAAAATATCAATATTCAGCTTAAGAAATGATAAATATATATGGCATAAAAGCTTTGAAAGAGAAATAGAAGAAGACATCGAAAAATACCTCTACAATTATCACGAAAACAACAAATATTCAACGGGAATCAAAAAATCTGAAATAAAAAGCAGGTATATGCCAAAGATGAAGCAAAATGTATTTGATTTGGTGATTGAATCATTTGTTGAAAAGAGATTCATAAAACAAGAGGGGGAATTTATTTCACTATCTTATTTTCATATTCAATATGACGAAGTATATAAAAAATATGAACAAGAAATATTAAAAATATTGCAGGAATCCAAGTTTGAATTTATGAAGCAAGATGATTTGATAACATGTCTTAACTTTGATGAGACAGAAGAAATAATTTCTCTGATGCTGAATAATAAGAAGCTCGTTAAAATTAATGATGTGGGTGTAACAACTAATGAAATTTATAATGATGCAAAAGAACTATTGGTTGAATATATTAAGTTAAATTCAAAAATTACAGCAGCAGAATATAGAGATATATTAAATACCAACCGAAAAAACGCCATAGGGCTGCTTGAACACTTTGATATGCAAAAGGTAACAAGAAGAGTAGGCAACGACAGAATTTTGTTCTAAAACGTTACTATTCACAGTCAAAGTGAAAGCGAAAAATAAGAAAAATACCCGCTCACGGTTTCGGACACGAATAATTCTAAAGCTCATTGCGGCTAAAAATTATAATCGTGTCCTGCAAATGTTCGCTATATATTTTTCTTATTTTTCTATGGTTTTATGGATAGCAACTGTGAATAGTAACTCTAAAACAGTCCGGGGCGTTGAGAAATTGAGATTTTTCTTGACAATTTTTACATTACAATGTAAGATTAGTTAAAAGTTTAATTTTTGTAACAAAATAATTTAGGGAGCGTAACAAATGAAGGTGTTATTAGTTGATGACGAGCTTTTATTGATTAAGGGGCTTAAGTACAGCTTAGAGCAAGATAGTTATGAAGTTGATTCTGCTCTTGAAGGTAGTGAGGCATTAAGAAAAATTTCGTTAAATGAATTTGACATTGTGATTTTGGATTTGATTTTACCTGATATGGATGGGCTTGAGGTTTGTCAGAAAATCAGGGAAATTTCAAATGTTCCGCTTCTCATTTTAACTGCCAGCAATGAAGACATGAACAAAATACTAAGCCTGGAGTACGGTGCAGACGATTATGTCACCAAACCTTTTAATATTTTGGAATTAAAAGCAAGGCTAAAAGCGATACTGCGAAGAACCAAGGGAGTATCACAGAAGCAGAATGAGCAGGCAATCGTAGTTGATGACTTTGTTATCAATGCTCTTGGCAGGAAGGTAAGTTTGCACGGTCAGGATATAAATCTGACTGCAAAGGAGTTTGACCTGTTGCTGCTTCTTGCCACCAATCCGGGAAAAGTGTTTTCAAGAGAAGAACTTTTAGAAATCATCTGGGGATATGAATATTTTGGAGATTTGAGAACAGTGGATGTTCATGTCAGAAGACTAAGAGAAAAAATAGAAAACAAAAATAAAAATTATGAATATATACTCACAAAATGGGGAGTGGGGTATTATTTCAGAAATATTCGTTAGTATTGATTTTTAATAATTTAAAAAGTAAAATAAAAATATGAATATACACATATTCATATTTTTATTTAAAAAATATTCTAAAAATATTTTAAAAATACATATTGACAAAGCGTGTGACTTATGGTATTTTTTTATAGAAAATATATCAGAGGTCAAATACTATGAAAAATTCTAGTTGCATTCAATTACAATTAAATATTGAAAAACTTATATTTATAGAAGAAAATAATTGTTTATATATTGAAAACAGCTGCCGTTAATTACGACAGCTGTTTTTTTACATATTCAAGGTTTTAATAAATATGACTGGAGGAAGATATGAAAGGTAGATTAATTCTAGAAAATGGAATGATTTTTGAAGGACAGTGCTTTGGCAAGGCAGCCGATACCGTAGGGGAGGTTGTGTTTAATACAGGCATGACAGGATATCAGGAGATTTTAACAGATCCATCCTATTATGGTCAGATTGTTACAATGACGTATCCATTAATAGGTAATTACGGTATTAATTTAGATGATATGCAATCATCATCACCAAAGGTAAAAGGCTTTATTGTCAGGGAGCTGTGCAAAGTTCCAAACAATTTCAGATGTGAAATAGATATTAATGTTTATTTGCAGAAAAATAATATAGTCGGAATTGAAGGTATTGATACAAGACAGCTTACAAAAATTATAAGAAGCTCAGGCACTATGAAGGGCATAATTACAACTTGTGAATTAAGTGCGGAAGATATAAAAAAATATTTTGATGATTTTTCAAACGGTTCAGCTGTTGATATGGTAACAGCAAAGGATATTAAAACAATCGGTGAAGGTAATCTCAGGATTGGAGTTTTAGATTTTGGAATAAAAACTAATATTTTAAATTTATTTGTTGAAAGAGGATGCTCACTTACAGTATTTCCGGCTCACACTGATGCAGATGAGTTGATGAAGTACGGTTTTGACGGAATTTTTCTTTCAAATGGACCCGGCGACCCTGCTGATTTATGTGATGTTATAGAAACTGTTAAAAAACTGGTTGGAAAAGTACCTATTACAGGTATATGCCTTGGAATTCAAATTATAGCATTAGCTCTTGGAGCAAGGACAGAAAAAATGAAGTATGGACACAGAGGATGCAATCACCCGGTTAAAAATTTAATAACGGGAAAAGTAACAATAACATCACAAAATCATGGTTATGTAGTAAATAAAGAGTCATTAACTGATGATCTGGAAATAACACATGTAAATATCAATGACGGAACTATTGAAGGATTAAGACATAAGACACTTCCGATTATGGGTGTTCAATATCATCCTGAAGCATGTCCCGGGCCACATGATTCAAATATAATTTTTGATGACTTTATAAGTATGTATAAGGAGAATAGCGATGGCATTAAATAAAAATATAAAGAAAGTGTTGGTTATTGGGTCAGGACCTATTATTATAGGTCAAGCAGCAGAATTCGATTATTCAGGAACCCAGTGCTGCCGGGCTCTTAGAGAAGAGGGAATAGAAACAGTATTGGTCAATTCTAATCCGGCAACTATTATGACGGATGCTGATATAGCGGATAGGGTTTATATCGAGCCGCTAACCGTTGAATATGTGGAAAAAATCATTGCAAAGGAAAGACCCGACAGCATCATAGCAGGCATGGGAGGACAGACGGGGCTTAATCTGAGCGTTGAATTGTATGACAAGGGTATTCTTGATAAATACAATGTCAATGTAATAGGAACAGGTATTGAATCAATAAAAATAGGTGAAGACAGAGAAAAATTCAAAGAAATGATGAATAAAATCAATGAACCGATAGTTGATTCGGAAATTGTGACAAATCTGGAAGACGGAATAAAATCTGCAAATAAAATAGGGTATCCTATAATCATCAGACCTGCCTATACATTAGGCGGTACCGGAGGAGGAATTGCAAACAATGAGGATGAGCTGAAGGAAATATTATCGGCGGGACTTCAGTTAAGCATGAATCAACAGGTTTTGATTGAAAAAAGCATTAAGGGATGGAAAGAAATAGAATATGAAGTAATGAGGGATAAGAACGGAACCTGCATAACCATTTGCAATATGGAGAATTTTGATCCTGTAGGTGTTCATACAGGAGACAGTATTGTTGTTGCTCCGTCACAGACTTTGTCGGATGTTGAATATCAAATGCTTAGAACTGCATCAATAAATATTATCAATGCTATCGGAATTGAGGGCGGCTGTAATGTACAGCTTGCATTAAATCCTCACAGTTTTGAATATGCGGTTATTGAAATAAATCCCAGGGTAAGCCGTTCATCTGCTCTTGCATCAAAGGCTACAGGATATCCTATTGCAAAGGTAGCTGCAAAAATAGCATTAGGCTATAATTTGGATGAAATACTTAATCAGGTAACCGGTAAGACCTTTGCGGCATTTGAACCAACCCTTGATTATGTTGTGTTAAAAATTCCAAAATGGCCTTTTGATAAATTCTTTAATGCAAAAAGGTTATTAGGAACAAAAATGATGGCCACAGGGGAAGTAATGGCCATAGGAAGCTCATTTGAACAGGCATTGTTAAAAGCGGTACGTTCTCTTGAAATAAAGCAATACACACTTTACAGTGAAAAAATATCACAAAAAAACATGGTTGAATTAAAGGCTAGAGTGCAGACACCCGATGATGAAAGACTGTTTTACCTTGCTGAGCTTATGAGGAGAGGCTATAGAATAGGAAAAATTCAAGAGCTTACAGGCATTGATAAGTTTTTTCTTCATAAAATTTTAAATATAGTTGAAGAAGAAGAGTTATTAAGAAATTCATCCGTAGAACTGCTTGATAAAAGTTGGCTTAGGAAATTAAAGAAAATGGGTTTTTCTGATAAAGGAATATCAAGACTGATTAAAGCAGATGCTGAAACAATATACAAGCTCAGAATAAAAAATAACATAACAGCAGTTTATAAAATGGTTGATACCTGCGGAGGTGAATTTGAAGCAATGTCTCCTTACTATTATTCAACTTATGATGAATATGATGAAGTAGTAATATCCGATAAAAAGAAGATATTGGTAATAGGTTCCGGACCAATCAGAATAGGGCAGGGAGTCGAATTTGACTATTGTTCAGTTCATAGCATATTTGCACTTAAAAAGTGCGGAATTGAAACAATAATAGTAAATAACAATCCCGAAACGGTAAGCACTGATTTTGACATTGCGGATAAGCTATATTTTGAGCCATTAACAGAGGAAGATGTATTAAATGTAGTTGAAAAGGAAAAGCCAAATGGTGTAATACTGCAATTCGGAGGGCAGACTGCTATTAAGCTTGCTAATTTCATAAAAGAAAGAAACATACCAATATTGGGAACCGATCCTGAACAAATCGATATAGCCGAGGACAGAGAAAAGTTCGATGCAATGCTGGAAGAGCTTGGCGTTATGAGGCCAAAGGGGAAGGCTGTCACAAATATTGAGGATGGGAGAAAAGCAGCAAGGGACATAGGGTATCCTGTGCTTGTAAGACCATCGTATGTTCTTGGCGGACAAGGAATGGAAATAACATATACAGAGGATGATTTAAATAATTATTTACAAAACGCCTTTGACAAGGATTCAAAAAATCCTGTCTTAATAGATAAATATCTGGTTGGCCGCGAAATAGAAGTTGATTCCATATGTGACGGAGAAGATATATTAATCCCCGGAATTATGGAGCATTTAGAAAGAGCCGGAGTTCATTCGGGAGACAGTATTTCAATTTACCCTCCTAAAAACCTGAATACAGAAATTAAAAATAAACTTGTTCAAATAACGGCAAGAATTGCAAAGGCACTAAAGACAGTCGGAATGGTTAATATACAATTTATTGAATATGAAAATGAGCTTTATGTGATTGAGGTTAATCCACGTTCAAGCAGAACTGTCCCGTATATAAGCAAGGTAACTAAAGTCCCTATGATTGAAATAGCTACAAGGGTAATGCTTGGAGAAAGGCTTAACTGTATGGAATACGGAACAGGTCTTTACAAAGAATCTGAACTTACGGCAATAAAGGTACCGGTATTTTCCACACAGAAGCTTGAAGGAGTGGAAGTAAGCCTGGGTCCTGAAATGAGGTCAACAGGCGAAGTCCTGGGAGTTGGAAAAAACTACATCGAAGCTTTGTATAAGGGTTTTGTTTCAGCCGGATTTAAAATACCGGAAAAGGATAAAATAATTATTGCAACAATCAGAGAAAGAGATAAAGAAAACTTTAAGAGTGTTGCATTAAAATTAAATCAAAAGGGATATAAATTTGCGGCTACAGACAAAACGGCACAATTTTTAAATAATAACGGAATAAATGCAGTCACAGTTAATAAGGTCCGAGAAACTAAACCTAACATAACAGATTTGATCAAAAGCGGAAATGTCGGATTTGTTGTCGATATTCCAACAAAGGCTAATGATACAAATACGGATGGGTTTAGAATAAGAAGATCTGCTATTGAAGCTTCTATAAATGTGTTTACATCATTGGATACAGTTAATGCTTTAGCAGATGTTATGGAATCTAATATTTCAGATGCAGATACAGAGATTTATGACCTGTGCAGGTAAATAATTTAGCTTGAAATTATTTTGTTATTATGCTATCATAATCCCGATGGGGATAGATAGGTGCTGGTGTGCCTCCTGGTCTTCAAAATCAGTCGCGGGGCGTTAAACCGTCCTGGGTGGGTTCAATTCCCACATATTCCCGCCATTTTAAGGAGAATAACGATGCATAGAAATGTATTGGTATGTGTTACACAGCAAAAGACTTGTGAAAAGCTTATTAAACAAGGAGCAGAATTGTCCGGGGAGCAATCAGAAAACCTGTATGTATTGCATGTAGTAAATGAAAATGATAAGCTGTTAAATAATTTTAGCGATGGAGATGCATTAGAATATTTATTTAAAATATCAAAGGAAGTGGGAGCAGAATTAACTGTTAAGAGATCAAAGGATGTTATAAAAACGGTTGTGGATTTTGCTGAAGAAATGAAAATAACTCATATAGTATTGGGTAATTCAAGAAGCAAGGATCCGGCAAATAATTTTGTTGTGAAATTGCAAAAAAAGCTTCCAAACAGGGAATTCGTATTATAAATGTATAGATTTTATCTGATATTTAAATTTTTATTTGATAAAAATATTCCATTGAAAGAAAAATGGTGGATTATTATACCTTTGATTTATATATTAAGTCCTGCAGACTTGATACCTGCCCCGATATTGGGATTCAGTATAATTGATGATGCTGTCATGTTGTTTTACTTACTCAGTGTTGTCGTTGGTAAAACAAATAAATATTACGGTAATACAGACAAAAATAAAAAAGAAGATAAAGAAAATATAGTAGAAAATGTAGAATATAAAATTGATGAGGATGAACAATAGTTCATCCTTTTGTTTTCCAAAATATTAAAAAAATATTAAAAATATCTTTCATTTTGTCGAAATAATTGATAAGATATAATTGTATTATTATATAGGGAGGGCGGAATATGCATAATAATTATAAAATTATTCGTACTATATTTGAAAATGTATTCCAAAGAGTCTTGGAATGCAAGGATAATGATACCGGTGATACATTTTACAGCAATATTATAACAAGCCAGAAGGTTATTAATCTTATAAATCTAGAGGAACTAAAAAATATCTCATCCAATGTTTTGGAATGCTATAATACAGAAGATCGCATATACATATATACAAAGCCCTTAAAACCTGAATTCAAAGGGCTGAGAGAACATATAGATAGTAATCTGACATTGAAGCAGCAGTTTAAATTATCAGAAAGTGTTATTAATCTTGCTCAGAATATTTTTAATATGACAGATGTAGTACAACAAAAAGTCCTGGATTTAGACAGGCTTTATGTTGACTCAACCAATGAGGTTATTGTTGACTGCAACCTCATATTTGAACAGGAATATGACATAGCAGATAATGAAACCTACAAGAGACTAGGTAATATGATTCATTATATATTTTCAGGTTCAGAAATTATCGACTACAATATTTCTGATTCAATACCACCGGATATACTTAAAATTATTGTCAGATGCCTCACTAGGGAATATATATTTCCAAAGGATGTGCTTGATGAAATGAAAAGCTCCCCTATATATGAAATGATATTTGGATTAGGTATTGACAGCATAAAAGAAAATCCCGATGAATTTGCTGATGAAAAAATTGGAGAAGCTGTTAATGACAATATTCTTGAACAGCCTGCAACAAATGAAATGTTCGAGGAAGCTGCAGCAGACATTTATCCTGAGGAAAGCCCGCCTGTTTACGATATTTATGTAAACGACAATAATAAGGATAAACCTGCTCAAATCAGAAGTGTATTTAATAGAAAGGAAATTATTAGAGCAGCAATTTCCATTGCAATTGTCATACTTGTACTTTTAGCCGGAAACAAGTTAATAAAAAAATTCGGAAGTGAAGCAGCAAATTCAGATAATTTACAAAATAATACACAAAACGAGGATTCAAACGGGCCTCCTTCTTCAGAAAGCCCTCCTGGAGATTCGGAAACAGAAATACAGCCTGATATTTCCGATTCGACAGAAATGTATTTTAATGATGAGCTGCTGGACCGTGTTGGATATACAGGTAATAAAGCTGATATAGACAGCAATATTTACGTCGAAGGTAAAAATTCACTGGTTGTTGCCAATGAAGGAGAAGAAAAAATTAAAGCATTGTTTGCAGTTGTTGATTTTAAAGATGAAAAATTCAGCTACATGCTGAAAAAGCAAATAAGCATAGCAGCTAAAATGAAATCAGAAAGCGATTTAACTGCACAGGTAGTGCTTGAAGCTTATAAAAATGGAGCCCTTACATCTAATTTTCACACATCGGCTCAAATCTACAATGATATATGGTCCCAGTACACAATTCCTATAAACGTTACAGATGCGGATTCATTGAACATTTATATTGAATATGAAGGAATAAATAAGGTATGGATAGATTCAATATACATAGATGTTATTAAATAATATTGGGGACGGTATTTTGTAAAATTGAATGCCGTCCTTAAAAATTTTCGGAAAAAATTATTTTAAAAATAGAACTTTTTACTTTTTTTTACGTCTAAGGATATGGATGGTTCTTTTTAAAGAGGTGTAATATGGAAATAATAAAAATGGAGAATATCTCCAAGCTTTATAAATCTGGACAAATACAGGTTGAAGCATTAAAAAATGTATCATTTTTAATTAAAGAAAAGGAATTTGTATCAATAATGGGGCCTTCCGGCTCAGGTAAATCCACACTGCTTAATGTCATAGGATGCTTGGATCATGCAACAGACGGCACATATGAGCTTTCGGGTAATTTGGTGAATAAATTGAATGATTCCAAAATGTCAGAAGTAAGAAATATATTTATAGGCTTTGTATTTCAAAATTTTCATTTGCTGCCCAGAATGAATGCAATAAAGAATGTTGAGATACCTCTTATTTATAGAGGTATGAATGCGAAAAAAAGGCGTGAACTTGCAGAAATTGCATTGGAGCAGGTAGGTTTAAAGGACAGGATGCACCATCTGCCTTCTCAAATGTCCGGCGGTCAGCAGCAAAGAGTCGCAATAGCCAGAGCTTTGGTGGGCAACCCTTCTATTATTTTGGCAGATGAGCCTACAGGAGCTCTTGACACAAAGACCGGTGATTTAATAATGGAATTATTTGTAGAATTAAATCAAAAAAAATCTATGACAATTGTACAGGTAACACATGAAGAAGAAATTGCCGAATACGGCAGCAGAATTATTAGATTGGTAGATGGAGAAATAGTATCAGATGAAAGCAGCGGAGGTAAAGTAAATGTATAAAAAAATAATTTCTATAGTAGTTGTATTAGCAATAGTATTTTTAGGAGGTATTTTTACTGCCAAGCTATTGGCTCCAGATTCTTCACAAGTTTCTACGGGACCGAGATATTCTACAAAGCCGGTGGAAAAAGGAGATATCGTACAAGGTGTTAATCTTACAGGGCAGTTAAACGGAAATTGGGGCGGCTCAATTACAGCACCCAAGCCCGAGGGAGTTACTGATTCAAACGGGTCACCTGTAAGTGTTTCATACACTGTTGAAGAGGTATTTGTGAGCCCGAATCAAATGATAAAAAAGGGTGATAATTTAGTCAGACTATCTGCTTCTAATTTAGGAGATATATTGGATGATTTGACGAAGAGCATACAGAAAAAGCAGGAAGATATACAGGAAAAAAATGAAGCCATACAAAAAAGCATCAGTGATCTGGGTAAGAAGATAAACAGGGACATAACCAATATTAATCAAGTCAATGCAAGTGACGGCATTGTTATCAGTGCACCTATACGGGGAAGGCTTCTTGATTTTACAATTGAAGAAGGCGACAGAGTTGAGAATGCTTTAGTAGGAACAATTGTTGATGACAGTAAGGTTAAAATTTCTTTTAAGGTTAATACATACGAATATGAAAATTTACAGATAGGTCAGAATGTTATGCTGCAGTTCAGAAAACCATTGGAAGGCGGAGGTTCTCAGACTGCTTTTGACGGCTTTTATATGGGAAAGATAACCAAGCTTAATTCTAATCCTGTACCAAACTCGGACAGCCTGACATACGTACATAACGGGGAAATAGAAGCTGATAATCCGGGACTTGTTCAAAAAGGCATGCTTGCAGGAATTTACACAGAAAGCAACGGATTCCCGGCAACAGGATTTGCATATAACGGAACTGTAATTTCATATGTCAATGAAAAGAAGGTTTATACAACTCTTTATTCTTCCAATGACGACACAACTATTATTGCTACCGAAGTCCCTGTTAATGCCAATGAATTTGTAGAAGAAGGAGATATATTGGTACGAATTGCAGGAAACGATGTGGCAGAATCAATACAGCAGGACATAGATGCTATTAACACAAAATACAAGGAAATTGATGACATAAATGATGAAATTGAAAATATATACGAGAAAATAGACAAGGTTTCGGAACTTACCACCAAGCTTATGGTAACAGCTCCTGGAGACGGAATGGTTTCGTATGTAAATTATAATGTGGGTGATACCATACAGGCATCTGAATCAAGCGACCAGTGGTCACTGCAATTAATGGATATGTACAATACAAATGAAATGTATATATACACCAATGTGTCAGACCTGGATGTTCTTTATATAAGACAGGATGCTCCTGTGGATGTTACGGTGGATGCGCTTCCGGGTGAAAAATTCGAAGGTACTGTAATGAGATTTGATCAATATACAGACAGAGACGGCAAGACTGTTTATAACGTTCAAATAAGAGTCGAAGGAAGAGAAGGGCTGAGACCGGGTATGAATACAAATTGCTTTGTTAATTCTGGAGAGGCATTTGATACGCTTCTTGTGCCTATTGAAGCCGTATTTGAAGAAAATGGAATACAAAAGGTTGAAATATTAACTGAAAATAATGAGCCTGAGGTTGTTGAAATAGAAGTAGGCTTAATGAATAACAAATATGTTGAGGTTTTAAGCGGTTTGGAAGAAGGACAGCTCGTTGTTACAGGCAGCACCAAGGATTTGATGCCGAGCCAGTCCGTGCCGGAGAATGATTCGCTGTTACCAAGTACAAATCAATAAGGAGTGATGACAATGCAAGATAAAGGAAAAATTTCATCTCTTCTTGTAAGGTTGAAGTTTTCTGCCTTGATGGCATTTGACGGCATAAAGTCCAATTTGCTGAGAACATTTCTTACTGTACTTGGTATATCAATTGGAGTTGCGGCTGTTATTAGCCTTATGGGCATTGGCGAAGGGGCAAGAAGGTCTATAGTTTCTCAATTTGAAAGCCTCGGAGAGAATGTTATAGTAATTAAATCGAATGCTGAAAATGTTACTTTTGAATCCGAGGAGGCTGAAGAAATACCGGAGAGGGTTACGGGAATTGAATATGCAACACCTGTTGTTTATACCGAAGAAACACCTGTAAGGTGGAGAAGAGATGAAAGCAAAATGAATATTGTAGGGGTAAATCAGAATTACCCCGAAATAAAGGACCATCCGGTTATGACGGGCAACTTCTTTACATCTCTGCATGTGAAGCAGAGATCTCCTGTTGCAGTATTAGGCTACAACGTAGCCAATAATTTGTTAAACGGAAGAAGTCCTGTCGGACAGTCAATTAAAATAAACGGTATAAATTATCTTATAGTAGGAGTGCTTTCTGAAAAGGGAGAGGGCAAAGGCGATGGCATTGATGATAAAATAGTTATACCATATACATCTGCCATGAAAATCGCAAATACAAAAGAAATTTTGGAAATTTGGGCAAAATCCAACAGTGCCGAAGATGCGGAACTTGCAATGGTTCAGCTTGGGAGGATTTACAAACGAAAGGTCGGGATGGGCAATGATATACGTCCTGATAACGGCCAGGGGCAAGAGGGTCAAAGCGGTGGGGAAGCAGTTGTGGAAGAACCTGCTGAACCTATGCCGGAGCCTGGAATGGAAACTCCTGAAAAAGATGAGAATGTGTTTGAAAAGGGAGAAGAGCCGCTTACTATTACAAGCTTGAACAACCTTGTTAAAGAAGCTGATCAGGCAAACCGAATAATGACAGTATTGCTTGGCGGGATAGCAGCAGTTTCTCTGCTGGTAGGAGGTATCGGAATTATGAATATAATGCTCGTTGCAGTTACTGAAAGAACCAGTGAAATAGGAGTAAGAAGAGCATTAGGAGCAAAAAAAGAGGACCTTCTTATTCAGTTTTTACTTGAAGCTGTCTATGTAAGCATAATAGGATGCATCGCAGGTCTTGTAATTGGTGCGTGGGCTGTGCATATTGTTTCCAACTATGGTCTTGCTGCCGTAGTTAGCTTCGATTCAGTAAAAATTGCAGTGTTTGTTGCCTTGTCATCCGGTTTATTATTTGGTGTGTACCCTGCAATCAATGCATCAAGTCTGACACCTGTTGAAGCTTTAAAAAGACAATAGTAATTTAGAGGTTTTGATTCCAAAACCTCTTTTAAATTATGTGAAAATATTATATAATAGGTTAACAGTTACAATTAATAAAAGAGAAAGGAATGATATAATGATTTTTACTGCAAACTTAAATGCGGAAACATTGATAAAAGCTTTTTTTATTCTTATAGCAATAATGATGTTTCGTCACTTTATAACAAACATCATTATAAAAATTATTAAAAATCTAACTAAAAAGTACAGTTTAAAAAATATTGCTATGATAATTGATTCAATTGAAAAGCCGCTTTTGAATTTTTTTACATATTCAGCCATTTATCTGGCATTGCTGGTTTTCCCGTTCAATGCATTGATATATTTATTTATAAGCAGAGTTTATAGAACTTGCATTATTATAACCGTTACACAATGCCTGCTGGGAATTGTAAATGCATACTCATTAGTTATATCAAGCGGCTATGCTCAGGAATTTAAGGATGGAAAGACTCTGGTGTCAAAAACAATGTTTCCTCTTTTATCCAAGCTTATTAAATCTATAATTGTTATTATTGCAATTGTCGCAATAGCAGTTGAATTTGATTTCAAGCAATTATCAAGCATACTTGCAGGGCTGGGAATTGGGGGGGCGGCACTTGCTCTTGCATCACAGGATTTAATAAAAAACTTTTTTGGAGGTTTTGTTATTCTGACTGATAAATCATTCAGCGTTGGGGATTGGATTAAAATTGATTCCTTTGAAGGCACGGTAGAAGAGCTTGGACTTAGAAGCACAAAGGTGAGGACAATTGATAAGGAGCTTGTAATTGTTCCAAATTCAAGATTTGCCGACAGAGAAGTTATAAACTACAGTATAAGAGAAAACAGAAGAGCTAACTTTACATTAGGAGCCGTTTATGGAACTTCTTCCGAAAAAATGAAGAGTACAATAATCAGAATAAAAGAAATGCTGGACTCACACCCTATGGTAAAAGAAAATTCAGCTTTGGTTAAGTTTTCTAATTTTGGCTCAAGCTCATTAGATATATATGTGCAATATTTAACAAATACAGCTAATTACATTGAATTCATGGATATTAAGAATGATATTAATTTTAAAATAATGGATATTTTCAATGAGGAAGGCGTTGAGTTTGCTTTTCCTACAATGAGTGTATATATGAACAAATAGTTTGATAAATTTGTATAACAACACCAAAGTTTGGTAAAATAAGATAAGGATGGATATTATGGAATTTAATTTAAAAATTGGTCTGAAACATACGGAAGAAAAAACAGTTTTACTTAATGATACAGCTAAAGTATTTGGCAGTGGAGCAGCAGAAGTATTTGCTACACCGATGATGATAGGTCTGATGGAGTCGGCTTCAATGAATACAGTAAGCCCTTATTTGCCTGAAGGATACTCTACAGTTGGAATTAGTGTAAATATAAAGCATATGAGTGCAACAGCCGTAGGGAAAAAGGTTTGGGCTGATGCTGAGCTGATAGACATAGACCGCAAGAAACTTGTCTTTAAGGTGGATGCCTTTGATGAGGATAAGAAAATCGGGGAAGGAACACATGAAAGATTTATAATCGATGAAAAAAAATTCATGGACAATTTAAAATAATATTTTTTTGTTTACTTTGTGTTATTTATTTAGTAAAATCAAAAAAAGGAGGATATTATGAAATGTCCAAAATGTAACCATTCAGAAAGCAAGGTTGTAGATACAAGACCTACTGATGACGGTATTAGAATAAGGCGACGAAGAGAATGTATGGAATGCGGCTATAGATTTACAACTTATGAAAAAATTGAGGAAACCCAAATTGTTGTAATAAAAAAAGATGGCACAAGACAAGGCTACAATAGAGATAAAATTATTAATGGCCTTATAAGGGCATGTGATAAACGTTCCGTAAGCCTGAATGAAATAGAAAATATTGCTGATAAGGTAGAAAAACAGTTATTAAACACATTCCAAAATGAAGTGTCTACAGAGGTTATTGGTGAATTAGTTATGAATGAGCTTCAAGGAGTAGACGATGTTGCTTATGTAAGGTTTGCTTCTGTTTATAGAAAATTTAAGGATATTAATACCTTTATGGACGAATTGAATAAAATACTCAATGAAAGAAAAAAATAATTGAAGGAGCATAATATGTATATAAATTATGATGTGCTTAATATAACAAATGGTAACACTAAAATGATAGATACAGAATTTGGAAGAATGCTGATAGAAAAAATCCAAGCAGGAAAATTAAAGCTGTCAACGGGCAGGATAATTGCCGCAGATCCTATTTTGATGTATGATGACGAGAGTTATTCAGAAAGTGTTAAGCCCGGAACATATGATGTGTACATATATGTTGGAAAGACTGAGAATAGAAAGAAACAAACTGTTGCGGCAGAATTAAGATTCAGTGAAGACAATCCGGTGAAATGGGAAATGGCACTGTTAAAAGGTGAATCGTCCAGGGGATTTGCTCATGATGAATTTATGGGCTATGAGGTTGAAAATGGACTGGGATGCTTCATGGATGAATCAGTTATGGGTATTTTGGATGTTATGAGCGAAGACGAGCTTGATAAATTTGAAAAAAATGTGAGGAAAGAAGTTAGAAAAAACGAATGTTCATGCGCTGAAATAATAATAGACAAAAAGAACGGAAGCAATATCGTAATTTTTGCAAGCGGATGGAATAATGGAACATTTCCAACCTACTATGGCTTTGATAAAAATAACAAGCTTGCAAGACTGGTTACAGATTTTATGGTAATAGAAAAGTAAGCAGACGACCCAAATCTATGATTTGGTGTCAGTCGCTTATCCTGAGCAGCAGCGAAAGATCTCACAAAAGGTCCTGATGCAACGCTATTATTACCATAGCTTTTTTTTCTTGAAAATCCAAAGACAAAAGAATAAAACTGTTAAGCTTAACAAGATTACAAAAACATATCCGTATTTCCAATGTAACTCAGGCATGGTAGTAAAATTCATTCCATACCAGCCTGCTATTAGTGTCAGCGGTGAAAACACAGCAGTAAGTATCGTGAAAAGCTTCATTGTATTATTTAAATTTATATCCAGCTGAGCTTGATAAGATTCTCTTATCTGAGTCACATAATCTCGAAGATTCCCAACCTTTCTGTTGAGGCGCTCTATCCTGTTAAATAGTATTACAAAATATGTAATTGCCGTTTCGTCGAGAATTTTATTTTCATTTTCTGTTATATTTTCGACAATATCTAAAAGAGGCTCATAATGTTTTTTTAGAAATAAAAGTTTATTTTTTAACAATACAATATCTTTTGAATAATCTTTAATTTTTCCCTTAAGTACATCTTCTTCAACATCTGAAATTTCTGATTCCAAATTTGAAAGCATATTATAATCCTTTATAGTCATTTTATCTATAAGATTATATAAAATTTTTTCTGTGCTTATTCTTAGACTACCCTTGTTATAAATATCATTTTGGATTTCTCTGAATATATCAAGATAATTTTTTGAAACAAATATTAAGTAGTTTTTTGTTATATAAAAGTTTAATTCAGTAACCGATAAAAAATCTTCATTAGGGACTATTACGTTTAATATTCCAAAGCTGTAGTTTTCATATACATCCAGCTTGGGAGCATCTTCATTATGCTTGCAGTCATATATAGTCTGGTAGCTGAAATGAAAAAAATCATTTTCTTCATTAAGCTCTTCGGGAGTCAAAATAATCCAGTATTTATTTTCTTTATCTTTTAAAAAATCCTCATAATCAGATTCAATCAGGCAGTCTTGAGAAATTTTATATATTAGCAATTGATTCACCTCAATTAGAATTATATTATCAAGAACAGTAATACATATTTTATTTTAATTACTTTTAAGAAAAATGGCAAGAAAACATTTTAAAATAATATAAAAATTCAACAAACACGTTATTATTCACAGTTACAAAGTTAAGGCGAAAAATTCCCGCTCACGATTTCAGACACGAATAATTCTAAAGCTCATACGTCTTCCCATAATCAGTATTAAAAAATTTGGTGAAAAAAAGATAAAAAAAATATCAATCTTGAAATAATGTTAAATAGGTGATAAAATAAAGAATCTATTAAACAAGAAAAAGGATTACTATGAGAAATAAAATTAACAAATACGATATTGCTTTAATAATAGCTATAATAATTATAAATGTTTTTATTTTGGTTTACGGAAGTGTCAGAACTGTAGATAAGGGTCAAAGGATTGCATATGTTTACTCAGACAACAAATTAGTGGGTGAGTACACACTTACAGATAATTATAAAACAGAATTTACAGTGGATATTGGATCCGGACGTTACAATAAGGTACGTATTGAAGATGGGAAGGTATGGATTGACGATGCAACGTGCCCTGACAAAATTTGCTTACATCAGGGAAAGATAAGCCATGACGGAGAGCTTATTGTTTGTCTTCCCAACAGGCTGCTGATTCAGATAGAGGACAACCGGGAAACAGAAGATGAAGTAGACATTATTGTAAAATAGCAGGAAAGAAAGATGGAAAGAGACTATTATGAATAAATTGCAGAGATATATATTTTTATCACTTTTAACAGCAGGTGCATTGATACTGAGCATTATAGAAGGAATGATTCCTCTTCCTTACATTGCTCCAGGAGCAAAGCTTGGATTATCTAACATTGTAACATTATCGGTTATAGTTATTTTTGGATTCAAGGATGCATTGATGGTTGTTATAATCAGATGTATTTTGTTAATGCTGGTTGCTACTAATCCAATTACATTTACTTACAGCATTGTAAGTGGTATAATGAGCACAATCATAATGAGCATTGGTTACCGATACTCAAAAAAATTCAGCCTGATTGGAATTAGCGTCTTGGGTGCTATGGCACACAATGCTTCTCAAATATCAGTGGCGGCAGTATTGTTTGAAACGGTTAATCTTTATTATTATCTGCCTATTCTATCCTTCGTAAGCATATTCACAGGATGCTTTGTAGGATACACTTCGATTTTTGTAACTGACAATTTAAACAAAACTTTATTAAGATTAAGAAGAGAGGTTTAATATGAGAAAAGGCGGAAATTTAATTTACTTAGTTTTGCTTATTTTAACTTCAACTATTATCGGCACAATACTTGGAAAGGCACTTTCCGAATATTTACCTATATTAAATTATGGTGAATCAATTGGCTTCGGACCTGCAACATTGGATTTAAACATATTTTCTATAACCTTCGGGTTTAACGCAAATCTTACTGTAGCAGGAATAATAGGCGTCTTAATTGCAATAATAGCTTACAATAGACTTTAAGGATAAATCATGAAAAAAATAATATTGGCGTCACAATCCCCAAGACGCATTGAAATGCTAAGAAGATATTTAAAGGATTTAATTATATATACTCCGGATATTAAAGAAACTGTTAATAATTTTGACTTGCCTCAGACAACTGTTATGAAAATTGCTTTGAAAAAGGCTTTAAAAATTAACGATTCATGTGAGGAAAAAGGAATTATTATTGCAGCAGACACTGTTGTTTATATGGATAAAATAATGGGAAAGCCCAAAGATTATACGGAAGGCTTTGAAATGTTAAAATCACTTTCAGGGAAATTACACAAGGTTTATACCGGAATTTGCATTATAGATAATGAGGAAAACAGAAAGGTTGTTGATTATGAAGAAACAATTGTTGAATTTTATGATTTGTCAGATAGTTTTATAAAAAAATATTTAGATACACAAGAATACAAAGATAAAGCCGGAGCATACGGTATACAGGGTTATGGCGAGCTTTTGGTAAAAGGCATTAATGGTTGCTATAATAATGTAAAAGGATTGCCATTAACAAAATTAAATAATTTATTGACAAAACATTTCAATCATAATTTGCTCTAGACAATTTGTCTACTAATATTGCATATTGGAGGATAAAATGGACAATACTAATTATACCATAAAATCAATACCTGCGGATGACAGACCGCAGGAAAAGTTGCTTAAATATGGAGCTAATAACTTGTCTAACTCAGAACTCTTGGCAGTAATTTTAAGGACAGGAAGCAAGGAAGAAAATGTTGTAAAACTTTCACAGCGTATATTGAACCAGGATGGAAAAGGCCTTAGAAACATTGCAGAAGGAACAATTGAAAAATTTAAATTATTTAAAGGAATAAATGATGCAAAAGCAGCACAGCTTATTGCTGTAACAGAAATAAGCAAAAGAATAAGTACGCTAAAGCTTGAGAAAATAAAGATTTCTTCTCCAAGTGATGCTGCTGTTGTTATGATGGAGGAAATGCGCTATTACAAAAAAGAATATTTTAAAATCATTTTATTAGATACTAAAAACAATATAAAAAAGGTTTCGGAAATTTCTGTTGGAAGTTTGAACTCATCTATAGTTCATCCAAGAGAAGTTTTTTCTGAAGCTGTTGTTAATCAGGCATCCTCAATAATACTTGTACATAATCATCCCAGCGGAGAATCAGAGCCAAGCCATGAAGATATAACTCTCACAAACAGGCTTGATGAATGCGGGAAATTATTAGGAATAAAAGTTTTAGACCATATAATAATAGGTGATGGAGTATTTTACAGCTTTAAGGAGGAAGGTTTGCTTTAATTCATACTGAAAGGATAAAAATATGGGATTTTTTGATATGTTTACACAAAAAATAGGAATTGATTTAGGAACATCAAATACATTAGTGTATGTTAACAATAGAGGTATAACAGTGAATGAACCTTCAGTTGTTGCTATAAAGGTAAGTTCAAACGAGGTTTGTGCTGTAGGTGTAGCTGCGAAGGCTATGCTTGACAGAACACCAAAATCTATTAATGCTATCAGGCCTCTTCAAAATGGTGT
Source organism: Bacillota bacterium (assembly GCA_023453025.1). Lineage (GTDB taxonomy): Bacteria > Bacillota > Clostridia > Tissierellales > Sedimentibacteraceae > Sedimentibacter. The sequence continues at coordinate 28,168 of JAEXUD010000065.1, forward strand.
TATTGCTGATTTTGAAATTACAAGAGTAATGATTAAATATTTTATAGAAAAAGCTTTGAATAAAAAAAGATTAATAAAATCAAATATAGTGATTTGTGTACCGGTAGGTGTCACTTCTATAGAAAGAAGAGCTGTTGAAGAAGTTGCATATGATGCAGGAGCCAAAAAAGTTAAACTTGTTGAGGAGCCAATGGCTGCGGCAATAGGAGCCGGGCTTAATGTAGAACTGCCTGTTGGGAACATGATAATTGATATAGGAGGCGGAACAACAGAAATAGCTGTTATATCACTTGGAGGAATTGTCGTCTCTGATTCTTTACGAATGGCCGGCGATGACATGGATGTCAATATTAAAGACTATATTAAAATTAAATATAAGATGGAAATAGGTCTGGTAACTGCAGAAAAAATTAAAATGACCATTGGAAATGCAAGCAAGAAATTCTATAGTATGAATCATTATGTTAAAGATGAAAAAGATGAAAAAAATGAAAATGATGAAAAAAATGAAAATGATGAAAAAAAATCAAGACAGAACTATGAGCAGAAAATGGATATAAGAGGAAGAGATATTGTATCGGGACTTCCTTTAAATATTACCGTAACAAGCGATGAAATAAGAGAAGCCATAATTGAAACAGTGAACAGCATTGTTAATGCGATAAAAAGAGTATTGGAAAAGACTCCTCCGGAGCTGTCATCAGACATATATTCCAACGGAATTTATTTGACAGGCGGCGGAGCGCTATTGAAGGGCTTGGATATTTATATAGAAAAAGAAACAGGACTTAAGGTTTTTATTGCTGACAGCCCGTTAAATAGTGTCGCTTTAGGAGCAGGTAAAATATGTGAATCTTTATAGTGGTGAATAAATGAATGTTATAAAAAAATATTTTAAAAGAGTATTATTTTTATTTGTAATTTTCATGCTGATTATTTTAATTGGATTATCTTCAACCGGAAGAGTTGATGGAGTGAACCTAGGTTTTTTTGGAAGTCTGGTAGCAGGCTTTCAAAAAATTGCCTTCAATACTGGACAGACAGTTACTAATTCCTTTTATTCCGTTCAGGATATCGTAAGAATGCGTGAAGAGAACAATATGCTTACTGATACGGTTCATGAGCTTCAGGAACAGGTTAGGATTTTAGAAAACATTGTAAACAAATCAGATGCATTAGAAATTGAATATGAAATGAAAAAAAATCTGGCTTTTGACCATGTAGTAGGACAAGTGATAGCGCTTGACGATTCAAAATGGTTTAGTAGATTGACCATAGATAAGGGTGAAAAGGACGGACTAAAGAAAAATGATATAGTAATAAACGCTGTCGAAACAGATATGGGAGTTGTACAGATAGGCCTTGTTGGAGTTGTTACAGAAACAGCTTCAAATTGGTCAAAGGTTGTTACAATCCTTGATGAAAATTGCAGAATAAGCTTCAGAGATATTGTCTCAGATGAAAGCGGTATAATTCAAGGAAGCATTGACGGCACTATAACCGGATACTTTTTTAACTCTAAAGCTGAAGCAAAAATTGGTGATTCACTGGTAACATCAGGAATAGGCGAAATTTACTTTCCCGATATTTATATAGGTGATATTAAAGAGGTTGTTCCAACAACAGATGCATCAACTCAGAGAATTGTTGTAAAATCATCTGTAGAATTTACTAAGCTTAGCAGAGTATATGTTCTTAAGGTTGACAGATAAACTGAAAGGTAGTAATTAAATGAAAAAATTTAATTTAATGGCTGCTATTATTGTTGTAAGTTTTATTATTCAGACATCCTTTTTTAATTTTTTTAATATATTAGGGACTGTACCAAATCTTTCGTTGATTATAGTTGTAATATTTGCATTGATGACAGATGGTATAATTGGAGGAATAATAGGCGCTATAACCGGTCTGATGTATGACACCATGATTTATGATGTGTTTGGTGTCTATACTCTTATATATTTTTTTATTGGATCAATAATCGGAACCTACAGCGATGATATGCTGAGAGAAAATTATGCTGCATATACAACTGTGACAGCTTTGTCAACAGCTGTAATGCATTTTCTTTTATATATAATATTATTTTTCTTAAAATACAGGGTTGGAAACGCAGTGAATATATTTAGCAGCATTCTTGTTGAAATAGTATTCAACGTAGTGCTGGCTATTTTTACGCTTAAACTTATAATTTTATTATTTGATAAATTAAATATTAAGTAGCAAGAGGTGGAACTTTTGAGTTTGCAAAATTTTTTTAAAAACAGATACAATATATTATATATAATCATAGTGTTACTTCTATGTGTTCTTGGATTCAGAATGGCTGTTTTAACAATTGTTGAAGGGGAAGAATACAGACAAATAGCTGATATAAAAAAAATAAAGGATATTCCTGTCAAATCGCCGAGAGGCAAAATTTTCGACAGAAACGGTGTTCTTTTAGCGGATAATGTATCAAGCTTTACTGTTCAAATGTATACCGATGAAATTGATACTAAAAATTTTAACGAAATATCATATATTTTAGCTGATATACTTGACAATAACGGTGAAAAACCTATAGATGAATTTCCTATAGAGCTATACACATTTGAATACATTGATGAAAGTCTTATATATAACAAAACTGAAAGCCAAGAGAATCCTTTGACTTCATCTGACACATCAGAAACGGTCTCATATGTTACTGCTGAAGAAAAAGTAATTCAATCAGTTAAAGATAACATTGCTGAATGGCTAAATTATAAAACAATAATTTACAATGAAGTATTTGACAGTAAAAAAAGAGCGTTAAATATAATATCAAGAGATATTGAATTACCAATAAAGCTTGAAAACGAACAATATGTGTTTTCAGATTTAAATGCAAATGAGGGAAAAAACACAATTGAAGACAATGAAGAAATGGTTGAAACACCCGAAGATGCCGAACAGATAAATCAGCAGCAAACACAAGGCAATGCAGATATGATTGATACAGAAGAAGACCCTATAAAAAAATGGCTTAAGGAAAATGAGTTTAATGAAAATTCAACACCAGAACAGGTAATAGCACAATTTCTGATAAACAACAATAAATATCTATCAAGCTTGTTTTCGAATTCTAAAATAAGAAAACTTTCATATGATTTTTTGGTTTATAAAAATCTTAATTCCAACATTAAATTAGTCGACTATTCGTTTGTACAAGACGAATATTTTAAAAATATTAAGCAAAGCTTAAATGTCAGACATGAGGAAATAACACAAACTACAACCGCTAAGGAAGATTTTGTTCTATTGACAATGAAGTATTCATTAGATAGTCTTCTTCAGACAATATATAAATCAGAAACAGGAAAAGTAATGCCTGGTGCCATTTTAATTGAAAAATTGAAGGAAATATATCCTGATTTGCCTGTAGAATTTGTTGACAAAGGCGAAATCGGTTCATATGAATACACAGATGAAGAGATTAAAGCGAAATATTTAAACCAGAACAATATGGAACAGAATATAGATTCATACAATTTTATTAAGCAGTTGTCGTTTAAAAATATTGAGATACTTCAGAATTTAATAACTGATGAAAATATAAAATATTATTCTCAAATAGAATTGCTAAAGCATGAAAATCCATCCATTTCAATTTCAGAGTGGGAATACACTCCTATAAGGGACAAAAGACTTTGGATTGAAAAAAACATTAAGACTGAAAATGAAAAAGACAATATGAACTACTCTGCAAAAGAAGTCTTTGATATGCTGAGAGAAACGCTGGAAATAAGTCCGGATATTAATGACTATGAAATGAGAAACATGATGGTAATCAGAGAAAGGTATAGCAAAACAAGTTATCTTTCATACCACCCTGTTGATATCTGTTACAGCATATCGGAAAAATCAGTTGCAATGATTTCTGAGCGTTCTCATGAACTGAATGGAATAAATGTAGAAATAGAACCCTTAAGGTACTACCCTCAAAATGAAACTGCTGCTCATGCAATAGGATATTTGGGGAAAATAGCACAGGATTATGAGGTACAGGATTATATCGTTGAAAAGGGGTACAGTCCGGATGATATAATAGGCAAGACTGGCTTAGAAGAAAAGTTTGAGGATTATTTAAGAGGAGAAAAGGGAAAGAAGACCGTTGAAGTTAACAATGTGGGAAAAACCATAAGATCTGTTTCAAGTCAAGCTCCAATCCCAGGAAATGATTTGTATCTTACAATTGATTCAAGGATTCAGAAAACTGCAGAGGATGCACTGAAGAAAGGCTTGGAACAGATACAAATCGGCGGAACCTTTGAAAGCGAATGGGGTGACTTTAAATATGTTGACAAATATGAAAATGCCAAATCAGGTGCATTGGTCGCATTGGATGTTAAAACAGGAGAAGTCCTGGCAATGGCAAATTATCCATCCTATGATTTAAATATGTTTGCAACAGGAATATCTCAGGAGGACTGGAACAGCCTGTTGTCTGATTCCAAGAACCCTCTTGCCCCCAGACCGCTTTACAATATAGCAATGTTATCTGCTATTCAGCCAGGATCAACATTTAAAATGATTACATCTTTGGCAGCATTGGAAAAGGGAGTCAATCCAAATACAACTGTTTATTGCGCCGGAACAATGGAGGTGGGAGACAGACATTTCAGCTGTTGGATTTACAATATGTTTGGAGGTGCTCATGGCAGCCAGACAATGTATGAAGCAATTATGAATTCATGCAATTTCTACTTCTATACAACAATGTTGGGAGAAAATCTCGCAACACACCAGCCTCATACTGTTAAGGTCGATGCAGAGGATGTAATTGATATGGCCGAAAAATTTGGGCTTAATTCAAAAACGGGAATTGAAATAGATATTCCTCAGGAAACTTCCGGAGGCGTACCGAGCATAGATGGTAAAAAATTAAATATAAGAGTTTATTTGAGAATGTTTCTTGAAGCAAATATTGAAAGATATTTAGAAGACGGATATAGAATAGATGCAGGAATGAAAAATGAAATTGTGGAAGAAATTGTAAGCTGGGTTGACAGAGATGAACCGTTAACCAGAGGCGAGGTTTATGACGGATTGAAAGCACTTAGATTAAATCCTGACAAAATTAATGATTACAATGTACCATTGGTTGATATAATAAAATATTCTTACCTGAATCAGGCGGTATGGAATGTGGGAGATAACTTGAATATAAGCATCGGTCAAGGAAATAATGCTTACACCACAATGCAAATGGCAAACTATATTGCTACAATTGCAAATGGCGGTTATAGACACAATGTCAGTGTAGTTAAAGAAATAAAAACCTATGACGGCAAAGATACAGATTATGAACCTGTAAGAGAGTCTGAAAGAGTAGGGCTTTCTGATTACAGTTATTTAGATGTAGTTAAGGAAGGAATGAAGCTTGTATCCTTGGATGATAGTGCCAAGCCATATTCAAAATTCCCGGTAGGTGTTGGAAGCAAGACAGGAACCGCTCAGAATCAAGGAACAAATCCTGATACAGGAAAGCCATATGATGACTTTGCATGGTATGTTGCATTTGCACCATACGATGATCCTCAAATTGCAGTGGCATGTGTTTTGTTTGAAGGAGGCTCAGGCCGTTATCCAACACCCATAGTCAGAGAGGTTATAGGAGAATATTTGAAGCTGTACAACAACACAGCGCCACTACAATAAATAGCTGCTTATTGTTTTACATCTAATATTAATTTTCTAATTGAAGGAGATATTATGGGAAAGGTAGTATTGATAGCATCACATAAAAGTGATATAGGAAAAACAGGAATTTGCTTAAAAACAGGAATTAATCTTGCTCAATCAGGAAAGAAAGTACTTCTTGCAGACTTTTCATCCGGAAAAAAGAAAATGTCAGAATATTTGAATGTAAATGAAGACATAATTTACGATATTAAGGACGTATTGGAAAATACATGCTCTTTAAATCAGGCAGTAATTGAAGTCAATGACAAACTATCGTTGCTTCCATGCCCTAGAATTTCCGATAAATTAAGTGATATTAAAATTAATGCATTTGCAGGATTGCTTAATGAAGCAAAAAATGAATATGATATAATTATTGCAGATGCTGACAAAGTATTTAGCAGCTATATTGATTTTAATATAGTGGACTGTGTGGTTACAGTAAATAACAATGATTTTTCATGCATTAAAGAAATAAATTTTGATAAAAATGTTGTACAAAAATATAATGTGGAAAACATCTTTGCAGTTTTAAACAAATATAATAGGAAAAATGCAAAAAATGGAATAATGATGAATTCAAAAGATATTAAGAAAATGACTGAAATTAACATGATTGCTGTTATTGAAGAAAACATTAAGTACACAAATATTGATTATGATTTTCTGTTCAGCAAGGAAGAAAACTCTTTTAATAAAGCAACAGCTGCAATTGCAAATCAAATAATAAATTAAAAATTATTACTCAAAACTTTTGCCAAAGCAAAAGTTTTTTTTATTTAAAATTATAACTTGTCTGTGATATTTTGTAATAAACTACTAATATTTTAATAAAATGTATGGAAGGGGTGGGTGAAATGAATAAATTAACAAGAAAAAAAATCAGTATTAAAAGAAAAGAGCAATTTAATAAAAAATTAGCATTTCAGGTTGTATTCAGTATTGTCTTAGTGACAGCAGTAATAATTACCAAGCAATTGGATTCAAATTTATCTAAGCAATTTTTAAATGCTGCAGATGAAACAATGAATGAAAATATAGAACCAAAAGAAGTTGGAAGCTCAATTCTTGATTTTATGACCGGGATAAAAAACAAGATACCTTTCTTGTCAAAAGATTCATCTGAATTTGCAGCTCCCGTTAACGGAAGAATTCATATGAAATATGGATTAAATAAAGATGGTGAATCATCATATTATAACCATGGCCTAGATATTATGTCAAATACACAATCGGTAAGATCAATTTCTAACGGTAAGGTTACTCAAATAGGAAATAATGAAAAGCTTTCAAATTACGTGGTAATAGAGGAAAATGAAAAGTCAGTAATATATGGAAAAATTGCTGAAGCATTCGTAGATGAAGGAGACCAGGTTTCTAAAGGAGACATAATCGGAGCACTCAATGAAGATAATATGCTGCTGCATATAGAAGTATGGGAAAATGGCGAATCAATTAACCCAACTAAACTGTTTGACATGAATGAATAAATGTAAATGCTCATTATTATAGCATTGTCAGTTCATGAGGCTGCGCATTTAATTTCTGCTGTTATTTTAAAAATTCAATTAAATAAATTTAAAATAACATTGTTTGGATATAATTTAAATACTGATTTAGAGAATATTGCTTTAATTAAAAAACTATTTTTATTTTTATCAGGACCTGCTTGCAACCTAATATTATATTTTATATTTAGAAACACTGATTATAGTAGATTTGCAGATATTAATCTATTCCTGGCAAAAGTTAATATGATTCCAATTGTACCTTTAGATGGAGGAAATATTTGCAAATCAGTGTTGGAAATATTTCTGGACTTAAAGGCAGTATGCAGATATATGATAATGACTAATACGTTTTTCATAATAAGTTTTTTGGTAGTTATACATATGCATGAAAATTACCTTTATTTTTTATTGATTGTAATGTCACTTAAAGGAATTTTAGAAGAAAACAGGTATTTGATTGAAAAGAGCATTAGAAGAAATTTTATAAATATATTTAAAAAATAATGTTAAATTTTAAATTAATAAAAAAATATTTGAAAAAGATAAATTATAGGTTATAATAGTATTACATTTGTAAATGAGAATTTATAAATGCCTCTTAAATTTTTTGCCTCAAGCCGTGGGAAACCACGGCTTGCCCTATTTAAAGCCCTAACCCCATTTTTCCATATTATCTCTCGTATCATAGTGATAGAGTAGCCACCAGCATGCAGAATATAAATATGAGAATATAAATGTATTGCATTATAAAAATATAGATTTTGTACAACATTATAATTCCCCCTTAATATTATATGTGAAAATAACAATAAATTGATAATTATTAATAAGTTAAGAACAGAAATGTACAAAACAGCATAAACTGAAATAGAAAAGCAGTAATGAAATGGAGGGTTATAATGCCTACAGTATATTTAAGTCCATCAACTCAAGAATACAACATGTATGTGACAGGAGAAGGAAGCGAAGAGTATTTTATGAATTTAGTTACAGATGCAATGATTCCGTACCTTGAGCAATTTGGCATTGATTATTTTAGAAATACTCCCGAAATGACAGCTGGTTCTTCACTGAGAGATTCAAATGCAAGAAATGTAGATTTTCATATAGCAATTCATTCAAATGCTTCTGGAGAAGGCCAGGCAGGAAGAAACAGGGGAGTTATAATATTTCATTATCCCGGAAGCGAACAAGGGGAAAGAATGGCAGAATTAATGGTGCAAAATTTCAGAGAAATATATCCTCTTCCAAATCAGGTCAGCGATGTTACAACAACAACCCTTGGAGAAGTTGCAAGAACATCGGCGCCATCAGTCCTGATTGAAGTTGCTTTTCATGATAATGTAGAAGATGCTAATTGGATACAAAACAATATAGATCGGGCAGTCGGGAAATAGGTAATTTTAGCCCCATGAACTAAAAAAGAAAGAACCTCCAAGATTAGAGGCTTTAAAAAAGTCATTTCATCTTGAAGAGTTCTTTTTTTGTGTTTGGAATATTGTTTTT
>JAEXUD010000033.1 GCA_023453025.1 Bacillota bacterium
TATTTACAAGTTTGATTGATTTTGTTTTTTAATAATTTTATTGCACTTTAAGGCTTTTTTCTAAAGTCCTTTTTGTGCTTTTTTCTTCCTTCCCTTTTTTGAGAACTTTCCTATTAAACAAAAAAAGTAATTACCCTGCGGCAACAGGGTAATTAAAACATTTTTTAAGTAAAGTCAGCCATAGCCAACTGCCTATTCTTTATCTTATGTAAATTATATCCTAATTATTAAAAAAAATCAATAATAAAAAATAATAAGATAAGAGAACGTATATTCTACTTATGATAAGCCTCCCCGGCATTTATCTTAAAGGATCTGTAAATCTGTTCTAACAATACAACCTTGAAGAGCTGGTGGGGGAATGTCATTTTCGAGAATGAAAGCTTGTAATCTGCCATGTCAAGCACATCCTGTGACAAACCGTTGCTTCCGCCGATTACAAATGCTATGTCGGATTTACCATCAATACCAAGTACGTTTATTTTTTCAGCCAGTTCTTCTGAGCTTAGCTGCTTACCTTTGACGTCAAGCACAAACACATAAGCATTTTTAGGAATTCTGGATAATATTTTTGCCCCTTCCTTTGCTTTAACCTGCTCTATTTCAGATTGAGAAAAACTGTCATCAGCCCTTTCGTCCTGCACAACTTCTTCCGTCAGCCTGCAAAATTTCGACAATCTTTTTGAATATTCATTTATTGCATCTGAAAAGAATTTTTCCTTTATCTTTCCTACAGAAATTATTGTTATTTTCATCAGTTCACCTTAAATATATTATTTTTTCATATTTATTTTTTCCTATAATATAATAGTATAACAATAAGGAACAATTTTTTACAGGATTTTTTTAGACAACGTTTACTCTTTTTTTATTGATAAAAGTTTACATATATGATATAATTTTAAAAATTACGCTAACTCAAGTAAGAAAAATATTAGTCGAGGTAGATAATATGATAAAAATAAAAAAAATTCTATTCATTGCATTAATGTTTTGTTTTATTGGCTCAAATGTATATGGATATGCCTATGAGCCTTTGAGTGAGGAAAAATTAAAAAATGATATTGAAGAAGACTATGGAATAAACATTAAAATTCCTGAAAATGAGGATTATGAAGCATACAAAGAATGCCTTCTGATTTTGGACAAGGGATTAAAAAGATTTCCGAAGGGCGTAATTAAAGAAATTACAGAATTTAATTCCAACAGAGGCATCAGTACCAATATTAAAATGAGCAAGACTGAAAGCATCAGTGATTTGTTTTCTGAATACAAATCAAATGCAAAATCAGTTGAAATATATTTAAATACCTTGCAAAACAGTCCTTATTATGATACTTGTGCCGCATCAGAGCTGGGTTTGGTTCATGAAATCGGACATTATGCTAGTGATTATTTATTCAAGGTTTATGGATATGAAAAAATAAAAAGAGAATTTGAAAAGATAAATGCAGGATGCGTTTATGGAAACTGGCGCGAAGGTTATGACAAGGTTTTTGTAAACAAGCACTCAGCCGTAAGCTTTGAGAATGATATCGCTGATTTAATCTGGTATTTAGAGGTTCATCCTGATATTATAAGAAATATAAATGATGGAAACTACACAGCTATACATAAGAAAGTTGAATATCTCACATCAGTAATTGATCAAAGTCTTACAAGCATCACAAGTGAATCTAGAGTATGGCAGGAAGCATTGCCACAAAAACCTGATGCATGGGCAATGGATGCAATAAATGCAATGAATCAAGCATCTTTGATACCTGAAGAATTAGACGGCATATACAATTCCTATATTACAAAAGAGGATTTTTATACATTGGCCTTAAATATTATAGAAAACAAGCTAGGCAAGGATAATTTTATTAAATCGTTTGAATTAACTAATCAAGAAGACTCTGTGACAATTGATCCTGTTAAAGGGGAGGTATTTGTTGACAGTGGTTCTGATGATGATTCGAATTTTGAAGCACAGATTTGCTATGAAAAAGATAAAAGATTGTATGAGGCTTACCAGATTGGATTAATTGATGAAGGCTGGTTATCTGGCTCAAAGGAATATATGACCAGACTTGAAATTGCTAAACTTTTCAGTTATATAGGAAATAAGCTTGGCATGGACATTTCTGAATATGATGTTGTTAATTATGAGGACATTAAAAATATTGATGATTCGGACAAGAAGTTTATATATTTTGTAGCAAGCAAGGGCTTGCTGATGGGAGACGGAACAAGCTTCAAGCCTTATGACTACTGCACATATCAGGAGGCATATATTATACTTATGAGATTATATAAGCTATTGTAACAAGCAAGCTTATATAATTTACATATTTAACAAATATTTCATTTGTGGTATAATGGTAAAAATAAAGAGGGTAAAAATATGTTTGACTTGAGAAGTATGGTTATTGGCATTATTTTAATGCTGAAAAAATATACCTGTATCGATATTGCCATATATGCAGAAACAAATGAAGATGATTATATAAACGGGATATATGCGCTGCCATTAATTGGACTTGCTATTGGTTTTGCTGCGCTTTTATTATCTTCCCTCAAAAATTTTTACGACAGCCTTTTCACAAGTACAGTAATTCTTATTTATTATAATATCATCACAAAGACTGTGAATATGAAGGAAATATATAGAACATTAAATTATTATATTAAGCCCAAAAATCAATCAGAGCAGCTTTCAGGTATTATTGGAATAATATTAGTTAATTTAATGTATTTTTCTTTACTTGGGTTAGTGCCGTCAACCGCGTTGGTTGTAATGTTTGTTGCAGGTTTTTCAAATTTGGTGATTTTAAGTTCCATTATAAAGCGAAATAAGGATAATACTTCTATAATAAAATATTGTACTAAAAACCATATAATAGCAGCCTTTGGGTGTTCGTTCTTAATAGCTGCAATATTTAATTATAAGATGGTTATTTCACTGTCACTTACATATATGATATCGGGAGTGATTGTCAGTGTGCTTGACGATAAAATAGAAATTTTACCAAGTTCGGTAGAAGGATTTTTTATAGAAATAACACAATTGATGTTTTTAGTTATTACATATTTAATGAAGCTGTGATACCATGCTTTTATTAATTTAGTGCTGGTTAAATTGCCGATGCTTATATTTATTAAAGTTTTGACAAATAAAATTGATTGTAGTATAATCAAAAAAATTAGACTTTTACGGACTTTCTCGTCTCACAGGTTAGAAAGTTCTTTTTATATAATGGAGGCTATAATGGAAAATAAAAAGGTAATATTCAGCGGAATGCAGCCGTCAGGATCATTAACTCTCGGGAATTATCTGGGAGCTCTGAAAAACTGGGTAAATTTGCAAAGCGAATTTGACTGCTATTATTGTGTGGTTGACATGCATGCCATAACCGTACCGAAGGAACCAAAGGATTTGAGAAAAAATACTCTTGAGGTGCTTGCCAATTATATTGCTGCCGGCTTGGATCCTGAGCAGGTTACTTTGTTTATACAATCTCACGTATCTGCTCACGCGGAGCTGTCATGGGTGCTGAACTGTTTCACATACTTCGGCGAGCTGGGCAGAATGACGCAGTTTAAAGATAAATCTAAAAAGCTTGAAAGCAATTCCATACCTGCCGGTTTATTTTCATACCCTGTTTTGATGGCGGCAGATATATTATTGTACCAGGCTGATTTGGTACCTGTCGGTGAGGATCAAAGACAGCATCTGGAAATAACAAGAGATATAGCACAAAGATTCAACAACCGTTACAGTGAAACCTTCAAGGTGCCCGATGCATTTATAGCAAAGGAAGGCGCCAAGATAATGAGTCTTCAGGAACCTACAAGCAAAATGTCAAAATCAGATTCTAATGAAAATGCATATATAGTCCTAATGGACGATGCTGATACTATAAGAAGAAAATTGAAAAGAGCCGTTACAGATTCGGAAGGTGTTGTAAGATACAGTGACGACCAGCCCGGAGTAAAAAATTTATTAAACATTTATTCTAAAATAACCAATAAAACAACAGATGATATTGCTGCTTCCTATGAAGGAAAGGGCTATGCCCAGTTTAAGGATGATACAGCAGAGGTAATAATAGAAGAATTGAAGCCTATCCAGGAAAAAATCGATTATTTGCTAAAGAACAAGGATTATCTGGAGCAAATTTATGTACACGGAGCTGAGAAAGCAGAAACAGTTGCAAGAAAAACACTGAGAAAGGTTTATAAAAAAATAGGATTTATTCCAAGATATTAAGCAATGGAGGAAATATGATTGTTATTATAAATGGATATATCAAAACCATTAGCGGTGATGATATTGAAAAAGGTCAGATTATTATTGAAGGAGGTAAGATCAAGGCTGTGGGTAAGGACTTGGAAATACCTGCAGATGCAGAGGTAATTGATGCCAAGGGATTTATGGTTACTCCGGGATTTGTAGACGGACACTGTCACATCGGTATGTGGGAAGAAGGAATCGGTTTTGAAGGAGAAGACGGGAATGAGGATGTTGAACCCATAACACCTCAGCTTAGAGCAATAGATGCAATTAATCCAATGGATCAGGGCTTTCAGGATGCCATAGAGGGCGGCGTGACAACTGCGGTGACAGGACCAGGAAGTGCCAATGTTATAGGCGGAACATTTCTGGCTATGAAGACGTATGGCAAAAGAGTTGACGATATGGTTATCAAGGACCCTGTTGCAATGAAAATAGCATTTGGCGAAAACCCAAAAAGAGTTTACAGCGAACAGCATAAGTCTCCTGTTACAAGAATGGCTATTGCCGCACTTCTGAGAGAAACCTTGTATGAAGCCAAGCAGTATATGGAGGATTTAAATGAATCAATGGAAGACCCGGACAAAAAGCCTGACTTTGATTTAAAGCTTGAAGCATTGCTTCCGGTAATGAGAAAGGAAATTCATTTAAAGGCACATGCTCACAGAACTGATGATATTTTCACAGCCCTCAGAATTGCCAAGGAATTTGATTTGGATATTACGTTAGATCATTGCACCGAGGGGCACTTGATTGCGGAGGAGTTAAAAGAAGCCGGAAAAGCTTGCTTAATAGGACCAACCTTTGGATCACGAGTAAAATATGAGCTTAAAAACAAAAGCTTTGAAACACCAAAAATATTATATGATGCAGGTATAAAAATAGCAATAATAACTGATTCTAATGTTATACCGATTCAGCACATACCAATGTGTGCCGGAATGGCTGTTAAAGCCGGACTTCCTGAAGGGGAAGCATGGAAATCAATCACTATTAATCCTGCTGAAATAACCGGTATTGCTGACAGAGTCGGCAGTATCGAAGTCGGTAAGGATGCCGATATTGCTATATTTAAGGGCAATCCGCTTTTAGACACCGATTATGAAACTTTAATGACAATAGTAGACGGTAAGGTTGTTTACAGGAATAATAAGTTTAAAATATAATTTAATTTTGGGGGACGCTGATGCGTCCCGTTTTATTAGGATATGCTTAGTAGCGTTTACGTTACTATTCACAGTCAGAGTGAAAGCGAAAAATAAGAAAAATATCCGCTCACGGTTTCGGACACGAATAATTCTAAAGCTCATTGCGGCTAAAAATCCTACAGCTTGCAAACTCGCTGACGCTCAAACAGTGCAAGCTGCTTAACGGATCTTTAACCTCCATTCGCTAAGAATTATAATCGTGTCCTGCAAATGTTCACTATATATTTTTCTTATTTTTCTTAGGTTTTATAGATAGCAACTGTGAATAGTAACGCGTTTACCCAAAAAAATCGTCAAAAACAGAAAAAAAACTTGCAAATTGTCCACATAAAGAATAAACTAAGCAGTGGTAAAAAAAGAGGATGGTAAATATGAAAAATAAAATTATAAATATAGCAGTTATTGCCCACGTAGATGCAGGAAAATCCACACTGGTTGATGCTTTTCTGCAGCAGAGCGGCGTTTTCAGAGAAAATCAGGAATTAGTAGACCAGGTAATGGACTCAAATGCAATCGAGCGTGAAAGAGGAATAACAATTTATTCAAAAAACTGCTCAGTAATGCATAATGACGTTAAAATAAATATAGTAGACACACCCGGACACGCTGACTTTTCATCAGAGGTAGAGCGTATTATGAAGACTGTTGATACAGTAATCTTGCTTGTGGATTCAATAGAAGGGCCTATGCCTCAGACGAGATTTGTTTTGCAGAAATCTCTTGACATAGGGGTAAGACCTATTTTGCTGATCAATAAAATAGACAAGAAAAACCATAGAGCCGAAGAGGTTGTTGATATGGTATTTGATTTGTTTGTTGAGCTTAATGCAAATGACGAGCAGCTGGATTTTCCTATATTATACGGTATTGCGAAGCAGGGGATTGTGCAATATGAACTTGATGAACCAAGTGAAAACATCAATCCTTTATTCGATACAATCATCAACCATGTACAGCCATATCCGGACAAGGACGGTGATGATTTACAGATGCAGATATCATCACTTGCATATGATGAATATATAGGAAGACTGGGAATAGGAAGAGTTACGGCCGGTACTATAAAGGAAGGTCAGACCGTATCAGTTGCCAAGCATGACGGAACAGTTGAAAAACAGAAAATTTCAAATATATTTGTATATCAGGGACTTAGCAGAATAAGCGTGCAAGAAGCATACAGCGGAGATATAGTAGTTGTATCCGGTATAGCAAATATTTCTATAGGAGACACAATCTGTACAGAAAATAAGGCAAATCCTATGGAAACCATTAAAATAGAAGAGCCTACATTATCAATGAATTTTCTAATCAATACATCACCTTTTGTGGGGATGTCAGGAAAATATGTTACTACAAGGCATCTTAAGGCCAGACTTGAAAAAGAGCTGGAGGTAAATGTAGGATTAAAGGTAGAGCAATTAGAGGATGCGGTTGACGGCTACAAGGTATCCGGCAGAGGAGAGCTCCATCTTTCCATACTTCTTGAAAACATGAGAAGAGAAGGCTATGAAGTTGCAGTTTCAAGACCTGAGGTAATACTTAAAAAAATTGACGGTGTAGTAATGGAACCGATTGAAAGAGTGTTTATAAATGTTCCTGAAATATATTCGGGCTCTGTTATATCAAAGCTCAATGTCAGAAAAGGACTGATGTCTTCTATTGTTCCTGACGGTAATTATGTAAAAATTGAATACATGGTGCCGACCAGAGGACTATTGGGATACCGTACAGAGCTTATTAATGATACCAGAGGCGAAGGAACAATGGTAAAAAGCTTCGACCATTATGAGAAATACAAGGGAGAAATTCCTCAAAGAATTAACGGAGTGTTAATTTCCAACGATGAGGGAGAAGCAATTGCATATTCGCTGAACAATCTTGAAAGCAGGGGAACATTGTTTATAAACCCGGGAGAAAAGGTATACGAAGGAATGATTATCGGAATGTGCGCAAGGGGAGAGGATATAACGGTTAACCCCTGCAAAGCCAAGAAACAATCTAATACAAGGTCTTCCTCGGCAGACGATGCAATCAAGCTGACTCCTCCGAGAATTATGACGTTAGAATCGGCATTAGAATTTATCAATGATGATGAGCTTGTGGAAATTACTCCTGATAACATAAGATTAAGAAAAAGATATCTTTCAGAAATGGAAAGAAGAAAGCAAGCAAACAGACTAAAAACTTCAAATTAAAAATAATGAGATTCTTCACTTGCATTTCAGGATGACGGGCTTTTCGGGTTATTCATCCTGTGCAGCAGCGAAGAATCTCAATTTTATTTAGAATAAGAGGATAATTTAATTTTATTTACTTAAGTCAGATGAAGCTTCTATAATTTATTATTAAATAGTACCGTCCCATGTGGAAACCTTTTTAACTTTTCCTTCTTCCTCATCCCACCAATGAGTTGTTACTGCTTTTGATTCTGTGTAGAATCTGTATCCGTCCTTGCCTAAAGCATGAAGGTCGCCGAAGAAGGAATTTTTGTGACCTGTAAACGGGAACACGCCTGTTGGAACAGGTATGCCGACATTCACTCCCACCATTCCTCCGTGAGTGCGTTTTGTAAACTCTCTTGCATAATATCCGTTTTGAGTAAATATTGAAGAGCCGTTGGCAAATTCATTATTATTCATTACTTCCAGGCCTTCTTCAAATGAATTGACTCTCTTGATGCAAAGCACCGGCCCGAATATTTCTTCATTTCCCACAGACATTTCCGGCTTTACATTATCAAATATGGTTGGGCCTACATAGAAGCCCTTTTCATATCCTTCAACCTTGACGCCTCTTCCGTCCAGTATTAAATCAGCACCTTCATCAATACCTTTTTGAATCCAGTTCAATATTGATTGCTTATGAGCTTCATTAATAACAGGCCCAAGATTTGATGACTTTTCATAGGCAGGGCCTATTTTAAGATTTTTTGCCTGCTCGGCTAATTCTTTGATTAGTTTATCTGCAATACTGTCCATTACAACTATTACGGGAAGAGCCATGCAACGTTCCCCGGCACAGCCGTATGCACTGTTCATTATACTTGCGGCCGTTCTCTCAACCGGAACATCGTCCATAATCAATGCATGATTTTTAGCTTGGCAAAGCGCTTGCACCCTTTTGCCTGCAGCGGCGGCTTTTGAATAAACGCTTAAGCCCACAGGAGTTGAGCCGACAAAGCTTATGCCTTTGACATCCTTATGAGTCAAGAATATCTCAGCCTCATTTCTTGAACAAGTAACAACATTCAATACTCCGTCCGGCAACCCTGCATATTTATAGATTTGAGCAAAACGCAAAGCTGACTGAGGGTCAAAGGTCGCTGCTTTGATTATCATTGTGTTTCCCGTAGCCAAACAAATAGGAACCATCCATCCGAAAGGTATCATCGCAGGGAAATTAAACGGTGCTATACCTGCAAAAACTCCTATGGATTCCCTGTACAATACACAGTCATGACCCGCTGAAACGTTCATCAGGCTTTCACCCATCATCAATGACGGAGCTGCGATTGCTTGTTCCGTTCCTTCCCTTGCCTTTAATACATCACCCTTTGCTTCTTCCCAGACCTTGCCGTTTTCGAGTGCCACCAGGTGTGTTAATTCATCCATATTTTCATTGATGATATTCCTGACGTTATATAGTATTTCCACTCTTTTTGATACAGGTGTATTTGTCCATGCAGGATAAGCTTTTTTTGCGCTTTTAATTGCGAGCTCCACCTCATCAGTCGTACACAACGGCACTTTTGCAATAATTTCTCCTGTGCTTGGGTTAAAAGCGTCACTGTAACTGTCTGTTCTTGATTCTACAAATTCTCCGTTTATAAATGGTTTTAATATTTTTATTTCACTCATTCTGTTTCCTCCTGAAATTTTATTAATAAGCATTTTTATAAATTTGCATTATTTGTTCAAAGGTTGCTTTTCTTGGTGCATTTGCAGGACTTCCGCTTGCGATAGCATCTCTGGACATCTTGGGTATTGCTTCAAAGAACTGCTCCTTATCTATTCCTAAGTCCGCAATAGTTGGAATTTCAAGATCATCATTTAGCTGAGCAATTGCCTGGACTGCTTTTTTTGCTGCCTCCATGGTTGTCAAGCTTTGTATATTTTCTCCCATTGTTTCGGCTATCTTTGCAAATTTCTCAGGGGCTCCCATCAAGGCGAATTTCATGCATTCCGGCAATAATACTGCATTGGAAATACCGTGTGCCACATGGAAGAGAGCTCCGATCGGGCGGCTCATTCCGTGAACAATGGTTACCGAGGCATTGCTGAAGGCTATTCCTGCTTCCATTGATGCCAGCATCATCTGGCTTCTTGCCTCTAAGTCATCACCGTTAGCCCATGCTCTTCTGATGTATTTTGATATTCTGGATATAGCAGATAAAGACATAACCTCAGTATATGGGTTGCTTTTTTTAGAAATATATGACTCTACTGCATGAGTGAATGCATCAATACCTGTGGCTGCTGTTATTTTAGGCGGAACGCTCATTGTAAACAGAGGGTCATTCACAGCCAGTGCCGGGACTATATATGGGCTGCCGATTAACAATTTTGCATCATTTTGAGTATCGCATATTATGGTAAATTGAGTGACCTCAGAACCTGTGCCTGCGGTTGTGGCTATGGCTACAACAGGCGGCAGGGGATTCTTCACTTTGCCCAGTCCCATGTAATCCGTAATACTTCCGGGGTTATTAGCCATTACTCCTATAGCCTTGGCAGTATCAATGGGACTGCCGCCGCCGATACCGATTAAAAAATCACAATCGCTGTTTCTGTAAATATCAAGTCCTTCATAAACCATTTTATCAGTGGGTTCTCCATTTACTTCAAGATATGTTTCGTTTGGAATATCTTGTTTCAATAGAATATTTTGTAACTTTTCTACATATCCAGAATCTGACATACACTTATCGCTGACAATCAAGGCCTTTTTACCCAAAGCTTTAACCTTTTCACCTAATAATTCAATGCTGCCCGCATCACAGAGCACTGTTGGCGGCACTAAAATTTGATAAGTACTCATGTTTTTCCTCCTTATTTTTTTAAAAACTGAGTGTTCCCATTTATAATGTAGCAATTAGCATGCCAATTCAATATGTTGAAATTCTAGGTCTTTCAGCAATGGAGTGTTATGATTTTATACACCGGACATAAAAAGTTTAATTAAATTGTTGCTTATTACAAATAAAATCAAAAAGTGTATATTTTTATAACACTGTATATTTTAATAACATCAGAGTATCCATAAATATCAGGATTGTTAAAAAAAGTTATTTGTAATATCAAGCATTCATGATATAATTAAATAATAGAAAACGTATTCTTAGGAGGGTTGGAATTGATGACTCTAAATGAAATTGAGTGCAAAGCTTTAAAAATCTTTTTTGATGATACTTCTGAATGCCTTGTCATGATAGATCGAAACGGTCATATTATTAAAATCAACAAAGCATATGCCGACTTCTTGGGAATCGATAAAGAATATCCTATCGGAAGGCATGTTACTGAAATAATAGAGAATACAAGATTACATATTGTTATTGAAACAGGGATAGCCGAAACCGGCCAGATTCAATGGATAAATGGTCATGATGCAATTACCTCAAGAATTCCGATAATGAATGACGGAAAGATTATCGGAGCAGTTGGAAGGATAATTTTTAAAAATTCAAGTGAGGTTAACATACTTTATAAAAAAATAGAAGAAGCTAATAAGCAATTGGACAGTTATAAAGAGTATTTAATAAAAAAACAGGGCAACTATTTAGCCATTGATAATATTATCGGCAACAATACAGTAATTAATGAATTGAAGGAAACGGTCAGAAGAGTGGCAAACTCTGATTCGACCGTACTGATTACAGGAGAAAGCGGTACGGGTAAAGAGGTGTTTGCTAATGCAATTCATGAAACCGGCAGCAGAAAAAATAACAGGTTTGTTAAGATAAACTGTGCAGCTATACCTGAAAATATTTTGGAGTCAGAGCTTTTTGGCTATGAGGACGGAGCCTTTACAGGTGCCAAAAAAGGAGGAAAGGCAGGCAAGTTTGAATTGGCAGATGAAGGAACCATATTTCTTGATGAAATAGGTGATATGGGTATGGATATGCAGTCAAAGATGCTTCGAGTATTGCAGGACAAGGTGGTAGACAGGGTAGGCGGCAATTCTCCCAGGAAAATTAATACAAGGATTATTGCGGCTACAAATCAAAATCTCATAGAAAAAATAAATAAAGGGGAATTCAGGGAGGATTTGTATTACCGTCTTAATGTCATACCGATTGAGCTGCCCGCCCTTCGTGACAGATTAGATGACATATCGGCATTATGTGATTTTTTTATTAAGAAATATAACAATAAATTCGGTATTTATATTGAAAAAATATCTGACGAAGCAATGCGGTATCTGACTAATTACTCGTGGCCGGGAAATATACGGGAATTAGAAAACACTATTGAACGAGCATACAATTTTGTAAATGGAAATATTATTGAAAAGGAACAGCTTCCTGAGAAAATTTTAAGCGATAAAAAAAGCATTGTTCATGGAAGCTTAAATTCAAGATTAAGTAATTATGAAAAGACGATAATACTTGAGACACTGAAAATATGCCAGGGCAACAAGAGCAAGGCTGCAAAAATACTTGGTATAAACAGGGCAAGTCTGTATCAAAAGCTTAAAAAGCATAGTTGAGTCATCTACTGCCAATGACTCAACTTGACGACAAATGTGAGAAATACTATTCAGGATAGTTTAAATTTTCTTCCTTTAAATTTTTCAGTATCTCATCGTAGAATTTACATGCTTCATACTTTGCCATAGGCAGGTTCATATCAAGGTAATTTCCGCAGGAGCGTGCATCTGCTCCGGGAATTTCGCCCTCATAATCTTTTATGAATTCGAACATTTCCTTGATTATGCCAACGACATCCTCGGATTTCAAATCTCCTTTGAAAATTACATAGAAGCCGGTCCTGCATCCCATGGGGCCGAAGTACACGGTTTGACTGTCATACAACGGATGATTTCTTAGAAATGTTGCTCCCAGATGCTCTATGGCATGGAGCTCCGCCGTATTGATTACGGGTTCATTGTTAGGCTCCTTCATCCTTATGTCAAATGTTGTGACCGATGATGCATCCACGGCATCCTTTCTCGAAACATATATTCCTCTTTTTAATTTAAGATGGTTTACCTGAAAGCTTTCAATTTTTCTCATCCTTACCTCCTCATATATTATACTGCGCATTTAATCTGATGTCTCAGTTCATTATACTATCACATTTTGCCAAAGTAAAATTATTTTCTGTTTTTAGCCGGAGCGAGCTTTATAATTATTCTTGTCCGAAACCGTGAGGGGTATTTTTCTTATTTTTCGCCCTCGCTCTGTAGCTGTGAATAGAAACTTTTTAGCATAATTTAAGAAATATGATATAATATAGCTGGGAAAGTCAAATAATTTGTGATATGATAATAATAAATTTCCTGTTTGGAGGAAGTTATGAAAGCAAAAGAATATTTATATATGATGCAAAAAATTTTGCATCATATAGATGAAGGCGTACATGTTTTGGATAAAAATGGTAACACCATAATATATAATGATGCAATGTCCAAGCTTGAGAAGATGGAAACCAAGGAAGTAATAAAAAAACCATTCGGTGAAGTTTTCAAAAACATGGACATAGGGAACAGCACACTTCTCAAGGCTCTTAATTCCCGTGTGACAACGTCAAATCTGAAGCAGACATATCTGAACAAGGACGGAAGAGAGATAACAACCATCAATACGACGTTTCCTGTTGTCATAAATGATGAAGTTATTGCGGTCATTGAGGTCGCTAAAAACATAACCAAAATGACTGAAATGTCACATACAATCCTGAAGCTTCAAAATGAAATCGGAAAACCTGAATCGGCAAAGACTAAAAAAATCAAGAAATATAATTTTAATAATATAATCGGAGCCAGCAGAAATTTTGTCGATGTTATTAAACGCGCAAAAAAGGCATCAAAAAATTCCGCATCGGTGTTTATTTTTGGTGAAACCGGTACAGGTAAGGAGCTGATAGCCCAAAGTATTCATTATGAAAGCCTGAGAAAGGATAATCCATTTATTGCACAAAATTGCGCGGCACTTCCTGAATCTCTTCTTGAAGGGCTCTTGTTCGGAACATCAAGAGGAG
The DNA here is from genome assembly GCA_023453025.1 of Bacillota bacterium. GTDB lineage: Bacteria > Bacillota > Clostridia > Tissierellales > Sedimentibacteraceae > Sedimentibacter. The sequence goes on from JAEXUD010000033.1 coordinate 13,686, forward strand.
GATTTACCGGAGCTGTTGACAGAGCAGGACTGTTTGAGCAAGCAAACGGAGGAACTATTTTATTGGATGAAATCAACTCAATGCCTTATGAGCTGCAGGCAAAGCTTCTTCGGGTACTGCAGGAAAACTATATCAGGAGAGTTGGAGGAACCGATGATATTCCAATAGATGTAAGAATAATCACCACCAGCAATGAACCACCGGAGGCCATTCTGAAAAACGGTAAAATAAGAAAGGATTTGTTTTATAGATTAAATGTAATCCAATTAAACGTACCCCCTCTTCGTGAAAGAAAAGATGATATTATGATGCTTGCCAATATGTTCATACATAAATATAATGAAAGATTGCATAAAGAGGTTCTGTCGATTTCTAAAGAAGCCCAGGACAGCCTGTTAAGATATGATTTCCCGGGCAACGTAAGAGAGCTTGAAAATATTATTATGGCAGCAATAAGCATGGCTGACGACAATGAAAGAATACTGAATATTAATCACTTAACTACACTTAACAACTACGGCGATAATGACATTAAAACTCCTGAAATGGGCGATAACAGCATTGACGAATATTTGGAAAAACTGGAGAAGCATATAATTGAAAAAGCATTAACAGAATATGATTATAATATAACCAGGACTGCTAAAGCATTGAAAATTAAGCGGCAAACGTTGCAGCATAAAATCAAAAAATATAATATAAAATAATGATCTGTAGTATTTTATGAAAAAATAGCAAAGATATTTGCAGTTACTGCAAATATCTTTGCTATTTTTGTGTTTTTTTATTTTTAAATTGGTATTTTTATGTAAAATTTTTATGTGTATAATTAAATTATTAAATGATATTATAAATTCATATGTTGGAATTTAAACGAATTTCAATAATTTATTATAATGTTAAAAAATGTATGGCATGGTTATTGCTTATTATATTTTCAGTTAATGTTAGTTAACACATTAATAGGCGGCATTGCTGCTGATTTAATTAACAATATAATAAAATTATTAGGGAGGATTTAAAATGCAAAACGTAAAAGTAATTATCTGGGGACTTGGAGCAATGGGCTCCGGTATGGCAAAAATGTTATTGAACAAAAAGGGTGTTGATATAGTAGGTGCTGTTGGAAGAGGCGCAAAAATCGGAAAAAGCATGTATGAGATAATAGGAGTTGAAAGAGGAGACAGACCTGAAGTATTAATCGGATCACCTGAAGATGTTATAAAAGAAAAAGCTGCGGACGTAGTTTTATGTTGTACAGACTCCTATACAAAGGTTGCATTTGACAGATTGAAATTTGTTTTAGAGAAAAAGATAAATGTAGTTTCAAGTGCCGAAGAAATGTCTTATCCACAGGCACAATCACCGGATCATGCAAAACAGTTGGATGAAATCGCTAAAGCTAACGGGGTATCAATTCTCGGAACAGGTATCAATCCTGGCTTAATTATGGATTTACTTGTTGTAGTTATGACCGGATGCTGCGAATCAGTTGATCATATTGTTTCAAGAAGAGTAAACAGCTTATCTCCTTTTGGACCTACTGTTATGCAGGAGCAAGGCATAGGCATCACTGTCGACGAATTCAAAAAAGGTGTTGAAACCGGACATTTGGCAGGACATGTTGGATTCCAGGAGTCTATAAACATGATTTCAGATGCGATAGGATGGAAAGTAGAAAAGATTACTACCTCAATGGACCCGATAGTTACTGATGTAGACAGAAAATCTCCTTATGGATTTGCTGCTGCCGGAAATGTTGCAGGTGTTGCTATGAAAGGTTATGGTTACATTGACGGAGAATTGAAAATTGAAATGGATCATCCACAGCAAATTGAACCTGAACAGGTTGGCGTACAAACAGGAGATTATGTAATCATAAAAGGAACTCCTAATATAAATATGGTTAACTCACCGGAAGTACCGGGCGGAATCGGAACAATTGCTATGTGCGTAAATATGATTCCTCAAATTATAAATGCAAAACCGGGCTTAAGAACAATGATTGATTTGCCGGTTCCTAGAGCAATTATGGGAGATATGAGAGAACTAATCGATCCTGAATGCAAAATAGTTAAATAGTTATTTATATCGGTGTTTGTCATCCTGAAGTGTAGCGAAGGATCTCATATTTTAAAAAAGTGAGCTTTTTCACCTTCGGTTCAGAATGACAAGCAGAATTTAAAAATATAGTTAGGAAGTGCAATAATGATAAAAAAGGGAGAATGGGTTTTAATACATAGAAATGTGTTAGAACCGTCAGAAAGAGCGCCGCAAGTACCGGAAGATACAAAACAGGTACCGTTGGAAATGTGGATAAAAGGATATTTGCAGGAAGAAGCAAACATAGGAGAAGAAGTAACAGTTCAGACAAGAACAAAACGTATAGAAAAAGGGATATTGTTGGAAGTAAATCCATACTATAAGCATGATTTCGGTAAATTTGTACCCGAACTTATTCAAATCAGCGATCAAGTAAAAGAAATAGTATTCGGAGGTGCTGATAATGAATAAAGACATGAGCTATTCAGGAGTGATGAAAAGAAGACCAGAAATAATGAAGCAGGCAGCAGGACTGGACTTTTCAGAATTTGAAAGC
>JAEXUD010000040.1 GCA_023453025.1 Bacillota bacterium
TATTTACAAGTTTGATTGATTTTGTTTTTTAATAATTTTATTGCACTTTAAGGCTTTTTTCTAAAGTCCTTTTTGTGCTTTTTTCTTCCTTCCCTTTTTTGAGAACTTTCCTATTAAACAAAAAAAGGGCTTCCACTTTTCATCGTGGAAGCCCTCGAAAGGCTTGGATTTACTGGCTTTATAAGCAATAAATCTTTTTTACCTTTTGTTTTTGATGCGGATGACAGGACTTGAACCTGCATGAAATTGCTCTCACACGGACCTGAACCGTGCGCGTCTGCCAATTCCGCCACATCCGCATATTTTATGTCGCTTAAGTATATTATCACATTTCGATAAATTAATCAACTTTTTTTTGCAAAAATTTTATTGGGAACGACAATAGGTCGTTCCCTGAAAGGTTAAAATGTGCGAAGATTATTCTATCACTTCTACACTGTATTTTTTGCTTAATTCCTCTTTTTTATCTGTATATATTTTTTCTTGCTTTTCAATAAAGCAGGCATCTTTTACCTCTTGATAAACTTCTTCTAGAATTGAATGTCGTTCAGGTGTGTGATCTGTTACTTTTATTATATGGTATCCGAACTGTGTTTTAACCGGTATACTGATTTCTCCTGCCTGCATAGAAAAAGCAGCTTCTTCGAATTCCGGAACCATTTGTCCTTTTCCGAATTCGCCTAAGGCTCCTCCTGCTTGCTTGGAAGGACAGTTTGAATGCTGCTGTGCCGCATCTTCAAATGACAATCCGTCAGTTATGTCTTCTAATATTTCATAGGCTTTTTCTTCAGTATCAACGAGTATATGGCTTGCTTTTACCTTTTCATCTGTTATAAATGTATTCTTGTGATTTTCATAATAACTTTTAATTTCATCTTCAGAAACCGATACTTCATTGAACATCTTTCTTAAGCTAAATTGTTGCAGCATTGATTTTTTCATATTTTCCATTACAGCTACAAACTCTTCGTCAATTTCTAAATTTCTTTCCACTGCGTCTGAATACATCAATTCATGCATTACAAGCTCATCGACAAGCTTTTTCCTTCCTTCTTCACCTTGAAAATACTGGGCATTTTGTCCCAGGTTTTTCATTAATGCATTTAAATCAGATTCTTTTACTTCTCTTCCATCTACTATTGCTAATATTTTATTTTCCATTTGAACTCCTGATATTTATATTATTTAATAGTTTTGCGCAGTCTCAATCATCAATTATTTGCTCGCTGCCGCTCGCATAATTTGGGATTTCGTTGCGTTAGGTCGTACAATAAATAAGAGGGTTTTCACCCTCCTTTTATTGTTATTCTTCCTCTTCCATGAACTCTAATAAATTAGATAATTCTGCAATACATTTGTCCTCATCAGAACCCTTTGTGATTATTATAAGCTCGTCACCCTTCATTGCGCCTAATGCCATAATGCTTATGATGCTTTTGCCATTGGCTTCCTGGATGCCTTTTTTTATAATAATTTCACTGTCAAAATTTCTCGCTTTTTTAACAAATATAGCAGCCGGTCTTGCATGCAGTCCAATTTTATTTTTTAGTATTACTTTTTGTGATCTCACAATCTACACCTCTTTTCTCATGCTTTGATAATTCTTCAGCAATTTCTTCAATTTTTCTTAACCTATGATTCACACCTGATTTCCCAAGGGGTGGTTTTAACATTTCTCCCAGTTCCTTTAAGCTTGCATTTGTATGCTTTAATCTTAAATAAGCAAGCTCTCTCAAATGGTCAGGAAGCTTATCAATAGCTTTATATTTTTTTAACACCTTGATATTATTTATTTGTCTCATAGATGTATCAACAATTTTGTCAAGGTTTGCTGTCTCACAGTTTATTACTCTGTTTATCTGGTTTCTGGTTTCCTTTACTGCTCTTACATTTTCAAATTCCAGCACTGCGTTGCTTGCACCCATCAACGCCAGCAAATCAGAAATCTGCTCGCTTTCCTTTATGTATGTAACGTAGTAATTTTTACGGAATATGGTTTTTCCGTTTATGCCAAAGCCTTCTAATATCTTGCATATACCTTTGGAATGTTCTTCTCTGTTGTTTACAAATTCCGCATGATAGGATTTCTCCGGATCGCTTATAGAACCGCAGCCCATAAATGCTCCTTTTATGTAAGCTCTCATGCAAGCTTCGTTTTCAACCAGGTCCTTTGGAACACCAAAGTCAAATGTCATTATATTGAAGTCTTCTTTTCCGGCAATTTTTGTTTCCTGCAAAAATTCTTTTGATAAATGGTCATCTATTCTTATGATATAATTATTATGCTTTTTTAGTCTGTTAGTTTTTTCAACGCTTACTTGTGTTGAAATATTAAAAGCTTTCTTCAAGAGCTTGAAAATACGTCTTGCAACTGCAGCATTCTCAGTAGAAAATTCAATATGCATTTTATTAAAGCCTTTGAGTGTTACATAACCCATGGTTCTGACCAAAGCTGCCGTCTCTGCTTTTGCACTCAGTATATCAGATATTTCGGTTCTGGACAGTTCATCTTTAATTTTTGAAGAAAATGTCATATTATCACCTTGTAATTTTACTTGTAACAATGAAATTTTACATCTTCAATAGCTTTTTTTATAATTTTCCTTTCATCATCATACCGTGCAATTATCAATGATCTTTCAAAGGGTAGGTACTTTGCTTCTACAAACCCTTCATTTTTTAGAGCAGTACAATTCATATTTCGAGCCATCATTAAATACCAGTGAACTTCTTTGTTTATATGAACTCTGTCCATATAGCAGGTGCGGTTAAATTCATAATTTATTTTGCCCAGATACTTAATAGTAGTAACCTTTGCTCTTGTTTCCTCATAAACCTCTCGTAAGGCAGTTTCTTTCAGGGATTCATTTTCTTCAACCCTTCCTTTAGGAAGGACCCAATCTCCGTTAAACTTTTTTAACATCAATATATTGTTTTTGAAAAAAACAATTCCTCCAGCACTTACTTCTTCTATCATATCTGCCCCAACTTTCAATATTGTATTTTATATAATAACACAATATTAAAAAAAATCAAATAGATATTTACAGTGTACAATAAAAATGATTACATTTCAACTATTATGATTAAATTTCATATAATTACTCTTGATTGTTGTCTCTGCCCGGTTTTTCCCCGAAGTATTGATAATAATCAACCTTCACATCACCGTTAAAAAGCTTTCTTTTTCTGTCCGCTTTTCTGCCAAAGTCCTTTTCAAAAGATTCTACTGCTGTAATTACATATACTGACCATGCCTTTTCTTTTCCATATACCTGGCCCAGTTGTTTATGAATTTTTTGAATATCTATAAATTCCCCGATTCTCTCACCATATGGAGGGTTTGTTATTAAAATTCCATTTGGGGAAATCGGCTCTTTTATATGCATGACATCTTTATCAAAAAACTCTATGCAATCATCAACCCCTGCTTCTGCTGCATTTTCCATTGCTATTTTTACAGCCTTTTTACTTATATCTGAAGCATAAATTTTAATTTCGGAATCCAGGTCAATCTTCCTTCTTGCTTCTGTCCTTGCATCCTTCCAATACTCTTCCTTGACTATCGGCCAATTTTGTGAAGCAAATGTACGAAGCAGCCCCGGAGCTATGTTTCTGCCAATCATGGCCGCTTCTATGGCAATTGTTCCCGAACCGCACATAGGGTCATATAAGATTCTGTCCTTATTCCAAAAACTCAGCTTAACCAGAGCAGCCGCCATTGTTTCCTTCAAAGGGGCTTCTGTTGATTTTTCCCTGTATCCTCTTTTGAATAAGCCTTCTCTGGCTCCGGTTGTATCAATTGTAAGAGTTGCCATATCCTTATGAATTGAAATTTGAATTGTAAATTCAGCGCCTGTTTCCGGCATCCAATCCACATCATATTCTTCGCAAAGCTTTTTGGACACTGACTTCTTAACTATTGATTGACAATCGGGAGTAGAGTATAACTTTGATTTTACACTCTTTCCTTTGACCGTAAACTTACCATCTTCGGTAATCCATTTTTCCCAAGGCAGCTCATAGGTTTTTTCAAACAGCTCTTCGAAGGAGTAAACTTCAAACTGTCCCATTACAAGCATTACTCTATCGGCACACCTTAGGTTTATGTTTGCTCTCGGTATATCCTTTACTTCTGCATCAAAGTACATCCACCCGTTGTCAGTTACTATATTTTCATATCCCAGTTCGTTTAATTCTCTTTTTACTATCGCTTCTAACCCAAAGGCGGAAATTGCGGCTAACTTGATTTTTTCCATATTCTGTCTACTTCTCTCTTTTAATATTGTATTTATCTATTTTATAATATAACGTGGCTCGTGGAATTTTAAGCTGTTTTGCTGCCTCAGACTTGTTAAAGTTTAGTTCCTCCAAGGTGCTTTGTATTATTTTTTTCTCAAGCTTCTCCATATATTCATCCAATCCTGTTTCATATTGCTTTATTTCGCCTAAATTAATAACCTTATTGATTTCATCTACTTCTATATTTTGCATATAAGCAGGTAAAAATTCCTTTTCAATTTTATCTTTTCCACTTTGATTAGCATATATTACAGATCTTTGAATTACATTTCTAAGTTCTCTCACATTTCCTTCCCAATTATATTCCTGAAAAACACTTAAAATTTCACTGGGAATTTCTATTATGCTTATACCCTGCTCCATACAAAATTCCTGTATAAATTTATTGGCCAGTATAACAATATCCCCTTTTCTTTCCCTAAGAGGCGGAATGCTGACTTGAAATACATCTAAGCGGTAATATAAATCCTTTCTGAATTTCTCTTCTTCAATAAGGCTTCTTATATCCCTGTTAGTGGCTGAAATTATTCTAACATCAATTTTTCTTTGCTTGTTGCCTCCTATTCGGGTAACAACGCCCTCTTCCAGAATTCTTAACAGCTTGGGCTGAAGCTCAATAGGCATATCTCCTATTTCATCAAGAAATAAAGTTCCACCTTCTGCTTCCTCAAACTTTCCTCTTTTTCCCTCTGTCTTGGCGCCTGTAAATGCACCGGCTTCATAGCCAAACAGCTCGCTTTCAAACAGCTCCCTTGGTATAGCGCTGCAATTTATGGGGATAAATTTTCCCTTTCTTCTGCTTTCATAATGGATTGCCTTGGCAAACATTTCCTTACCTGTGCCGCTTTCACCTTTTAAAAGAATATTTAGCGGAGATTTTGAAATATTTTTGCAAAGATTGATTATTTGTATAAAGCTTGCATTATTGCTTATTATTTTTGAAAAATATGCTTCACCAGATGAAGCAATTTTTGAATATTCCTTTTCAAGCCGAAATAAATTTGTCTGGGTCTTGTTTAACAGTTCGCTTAATTTTACTATTTCTGTTATATCGCGGTCTCTTGCAAGAGCTCCTATCATGTTTCCTTGCTTATCCTTCAATGGTACTGCGCTGGCAACAACATAGCTGTTTTCTCTTGGACTGTTGTAAATATTGTGATAGGACGCTCTATGCTCGAGAACCCTTGGAAGTATTGCATTAGGAAAAAAGTCCCTGACATCCTTATCAATTATATCCTTTTTCGTTACACCAAAATATTCTTCTGCCGTGGAATTGAAAAAAATCACCTTTCCGTTTATATCTACAATGGTAATGGAATCAGGTATAATATCCAATATGTATTCAAAAATTCCTCTGTCATGCTTGTTAAAATTATATTCAGCGCTCATTTTTACCCCTGAAATAAATTATTTATTAAAATAGTTTTCTATAAACAAATCATCAAGATTCCAGAATCTTTTAAAATTCTCATAATCTTTTTCTGCTTTTTTGTTATCTTTGCTAACTTTTATAGCCCGAATCAATATATTTTTAGGAGTGTGTTCCATTGCAATAAACTCCATTAATTGAACCTTGTATCCTTTTGTTTCAAGAAACAGGCTCCTCAGGGAATCGGTTACAAGAGAAGATATTCTTTCCTTGATTAATCCATGCTTCAGCATTGATTCCAAATAAGAATTTTCTATTTTATCATAAAATTCATGCTGGCAGCAAGGAACAGAAAGTATAATATCTGTTTTCCATTTTATAGCCTTGACTAATGCGGCATCTGTTGCTGTATCACAGGCATGAAGTGTTACTATCATATCCACATTTGATTTATATTCAAAATTACGAATATCACCATAAATAAATTCCAGATATTCATAATTTAATTTTCTCGCAGTTTCATTACAAAATTCTATAACCTCGTCCTTTAAATCAAGCCCTATTATTTTCACCTTAATTTTTCGTATAAAATAAAAATAGTAATATAAAGCAAACGTCAAATATGCCTTCCCGCATCCAAAATCTATAATCATAAAATCATTCTCAAGTTTTTTATCCTTCAAGGAATCATCTACTATTTCTAAAAACTTGTTTATTTGCTTGAACTTATCATATTTTTTTGCATAGACTGCTCCGTCCTTATTCATTACACCAAGGCACTCCAAAAAATCACAAGGTTCGTTTTCATTAATAATATACTGTTTTAGCTTGTTATGCTCTTCAATTTTCTGTATCTTTGTAGGTTCCTTTTCAATAATCTTTACCATGCCTTTTTTACTTACCATAAGTTGATAATCAGCATCCTGAGTAAATAAGTTTATATTTTTATATTCATTAATTATTAAATTTACGATTTCTTCAGTTGCCTCCTGATATGTGAAGTTTTCATGAAAGGCTTGCTTATCTGTAAATTTTTCAAATTGAATTATATTTTCACTTTTAATGGATATCGTCCTGGCAGTAATTTTTTTGTAAGGATTCTCAGATTTGTTTCTTGGGGTTGTAAAAACGCAATATATAAATTTATTCTCTGACAGACTTCTGCTTACTATTTCTTGTATATTCAAATTAACACTTCCCTTTTAACAAGTGGAGGGCGGCACCCTCCACATCACTACATTCTATAATATGGTACATTCCTCCTACCCAGAGATTTCCCTCTGCCGAAGGTGTATGTCTCTAACCTTTAAAGCTGCTCTTTAACTGAACTATTCTGTTAAACACCAGATTATTTTCTGCTGTGTCCGAGTCTATTATAAAATAACCGTGTCTCAAAAACTGGAATCTGTCACCGACTTTATGTTCCTTCATAGTAGGCTCAACCTTGCAGTTTTTCAAAACTATCTTGGAATTTGGATTCAGTTTTTCTAAAAAGTTTGTTTTGTCGTAATCCTGGTCCTCCATCATATAATCATATAATCTTACCTCTGCATCTATGCAATGTCTTGCTGAAACCCAATGAATCGTTCCCTTGACCTTTCTCCCTGTAAAGCCTGAACCACTTCTGGTTTCAGGGTCATATGTACAATGAACTTCGGTTATATTGCCATCATCATCCTTTACAAAATCTTCACATTTAACAAAATAAGCATTCCTGAGTCTTACTTCATTGCCGGGGAAAAGTCTGTAATATTTTTTAGGCGGATTTTCCATAAAATCTTCACGCTCAATATATACCTCTCTGCAGAAAGGAATCATTCTTGATCCCATTTCCGGATTATCCGGATTATTTTCTGATTCCATATATTCAACCTTATCTTCCGGATAATTTGTTATTACCAGTTTTATAGGATTTAATACAGCCATTGTTCTCGGGGCTTTCAGGCTCAAGTCATCCCTGACCGCATGCTCAAGCATTGCTATATCCACAACACTTTGGGCTTTGGACACTCCAATTGACTCACAGAAATTTTGAATTGCTTCAGGAGTGTAGCCTCTTCTTCTCAATGCCGCAACTGTAGGCATACGAGGATCATCCCATCCGTCAACATAACCTTCTTCAACCATTTGTTTCAAGTATCTTTTACCCATCATTGTCTTAGTTAAAAATAATTTGGCAAATTCTATCTGCTTTGTTGGAGCAGCTTTAAAATCATCCAGATTGCTTAACAGCCAATCATAGAATGGTCTGTGATCCTCAAACTCAAGGGTACATATAGAGTGGGTTATTCCTTCAATTGCATCCTCTATTGGATGAGCGTAATCGTACATTGGATAAATGCACCATTTGTCACCTGTGTTGTGATGTGATTCATGAAGAATTCTGTATATTACAGGGTCTCTCATATTGATATTAGGACTTGCCATATCAATTTTTGCTCTTAATACCTTTTCTCCGTTTGCTAACTCGCCCTTTCGCATTTTAGTGAACAATTCCAGATTTTCTTCAACCGATCTGTTTCTGAACGGGCTTTCCTTACCGGGCTCAGTCAATGTTCCTCTATAATCTCTTATTTCATCTGCTGTCAAATCATCAACATATGCCAAGCCTTTCTTAATCAGTTCAACAGCATAGCCATACATTTGTTCAAAATAATCAGAAGCAAAAAATATTTTTTCCTCCCAATCAGGGCACAGCCATTTAACATCCTTTATAATTGATTCCACAAATGAATCATCTTCCTTTGTAGGATTAGTGTCATCAAATCTTAAGTTAAAGCTGCCGTTATTTTTCATAGCGAGGCTATAGTTGAGACATATTGATTTGGCATGACCTACATGCAAATATCCGTTTGGTTCCGGAGGAAATCTCGTTTTTACCCTGTTTCCATATGTTCCGCTATTTAGGTCTTCATTAATTATTTTTTGTATAAAATTAACCGATTCCCTGTTTTCAGTATTATTTTCGCTCATTACTTCCTCCTTGTTATATTTTAATATGTTTCATTATTATAATTCACTTTATTATACTTAATGAAAATACTTATTTCAAGCTAAAAATTCCAATATATTTATTATATCCCAAATTGCATAAACAATTACCTTTGTCATCTCTGAACTAATCATAGAAATATTTAAAATTGAGCACTATAAAATGCTGTCACAGAACTTTATTTCCCTGAAATAAACAACCCAAAATTTAGGAACAGATTTTTTTAATAAAATTTACGTAAAAAAGACTTATTTCCATCAGAATATGCTATAATTAATATATAGAAGCTGTAATCTTCTATCAAACTGTTGAGGAAGCAAGGAGTTGTGGTAAATAACTGAAAAATACTTTATATTCAAATTCATTAATCTTATTTAACCTAAGAAAAACGATATCTATTAAGAAAGCGAGAGTATTATGAAAGTTATTGATTTAACGCACACAATTTCGGAAAGTATGCCGGTTTATCCGGGAACAGAAGGTCCAAAATTAAAAACCGCAAATACTTATGAAACAGACGGTTTTAAAGAAACCTTACTCACAATGTTTTCACATACGGGAACTCATATGGATGCACCGATACATTTGTTTTCCCACAGAACTTCATTGGACACTTTTCCAATAGAGCAATTCGTCGGAAAAGGGCTGGTTATTGATTGCAGTGATTTGAGAGAAGGTCAAAAAATCACTATGAGCTGCATTGATAAGGTCAAAGAAAAAGCAAGTCAGGCAGAATATATTTTATTTCATACAGGTTGGGATAAATATTGGGGTACAAGTACCTATTTTGGAGAATACCCATATATTACTGAGGAAGTGGCTGAATATTTAATACACAATAATAAAAAAGGAATCGGATTAGATGTGATAGGATTAGATCCTATATCGGATGAGAATTTGACACTCCATCGAAAACTTTTCTTTGAAACTGATATAGTCATTATAGAAAACCTTACCCGTTTAGATGATGTAGGAAATGAGATTTTCACATTTTGCGCTCTTCCTCTTAAATACGAAAATGCAGACGGAGCACCAATCAGGGCAATTGCCATGCTGACTGAGTAGGCAGCAGACATCTGAAGCCCTATGTTCGGAAATCCTTCGCTGTCGCTCAGGATGACAGAAATAAGATTTAGCAACAAACAGAGACCTAATTAATTAGGTCTCTGTTCAATTATGTCTTATAATTGATTTATTCTGCCAGATCTTCTATTGAGTCAATTTGCATATATGAAGGTACAACCAAGCCTATCTTTGCTCCTTCCAGATTCGGCCCTAAATCTTCCAGCTGGTCCTTGTAATCTGACATATATTTTTCATGAGTAGCAGGCAGCCATGCTGCAACTATGGCATCTGCATCCCCGCTGGCAACGGCAGCCCACATTGGTCCGGCTTCAACCTGTGTCAGGGTAACGTCATACCCCATATCTTCCAACACTAAACCTATTACATTGGTAGATGCAATTTCTGTATCCCATGCAACATATGCCAGTTTTATTCCTTCTCCGTTTGATTTCTCTGCTCCATTTGTCCATTCGTCCACTTTGTCTTGATTATCATTAATCCATTGTCTTGCAACCTCTACAACATCCGCACCTTCATTAACCTGCAGCATAACAGTTTCCATATCCTCTGATGTCCAGTAAAACTGGTCCAAGATTTTATATGCATCAGGCATATCTTCTTTTAATCCTAATCGTGCAACGGTATTTATATGTTCTTCTCCGCCAAAGGACCCCTTAGGATCTTCTAAGTATTTTAGGTCATACTTTGCAAATTTCCAGTGAGGTGACCACCCTGTAACTATAATAGGTTCATTGTTTTCAATTGCATCGGCAAGAGCCTGGGTCATGGCAGCTCCAGAACTTGTTTGTACAGTATAATCTGATAAGCCATAATCCTCAACAGCCCTCTCAGCAGCTTGAACTACACCGGAGCCGGCATCTATTCCTGTTATCTTGTAATCCAGCTGTTGTCCCAAGGTTTCACTTCCATTTTCATTGCCTGTTCCATTTTTCGCATCACCGTTACTGCAGCCTACAACAGTTAAAGCTAAAACGGCACATAATATTATACATGATTTTTTTAATTTGTTTTTAATCATAAATTTGTTTCCTCCTATTTTTTATTTTTGCTGATATTTAAAGCTTGTGTTATTCGGTCTAAGATAATCGCTAATATAACGATAGCTAATCCTGATGCAAAGCCCTGCCCTGCTTCATTTCTTGTAACAGCCCTGAAGACCTCAACTCCCAAACCTTCTGCTCCAATCATAGATGCTATGACTACCATGGATAATGCAAGCATAATTGTTTGATTTACACCTGCCATAATAGTACTTTTAGCCATCGGGAGCTGCACCTTGAATAATTTTTGTTTAGAAGTCGAGCCAAATGCATCTGCTGCTTCAATTAACTCCGTCGAGACCTGACGGATTCCCAGATTAGTCAATCGCACAACCGGAGGCATTGCAAATATTACGGATGCAATAACTCCCGGTACCATACCTATTCCAAAAAAAGAAACGGCAGGTATCAAATAAACAAATGCAGGCATTGTCTGCATAAAGTCCAGGATTGGTGTCACAATATCTTGAACTACCTTGCTTCTTGACATCCAAATCCCTAATGGAATACCTATTATAATTGATATTAAGCTGGATGCCAGAATTAAGGAAAGGGTCAGCATTGTTCCCTTCCAATATCCAAGATTGTATATCAGCATTAATCCTATCAATACAAATAATGATAAACCTCCAAGTTTCTTGGTTATTAATACAGTTATTGCCACCATAATTATAATAAAAAGTATTGGAGGAATCGCTGTTAATGCTTCGCTTAAGCCTGTTACAGTTCCGTCTAAAAAGCCTTTAATAGGCTTAAAGAACCATTGTGCATTATTTCTTAACCATGCTACAATTATATCAGCCCATTTAACTATGGGTATTTGGGGTATTTGAGTCATCCTGATTCACCTCATTTCCTGCAAGTGCTGCTAATACGGCACCTCTGATGATAATTCCCTTTAATTTCTTTTCTTCAACGACAGCTACCGGGACCGGAGAATTATAAATAACATTAAACAAATCATTTAATGGTAAATCCGGCATAACAACCGGCACATCTGTCTGAATTATTCCATAGATATCTTTATTTCCGTTCTTAATGGCTTCGGACGCAGCATCCGCAGTTACAATTCCCATAAGCTCCTTATTTTTATTAATAGCATAGATGCTGGAAATTTCGGCCTGCCTCATACGCTGTAAAGCTGTACGCGGACCATCCTTTTCAACCTGGATGGTTTCCGGTCGTATCATAACATGCTGTGCGGAAAATACTTTAGATCTGTCAACATCCTGAACAAACTTTTTAACATAATCATTGGCGGGGCTTGTCATGATTTCCTCAGGAGTTCCGATTTGCACAATAACCCCATCCTTCATTAATGCAATTCTGTCTCCAATCTTTAATGCTTCATCCAGATCGTGGGTGATAAAAATAATTGTTTTTTTCATAGATGATTGCAGGTCTATAAGTTCATCCTGCATCTCCTTGCGTATCAGGGGATCGAGAGCTGAAAACGCCTCATCCATCAGCAAAATATCAGGATCATTAGCCAAAGCTCTTGCAAGACCGACCCTCTGCTGCATTCCGCCGGATAATTGAGAGGGATACTGATCTTCATATCCTGACAATCCAACCATTTTTAAGGATTTAAGTGCCTTTTCTTTGATTTCTTTTTTATCTATTCCTTGGACCTCCAATCCAAATCCTGTATTTTCAAGAATAGTGCGATGTGGAAATAATCCGAATTTTTGAAATACCATACTAAGCTTTTTTCTTCTGGTTTTTATTAATTCATGTTTGTCCATTTTAGCTAAATCTATACCATCTATAAATACACTGCCTGAGCTCGGCTCTATTAAGCGGTTAATTAATCTTACCAAAGTAGATTTTCCGCTGCCGGACAGCCCCATAATTACAAATATCTCTCCGGAATTCACTTCAAAGGAGACTCGATTTACCCCGACTGTCATTCCCGTTTCTTTTAAAATATCTGTTTTTGTTTTGCCTTCTTCCAGAAGCTTTATTCCTACTTTAGGGTTTTTCCCGAAAATTTTGGTTAATTCTTTAACTTCAATTTTTAACATTTGGTCACCTCTTTCATAATATATTTTTCTTCATTTTTTAACATTTATACCTAGTTCATAATAAAGTACCTAATTGTGTATCTTTATAACACATTTATATAGTATACTATATTTTTCTAATTATTTCAACTTTAATATCCGTTTATTTTGATTTAACTTTATGTACAGATAAAACTGTATGTATAATATAATAGAGTATTCTTAATAATACTCCTTAATACTCTGCTTAAGTTCTGTAATTTTTTCTTGATTTTTTCATTTTATAAACTATACTATATTATATATACTTATATCTTAATCTTCACAATTAGGAGGAATCCATTTAATGGCTCAAGACAATAACCACATAGCAAGTGAATTTGAAAAAATAAAAAATGAAGCCATTTTTACCCTATCAAGGTTAGTTAACCTGTATGGACTCACATTTTCTGAATCTCGTCTGTTTTCTTTTATGTTTCTTGAAAACAATCCGATGACATTAGATGAGATGAGCCATTCCTTAGGAATGAGTAAAACCTCAATGAGTACCGGCGTTCGCAGCCTGCTGGATACACAGATGGTTGAACGCACGTGGAAAAAAGGAATAAGAAAGGATTTATATATGGCTGAGGAAGACTTATATAAGATTTTCTCGAATGCATTTATAGAGCAATGGAGCTCATCAATTGAGCATAACACAAAATCTCTTAATGAAATATCCAGGGAATTGACTGTTCTTTCTACAAAGCTTGACGACCCGGATCTGCAAGCTCCTATATCTGAATATTCAAAAAAAATAGAAGATGTTATTAATTTTTATAAGTGGCTGTCAGACACATTTGATGAAATTCAAAATAAAATTGATAATCTGCAAAAATAAGAAAGACAGAACCTCAAGCAATCAAGGTTCTGTCTTTATATTTGATTTTATTATTTACTGTAGTCGTAGAAGCCTTTACCTGTTTTTCTTCCAAGCAAGTTAGCTCTGACCATCTTTTTAAGTAACGGATGTGGTCTGTATTTTGTATCTCCAAATTCCTTGTACAATACTTCCATTATTGCCAGGCATACGTCAAGTCCTATTAAATCTCCAAGCTCTAATGGTCCCATAGGATGGTTTGCTCCAAGCTTCATAGCTGTATCTATTTCTTCCTTTGTGGCTACTCCGTCAGCCAATATTCCTATTCCTTCATTAACTAAAGGAACAAGTATTCTGTTTACAACAAACCCAGGTGCTTCTTCAACACTTACAGGAGTCTTACCAATTTTTTGTGATAATTCATATATTGCACTATGTACCTCTTCTTCAGTGAGCATGCCTTTAATAATTTCAATAAGCTTCATAACCGGAACCGGATTAAAGAAGTGCATTCCGATAATTTTTCCCGGTCTCTTAGACTTTGATGCTATTTCCGTAATAGACAATGATGATGTGTTAGTTGATAGTATTGCACTATCCTTGGCAACAGCTTCAATATCGGCAAATATTGCATGTTTTGTTTCCATATCTTCTGCTATAGCTTCGATAAACAAATCAGCTTCACCACAGTCAGCATATTCTGTAACCTTGGTTATATTAGCTATTGCAGCATCCATTGCGGATTGCTCCATCTTTCCTTTTGCAACCAATTTAGAAAGTCCCTTGCCTATAGTCTCTTCCAGGGTATTATAAGTCTTTCCGATTCTGCCTTTTACAATTACAGGATATCCGGCTTGTGCAAAGGTTTGTATTATACCCTTAGCCATTGTTCCTGTTCCGACAACACATATTTTTTTAATTTCCATTTAAAGCCTCCTATTTTTTTGGACCATGTCCTTTTTTGCCTATGCTAATTATATCATCCGATAAATATTTTATCAAGCAATTTAGAAAATTTGATAATAATTTAACAATTTTTTACTTGCTTTTCACAAAAATTTGTTATCAGCTTATGCTGTTTTAGCGCAAGAGAGTCTGCAAGCTGTAGAACACTATTTACTCATAAATATATTCTTTTACTTTTGTTCATAATATAATATAAAATACAACTTCTATTTTGTAAAGGAGAAATATGTTTAAAAAAGTATTTGTTTTTTTTATAAAGCTTATGTCTAAAATGAAAGATGACAACATCATTGCTTTAAGCGCACAATTTTCGTATTATATAATATTAGGTATCTTTCCTTTTTTAATACTGGCTATATCTATACTTTGCAATTTCAGCTATTATATTTTATATCTATTGGATTCCATAGAGGGAATTTTACCGCCTGAGGTCTTTAGCATCGTTTCCAATGTTGTAAATAACTCTGTCAACAGCTGCAGCAAACCATTTTTTTCAGCCAGCGTTCTTGTTATTTTATGGTCTGCCACTGCCGGCAGCGCGACCATAATTCATGGTATTAACAGAGCCTATGGATTTACAGTAAAAAATAATTACCTGTTCATGAGAATTGAAGGAATTATTTTTGCTGTGGCAATCATGCTTATAATGCAATTGATTTTTGCAGTAATAGTCTTGGGAAATGAAATTATATTATTCCTGGAAAATATAGAATTTATTTCAGACTTTGCATTTATAATTATTAAGTTTTTCAGATTTGCATTGCCTTTTTTATTATTGTTTTTAATATTTTCTGCAGCATACAAATTTTTAACCTATGAAAAGGTAAGTTATTCTTTTGTTATACCGGGAGCTATGGTCGCTGCTATCGGGTTTATTGCAGGCTCTTTAGCTTATTCCAACTACATAAGCACAAAGGCAAAATACTATGATTCTATTTATGGAAACTTATCAGGGGTGATAACCTTTTTAATCTGGATATTCATATTATCCATAATATTTTTGACAGGTGCGGAAATAAACTATTTTACCGGAAGGAAAAATCAAAAGAAAAAAAATAAATAGTAAAACAGGAGATTCTTCACCTTCGGTTCAGAATAACAGGTGTTTCGCCCTCGTATGACAGATATTCATAACAATGACAAAAGATTACTTAGTCGCTCTGAAAATAAAGTATCCCGACTTTTTATGTATCGTTTCACAATTGCCAAATAAGCTTTCTAATTTTGTTTTTGTACTTGGTGCTCCCTGTTTTTTTTGTATTACAACATACAGACTGCCGCCATTGTTTAAATGCTCACAGGCCCCCTCGTAAAATGAAAACACAACATCCTTTCCTGCTCTGACAGGAGGATTGGTGACTATCATATCAAAGCTGTCATTAATGTTCTCAAATGCTGGGGAATTTTTAACCTTTACTCTGTCTTCGACATTGTTCTCCTTTGCATTCATCAAACATAGCTCTAATGCTCTTTCATTTACATCTGACATGGTCACCGTTGAATTATTTAAAAGCTTGGCAATAATAATACCTATTGGTCCATAGCCGCAGCCCAAGTCAAGTATGCTTCCGACAAACCCTTCATTTTCCTTTATTACTGTTTCAACCAACAACATTGAACCAAAGTCCATTCCACTTTTTGAAAAAACACTGTTGCTTGAATAGAAGTTAAATCTATTTGCTCCTATGTTCCAGTCAAATTTGTATATTTCCTTGTCAGTTGTGGGATTTTTAGTAAAATACTGTTCCATCCATTATGCCTCCTAATATGTAATGATAAAAACATTATAACTTATAACGGGTGTTTATTGAATTGTTTTTTACTTTTTTGCCGAAAATATACAATGAATCAGCGAGGAAAATATGCACAGTGCGGCAATATCGGCAAAAAGGTTCAGAATTCAGGAATATTTGTGTTTTCTTATAGAGAAACTCATATAATAGATTAGCGATCAGAAATCAGACGGAAATATGAATATTTATCCAACACACATATTTTCAAATGTCATCGAAAGGTAACTTTTCGCACGTGTGGAACCATGAGCGAATATTTTTAGATACAACATCAAAATTTTTAATTGAAATTCAGCGATTTTTAACTCAAGCTCCTAATTGCTTGTTTTATGCTATTGGTTGTATAAAAATGAGATTCCGCTCATTGGCAGGAATCTCATCCTCATGTTTTAAAATCCAATCAAAGAGTCATTTATTATACTAATGAGTCTCAAATTTTATAAAAGCTGCAAATATGAAGCTAACAGGGTCACATTTGGTTCTTTTAAGGATTCGTATTTAATTTGTTAACGTGCATTTACACAATTTTCTTTTAAATTTGCTAAAAATAATTTTTCTACTGTATCATATATCTCGTATTCTTTCTCACTTGATCCGGATGACGGAACATAAAGTGCTGCTTCATATTGCTCCTTGTCACCTGAAACTGCTTTTGCATTTAATAATTCTGCTATTTTTCCAAACATTTCTATATTTGACATTCCCGCAAGCGGTTTAATCGCTTCAACAACATTTCTCACCGTGCCGTCTGCACTTGTGATTGTACCGTGGCTTTCAGCAAGGCTGTTAAGCGGAAGCACGTATTCTGCCGCATTAGTTGTGTCATTTTCCATAATATCAAATGCTGCGAAGAATTTTAAACCTTCTGTTGCTTTTTTAAGCTCAGGATCATTTCCTAATATATCCTCTCCTATTACAACAAGTCCTTTTAACTTATTGTCAAGAAGTGCATTTTTAATAGCATCCCCAGAAATTCTGAATCCTGCGTTCCATGCTCCCTGGCTGTTTGATTTTGCTTTCAGAACTATTAATCCTCTGTGAGGTTTATTCTTATTGCCCATTAATACAATAATGTCAGCTAATACCTTTAACGCCTTGTTTCCGACTGTGTTTTCATCTGCAACAATTATTGGTTTTTTAGCCTTTTTAATACTTTCTGCTGCAGCATCGGCTGAAGAAGATACCGCTATTTTATCTAGTGCGCTTAATAGCTCAGCACCGTTTATCTGGCTGCTTACAGCATCCTTTTTAATTACGCCTTTGTCAATCAATGCCTTTAACACACCTGCAAAGAATAACTCGTAATTATCTACTTCCGCATTCTTAGCCCAGTTTTCTGTCTTTGTCTTCTGTGTTGATGCTGAAATAATTGTTTTTGTATTGGACAGTCTTCTGAGCTTCATACCTGCAGCAGGATGATGCTCATACAATTGCCCCACCGAAATAATTAAATCTGCGGCATCTAATTCTTCCATGCTTACCGTAGATTTATTTTCGCCAAGAACCGCTTCAATGCCGGGCTCATTGTCTATAGTAAATGAACCTTTGTACATAGTGTTTATTTCGTGTGCAACTGCATTGATTTTTAAAAGCTCTTCATTTGTAATCTTTGGAGAAACAACAAATGCAACCTGATTTTCTCCGTACAGATCTTGTATACTTCTTAACCTTTTAGATGTCTCAAATAATGCAACGTCTAAATCTATTTGTGTAAGATTTCCTTTAATTCTTACCTTTGGTTCAATGAGTCTATTTTCATTGTTGATGTGCTCTACACCAAACTTTCCTTTGCCGCACATCGGTATTTCATTTTCTTTAGGACTTGATGCCTTATACACTACATTGTCCTTATGCTCATATACAACCTCGCAGCCTACTGAACAGTAGCTGCAGACTGACTTTGTTTGTTTTAAATCTAATGGAATTTCCTTTATATTTTCTCTTCTGTCAAGCCATGCGCCTGTAGGACATACATCAATACACTGACCGCAGGATATGCAGCTTGTAAGCTTTAATTCCTGTTCAAAGGCAGGTGCGACAAATGTTTCATTTCCTCTTTCAACAAAGCCTAACGCTGATGCTCCCACAACCTCGTTGCAGGTTCTTACGCAAAGTCCGCACAGCACGCACTTGTCAACATTCTGAGAAATGAAAGGATGGTCGGTTTCTTTTTGTTTCTTTTCATTTTCTGCATGGTATTTAACTGTGTCAGTCTCATATGTTTTAATGTAATCAACTAACTGGCACTCAAAATAATCCTTGCAGCCGCACTCAAGACATCTTTTGCCTTCTCTTACCGCTTCTTCTTCAGTCATGGTTGGAAGAATCGGCTGGAAGTTCACTTTTCTAAGCTCTGCTTCAACAGTCCTGTGCTGAACTCTGGGAACAACTTCTCTGTCCTTGAAGTCTTCCTTAGTTACTTCAGTGTATACTAACGGTAATTTCTTGTATGGGATTATTTCGCCATTTAAATAGCTGTCTATTACTTCGCATGCATGCAGCGCCTGAGCTATTGCTTCTATGGCAATCTTAGGCCCTGTTGCGGCATCACCGCCGGCAAATACTCCTCTTAGGTTTGTTTCAAATGTTGATTCATTTATTTGAATATTTTTCTTTTTACCCTGTTGAACATTTATATTGCCGCAGTCAACTTCCTGACCGATTGCAGCTATGATTGTATCTGCTTCAAAGGTAACAAATTCACCTGTCGGTTCGGGTTTTTGTCTGCCTGATGCATCTTTTTCACCGAGGATCATCTTTTCGCATTTTAATCCGGTAACTTTATCATCACCTTCAACTAGTGCAGGAGCTGACAGGAATGAGAATATTACGCCTTCTTCCTTTGCTTCATGTATTTCTATTTGTTCAGCAGGCATTTCACTTTCTGTTCTTCTGTAAACAACTCTCACTTCTTCTGCTCCAAGACGGATGCTTGTTCTTGCAACGTCCATAGCTGTGTTTCCGCCGCCTACTACTATAACTTTTTTTCCTATTTTTACTGGCTTGTTTTCCGCAACCTTTATCAGGAAATCAATTCCTCCCAATACTCCCGGAGTATTTTCTCCTTCACATCTCATAGGTGAGCTCTTCCATGCACCAATTCCTAAGAACACTGCATCGTAATTATTTTGTAAATATTCAAGAGACATGTCTTCTCCGATTTTTACTCCATAATTAATTTTAGCTCCCATTTCTTCTACGATTGCAACCTCTGCATCAACTACATCCTTAGGAAGACGGTATTCAGGTATTCCGTATCTCAGCATTCCTCCCGGTTTTGGCATTGCTTCAAACACTTCAACCGCATGACCGGCTCTTAATAAGAAATATGCAGCTGATAAGCCTGCAGGACCTGCTCCGACTACGGCAACCTTTTTGCCTGTTGATGTCTTCATGCTTGGAATATACTGCTTTTCAGAATTTAAATCAAAATCTGCAGCATATGTTTTTATACATGCTATTGACACAGCTTCTTCAACATGCTGTCTTCTGCATGCCTTTTCACATGGGTGAGGGCATACTCTTCCTATACATGCCGGAAGCGGCAGCTTTTCTTTTATCAATTTTAATGATTCTAAAGGCTGCTTATTGGCAACCAATCCGACATATCCCTGTACATCTGTCTCTGCAGGACAGTTTAGTGTACATGGAGCCTTGCAATCACCAATGTGCTGGGAAACCAACAGATTCATAGCAGTATTTCTTGCTTCCACAACCTTTTTAGTGTCACTTCTTACCACCAAACCATCAGCAACAGGCGTAGCACATGCTCTGGCTGTCTTTGGCTGTCCTTCGATTTCAATTATGCATAATCCGCAGCCTGCATATACTTCAAGTCTTTCATCAAAGCATAGGTGCGGAATATTTATATTATTTTCTAAAGCTGCCTGCAATACGGTCTTGCCGGTTTCAGCCATTATTTCTTTTCCGTTTATATTTAATTTTACTATAGCCACGTTAATTCCTCCCTCTTAGTTCTTTTCTACAGCGCCGAATCTGCATACACTATAGCAATTGCCGCATTTAATACACAATTCCTGATTGATGACATGAGGATTCTTAACAGTGCCATCGATACAATGCGCAGGACATTTTCTGGCACATAAAGTGCATCCGGTACATTTGTCCTTATTTATTTCAAATGTCAATAATGCCTTACATTGCTTAGCCGGACATTTCTTATCAACAACATGGGCGATATATTCCTCCCTGAAGTTTTTCAAAGTTGCCAGTACAGGGTTGGGAGCCGTTTGACCAAGTCCGCAGAGAGATGAATCCTTAACACTGTAAGCCAACGATTCAAGCTCTTCTAGATCTTCCATGGTTCCTTTGCCTTCTGTGATTTTTTCCAGTATTGACAGCATTCTTCTTGTTCCGACCCTGCATGGAGTACATTTTCCGCAGGATTCATCAACTGTAAAATCAAGGAAGAATCTTGCTATATCCACCATACAGTTGTCTTCATCCATTACAATCATACCGCCTGAGCCCATCATAGAGCCTGCAGCCATTAATGTTTCGTATTCTATAGGAGTGTCCAGGAAATCCTCGGTCAGACATCCGCCTGATGGTCCTCCTGTTTGAACAGCTTTAAATTTCTTGCCGTTTGGGCATCCTCCTCCTATATCATATATTACTTCTCTTAAAGTTGTACCCATCGGAACTTCCACAAGTCCTGTGTTGGTAATTTTTCCTCCAAGCGCAAACACCTTGGTTCCGGAAGATTTTTCAGTTCCAAAGCTCTTGAACCATTCAGGTCCCTTGTTTATAATTTGAGGTATATTTGCCAGTGTTTCAACGTTGTTTATTACTGTTGGCTTGCCCCAAAGTCCTTTGTTTGCAGGGAAAGGAGGCTTAACTCTTGACATTCCTCTTTTACCTTCAATCGATTGCATCAATGCTGTTTCTTCGCCGCAAACAAATGCTCCTGCACCAAGCCTTGTTTCAATATCAAAATCAAAGCCTGATTCAAAAATATTCTTGCCCAAAAGACCAAGCTCTCTTGCTTGCTTTATAGCAATTTCAAGTCTGTAAACCGCTACCGGATATTCTGCCCTTACATATATGAATCCTTTTGTAGCACCGATAGCATAACCGGCAATAGCCATTGCCTCCAGCACTGCATGAGGGTCTCCTTCCAGCACGCTTCTGTCCATGAACGCACCCGGGTCTCCTTCGTCTGCATTGCAAATGATATATTTTTGGTCAGCCTTATTAGGTGCGGCAAAGCTCCACTTCATTCCTGTTGGGAATCCTGCTCCGCCTCTTCCTCTTAGGCCTGAATTCTTCATTAAAGCAATAACTTCATTCGGAGTCATGCCCAGTGCCTTACCTAATCCCATATAGCCGTCTCTGGCAATATATTCGTTGATATCTTCGGGATTTATAATACCGCAGTTACGAAGAGCAATTCTTTTTTGTTTTTTATAAAAATCGCTGTCCATTAATGCTGTACTTTCCAAATCGTCTGATTCTTTGACAATGTGTTCGTCAACTATTTGTTTTGCTTTTTCCGGATTGACATGTGTATATGTTACCTTTGTTTTGTTGGGAGCATAAACCTCAACAATCGGTTCATAGGTACACATACCGATACATCCTGTTTGAACAACTTTTACATTACTTAAATTCTTTGCCTCTACTTCCCTGATTAAAGTTTCTAAAACCGGCTTTGCTCCGGCTGAAATACCGCATGTAGCCATTCCGACAACTATTCTTATTTCGTTGTCATCACTGCTCATATCTATTTTTTTAATTGTTTCTGCCTTTATATCGTTTAATTCATCTAGTTTTTTCATGCTTACACCTCCTGATTCCTATACTTGGCAATTACCTCAGGTACTTTTTTAGGGTCTATGTTGCCGTAAACATCTTCATCAACGGTCATTACAGGTGCTAAGCCGCAGCATCCAAGGCATCTGGTAGCTTCAAGGGTAAACAGTTTATCTTCTGTGGTTTGTCCGACTTTGATATTCAGTTCGTCTACCAATTTATCCATTACATCCTGTGAACCTTTTACATAACAAGCCGTTCCAAGACATACGCCAACTGTGTGCTTGCCTTTTTCTTCTACGGTAAATTGAGTGTAGAATGTAACAACACCATAAATGTCTGCTAAGGGTATATTTGTTTCTTCAGATATAAACTTCTGCACTTCCAGCGGCAGATAGCCAAAAATATCTTGAGCTTTTTGTAGCGTTTGCATTAATATACCTTGAGAATTTTTTACAGTATCTATATATTCTTTTAACTCTGCAAATTCTTTTTGTTTAGATTGTACAAATTCATTCTGCAATTTATTGACCTCCATCTTAAATTATAAACATATCTATTATATATTCCGCAGGTTAAAAAGTCAATGAATAAAGCCAATTATAAATATTTACAAATATTTACTCATTCATTACTTGTTACTATTTAAATTAAAAAATAGCTTTAACTTTTCATTGATATTTGCAAGTTGCCTATAAATCTGCTATACTATAAATAACAAATCACATACTATGAGGTTGACTATGAACAGATGTCCTTGGTGCGGCAGCAATGAATTGTATGTTAAGTACCACGATGAAGAATGGGGAGTACCCGTTCACGATGATAAAAATCATTTTGAATTTTTAGTCCTTGAATCGGCACAGGCCGGTTTGAACTGGCTGACTGTTCTTAAGAAAAGAGAAAACTACAGAAAAGCTTACGATGATTTTAGTGCCGACAAGGTTTCTGAATATGACGAAACAAAAATAGAAGAATTGATGCAAAATGCCGGCATAATAAGAAACAGAAGAAAAATCGAGGCATCGATTAATAATGCAAAGAAATTTATAGAAATACAAAAAGAGTTTGGAAGCTTTGATAATTACATCTGGGGCTTCGTTGATAATAAAGTTGTCAAAAATAATTGGAAGGATATAACGGAGGTACCTGCCACCTCCGAGCTGTCGGACAGGGTAAGCAGGGATTTGAAAAAACGTGGTTTTAAATTCCTGGGCTCTACAATAATCTATGCCCATTTGCAAGCTACAGGTTTAATAAATGACCATTTGGCTGAATGCTTTAAATATGATTCAGTTTCTGAAAAATAGAAGCAGGACATAACTATAATTGATAATTGCATAAAAAGAAAAACTTTCTTTCAAAAGTTTTTCTTTTTATATTTATATTTAATTGTTTAATTAAAATTATGGTAAAATATTTTATATGCTTTGTATGTCATATACAAATCTGTTTTTGAGATTATTTCATACGGCGCATGCATGCTTAGTACAGGAACTCCAAGGTCAACCACATCCATATTGAAATTTGCCATTATATATGCAATTGTTCCTCCGCCTCCCTGATCAACCTTTCCTAACTCTGCCGGCTGCCAAATCACGTTGTTTTCATTGAATAGTCTTCGCAGTTTCCCTATGTATTCGGCATTTGCATCGTTAGCTCCTGATTTACCTCTGCTGCCTGTATATTTAACCATGGCTACCCCTTTGCCCATGATTGGAGCATTTTGCAACTCAGTTACGTTTGGATATGTGGGATCTACACCGGCAGATACATCTGACGAGAGCATGCTGCTGTTTGCCAAAGCCCTTTTTAATGATAATTCACAGTAGTTTCCATTGTTTTGCAGTGAAATTAATTCTGCCACCATATTGTTGAAAAATGCCGAATGCATTCCCGTATTGCCAACACTGCCTATTTCTTCTTTGTCAGAGAATAATGCTACGGCTGTTTTATCAGCTTTTTCTAATTCAATAATTGCCTTCAATGATGTATATGCACATACTCTGTCGTCATGTCCATATGCCATTATCATTCCTCTGTCAATTCCCACGTCTCTAGCTTTTCCTGCCGGAACTATTTCAAGCTCTGCAGTTTGGAAGTCCTCTTCTATCATTCCATATTTCTCATTAAGAATATTTAATACATTAAGCTTAAATTTCTTGCTATTCTTTTTATCTTCATCGTCTTCATCTTCTTCACCCATTGCAGGCAAGCTTCCGATTATAACATTCAGACCTTCACCTTCAATAGCCTCTGAAATCTTTTTGTCATTTTGTTCCTTTGCTAAGTGAGGCAGCAGATCAGTAATATAAAACACCGGATCATTTTCATCATCACCTATTGCCACATCAATGATTTCTCCGTTTTCTTTAACAACTGTTCCATACAGCGCGAGAGGTATAGTAACCCATTGATATTTCCTGATTCCACCGTAATAATGAGTTTTTAAAAGTGAAATGCCGTGTTTTTCATACAATGGATTTTGTTTCAAATCTATTCTTGGCGAGTCAACATGGCTTCCGACAATATTCATTCCTTTTTCAATGTTTTCATTGCCTATTACAGCCAGTACGGCATTTTTCGCCTTGTTGACATAATAAATTTTGTCACCCGGCTTGATTTCTTTTTTACTTTCTAAATTTATAAAACCATTTACTTCTGCTCTTTTAACAATTTCCTTTATTGTGAGTCTTTCAGTTTTAGAAGCATCCATAAATGTCCTGTAGTCATTTCCTAGATTAAAGACTTCATCTTTTTCCTCGTTACTTAATTTTTCCCATATAAAATGTTTTTTGTAAAATAATTTGTCCTTTTTTTCCATTTAAGTCTCCTAAATTTAAAATTAAACATAATAATCCGCAATTTATATTATTGCAGAGAATATCATGTCTTGAAAAATTTCTTCGAGCTGACCTCAGAATAACATTATTGGGATATTCATAGCTAAGATATAATTAAATTATGCCCTTTTGTTATTATATTAATCATTCAATATTACTAATGATGCCAGATACATCTGATTGTCTGACTCAATACATTTAATATCATAATTTTTAATCATGTTAAATTCACCGTCATATCCACTCATCTGCCAGTTTAAGTCCGCATTGATGATAAGACCTTCATCACTTCGCTCCAAAGTGTTTATTTTTTCAACCTTAACGTTCATTGCAAGCTCATAATCAGTAGGGCAGTCAATTACCTTGAATAAAATATCAAGATCGTTTTCCAGAAGATTTTCTGCTTCTATATTGTCCAGTTTATCTTTTAATAATTCCATGTCCTTGTAGCCATAAAGAAACTCATTCATTATTACAATCCGTTCATTAAGCAAATTCTCTATATCTGTTATTTCTTCATGATGTTCATAGGCACTGATTGAATTATAACTAAAAAGCAACAATGCAATCATTATTATTATAAATCTCTTTTTCATATGTAATCCCCCTAAATATTAAAGTGCATTTAATATTATAGAGGGACACATGGGATTTTATTATCATTATATGTCACTAAATTATTAAAACTATTTTTTTAATTTCAACAAAATATTATTAGTTTAGAGATTTTACGCTCTTTCTCTTTTCCATTGTGAACGGAAGCTCCATTAATCCTTGTTGTATTTTGTCGCCTTTAATCATTTTTATAAGCATTCTCATACCTACTGCACCTACATCATAGTATGGCTCTCCGATAGTTGTCAGTTCAGGTCTTACAAACTTACCTTCTCTGATATTTCCAAAGCCGACCACTGATATGTCATCAGGTACTTTTATTCCATTGTCAATCATGCTGTCCATAATTCCTATGGCTATTTCATCATTGCTGCAAACAGCTGCAGTAAATTCTCTTGCTTCATTAATAATTGATTTTCCTAATTCATATGCTTTGTTATGTTTATTCCCGCCTACAACATATATTTTTGAATAATCCAGTTCGTTATCCTCAACAGCCTTTAAATATCCTGATATCTTATCGTTTTCAACTGATGTTCTGTCTTCAAAATCAGATATATATGCTATCTTCTTATGACCTTCTTTAAATAAGTAATTAGTCATTTCATATATAGCTGAATTACAGTCTATTGAAATATGGTTCATGTGCTCATGAACGTCTCTTGTGAAATAAATACAAGGTTTGTTTAATCCTTTGGCTATTTCAATTATTTCATCCTCAAATTTGTTTCCTACTAGAAATAATCCTTCTGCTTGTTTTCTGTCTAACAGCTGAAGATATTTTTCCTGAGTTTCCTTGCTTGAGTAGCTGCTGCAAAGCAGAATATCATAGCCGTACATTTTTCCTATTTCCTCAATTCCTCTTACAATATCAGCAACATAGCTCTGTGCAAGGTTATTCACTATAACACCAATCAAATAAGATCTCCTGGTAACAAGGCTTCTTGCTACGTCATTTGGCTTATAGCCGGTTTCCTCAATCACCTTCAGAACTTTTCTTCTTACTTCAGGACTTACAGGCTTAGAGTCATTTATAACTCTTGATACTGTAGAAATGGAAACTTCCGCCAGTCTGGCAACGTCCTTTATCGTTATCATATTATTTTATCCTCCTCTTAGGATTCTTAATCTTTAATTTCCTGCTTGATATCTATATTATATACATTTATTAACAATTTAGCAATCGTTTTTTCCTGATTTTCCTATAAAACTATGATAATTTTCCTGATATAATAAAAAAATAATGATTAGGATTATACCTAACCACTATTTGCGCAGTCTCGTTCACCAAATTATTTGCTCCTTACGTCGCATAATTTGGGATCTCGTTGCGGTTGACCTACCATCAATTTTTCAGAAAAAAACACTCTGAAAAATTGGGTTAGGTCATACCCGCAGATGCCGCAAATCATTAATTCATACCCGCATCTAAGCAGGTGGGATTTCTGTCAGGTGGTTCTGGCTTCCCGTCAAAGCGGGCCTGTCATAGGCACTTAAACGCGAATTCCCTTTTACAGTATGTCGGTTGAATTAAAAAATTTCCGTACACCGCAGGCTTTGATCTTATTAAAATTATAGCACAGGATTCACTGATTTTCAACTGTATTTTACAGTCATCATTTTCAATTTTTACTATTTTACCCTGTATATAAACTTAATATTCCAAAATACTGCTTAATTGTTCTTCGTGAATAACTTCTTTCTCAATCAGCAATTTCGCTATTCTTTCTACTGCTTCCTTATTGCTTTCAATAATATTAACCACTTCCTCATATATTTCTGCTGCAAGATTCTTTACTGAATTTTCAGCTGAAGAAAGAGGTATATTAAGCTTTTCGGCCAGTACTCCCAAATTAATAAATGCAAAATCATCATCCATACCGTACCTGGCAATATAATCAACTGCAAGAGATGTTGCTTTTTCTATATCATTTTGCGCACCTATTGTTATATTATCTCTGCCAAAAAATATTTCTTCTGCAACTCGTCCTGCCATTAATACTGCAAGCTGATTCTTTATTCGCTTTTTAGTTACTACCTCTGAAGCGTCAGGAGTGCTCAGCGTATATCCTCCCGCACCCTTACTTGTGGGAATAACAGACACTCTCACAATCTTGTTGTCAGGCATCAGATATTTCGATACAAAAGCATGTCCTGCTTCATGATAAGAAGTGACTGTTTTTTGCTTGTTATTTTCTTCCGGATTCTTTTTCTCAGTACCTGCCAGAACTTCAAGATATGCTTTTTTTATGTGCTCTTCATTTATTTCCTGTGAATTTTCCCTGATTGCCAAAAGAGCTGCTTCATTAACCAGGTTTTCTATCATTGCACCGCTGAAATAAACTGTTAAGTCAGCTATATTATCAAGATTGATATCTTCTTTTGCTTTCTTTTTAGAAAGGTAAAGATTGATTATGTCTTTTCTGGCATTTCTGTCCGGCAGCATAATTTCTATCTGTCTGTCAAACCTGCCCGGTCTTAACAATGCAGCATCCAATGTGTCAATTCTGTTTGTGGCAGCTACAACCACAATTCCTGAATCCTCTGCAAATCCTGACATTTCTGTAAGAAGGGCATTCAAGGTTCTGTCTCCTTCATCACTGCCTCTTAGGTTACCGTTCATTCTCTTTTTGCCTATTGCATCTATTTCATCAATAAATATTACGCTTTTTCCTGATTTCTTTGCTTTTTTAAAAAGATTTCTAATTCTTCCCGCACCAAGACCGGCATATACCTGGACGAAATCAGAACCTGAAACGGCATAAAAAGGAACACCGGCTTCTCCTGCCAGTGCTTTCGCCATCAATGTCTTACCGGTCCCCGGTTCTCCGTACAATAAAACACCCTTTGGCATTCTGGCATTAAATCTCGAGTACTTTTCAGGACATTTTATAAAATCAACTATTTCCTTCAGGCTTTCCTTGGCCTCATAATTACCTGCAACATCATCAAATTTCATTTTTGATGAGCTTACATATTCTATTTCATTCAGATTGTTTATCTCTTTTTGTGCTGCTTTTTTATTTTTAAATAAAAAAAATATAAAAATCATCACGCCAATGACTGCTAATATTTGATATAACTCCATTGTATACCCCCGTTGCAATGAACAATGAATATTGAACAATTAAACGTATTTGTTTATTGCTTAATGTTACGTTCACTGTTCATTTATATTATTAATTGTTAACTTATTTTAACACATGGATATATTTTTGGATATACTAAATATATAGCTGTATTGCATTGTTTTTCCTAATTTTCCAACAAGCACACAGACTGAGCAGCTATTCCTTCACCCCTGCCCTCAAACCCCAGATGCTCTGTTGTAGTTGCTTTGATGTTTATGCCGGATAAATCTATTTTTAAATCTTCTGCCAAATTTTGTTTCATTTCTTCAATGTATGGACTTAACCTCGGTTTCTGGGCTATTATTACGGCATCTATATTTCCAAGCTTGTACCCTTTATTATTCATTAATTCTGCAACTTGTCTCAGCAGTGCTCTGCTGTCAGCTCCCTTGTATTTATCATCCGTATCAGGAAAATGCCTTCCGATATCTCCTGAACCCATAGCTCCCAGCAAGCTGTCCATTATGGCATGAATTAAGACATCTGCATCAGAATGCCCCTCCAGACCCAGTTCATAAGGAATTAAAACTCCGCCGATTATTAGCTTTCTGTCGCCTGTCAATGCATGAACATCATAACCAATTCCTACCCTCATAGCTTCTGGTCTCCTTAGTATATACTTGAAAAAATTTCTGCAATTCTTAAATCAAGTGGTGTGGTAATTTTAATATTTCTTGCCAGTCCATCTATTATTTTTACTTTGTGCCCATAAAATTCAACTATTGATGCATCATCGGTAAATATTGTATCCTCTGTCACAGCTCTTATATAGCAGTCTTTTATGAGCTCATAATTAAATGCCTGCGGAGTTTGAACCGCTTTTAACACTGCTCTGTCAAGTGTGCTTTTAACTGTTCCGTCTTCAGAAACTTCTTTGATTGTATCCACAACATCAGTTACAGGAATACATGCATCGAAAATGTATGCTCCTTCAACGCAGCTGCTGATTAAATTGTATGATATAAACGGCCTCACGCCGTCGTGAATTAAAACTATACCGCATTTGCCGCTCACTGCTTTAATGCCTTCAAACACTGATTCGGTTCTTGTTGAGCCTCCTGCTTTAACTATAGTGATTTTTTCATAATTAACAGCAACCTCTGCTGTTACATATTCTAACTCTTCTTTATTTACAATAAGAATTATCTCATCAACTTCATTGCTTTTTTCAAATTTGTACAGGGTAGTATCAAGAATGGTCTTTCCTGCAATATTCATATACTGCTTTGGAATGTCTGCCCCCATTCTTGTTCCCTTCCCGGCTGCAACAACTATTGCAGTAACATATTTTTCTTTAAACATATATGTCCCCTTAATTAAATAAATCTTTTATGTTCAAATCATCTAATATTACTTCCGGAACTCCCAGCTTCCTCGCAGGTATGAACATACCGTGACAGTCTGAACCTCCTGAAATCATTAAATTATTTTTCTTGCAAAAATCAATATAATATTGCTCTTCTCCTTTGTTATATGGAGAAAAGCATTCTATGCCGTCTATACCGGCGTTAAGCCAATATTTAAGCTCTTCTTCAGGCATACGGCTGTTTTTATAATGGTAGGACGGGTGTGCAAGAAAGACCTTGCCCCCGCTTTTCTTCGCAGTTTTTATGACTTCCTCAGGTCTTTTTAGTTTCGCCTTCATTCCTGACTTCACAAAGTCAGTTAGATGAGATACAACATCCCTGTGAATTCCTTTGTCAATCATATAATTAACGGACTTCCAGCCTCCTCTTTTTCTGTCATAATCATATTTTTCAAAATCCTCCAGGCTTACATTATTAAATTTATCGGAGGCATAGTTTTTTATATAATCTTTATTAGTTTTGATCTTGCTTTCATTGGTCCACGAAATCAAATCCATCAGCTGTTGATTCTTCAAATCAAAATTATATAGCGTCAAA
This sequence comes from Bacillota bacterium, assembly GCA_023453025.1. Lineage (GTDB taxonomy): Bacteria > Bacillota > Clostridia > Tissierellales > Sedimentibacteraceae > Sedimentibacter. The sequence continues at coordinate 30,676 of JAEXUD010000040.1, forward strand.
TGATATTCTCTTCCTTGGTATTCTGCTGTAAGCTCAGTTCCGGGGATGAATACCAGATTGTCCTTAGGGTTTATTATTTCCTGCATATTTCTAATATTGTCTATGCTGTCGTGGTCTGTTATTGAAAATATATTTATTTTATTTTTAATCAATTCTTCTTTTAGTTCTGATACATCCCATGTCCCGTCTGAAGCACAGGTATGCATGTGCATGTCTGTTTTTTTCATTATTACCTCTTAGTAAAGTAAGTCTTCATTTATCCTTGTATAAAATTTTTCTTTTATTTCATCAAAATCTCTTGTTATAGCCATAATCCACATAAGCTTTGTTATGGCGGCTTCTATCGTCATATCATATGCCTGAAGAACCTTGTATTTCCTCAGAGCCTTTATTCCTACCTCATATATACCCATATCACTGCCTTCAAACATAACCTGTGTGGCAATTACAATTATTTTCCCATTTTCCGTTAAGTTTCCAAGCTTCTCCAGGAAATTTCTTCTGTCCTGAAATGGCAGCCCTCCTACGCCGTAACTTTCAATTACCACACCTTCATATTTTTCACCAATGTAATCTAAAACATCCGGTTCCATTCCCGGCGCCAGTTTTAATAAAAATATCGACGGATATATGCCTTTAAAAAATTTAACCTCACCGGTAAATTTTTCATTTCTTATATATTTTGTGATTCTGTTGTCGTCTATTATTGCAGCCACAGGAAAATTTATGGATTCAAAAGCACTATAGCTTTTGGATTTGACTTTTCTTGCCCTGGTTCCTAGTATAGCTTTCCCGTCAAACACCAAATATACTCCTGCCACATCTTTTTCTATAGCAAAGCGGAAGCTGTCCAGTAAATTCTTTTTTGCATCGGTTATGTCGGCATTGATCGGTTTTTGGGCTCCGGTAATAATAACAGGTTTATCTGAATTTTGTATCAGGTATGACAGGGCGGCAGATGTATATGACATGGTATCAGTTCCGTGAGATATTACAAAACCGTCATATATGCTGTAATTATTTTCAATTGTTTCTGTTATTAAAATCCAGTGTTCAGGCTGAATGTTAGTGCTGTCAATATTTAACAGCTGAATTGCATCAACATTGCAAAATTCTTTTATTTCCGGTACGTATCCCAGAAGCTCCTCTGAGGTTATCTGCGGCGCTAATCCTTCATCTGTTTTCTTAGATGCAATTGTACCGCCCGTAGCTATAAGTAAAATATTTTTTTTCATTATCCGGTTTCCCCTATACAATAAGCATATCCTCAGGCAAAGGGCATGTTATCTCTATTTCCTCTCTTGTTAATGGTTGCAGGAATTTCATTTTATAGCAGTGCAGAGCTTGTCTTTTGATTAATTCACTTTCCTTTCCGTATAAAGTATCTCCTAATAAAGGATGCCCGATATGCTTTAAATGCACTCTTATCTGATGGGTTCTTCCTGTTTCAAGCTTAAGCTTTACCAATGTCATATTGTTCAATCTTTTTTCCACTGTGTAATGAGTTATGCATTCCTTGCCCGAGGGATGCACAACTCTTATTATGTCTTCAGCATTTAATCTTGCAATCGGCTCACTTATAGTTCCCGTATCTTCCCTTATAATTCCTTCGACGATTGCATAATAATATTTGTCCACTGAATTTGATTTCATCTGATTAGCAAGCTCATTGTGAGCATAGGGATGCTTGGCAATTATAACTATTCCTGAGGTATTCATGTCAAGCCTGTTTACAAATCTGACTTTTCTTTTTATATTTTGCTTTTTAAAATAATATGCTACACCGTTGGCGACCGTGTTATTTTGATGAGATTTTGTCGGATGGACAACAATATGCGGAGGTTTGTTGACAACAAGCAAATCATTGTCTTCATAAATAATGTTAATCGGGATATCAACAGGATCGTATTCATCCTCATCTTCATCAAATTCAACAGACAAAACATCTCCCGAAAAAACGCTCTTGTTCAGTTTTGTAGCTTTTCCATTTAAAAACAAGCTGTTGTTAAGCTCCAGCTTCTTTGAAAGGCGTTTGGAAAAATTTAAGTTTTCAATCATAATGTTCTTTACAGTTTTATTGTTTTCTTGTATTGTATAGTTAAGAATATTATCGTTAATCATAGAAACTCCTGTGTTATATAGAGGTATCTCTTATTAAATATAATATAAATTGCGTGTAAAGTAAAGGGGATAAAATCATGAAGGAAAATGTAATAAACATAGCCGCCAACTATGATGATTATACGCTTGAAATAAAAAACAGGCTTATAAGCCTATTGAAGCATCACGGCTATGATTATTGTGACGGATTCTGCAAGGAAGGTGTGTTAAATATTACAATCGGCGGTGACGGTGCATTTTTAAGAGGAGTTCGCGAAAGCAATTTTTCAACTGTCCCTTTTGTTGGAATAAACACAGGAACGCTTGGTTTTTTCCCGGAAATATCGCCTGAAAGGCTGGAGGATTTCGTAAATGATTATATATCAGGCAATTATAATGTCAGCAGTGTAAATTTAATTGAAAGTGAAATTTTTTCATCAAAAAAATCCCAAAAATTCTATGCGGTAAATGACATTATTTTAAAAAGAAAAGATATGAAAACAATACATATGGATGTGTACATTGCCTCTAACCATTTAGAGAAAATAAGCGGTGACGGTCTGATCATATCATCGCCCTTAGGAAGCTCCGCATATAATAAATCAGCAGGAGGGAGCCTGGTTTATCCTTCATTGAAAACCTTGCAAATCACACCTCTGTCACCGATAATCTCAAATGCGTACAGATGTCTTGAATGCAGCATAATAGTTCCGCCTGAGTTTGAAATATCAATTTACCCGGAAAGAAAAGAGGATTATTATCTGGCTCTTTTAGCAGATGGAACTGACGTGGAGTATGAAGAATTAGAATATGTACATTTCAGAACATCAAAAAAAGTTATTAGAAGGCTATCCACAGGTTCCTTTAATTATTGGAATGTTATTAAAGATAAATTTTTGTAAAGTTATATGTAAACAAGGAACAAGTTCATGCTATGAGCTTGTTTTTTGTTATGCCAAAAATATTGATATTTATTATAACTTTTATGAAAAACGTGCCGATATAAGAAGTAATGCTGCAGTTATAAGCATTTTTATTCATTAAAACATTTACTTATTATTTCATATCCAAAGAATAGAGGACATAATAAATGAAAAAATTTAAAAAACTACCAAGCTTTAAAAATGTAAAGAAAAAAAACGATTCCGAACCCAAACCCAAACCCAAACCCAAATTTAAATTATTTAAATTTAAATTTAATAATTTGAGCATTTCAAAAAAATTAATAATAAGTTTTTTGATAATCTCTATAATTGCTACGATAATTGGTGTTGTAGGAATAGCAGGCATGCAAACTATAAGCAAAGCTGATAAAGACCTATATGAATCAGAAACAGAACCGCTGATATATTTGTCTTATATGCTGAACAGCCTGAATGATATGCAAATAAGCCTGAGAGAAGGAATAATAAGCTCCGGCAAAACGCTAGCAATAGATGCATGTGAAAAAGATTTTAATCAGAATATGGAAATTTTTAAAAGTTCATTAGATACATATAAATTAAATTTAAGCTCCAAGGATTTAGATACCATTTCAACTGTGGAATCTATAATGAATGATTTTTATATTCCAACCTCAGAAAAGGCGTTCAGCCTTGCAAGGTCAGGAAATCTGACAGAAGCATACATAGCTACTGCATCTATTTCCAGCTCGGTGGATTTCATAATTAAATACCTGAATGAAGGTATAAGCACCAAAGTTGATAATGTTAAATCTACAAATGAGTCAAACGGATATCTTACCAGAAATTTATCGCTTGTATTGGTTGCTGTAATATTATCAGGTTTTATTATTTCTGTTATGATAGGAATATTTATTTCAAAATCAATATCAAAGCCTGTTGACAAAATGGTTCATGCTGCTAATAAGCTTGCTGAAGGTGATACAAACATCAATATTGATTATGATGAAACCTCAAAAGATGAAATTGGTATTCTTGCTCAGGCATTTAGTAAAGTAATTGAAGGCATCAAAGAACAAGTCGAAATTGTTTTAAAAATTGCTGAGGGAGATTTATCCTTTACGGTTACGCCAAGATCTGATAAAGATATAATGGAAATATCTTTAGAAAAAACTATTGAAAAATTAAATATGATGCTGCTTGAAATAAATGAAGCCTCAGCTCAGGTTTTGGAAGGTTCAAATCAATTGTCTTACGGAGCTCAGGAGCTTTCCCAGGGTGCTGCAGAGCAGGCAGGTACAATTGAGGAGTTATCTTCATCTGTTTCAGAAATATCATCACAGATTTATTCAAATGATGAAAACGTAAGACTTGCTGAAAAATATGTTTATTCTACAGAAGCTGAAATAATCAAAAGTAATGAACAAATGCAGAAGATGCTTTCTTCTATGTCAGACATAAACAGCTCTTCAAAAGAAATTGCTAAAATAATAAAAGTTATTGATGATATTGCATTTCAAACGAATATCCTGGCGCTTAATGCCGCTGTAGAGGCTGCCAGAGCAGGCTCCGCAGGAAAGGGGTTTGCTGTGGTGGCTGATGAAGTCAGAAATCTTGCATCAAAAAGTGCAGATGCTGCAAAACAAACTACATCATTAATAGAAAAGTCAATAAAGACAGTACAAAACGGAACCGTTATAGCTGAGGATACCGCAAAATATCTTGAAAAAATTATTAATGATACCAAGCTTGTAGCCGAATCTATGAATAAAATATCAGAGGCATCAACTAATCAATCAACTTCTATAAATCAAATAAACACAGGTATTGAGCAAATATCTGCTGTTGTTCAAAATAACTCTGCAGCAGCAGAAGAAAGTGCTGCCGCATGTGAAGAGCTGACAAGTCTGGCAAGCTCGCTTAAAGAACAGATTTCTGTATTTAAGCTGAGAGATACGGCTAACAGCTTATCTGAGATATCGGGTTAGAGCTTTAAAAAATACAGCCAAAATTTTGGCTGTATTTTTATATCCTCAGGGTAAATTTAGTTCCCACATTCACTGTGCTTTCAACCGTCAATGAATATCTGTGAATGTCCGCGATCCACTTGGCAATACTTAATCCGAGGCCTGTTCCGCCTTCTCTGTGCCTGGCTTTGTCAGCTCTGTAAAAGCGATCAAAAATTCTTTCCAAATCTTTTTTAGCTATACCTATACCGGTGTCTTCCACAGTTAATACTTTTCTTTTGTTTTTATCTGTAAATAAATTGACAGTAACATTTCCATTTTCAGTATATTTAACCGCATTGTCGATTAAGATGACTGTCAATCTCCTTATTTTATCATAGTCAGCTTTGATTTTTAAATCCTCTTCTATATTCATATAAAAATCCAAGCCCTTTTTATTAGCTATAATTTGCATATTCTGACAAACATTTTCAATTATTTCTGATAATGAAAATTCGGAAATATTCAGTTTTTCTTCGTTCGCATCAGCTTTTGCCAATAGCAGAAGCTGATCAATAAGCTTAGCCATTACCCTTGTTTCTGAATAAGCATTGTCAAGCCAAACTTCATTTTCCTCAATGGTCCCTTCATCATCGCTTAATACTACATCTAAATTTGTCTGAATTACAGTCAAAGGAGTTCTTAACTCATGAGATGCATCAGCAACAAATTCTTTTTGCCTGATCCATGTATCTCTTACAGGCTTTAATGCCTGACCTGTAAATAAAAAGCTGATAATCAGCAATATTCCCGTACCGCTGCAGCCTATTACATACAATACGGTTCTTAAAAATGACCACAGTATTTCTTCATTAACAGTATTTTGATAAACCTGTACAACGCTTGGTCCGTTAGCACCATTAAAATATCTTGTATATATTCTGTACGTAAATCGTCCTATCCTCTTGATATTGTAGGAATCTTTCTGCTCTTCAAAGGATTTAATTGCAATAGCCTGTATTTTATCAGATATCTTTAGTTCGTCCTCCTCTGCATACACAAGCTCCTTGCTTTGATCATAAATAACATAACATGCATCAAGTCTTTGAATTCCCATTAAAGCAACGCTTGGTCCTATTCTTTGAAAAACAGTATTTTCGTTAATCCTGAATTTAAGTTGTGAGGAATTTCTGTAGGTATATATTCTTAAAGCTTCTGACTTCATCATTTCTTTATTGCCGTCTTCAAATACTATACGTGTGAAATTATAGATACCTGTTGCAATAAAAATCATAAACAAAACCAGAATTATACCCATATATGCAGTTAGTTTAAAATGAAGCCTTCTAAACATGTTATTTCTCCTTAAGCATGTACCCTACGCCTCGTACTGTTTCTATTTTTGCATTTGTTTCTTCCAGCCTTTTTCTCAAATGGTGAACATAAATTTCTATATTGCTTTCAAGTATATCAGCCTCAAGACCCCAAATACGGTCAATAATCTGTTCTCTCGTAAAAACCTGTCTGGGTTTTTTTATAAACATTTCCATCAACATTGCTTCCTTGAGTGGTATCTTGTATTCCTCGGCACCAATATACAGCAAATAATTTTTTACATCATACCTTATATCTTCAAATTCATATATTTCTCCCACATATTCAGTGCTTTTTCTTCTGGCAAGCGCTCTGACCCTTGCTATTAATTCCTTTGTAGCAAATGGTTTAACCAGATAATCATCCGCACCATTCTCAAGCCCGAATACTCTGTCATCCACAGTATCCTTGGCAGTAAGCATAATAACAGGAGTTTTAATTCCGTTTTTTCTGATTGTTTTCAATATTTGAATACCGTCCACCCCTGGAAGCATTATATCAAGAACTATCACATCGTATATATCCTTCTCAGACAGAATAAGTCCTTCCTCTCCATCATTTGCAATATCTACATCAATCTTTTGTTTTGCAAATAAAAAGCTCAGAGCTTGTGTAATCTTAACTTCATCCTCAACGATTAATATTCTCAAAACAATTCCTCCAATCAAAATAGCATTTAATATTATTTTCTCACTATTAATAATAGTTTATTATTCTTAATTTTACATTAATATCAGATATATCATATTAGAAAAGACTGAATTTTGTCAAGAAAAAAAGATGATGTCGATTTATGACATCATCTTGGCAGCCATTCACAGTATCCATAACCTTAAAGAAAAATAAGAAAAATATATAACGAACATTATATTTATTTAATCAAATTCATAGCTTTCAAGTTCTCTTAATTTAATTCCGTCAACTAAACCTTTAAGCAATTGTGCCAATCCGCTCAGCTCTTCACTTGCTGCAGCACTTTCCTCCGAAGTAGCTGAATTTGTCTGAACTACTGATGAAATTTGTTCAACGCCTATGGAAACCTGACTTGTTCCTTCTGCCTGCTGCTCAGACGCAACAGTGATTTCCTCAACAAGAGATACAGTCGTTTTAACCTTTTCCACTATTACCTTAAGTGATTCTTCCGTTTCATCTGCTATTTTAGCACCGTTTTCAACGGCAGTCAGTGAACGCTCGATGAGCTGAGTTGTGCTGTTAGCCGCTTCTGCGCTTTTTGAAGCGAGATTTCTGACCTCATCGGCAACCACCGCAAAGCCCTTGCCTGCAGAACCGGCTCTTGCAGCCTCCACAGCTGCGTTTAAAGCAAGTATATTTGTTTGAAATGCTATATCATCAATAGCTTTGATTATTTTTGATATTTCTATTGAAGTTGCTTTTATCTCTTCCATGGCCTTTACCATAGATATCATTTTTGTATTGCCATTTTCAACTTCCAAAAATGTTTCTTCAGATGCTTTCTTTGCAATTTCAGCATTTTGGGCATTTTGACTTGTTTGCACCGAGAGTTCATTAATAGTTGCTGCGAGCTCCTGGATAGAACCGGCCTGCTCTATTGCACCCTGAGATAATATTTGAGAGCCATAAGCAACCTGGTCAGCTCCAGATGTTAATTGCTCTGAGCTTTCAATTATCCTATTCATTAATCTGTTGAGCCTCATATTGATTTTTGTTATGGCATCCCCCATTGCTTTAAAGTCTCCACGGTATTCTTTCTCAATTGTTATTGTAAAATCACCTTCATCAATTGAAGCAAGACTATATGTCATTTCGCTTAGCATAGGATATAATTCTTTTACAACATTATTTATTGTCTTACTTAAAATTCCGATTTCATCATTTCTGCTAATTGTCTCAATTTCTGTATGTATATCTCCTCTGGCCATAGCTTCTAATCTAACAATAAAACTCTTTAATGGATTAGCAATATGATTTGACAATTTTATTGAAATAACAGAAACAATAAACAGCCATATAAGAATAGATGCAATACAAATCAGAAGCTCAGGTGTTTGAAAGGTACTACTCTCTATTTTATGGGTTAAGTACACAGAAAGTCCGCTTGTTAATGCTATAGTTACAACCACCAATAAAATAATATCAAATACTAATCTCTTTTTAATACTTTTGTTTAATCCATGTTTCTTCATACCTTTTCTCCCTTATATAGACTGATATACTTTTGTGTTTAAAAGTATTTATTGCTTATTTTTAATAAACAATGCAACCTTTTTATCTTCATTCTTAATATGTGTAATAAGCCACCCTGCTATAGATGAATTCACCCTTGCAACCAATTGAATACTGGCTCCGTTTTTATTAAAATCTTCTACTATGCCGCTTACAGTTTTTTTGAATGCCTCATGCTTCTCCTTATGCGATTTATAATCCGGATAGCTTGATTTTAATTGAAGTTTTTCTTCATCATTAAAATGCTTTATTACATAATCCTGTAAAAATTTCAGTGTATTATCCAATTCACTTCTGCCCTTACCTTGGCTACAGGCATCTAATAATACATTAATTGCATTTATAATTGATTTATGCTGTTCATCAATTACTGAATTGCCGGTTTCCAATGTCTTATCCCAACTATATGCCATCACACTCTCCTTTAACTGACCAATATATAATAATTTATCTTTTCCTTGCTGATTAAATCATCAAACATTTCAATAGGCTCAGGTTTGGCAAATATAAATCCCTGCGCCATATCACAGCCTATTTCTTTCAAAAAATCAATCTGTTTATTAGTTTCAACACCTTCAGATACAACGTTTAATTTCAGGCATTTAGCCATATTTACTATATTTCTGACTATTATCTGAGAATTGTATTCTTCTATATTATTTAAAAATATTTTATCAAGCTTTAATGTATCAATAGGCATTTCTTTTAAAAGTCCCAGACAAGAATAACCGGATCCAAAATCATCCATAGAAATTTCAAAGCCGTTTTCTCTGAATTTTTTCATAACTGTAAAAACTTCATTTTCGTTCTCATAATTAAACACAACTGATTCAGTAATTTCTATTTCAATAAGATTATCGGAAATTCTATATTTTTCTTTTATTCTGTTGTAGTCAGATACAAAGTTGCTGTTTAAAAAGTGTATCCTGGAAATATTTACAGAAACAGGCACCACATCATATCCCCTATTAAGCCATTTCCTTATATTAGAACATACCTCTTCAAAAACATACTTATCAAGATTTACAATAAAACCGTTCTTTTCAAATATCGGTATAAATCTTACAGGATTCAGCAGCCCAAACTCCGGGTGTTCCCATCTCACCAGCGCTTCAGCTCCGGATAATATTCCTGTTTTTAAATCTATTTTTGGCTGCAGATATACCTTAAATTCTTTTTCTGTCAAAGCTCTATGCATATCATCTTCAATCCTCTTAGCTTCAATTAAATTGTCTCCGATTTCATCCTCGTAAATTGCATAGTCGCTTTTATAATTGTTTTTTAATATGGTTTTGGCAAAATCAGCTCTGTCAATTGCAATTCTGATATCAAGGTTTTCGTTATCAATAAAATAAATACCCGCCTTTATAACCGGATTTATATTGATTTTTTTCCAGATTTTAAGTTTTTCTATTTTATCAGAAAGCTCACATACTGTTTTTATTAAATCCTCTTGATTTATATATTCAAATAAAACAAAAAAATCATCACCATCTGCCTTGCCGACAATTTCTTCTTTTAAATTCTTTCTCAAAACCTTCCCAATCTGTTGAAGTATTTCATCCCCAACCTTGTAGCCAACACTGTTGTTAATAATAGTAAACTTGCTTATATCATAATGAACCAAGGCATACTTACCGTCTAAATTGCTGCTTATAATCATTTCTGCTTCTTTGATGAACTTGAATTTATTACTCACATTAAGTATTATATCAATTTCTTCTACACTCTTAGTTCTATTTAATTTTCGTATATATTTTTTTATAAATTTAAATTCCTTTTTAATTACAAAACATAGTCCTAATATTATTGCTATAAAAACAAAATTAAATGAGATTAAGAGTTTTTCTTTTAAAGTAATTTCACTGCCGTAAACCATGCTTACAGTTCCAATTAATATTGTCACAACACAAATTACAGCAACAGCAATGAAATACTTAACAAATGGCCAAAACTTTGAAATGTCATCCTTCTCAAAAATTTCATTCACCCCCGGCAATTTCTAAATGTCCTAAATACTTTATCGGCTTAACTTGTTCGAAGTTTAATTAAATTTAAAAAAAATTTAAAAAAGGATGCAGAAAACTGCACCCATTTAATTTTGTTATTATTGTAATAACTGTAAAACGCCTTGTGGCTGTTGATTAGCCTGAGCAAGCATAGCCTGAGCAGCTTGAGAAAGAATATTGTTCTTAGTGTATTCCATCATTTCCTTAGCCATATCAACGTCTCTGATACGAGATTCAGCAGCAGTTAAGTTTTCAGAAGTAACTCCTAAGTTGTTAACAGTGTGCTCTAATCTGTTCTGTAAAGCACCAAGATCAGCTCTTGTACCGGAAACTGAGTTGATAGCATTGTCAATCAATGCTATTGCCGCATTTGCATCATCTTGAGTTTCTACGCTGATATCAGAGATTGCCAAACCTTTGGCACTCATATCTCCAACTTTTAGTCCTACCTGTTGATCAGCTGAACCATTTGCTCCTATCTGGAAAGTTATTTCGTCACTTGTAACTCCTGCCCCGCCTGACAATGTATGTGCACCTGTAGTGCCACTAGTATTTAAAGCAGAAGCAGCAAGTGTTCCTTTATATTCTACTGTATATTCTGCTCCAGCCTCTTTAAGCATGCTATTAATTTCATCAGCCGTATAGGATTTTGCTGAATCTAAATTCACAGTAACATTTCCATTACTTGCATTAGTGACTACTCCTATAGTGCCTCCATCTGTATCAAAAGTGAAAGTTTTATTATATTCTGCACCTGCTTTATTTGCTTTAATAGTCAAAGCAGTAGTTCCAACTAAATCAGAAGCTTCCGCATTTTTAGCTTTTAATTCAGTTGAAGCAGCTGTTCCTATTAATGCTGCATTTGTTAAAGGGTCACTCGAAATATCATCTGTAAAAGTACCATTAATCTGGAATTTATCATCAAGTCCTGACGCTTTTAATATTCCATTCATGTCAAGAGAAGTATGACTTGCAGCTTCTAAAGTAACAGTTAAAGTATTAGTATCCTCATCATATTCTGCTCCGTTTGCTGCTCCTTTAACAAAGGATAACCTTGTACCAGCAACAGAACTTGTAAAAGTCAAATTATTAGTACCATCAGCTGCAGTTATAGTTCCTGTATATTGTGACTTTCCAGCTCCTAATGATCCATCCAGCAAATTAATTTTATTGAAATGTGTAGAAGTAGATATTCTGTCTATTTCTGATTTTAAAGCATCAACTTCTTTGTTTAAATTTTCTCTGTCAACTTCATTTTGATATGTTCCGTTAGCTGATTGAACTGCCAGTTCTCTCATTCTTTGAAGTATAGCGTGGGTTTCGTTCAAGCCGCCTTCAGCAGTCTGTATTAAGGAAATACCGTCATTAGCATTGTTTTGTGCCTGTTCAAGTCCTCTGATCTGACCTCTCATTTTTTCAGAAATAGCAAGTCCCGCAGCATCATCACCGGCTCTGTTGATTTTATAACCAGATGATAGTTTTTCTAAATTTTTACCTGTTGCATTGTTATTTGCTCCTAATTGTCTCAAGGAGTTCATTGCGTTTAAATTGTGTTGAATTCTCATAATTACCTCCGTGTAATTTTAATTCGGGATCCATCCCTTTATTTTAGCTCTCTGTTTCCGGCACCGGGCCCTGGTATCGGAAACAAATTACCCTTACAAAATATATATCGAAACCATCCCCAAAAAGTTTAGTTCCCATTCAAAAAAATTTTTCCCACTCCGGGGACGGACCGTCCTCTGGCGGCTATGGAGTTATTTCAAGGGTCCCTATTGTTATTTTTTCGATTTGGGTTATGTCGATCGGTTGCTTGAACATTATATTTATAGCTGATGACAGTGAATTTGTGCTGGAACCGCTGCCTGAATTTTCAGGTGTTGTGCCATCCTTCATTATAACTGCTGCCGCATCGTTAAAATTGTGTGACGGGTGTTCCATAGTATCCGCCAAATTGTTTGACATCTCTATATTCAAAGCTATCGATGAAATTTTTATATTTTTAACAATATATTTCTTGTTGTTGATTTCTGTTTCTTTATTTACTGTGATGATTTTTGTTGTGTTTTTATAATTCGCTTTAAATTTTACCTCCCATTTTCCTGTTGTTGTTTTTAATTTATTCTCTATAGTATATATGAAATCATAATTTTTCAACTCTTCCATATTGCTGATATCAAATACATAATACTCGTAATCGATTCCATCCTTTTTTTCTGTTAACATAAATTCGTTGTGTTTAATGTCTTCAGGATTATTCTTGTTTACAAAGTTTAAAGTTTCTAAGCTGTGCTCTTCAGAATCCTTTACTGCAAATCTTATGCAAAGCTTATTTTCTGCAAATCCTACATTGTCAATATAAATATCTTTTAAATTTTCTTCGACAGGAATGTTTATATATTTCCAGGGTAATACATAATTCGGTGTCAAACTGTATATAAGATCCATCTTATCAACTTCTTCTTGTGTTATACGCGCATCCTCATCAGGTGCTTGAGTTTTTTGGCTGTTATCAATTAATTGCTGATTAATGTATTCTCCGTTAGCTGATAAATAGTCATAAACATTAAAGGCATTAGCAGGCTCGTTTATACTGTATTCTGCAAAATCCTCAGCATAAAGTGTCAGCTTGTCGCCGGCAATTTTTTTCTTTGTGTTTCCCGATAATATGAATGTTGCTTTATTGTCCCCTGCATTTTCATCCTCTATCTGATACCAGCTATAACCTCCTGAGCTTTTAAAATCCAGATGCAGGTTCTCAAATTGTATATAATCGGTATCTTTAAAGCTTTCTCCGTCTTCCTTTATCAATTCAAATATAATATAAAATGAATTTTCATCTCCCAGCATATTTGCAACATTAAATGTTACACCGTTTGACGAATTGCTTTCATCTATAACTGTTCCCATTTCATTGACATACTTAATGTTTTCGCCAAATAATTTATGGAAAATATTTGATAATCCTCCCTGTGCAAATACTGCCGCAAAGGACAATATCAATGTCATAGCAGCAGCTAACGGCAATATATATCTCTTCTTTGTCGATTTATTGTTATTTAAATTTGCTTTATTAAGCGTCAATTCTAATATCCTGTTTTTTTCTGTTTCCGACATATAGTGTTCATTTGTTTTCATATTTTCATTGTCAATATTTATATCTTCTAAAAGCCCATGTATATATTTCAAAATATCACCCTTTCTTATAGAATTATTCCATTATTAATCAGCTGGGATTTTAGTTTTAATCTGCCCCGGTAAAGCTTGTTTTCCACTGTCTTTGTATTTAAATTCAGTGAAGTCGCAATTTCTTTAACTGATTCAAACAAATAATAGCGCCTCACAAATATCTCCCTATCCGGATGCGGGAGTCCATCTATTGTTTCTTTTATAATTTTTTTATTAATTGTTTTACTTACTTCATTTTCTAAATCTATTTCAACTTCCAAATCATTTTCTTCTATAGGAATTATTTCGTGTTTTATCAGCTTTCTTTGAAATGTGTTTATTCCTACATGACGTGAAATTGATGTCAGATAATTTTTTAGATTTCCCTTTTCAGGATTAAAATTATATATTGACTTCCATAGCTGTGCAAATACGTCTGATACGGCTTCTTCAACATCTTGCTGATTTTCATAGCCTATTATCCTGATAACTATTGTCTTTACCAATGATCCGTATATATCTATGGCAGCGGCTAAGCCCTTGGAAGGCTTCTGCTTTATAAGTTTAATTAATTTGTCATCATTCATTGTGTTCTCCTGCTAAATGCTTCTCAATTATATATTCACATTATAATATAATTTCACTCAAAAAATAAAAAAATAAAAATCTGAATTTTTTGGTAACAGATTTTTATTGAATGATTTTCACTGGAAGGTTCATTCCCGGAGGGGATTATTTCATTTTTTTAGCATATTCGCCTATTTTTTTGTCGGCGTTGGAGATGTGTTTCGTAAGCCAGTCTAAAATAAACTGGTTTGCACTGATTATCACTGTTATATTTGCTCCTGCTGTTTCATACTGTTTTCTCAATTCAGCCAATTTTTTAATAAACATTTCATGCATTTCTTTTTGCGCTGCTAATTCAGGATAATTAATGCTTTGCATGTATTTTTCTTCATCTCTGAAATGAGTCTTTGTGTATTCATCCAAAAAGTCAAACATTTGAATTATGTATTCTTTTGATTTTCCATTTTTGCCTGCTTCAAAAAGCTGATCAGCTTTTTCAAACCATTTTTTGTGTTGTGTATCGATTAAATGCACCCCGACTTCCAGATTACTTGTCCATAATAATGCCATGATATCCTCCTATAGATTATATTAGTGAAGTCCTATGACTCACTTATTATTTTATTAGATATTCAATCTTTTTCCAGTGTTTATAATGACTTCGGGCTCAGTCTCAAAATGACCGGCTATACAGTTCTAATTTATATGTTCGTTACGGTTTCTTGTGATTCATCCTCGCTGATAAGTTTGTCCCCGGAGCGGAGTTTTATTTCTGCTACCAGTTCTTTCAGGACTCGTGCGTGGGTATTCAGCTCCTCACTCGCTGCTGAGCTTTCTTCTGCTGTTGCGGCATTTGTTTGAACTATTGAAGATATTTGCTCGATTCCGGCTAACACCTGAGATACTGATGTCGCCTGCTGCACTGATGCATTAGTTATTTCTTCAATCATTTTAGCCACAACACTTGCCCTTTCAACTGCCAAATCAAGTGCCTTTTTGGTCTGTTCTGAAACCCTTGTTCCATTTTCAACTGCAGTAATGGAATTGTCAATAAGTGCAGTAATATTTTTAGCTGCTTCTGTGCTTTTTAAAGCAAGATTCCTGACTTCATCTGCAACTACTGCAAAGCCTTTGCCGGCGTCTCCTGCTCTTGCTGCTTCTACAGCCGCATTTAAGGCAAGTATATTTGTCTGGAATGCAATATCATCAATTACTTTTATTATTTTTGATATTTCCTGTGATGTATTGTTAATATTCATCATGGCTTCATCCATTTGTTTAACATAATTATTACCTGATTCAACTTGCATGGATGATTCTAATGATGATTCATTTGCTTTGTTTGCATAATCTGCATTGCTGTTTATTTGCTCTGAAATTTCCCCCAGTGTTGCAGAAAGCTCTTCAACTGAGCTTGCCTGCTCTGTAGTGCTTTGTGACAGGACTACGGCTCCTCCTGCTACCTGTTCTGCCCCTGAAGCTACTTGTTCAGCACTGTTATTTACTTGTCTTACTACTGAATTTAAGAAACCGCTTATTTTTCTCATAGATAATGCTATGGCATCAAATTCCCCATTGTATTCCATATCTATTGAAGTTGAAAAATCGCCTTCGGCTATGGCTCCAAGATGGTATGATATATCATTTATAATTATTTTAAGTCCCTTGATCGTCTTGTTTAATGATTTAATTAAAATTCCTATTTCATCATTTCTGTCAGTAATGCTTAACTCGGACTGCAAATCTCCATCTGCTAACTTCTGCAATCTGCCGGCACATGCTATTACCGGGTCTGCAATTTTTGCAGCTATGCTTTTACCTGCGGCATAGGCAATCAGTAATGATATCAGTGATACTGCCAGTGTGATTATAATACTCATTTTCGTAGAACTTAAATATTCCGATTGAGGTGCGCTTATGAAAAATCCCCAGCCGTTACTGCCTTCTATCGGTGAATATGCTATAAAGTTCATGCTGTTGTTTATGTTGTAATCGCTAAAGGTTATTTCTCCGTTTAAGAGCTTTTTTTCTGCTTTAGCCATGGACTCACTGCTTCCTTCTGATTCGTAGGAGCTTATAATGTTTTCACCGGCCAACACCTTGTTATAATCCGGGTGACCGATTGTCAGTCCGTCCTTGTTAAGTATGAAACCATAACCGTATTCGCCTATCTTAACTGATGATGCAATATCTGAAAGCACCTGTCCGTCCAGGACTATTACTGCTACTCCGTTTACCGTTGAACCATACTCGCCGTCTTTCCATATGGGTGCTGCTACTGAAAAAGTAACCTTATTTAATTTTTTATTCATCGCCGGTTCAGATATAAATATATTACCATCCATAGCTGAAATAAAATAATCCTTATCGCTTATTAAATATATCTCTCTGGTTATAGGTGACTCACCTGTTCCTGTGGATGAGACCGCAAATGCATCAACTAAATCATACATTTCAGCAACTTGCATAACAACTTCTGATTTAACCTGTTTACTGATAGTTAAATCAGATAAAACCGGGTTTAGTCCTAAATCAACTGCCACTGTTTTATATTTATCTAATTCATTGGATATTACTTCTGAAGATACTTGTGTTAAATTTGTCATTGTCTGTTCTAATGTATCAAAAATAACCCTGTAGTTCTGATATGTTGATACACCTCCAAGAACAATTATGACCGTCAGCATAAGTGCCATAAAGCTTATAAATATTTTTGATTTAATACTGCTTTTTTTCTCAGCTAATTTATTTTTCTTCTTTTGTTTATTCACCTTTCTACTTTTCTTTGAATTTTCCACCGTAACCTCCAAGTACATTGCTTATATAAAATTATCGTCAGAAAATCAGAAAATTTTATAAAAAAAAATAAAAACGGGAGAATTTTTTTAATTTTCCTCCCGTTTTATTCTAAATATTGCCTGCCAATGTACCTATATTGAACTTACTTACTAAATCATGCAATATCTGAACCTGCCCTGACAATTCTTCGCTGTTTGCTGCACTGGTTTCTGCCGTAGCTGCATTTTCTTGTACAACAGAAGATATTTGCTCTATTCCGCTCCGTATTTGATTTACTGATACCGTTTGCTGTGCTGAAGCGTTTGAAATTTCGCCGATTAATTCATTTGTTTCGTTTGTTTTATTTACTATACCCAGTAAGGATTTCCCTGCTTCTCCCGCTAATACCGTTCCCTTATTAATCGCATTGATGGAATTTTCTATTAATGCGGTGGTTTGCTTAGCCGCTTCTGCTGATTTACCTGCTAAATTCCTTACTTCATCTGCAACAACTGCAAATCCTTTGCCTGCAGCTCCTGCTCTTGCAGCTTCAACTGCTGCATTAAGTGCTAGAATGTTGGTCTGGAAAGCAATATCATCAATAACCTTTATTATTTTCCCTATTTCACTTGATGAATTGCTTATTTCATCCATGGCAGACAGCATGTCGTTCATCTGAATATTGCCTTTTTTTACTTCTTTTGATGCTTCCAGTGCTTTATTCCCTGCATTCTCTGCATACTCCGCATTGTTGACAATTGTCGTGTATATTTCATTAATTTCTGCTGATAACTCTTCAATAGCACTTGCCTGCTCTGTTGTTCCCTGTGCTAATGATTGTGCTCCTGATGAAACGTTTTCTGCATTCATATTAATAGATTCTGCTGATACCATAATTTTGCTTATAGTTTCTCTTAAGGTATCGGAAACATGCAACAATGCATTTTTTAATTTAGTAAATTCTCCGGTATAATCATTTTTCAGTTCCATCACCAAATTGCCGTCGGACAATTGTGTAAGAACGTCTACGCTCTCATCTATATACGTAATATATGATTTTAGTCTGACAGTCAAGCTTTCAATTGAGCTGGCAAGTACTCCTATTTCATCATTGCTGTCCACATCGATACGTACATCAAGCTCACCTGCTGATATTTTGTTGGTTATTTCTGTTATCTGCTTGATTGGCTTTGTAATTCTTTTAATTAAAACAAATATAACTGCAAGCAATGAAAGCAATATAAGTGTAAATACTATGATTATCGTTAAAATCAACTGTCTTGTATTGGACGTAAATTCTTCCTTTGGTAAGGATGACAATACTTTCCATCCCGTATCACCTATTTGTACACAGTTACCATATAATTCTTCATTTAAATATGTATATGGTATAACATCCTGAGAGTTATTGTTGATTAATTGAACTATATTTTCACTTATATCAATTTCATTTATGCTTTTTAATAAGATGTCGTCTGATTTATGTGCAGCAATTATATTATTTTTAGTAAGCAACGTAAAATATCCGGTATCTCCTAATTTATAATTGCCGGCCATTGAAGTGAGTTTTTCTATTGCGATATCAACTGCTGTTAATCCGACAATCTTTCCATTGACGGTTACAGGTGCTGAAATAGTAATAACTATACCTCCGGTTATATTATCAACATATGGATCTGTAATCCATACACTGTTTTCTGATACAGCCTTGTAGTATTCCTTTGATGTTACATCATAGCCCGGCTTTGACATAACTGTAGGTGACGCAAGATAATAATCGTCTTCTGCTATATATGCTGTAAGTATTACCTCTGAATCTGACTTTTGGGTGTCCTCTGTAGTCATTGCTGCAACTGAAAAGCCTTCTGTTTCGGTTAAAGTGCTTCGTCCTTTGGTATTAACCATAAAATTTTGTAAATTTTTATCTTGAGCCATTTGCTCAACAATAGCAATGTATCGGCCTAAAAATACCTCGGCTTTATTGCTTACACTTTGTGATGTTTCGTTCAGAATCTCCTTTTCATGTTCAACAAAATTGTTATTAACTGTGGTTCCGATTAATATCCCCGTAATAGATAATGCAAGAAAACATACTATAAACAATGTTAACATTATTTTAGAAGAGATACTCCTGTTAGTATTTTCTTTGTTTTTTTTCATATTTCCTCCTTTAAATAAAACAAGCTATTGTAATATATTTGATTACATTTATAATTGCGGACATATTGGCTTATATAGAAGGTCCGTATCTTATGCTTTAATATTAATTGATTTTGAAGAAATATCAGGTTGATTTAAATTCCGTTTAACATTTTTTAATTCATAGTTGATGTTTTTGCGTATTATATTATCTAATTCGTAAATTTCTTTGAATGTCTCTTTTAATTCTTTTTTTATTGTTTTTGCTTCACTTGTTTCTTTATTGTTTTTATATAGTTCTTTTATTTGCAAATCAATTTTATTTATTTTTTCTATAAGTCTTTGTCGTTCATCAAGCATTAAATCAATTTTTTCATAGTTAGTTTTTGTTGATATAGTCATGAGTTCTTTTGTAAAGTCTTTTAGATTCTTTGCTGCCTCAAGCTTTTCTATAAGTAATTCTTCCATAGCTCCACCGTTAGTTTTTTGAGAATCTTACTTTTTTATCAGCTTCAACCCAGGTGTTTCGGAGGTCCTTGACTATAGGCAGTATGTCATCTACGAATTTTGTTGATTTCATAGATGATGCTTTTATTAACTGTGAATTAAAGAACATGTACATATCCTTCAATTCTTGAGACAGCGGATATTTATCATCTAATGTCACTATAAGGTGATTAAATATTTTTCTGGTTTTCTCAATGCTTATATTTGCATTGTCAAAATCATTATTTTCCATTAATATTTTACTTTGATTAAGTTTTTTAACAGCTTCATCGAACAAAAGTATTAACAGTTCTCCTTTTGTCATTGTATTAACCGATGTCTTTTTATATTGTTCAAATGGATTTAACATATACACCTCTCTGTTTATTGTCCCATCATATCTGTGAGCCATGAGCTTTGCATGTTTAATTTATTCAAGCTAGTCTCAAGTGATGTAAACTGATTCCAGTATCTTGTTCTTTCAGCCTCAAGATCTTTTTTTAATTCAGCCATTTTATCATCATAATCCTCAATCTTTTCTGAAATATAATTTCTGTCTGATGTCATGCTGTTGGATAATCCTGCTTCATCTATAAGTATACCTGTAGTTCCATAGGTACCAACATTGTCTCTGAGTATTGATTGCAGCTGAATTGAAATCCCTGATATTGAGTTTGTATCTGCACTGCTTGATGAAGTAAACAAATTAGCTATTTCGTCAGGGTTTTCTAACAGCTTTTCTTTAAATTTACTTTCATCTAACACCAGCTTCCCACTCGTGTCCATGCTTGCGGCTGCTATACCGATGCTTGAAAGTGTCAGGCTGCTCACATCTGTTATGCCTGACATTGCTTCCCTCATGCTACGAAGAACATTTGTCATGTTTCTGTCACCAAACAGTGTTCCTTTTTTAGCTTCCACCGTCCAGTTTTTTATTTCTTCTTCTTCCATTTCATCCTGCTGTTCGGGAGTTAATGGAAGATAATCTCTATTGGGTTTTTCACTTGTTTTAGTTGCAATAAGATTAATTATCTCATTATATTCATCAATGAATTGTTTAACCTTTTCCACAACCTCATCAGAGTTGTTCGTAACATCAAATGTTATCGGTGTATTTTCTGCTGTAAGACCTGAAGCCTTTTCGTTCAGTTCAATATTGATTTCGTCAATTGTGAAATTCGCAGTGCTTCTTGTAATCGTGCTTTGTACACCGTTTAAAGTGTAGGTCATCTCCGTGTCAGTACCTGAATTAACCATATAATCAACACCACTTGAACCAAACAGGGTTGAAGCCAAATTACCGCTTCCCTCTACATCAGATATGCTCACTCCCTTGTGTGCACCTGTTTCAGTAGCTTTTACTGTAAATGTGTTTGTTGTTGAGGAATAATATACTTTAACACCTGCTTCGGCATTGCTGTTTATCGTGTTAATAATCTCTGTTACCGACATCGTATTTTTGATATCTATAGTTGCACCGTTAATGTTTATCTGGTAGGTTTCCTTTTCTTCCAAGCCTTCCAAGTCTATATCTTTTAATGCTTTTGTCCTGTTTAATCTGTTGTAATCCCCTGATTCAATTCCTGTTAGATTACTCAAATCCTTGCTTATGGAGCTTACGCCAAAAATGTCCGTATCTCCTGAGGCTGAAAATTTAAACGTATCATCCTCATATTCAAATGTAACCTTGCCTGCCCCGAATGCCTTGTCCAGCTCTGACTGCAGATATGTTTCAACATCTGAAGCTGTTTTCAGGTCCTCATTTAAATTTATCTTCTTAAGCACACCGTTATATTCAAAAGTAATGTATGCTTTCGAATCAGAAAACACATCTTCTGCTGTCAGCGTCAAATCTTCCTTAACAACTCCTTCGCTTGAAGAAGCTTCCTGTCCGACCTTCATTTTCAAAATATTTATTACATCATTGCTTGCCGCTGTTAATGCAGCTGCTTTATCTCTTCCTTCAGATTTATCAAGGACAATTTTGTAATTTCCGTCGTCGTCTAAATCCAGCTTATATTTTAATTTTTCAAAGTTCTCATTTCCTTCGATTTTTTTAAGCTGTTCATTAAGCTCGCTAACTACATCGGAATATTTTAGTGTTCGTTCCCCTCCCGCAGCAGCTTCCAATCCTTTTCCAAAATCGGCATCAATGGTTATATTGTATGATTTTCCTTCATATTGCAATGTCATTGATTCGCCTGCAAGCGAAGAAACATACTCAGTTATTTCACCTGACTGAACCACACTGCTTGCAACTGTCTTGCTTGATGTAAAGTTAGCGGCAGTTGCCACGCTTGATATTTCATTTATTTCAAAGTTCTTTATATTTTCCGCATTTCCAGTTACATTTACATAGTCTGATGATGATTCAAATGTATAAGACTTAAAAAACGCAGGACTTAAAATATTTGTTTTAGAACCTGATGAATAGGAGAAATATTTGTTGCTGAAGGATAAAAGCTTTGTGCTTATTTCTCTATATGCTTCTTGTTTATATAATAATTTTTGTTTAGCTTGGTATTGTCTGTTTATTTTGTTTCTTGTGCCTGCTGTCATTTGCTTGACTAAATCGTCAGTATCCAGTCCTGACAGCAAACCACCCACACCTTTATTAGTTGATGAGCCGTATAAGCTCGTTGATAATGATGACATGAGTTTCTCCTTTCGTGAAAATGTTATTTATTTAAATGCTTTATAAGTATTTCAGCAATATTTTCTATTGATGCTTGTGTTATTACAGCGCCTATGTTATATGCAACCATTGGCATGCCGTAGACTACTGAGGATTTTTCATCCTGTCCTACGGTATATGCTCCTGATTTTTTCATGTTTAACAAACCCTGAGCTCCATCTTTACCCATTCCTGTAAGAATTATTCCTATAGAATGTTTACCTGCTGTTTCAGCGACTGAATTAAAAAGCACATCTACCGACGGACAATGTCCGCTTACTTTTTCACCGGTTCGGCATGAAACATAATATCCCGCTTCATTCTTCAACAGCTTCATATGCTTATCTCCGGGAGCTATTAATGCAAGTCCCTTTTCAACTCTGTCTCCTTCTTTTGCTTCTCTTACTTCTATACTGCATATTTTGTTCAATCTGTCTGCATACATCTTGGTAAATCCCGGAGGCATATGCTGTGTTATTACAATCCCGGGTACATCCTTAGGCAAATCCTTTAGTACTTTAAGAATCGCCTCAGTCCCACCGGTTGACGCCCCTATTGCTATTATTTTTATTGTTGAAGGTTTAATATTCTTACGATTTTCTGATTTAGCTTCTGTCTTGGTTAACCCTGCTTTAGGTACATCTTCTTTCTTTGCGCTTGTATATGTTACCAGCTTTGCAATTGATGCAATTTTAATTTTAGTTTTTAATTCTCTGAAAAAGAACTGCAGATCATTGCCAATTGTCATGTCCGGTTTTTTTACAAAATCAACCGCACCGGCCTGAAGTGCATCAAATACACTGATATTCAAAGAGCTTACAAGCACAACTTTTATAGGATTTTCCGCCATTAGCTTTTTCAAAAATGTTAATCCGTTCATTTTTGGCATTTCAATATCAAGTGTAACTATATCAGGCTTTAAAGCTTTAATTTTTTCCATGGCGTCTATGGGATCGACCGCAGTACCTATGACCTCTATATGTAAATCATTATTTAATTCATTTTTTAAGACATTTCTGAATAATAATGAATCGTCTGTTACTAATACCTTAATTTTGTCTATCATTTTCTTCCTTCTTATAAATTGCGGGATTTATATAATTATACTTGGATTTGTTTCTTTGTATTGTTTCTGCATGTCCTATCATTAAGTGTCCGCCTGGCTTCGTCGCTTCATAAAACTTATTTACTAAATTAATTTTTGTTTCAGCATTGAAGTAAATCATAACATTTCTGCAAAATACAACATCATATTTATTTTTTACCATTACCGAATCCATTAAATTGAAAACCTTAAAGGTTATGTGTTTTTTTATATCCGGCAAAACCTGATATTTGCTATCACCAAGTTTTTCAAAATATCTCTGTTTATAAGATTCCGGTAGATTTTTAATAGAATCCTCTGAATAAATCCCTTCCCGAGCCTTTGCCAGAACATTTTCAGAAATATCTGATGCAAGTATTTGTATTTTCCATTGCCTTAAAGAAAATTTAAAATAATCATCAATTACCATTGCCAATGTATATGGTTCCTCACCCGAAGAACATCCTGCACTCCAGATATTTAATATTTTAGTTTTGTTGTTTTTTTCTTCGTATGGAAGAATTACTTCCCGCAAGTATTTAAAATGATTCTCCTCTCTGTAAAAGTAAGTATAGTTTGTAGTCAGCTTATTTATAAGCATTGTTATTTCATCCTTGTTGTTTCTCTTGATGCTTTCCAGATACTGACTAAAGCTGTTCATACCTTTTTTCTCAATCAGATTTGACAGACGCCCTTCAATAAGAATCTTTTTCTTAGAAAGGTCTATGCCATAATTCCTGTGCATGTATTGAACAAATTCTAAAAACTCATTGTCTGTTAATTTTACCATTTCTACATACTTTCTATTAAATTTCCTATGTCAAGGATTAAGTTGATGCTTCCATCTCCCAGTATAGAGCACCCTGAAACTCCGGATTCTTTTAAATTATATCTGGCTAAAATGGCCGGCAGAGGTTTAACGACTACCTGCTGTTCTCCGATTATCTGATCCACAAACAAGCAGGTACGATTGTCTCCTGATTCCACAAGTATTAAAATGCCATCTTCAATTTTATTTACATTGGTCTGTATATTGAAATATTCATTAAGTCTGATTACCGGGTAACATTTATTTCTGATTAATATCATTTCCCTGCCATCGGTATTATGAATAATTTCTTTTTCATTCGTTATAAATGACTGCTGAATATTCTTAACAGGTATTATAAATTCTGAATCACCTACTACAATTTGCATACCTGATACTATAGTAAGAGTGAGCGGTATTTTAAAGGTTATAATTGTTCCCAAGCCTTCCTTGCTGTCCAGGACAACTGTTCCGCCAACTTTTTCCACATTGGATTTTACTACATCCATGCCTACTCCCCTGCCTGAAAATTCAGTTACCTTATCATTCGTTGAAAATCCCGGAAGCATTAAAAATTGATATATTTCTTTTGATGTATATTCATCTTCGGGCTTAGTAAGCAGGTTTCTTTCTTTAGCCTTCTTCAGTATTTTTTTAGAATCAAATCCCCTTCCGTCATCTTCGACAGTGATATGGATTTCTCCTCCTGTATTAGATGCTGATAGCTTAATAGTGCCTTTTCTGTCTTTATTGGTTTTAATTCTTTCTTCCTCAGACTCAATGCCGTGATCCATGGCATTTCTCACTAAGTGCATTATAGGATCCGATATGCCATCAACAATGGTTTTATCTATTTCTGTATCTTCACCTGACAAAATCAACTCAACATCCTTACTTAATTCTTTACCCATGTCTCTGACAATTCTTTTCATTTTTTGAAATATACCGGATACAGGCACCATTCTAAGTGACATAACTATATCTTGGAGCTCATCAGTAAGCTTTCTCATTTGCCTTGTTGATTTTATAAAGTTTTCTGAATTCAGTTTTTTAATTTCACCGTCAGAAGCAACCATTGATTCTGCTATAACAAGCTCTCCTACAATATTTACAAGCTTGTCAAGCTTGGAAAGATTTACTGTTATTAAGCTTTGCTTATTATGCTTTGAAGTATCTGTCTTGGTGCTTTTAACACTTTGAATTTCTGCTGTTTGTGCAGAATTCTCAGTTTTTAATCCTGTGTTTTTTTCTTTTTTGCTTGCTTCCTTTGATACTTCACCTTCATATTCTATGACAGTATAATTTTTTACATTTAAAGCCTCTCTTATAACACCTACGGCAGCATTTAAGGATTCCTTGTCATATATATACACAATAAAACCGTCTTTTATAATTTCCTGCGCCGTATCAGAAATACTCTCTATATTTTCCGGTTTGTATGAAAAATCTATACCCGTTTCTCTAAGTTGATTAACTATAAGATAAGCTCTTATATTTTCCATGCCAATATCATCATCAAAAATAATCTTTATGGAATAACTCTTATTTGCAGAAGAATTTAGTTCTTTAAATTCTTCTGCGTTATATTCTAAAGCCTCTGATGCCAAAGCCTGTGTTAATGCCGCCTCTTCTTTAGAATTATTTAATTTCAGCTCACTTGTCTTTCCTGAAATTATATCCAGAAAATTTAAAATTTCTGTTTCAAGAGGTTTTAAATTTTGTTCAAGTTCCTGTCCGGATTCTATTTTGGTTATCTCTCCTTTTATAAAATCAGTAAACTTAAACACAAGATTTACCAGCTGTTCATTATGCCTGTAATCAATTCCGTTTTCTCTTATATAATAAAATAAATCTTCTACCTTATGCGAAATTGTCATAATACTGTTAAACTGCATCATAGCAGAAGAGCCTTTAATGGTATGCATAATTCTAAATATTTCATCAATACATTCCTTATTAAAAGCTTGTTCTTTCTCTGCGCCTAATAATATATCATCCAGTTGTTCCAGTAGTGAATTTGCTTCAAAAAGATACATGTCAAGTACAGAATCTAAATTATTATCCATATTAATCTCCTTATTCGAGCCTTATCTTGATTTTTATATCGGCATTTTTTCTAAATTATTAAGCAATTTCAAAGTATTATTTTTATTTTTTTACTTATTTATATCATTATTTTGCCGATATACAAACTGACAGCTTTAATTTTTTAAAATTATGTAGTATAATTAGTGAACATTACATACAGGAGACTATATGTTAGACAATAATATAAATATTAAAACCACTAATCCTGTAAAGGATAATAATTTAAATAAACCAAAGGTTAAAACGGAGCAGATTCAGCCATTTAATGTGGTTGATCCTACCAGAGTAACAAAGCCGGCAAAACAAGATTCGGGCAATCCAACAAGCCAAAATCAATATAATTATAATCCTGATTCTGTTTTTGACAAATTTATAAATTCACTGCAAAACTCCCCTGTTTTATCTGAAAGTGCAAAAAAATTGCTGTTAAACAGACAGTTTATTAATAATAATTTAAAAAATGACCCCGTTCTAAGCACAATCTTTGAGACCTTTTTACAAAGTATTGCAATGAACGATGCGGAAATTTTACAATTGCTTAAATATCAGCAAGAAGCGTACACAAAATTTCATGGTGAATTTTTTGACAACTTAAGGTCTTTATTAAAAAGCTATCCAAATAATAAAGAGTTACAAATTGTGATACGAAACTTCTTAAGAAGCTATGATTGCTTTGCATCAATTAAAGAAACAAGCAATTCAATTAATGCCGCCCTTAAAAACATAGAAAAAAACCTGCCTGAAATGTTAAAGAAACCTTTTAATGAAATGACAGGAAAATTAATTCATGATAATTCAAAGGGAATTGATATAAATTTGAATGTATTAAAAAATGAAATCCTGCCCTTTATAGGAAGATATATATCTAAAATGAACGACTTTGGTCCCATAAGAGACTATGTTTCTGTGTTTGTTCATAATATAATCAGACTTGAAGCTGCATCAAAGAATAATTTTGCTGACAGCCTGGAAAACTTATTTGAATTTATAAAAAATAATTTCGATGTAGATGAAAAATATATGGAAACTTTAAAGATGTCATTGATTAACACCTATGATTCATCATCAAGCATCAAAAATAATTCTGTCGACTCATTTTTAAAGTTATTGGAATCAGGTATAAAAGAAAGCGAAAGCCTGGTTAACAAAACTGTTATGGAAGATATGGCCGAATCCCTTTTATTTAATCAAAATGTCCATATACCTTTGACTCACATGTTTCTTCCTTTGAACTACAATGGAATGTTTATGTTTTCTGAGCTTTGGATAGGAAAAAATTATGAAGAAAGCTCGGATAAGAAGAGGAGAAAGGAGTTTACTCAAGCTTACAAAGTATTTATAACCTTTGATATACAAAATATAGGTTATTTTGAAACAACATTGGTTTTGAAGGATACTAAACTTGCGCTGGATATTTATATTCCAAGCAGCCTTTCAAATATTACAGGAAAAATCAAAGATGACTTAAGTAAAATTTTAAACAAAAGTAATATAAGCGTCACTGACATAAAAATTCAGGAATGCATAAAAAAAAGAAAATTCAATGAAATATTTTCAAATTTAGCTGAAAGGAAAAATGGAGTAGATGTCACAATATAAGAATACAAAACGTGCAGTTGCTTTGAAATATGATGTCAATAAAAATAATGCTCCTGTAGTAATTGCATCCGGTTCGGGATATGTTGCGAACAAGGTTGTAGAAATAGCAGAGGAAAGCGGAGTACCCGTATACAAGGATGACTCCCTGGCAGTTATGTTATCTCAGCTGGATATTGGCGGTGAAATACCGGAAGAACTTTTTAATTCTATAGTTGACATTTATATTTATTTCTTGAATTTTAAGTTGCCTAAGGATGAGGTTTAAATATGAATGATTTAATTTTTGCTTTAGATATTGGAACACGTTCAGTAGTTGGAGTAGTTTGTGAAAATGTGAATGGAGTTCTGAAAGTAGTTGAAATTAAAAGCTACCTTCATAAACAGCGTTCCATGATTGATGGTCAGATAGAAGATATACAAGAGGTAAGCAGGGTTGTGGGCATTGTCAAAACCGAACTGGAAAAAAGCCTCAGCATAAAATTGGACAAGGTATGTATTGCAGCTGCAGGAAGAGCCTTAAAGACGGAAAGGATACTATTGGAAAAGGATACCGATGCAAGAGTCCCTATTTCAAATGAATTTATAAAAGCAATGGAAATTGAGGCTTTACAATTAGCCCAGGATATTTTTTCCAGAGGCTCGTCTCCCAATGATTTGTTTTACTGCGTTGGCTACAGTGTTTTAAACTATAAGCTGGATAACAGAAGCATGTTAAAAATAGAAGCACACAGGGGTAAGAAAGCATCTGTGGAAATTATTGCGGCGTTCTTGCCTCATACGGTCATTGAAGGACTTTATGCCTGCATGGACAGCAATAATCTTGAGGTATGCAATTTAACATTGGAACCAATAGCTGCAATGGATTTGATAATACCTCCTGAATTGAGGCTGTTGAACTTAGCGCTCATAGACATAGGTGCCGGAACGTCAGATATTGCAATTTCCAAAAATGGAAGTGTGGTAGGCTATGATATGGCTACCATAGCAGGAGATGAAATTACTGAATGTCTGATGAAAAATTACATAGTTGATTTTAATTGTGCTGAAGAAATAAAAGCAGCTCTGTCAACTGAAGATGAATGCGTATCATTTACAAATATACTTGGTTTAACACAAGAAATAAGTAAAGTGGAAATATTAGAGAACATAAAGCCTGCAGTATATGATTTGTGTGCAGATGTTTCAGATAAAATAGCCAGGATGAACAAGGAATCACCTGCTGCAATATTCTTGGCAGGAGGAGGCAGTAAATCTCCGTTTTTGACTGATTTTTTATCAGAATTATTAAATATTCCCCAACCTCGAATAGCATTGACTGACAAAAAAAGTCTTAAAAATGTAGATTTGTCATCTGTAGATTATTATGGGCCGGAGCTTATAACTCCGCTTGGCATTGCTTTTTCAGTTGTATTAAATAAAAATTACGACTTTTTCAGTGTAAGTGTCAATGATAAAAAGGTAAGATTGTACGGAATCAGGCAAATGAAGGTAATGGATGCTCTTATGATGTCCGGTTTTGATACTAAGAAACTGATTGGAATTTCAGGGAAAAGTCTGAGATTTTACTTAAATGGAAGACAGCATTATTACGCAGGTGATTTTTCAACACCTTCACAAATATTTGTGAACTCCATGTCAGCAAATATTGAAACGATAATCAGACCCGGAGATAGTATCAAAGTAGTACCTGCAAAGGATGGTGCTACCCCACAAGTAAAAATATCAGATATCGTTGAAGATATTAATGGAGGTTTTGTTTTCTTCAATGGATTAAAAACCGAAATTTCCGCCAGATACTTTGTAAACAACAAAGAGGTCAGTTGTGATTATATTATAGGAAATTCTGATATCATTGAAATTGAGCAATTAAAAATAGTCAAAGATTTATACAAGCTTTATAAAATTGATGAAACTAATTATAACAGCTATATCAATGGCAGCATAGTCGATTTAGATTTTAATTTACACGATGGGCTAAAAATAGACATGTTAAATATTCAGAATTCAACAGAAACATCCCTTGATAATGCAGCTGTAACAATGCCTGTTGATGAAGCTACAGAACAGGAGACATCTATTATGGTAACTGTAAACAATAAAATTGTAACTCTGCCGAGACGAGAAGATAATACACCATATATATTTGCTGATATGCTAAGTTATACTGATATAGATCCTTCAAAGCCTAAAGGCAATATAATATTGCTCCACAACAACAAGGAAGCATCTTATTTAAACCTGATATCAGACAATGATATCATAGTAATAAAATGGGATTCTGAATAAAAACAGTTATTAAGGGAGGAAAACAACATGGAAATATCAGATAAGCCGGTTAAAATCTATACTGTTGACATGAAACTCTTAGGAATTGGGCAGCTTTTAAGCTTAAGCAGCGGTATGATTATGGTAAAGGGTTTTGACTTACCTGAATTAGATTGTAACGATGAAATTTATGTAGAAATATATAATGAATTTTATGGAATAATGCCTTATTTTTGTGTTGTAAGTGTCGCTTCTTCAAATCAGCTTAATGCAAGCATTGTCAGAATCGATCCGATTATAGAAAGACGTAATTCATTAAAGGTGAAAACCGACGTATCCTTTTACATAAATAAGCTGGAAAGAAATGATGAAGATATAACAAAGGATTACCCCGATATGAAAATAAATTTACTTAATTTAAGTATAGGGGGAATGCTTATTTCTTCAAATTATGAATTGAATAAAAATGATATAATAACGTTTGATTTTCAGTATTTAGAATACCAGGTTATAAGAATCAGAGCCAAGGTTGAAAGAATAGATAAAATATATGATATCAAAACAAAATTACTTACTGCCATTAACTATGGTTGTATATTCAAAAAACTGACTGACTATGATGAATCTGTTATAACAAAGTATTTATACGACAGACAGCTCAGGCTATACAAAAACAAGTAGGAGTTAAGATGAAAAAAATTATTATATTTACTGTTGCATTAATAATTATTTTAAATAATTTCAATATAAGCTATGGTGCAGATAGCAAGTATTTAAGAGCGGATTTTACAGAAAGTATTGTAAATGGTACAAGATTTAAGCAAATAACAATAACGCCATATCGATATGACAATGAAAGAATTGAGGATGATGAAGACACAACATATTATATATACCTGCCATCCGGATATTTAGTCGAAGGAAAAACAGCAACCTATGTAGCAGACCGAGACGGTGATTATCCTTTTACTGTATATTATGGCAATTATAAAAAAACATTTATTTATGAAGCTGAGGATATTGAAAATAAAATTGACGATTCTTCAGATACAGACAAGGATGATGAAACATTTTTAGACTGCCAATTAATGTATGACTATGAAAAGAAACAGTTGTTTTTTAATATGCACCTGGACAAATTGAGAAATGTTAAAACTCCGGAAAGCACAATAACAGCAAATGAAGTAAACTATTATATTAAATCTTTAGAAAACAATGTTCCTTATGATTTAGAATTTATGATTGATGAGGAAAACTTCAGCTATAAAATAATAAAGTCCGGAGAGTATTATCTTTTAATTCATTTATCACCTGTTAATTATAATGATTACAGTACACTAGTTGAATATCAGGGATATAATTTCACCAATAATGATTACTATGAAGCAAGCCCTCCAAAGGATATTTATGATGATAACGGCAATTATACGGTAATGATTGAATCCAAAAATTCAAAGCACATATTCAGCTTCAATATCACCGGCATTGACTATAGACGTCCTAAAGTGAATATCGGCCTGCTGGAAGATTTCACGTTTGAATTAGATGCAGAGGATGATTTTAATCTGGATTATATAATCACATTTGATGGTCAATATGTTAAGATTAACAGCAAGGATAAAACATTTACATATAAGCACAAAACAGAAATTAAGTATAACGGAGATTACTTGTTTACGGTTGTAGACAAAAAAGGCAACAGAACTGTTGAGACAGCTGAAATCAAATCAAAAAGAAAAGCAAGGAAACACGCACTTAATTTAGAAGTTCATGATTATAAATATACTGAGGATTTATTTGAAAATGTGGGTTTAAGGTACGAAGATACCGATGAAGAAATAAATTATTTTGAAAATATTCTTCCTGCATACATGAATGGGAAAAGCGCCGGAAGATTCAACCCTGATTCCCCTATTTCAAGGGCAGAAATGGTTACTATATTTTGCAGATTGAATGACCTTCCATATGATACAAGCGCATATTTGAAAGCCAAATTTACAGATATAGATAATCATTGGGCAAGAGATTACATTTCAATGGGCAGCAGCAAGAGATATATATCGGGCTATAAGGATAAAACCTTCAAGCCAGACAATAACGTTACACGAGCTGAATTTTGCCAGATGCTGACTAAAATCAGCTCATACAAAACGCTTCTGAATAATCTGCCTGCATCCAGCAACTATAACTTTACCGATATCAGCAGCCATTGGGCTGAAAATGAAATCATAAAAATAACAAGCAGAAATCTTATAACGGCTGAAACTGATAAATTTTATCCTGATAAAGCCATTACCAGAGGCGAAGTGGTTCATGCCATAAATATGCTGTATGGTATGAATCCTTCCTATATAGAACTGGCATATATCAACGGATTGTATAATAAGTTCTATGATTTTCAGGATATCAATGGTCACAAATATTATTATGACATAATTATATCTATTGTAGGCATGTACAGAGAAAATATATCCATAGGGGGATAGAAATGGTAGTAAATTACATGGAAATAATAGTAAAAAATTATCTTAACAACGTTTTTAAAACAGATTCATCATACGGTACTGTTTGTAAATGTGAGCAGTGCATGGATGATATTCTGGCAAAATCTCTAAACAATCTTAAGCCCTACTATATAACTACAAAAAAAGGTGAGGTCTACGCAGAATATGCTTGTCTGGAAATACAGCACCAAGCTGAAGTAATTTCAGAGGTTATTAAAGCAATTGAATTTGTTTCAAAACACCCAAACCACTAACAAAATAACAGGGGCAGTTCTTTCATTACATGTTTTGTAATGAAAGAACTGTCCCTGTTATTCCAACTGCAAGGTCCATACCCGAAGTTGTTCTGTCAGATTACTTTCAGGTTCTTACCGAAGGATTTAATTGTCAGGTTTCCTGTGTTGGAGTCAAAAATTATTGTTCGTCCATAATTTTGTCCAACATCCTCTGCAAACAACCTTATCTTTAGTTTTTGTAATGTTTCTTTTGTTGCTGCAATATTCCTGTCGCCTATACTTCCGATTGATGAGCTGCCCTTGATATCGAACATTTTCGCTCCACCAGCAATTTTGGCAATCATTCTTGAACGAAGGCAGCCTAAATTTTCCATTTGTCTTATCATTTCAGATATTCCTGTATCAGCATACTTAAATAGATTTGTATCATCATTATTGTTGTTGTAAGGCAGCATTATATGTGCCATCCCCGCAATTTGATTTGTCTTGTCTATTATGCAAATACCAACGCATGAACCAAGTGCATATGAAATCAAACCTTCAGGAACATTTACAATTTTCATATCCGAAATTCCTACATTTATTTCTTGATTCATATATCTATTCCAAACCTCTTCAGCAGAATTTTCAGGGATGTCGCGCTTGGTAATAATAGCATATGGCTGTATACCGTTTCATCCTGGCAAAAATATTTTTCCTTTATAAAAATCACCTTGTCCGCAGCTTCAGAAAACTCAGCAGTTACTGAATCCAATAAAGCACCTGACATATCAATATTCAAGTACGGTACAGTTATATCAATATACATTTCAGTTAAAGATGAAATAGAATTAACATATGATGACACCATTATATTTCCTATTTCTGATAATGCTGACATATCCATTTCGGATATGTCTTCAAAGCTTTGCAATCCTGTACCAAGCAACGAATTTAATATAAGATGGACAAATTCCTTTTTTAACAGAAATAATATTACACCATCTATATCTCCTTCAAAGCTGACCAAAATTCCTACAACTACATTTTCAGCTCCTCCTATGGAGTCTATAACATCATCATAGTTTAATAAGCTCACTTCAGGAACATTCATATCTATTCGTTTAGAAAGCATTTGTGAAAGTGATGTTGCAGCATTGCCTGCACCTATATTTCCTATTTCTTTCAATATATCTATATGTGTATCGTTTAATTCCAAGCTACTGCCTCCTGTGTTATTATTATAAGCAATACATGCATATGTTTTTAAAACGGTTAAATATCTATATCCGCAGGGTTTAATGGCACTATTGAAATATCATCGCCATCATTGTACATTTTTGAGTAGCTGATATCCTGCCTGACTCTATATTTCATCCATCCGATTGCCAGTCTAGTATTTGAATACATTATACCCTTGCAAATAATTTTATGATTTGCAATATTATCTGTTTGTACTACTTCTGAAAGACGCGCTTTTATATCATTAATTTCGTTATTAATTCTAATTTTTTGGAGCAATAGCTGCTTTTGAATTTTACTTTTATTTTCACCGTCGAGGGATGAATTTAAAATCAAATCATTTTTTTCATCTATTTCTCTCAGTTCATTGTTTTTAACTGCTAAATCCTTTTCCAACTGTGAATTCATTCGCTTTTTAGAATCAATTGATTTTTGTTCTGTTTGATATTTTTCAAGATTTATTACTAGGTTAGTCTCCGGATTTGTCTTGCTTCCTACCGTCTTAGCATAGATTAAATTTTCTGCTTCGCTTATACCGCCGATTATAGCAGCGGTTGAACCACGAAGTATTATGGAATCGCCTGCTTTAACATTACTGTTTATCAGGGCCTCAGCATACACGGAACCTTCCGATATTATAGTAGCGTTTTCTATATACTTACTTGTTATATTGCCCTTGGCATATATACTGCCCTTTCCCATTCCGTTCATTCCTTTGCTTATAACTACATCGCTGTCAGATTTTATATATGCGCCTTCAACCATGCCTCTGATTTTTATATCTCCTTTAGCAGTAACTGAAAATCCTGCATTTACATCTCCTTCAATAATTACACTGCCTATAAAATCAATGTTACCTGTATTATTATCAACATTTTTCACCTTATAAACGTTATCTACATATACCTTGTAATTTTTATATTCAGCACAGCCATCCGTACTTGCCAGCAGCTGTAGTCCGTCCTTTGAAATATATGTATTTTTACCATAGTTAAAGGAAACATTTTTTCCTTTTTTAAAATATAATGGTTTGCCGTATATATCAATTCCGTTTTCTCCCTGGATGGCAGGAATTATATGGCACAAAACAGTATCCTTTGTTACATTGGTTACATTATTTAAATTTCTGAAATCAATAGTTCCGTCAGCGCTCTCCTTGAATTCATTTTCTTTAGAAATATTAAAATCATAAACAAGCTCTGCATCTGTGCCATTAAGCGGCTCTTTGCCTATCGCCGCTACAAGCTCCTTGGCATATTCTCTTTTGATACAGTAAACTTTTATTTCATCTTCTCTTATGCCATATACAATCTTTTGTTCTTCTAAATAAGAAAGAATATCCGCATAATTTACTTCTGCATTTTTATCAAGCAGCTCTATTCTGATATATGCTTTAAGCTTATCGGCAGATACAAGATGATTAATTTTGTATTTTTTTAATTCTTCCTTTGAAGGCATGAGATTATCTGTTTCATTAAAAATAAGATTATTATTACTTATTGTATCCATAGCTCTCTCCTTCTTATTCAAATTATTTTGTTAGCGGTATTTTATTTATCATACATCAATTAACCTTTTAGTGTATTTATTGTTTGTTCTATCTCATCTGCTGTCTTTACTACGCTTGAATTCAGCTGGAATGCCCTTTGTATTTGAATCAATTTAACCATTTCTTCAGAAACCTCTACATTTGAAGCTTCTACAAAGCCCTTCATAACCTTTGAATTTTCAAGAAGATTATATTCGGCATCTTCATTTTTAATTCTAAATAAATTGCTGCCTGCCTGCTCTAAATCTGAGTTATTACTAAAAATAAACACTCCTACATTTATATCGTCAGAATTTTCTACAATTATAGGCTCTTCTTCATTATTTAATACGTAACCACCCTGGTATGTAAGATATTTTTCATCATCTATATTTGATATTTCAAAGCTTCCGCCCCTTGTAAACAAATTTTCTTCTTCAAACTGTACAGCGAAAAACCCATCACCCTGGATAGCAAAATCAGTGGGTATTCCTGTTCTGACAGGTGTCCCCTGTGTAAACAGAACATCAACCTTATTAATTTTAGCACCGCTTCCTGCTTTTAAATTTGTATTTGTATTTTCTGCCCCTCTTATATTTGTATATAATAAATCTGAAAATTCAGGTTTTGATTTTTTAAAGCCTTCAGTTTGTACATTGGCCATATTGTTTGACAATACATCCAAATAATTTTGGCTGCTCATTGCGCCGTTAGTTGCAGTGTAATATGCTTTTATCATTTAAACCTCCCTGTTATCTTCCGGATTACCCAATTTTACCTATTTCATTTACTGCTTTATCATTAATCATATCGTATATTTTTAAAGCTTGGGCTGCTGTCTGCAATGCTCTTTGTGATGACATTATACCTGTTAATTCTTCTGTAACATTTACATTTGATCTCTCTATTGTTTTGTTCCTGATTATCGGATATTCAACTAAATCCGGTTCAACATCTGATAAATACATGCCTTC
Organism: Bacillota bacterium; assembly: GCA_023453025.1. Taxonomy (GTDB): domain Bacteria; phylum Bacillota; class Clostridia; order Tissierellales; family Sedimentibacteraceae; genus Sedimentibacter. The sequence continues at coordinate 67,331 of JAEXUD010000040.1, forward strand.
ACCATATTTGTTCAGGCTGTTATAATCGGCAAAATCGTATATGGCAATAATATCAACTGCCTCCTCGTCAACTATTATGCTGCCATTTTCTGCAAAATCAAATTTATCCCCTCCTATATAGATATCACCAAAGTCACCCTGAACTCTTCCTGCACCTTCAAGAATCAAATATCCTTCTTCATCAATATTAAAGCTTCCGTTTCGGGTATATAAAGTTTGTCCGTTGTTATCAACTGCAAAAAACCCGCCTCCCATAATAGCAAAATCTGTAGCGCTTCCCGTTTCCTCTAAGGTTCCTTGAGAATGAATCGTATTGTTTTCTGTTATTGCTCTTATAATGGAAACCTCACTTAAGTCTGAAGTTTCTTCATTGATACCGTTTTGTTTATATTTACTTATTAATAAACTGCCAAAATTGCTGGTTACCGCTTGTTCTTTTTTATATCCTGCTGTATTGATATTTGCAATATTATTACCCGAAATATCAATTTTCCTTTGCTGAGTAAGCATGCCTGATGCTAAAGTATATAAACCTCTGGACATATTATCACCTCTTGTTTTTTTCTGTATTACCGTTTAAATAACCCTTAATGCTTTTTTCTAATTTCTGCAATGCTGATGTATGTATTTGTGATACTCTTGAGTTGCTTATATTTAAAATATCTGCTATTTCTTTTAGCTTTAATTCTTCCTTGTAGTAAAGAGAAACAACAAGCTTTTCTTTTTCATTCAGGTTATTGATGCTTTCAAATAAAGTATTGTATAATTCCTTTGATTCAATTTCCTCTTCAGGAAGCTCGTATCCGCTGTATAATTCAGTTTCCATTATACTTGCTTCGCCCAGAAGCTCTTCAAAGGACAATATGCTCGTACCATATGCATGATTGACAATTTGATTGTATTCTTTGATATCAATTTTAAGCAAGTCCGCAACTTCCCAATCCTTTGGGGCTCTGCCCAGTTTGTTTGAAAGTGCATCCTCTGCTTCCCTGACTATCTTGTAATCACTTTTTACCTTTCTCGGTATCCAGTCCTGTCTCCTGACATAGTCAATTATAGAACCTCTGATTCGAATGGATGCGTATGTTTCAAACTTTGTATTCTTGGTTATATCATACTTTTCTATAACATCCATCAGTGCAATAATTCCTTCATTTACAATATCCTCGACATCTCCGTACTGCTGATATATGCCTCTTAGCTTCAAAGCAATTATTTTAACTAAATAGCTGTATTTTTCAATTATCAAATTCCTGATATTAATATCTCTGGTCGCATAATACTGCATCCATAATTCATCTTCCTGAAGCTCTATCTGTTTTTTATTAGTTAAAATCATATGCATCACTCTCTCATTTAAATTGCTATATTGCCTAATGCCTGTATTTGAACGGAGTTATCAATTTCATTGAAGGACAGAACAACAGCCTTTGGATAAAATTGATCTAATAATTTTCTGAAATAACCTCTGACAAATGGTGATGTAAGAATAATCGGTATATTTATTTCATTTTTTAATTTATTAATTTGCTCTATCAGCTGGCTGACCAGCTTTTGCATCAACTCAGGATCTATTGATAAATATGATCCCTTATCATTTTTGCTTATTGCGCTGATTATTATTTTTTCTACATCAGTGCTTAAGGTTATAACCCTGATTTGTCCGCCTTCAGACCACTTGTGGGTTATTGTTCTCTTTAATGCCTGGCGTACATACTCTGTAAGCATTTCCGTATCCTTGACTGATGTTCCGTAATCGCTTATTGTTTCTAAAATTGTCTCTAAATCCTTTACAGGTATTCCTTCTTTTAAAAGATTCGCCAATATTTTTTGAAGGTTTCCCTGAGATACAATCCCGGGGACTACCTCTCCAACTAATGACTCGTTTACCTTTTTAACATTGCTTAAAAGCTGGTTTAAATCCTGTCTTGATAATAATTCATGCGCATGTGCCTTGATAATTTCCGACAAATGTGTTATTAAAACTGATAGCGGATCAATTACAGTATAGCCGTAAATTTCGGCAAGCTCTTTTTTGTCCTTTGTAATCCATCTGCTTGGAATTCCATAAGCCGGCTCTATTGTTTCAATGCCATCTACTTCACCGGTCAAGCCGCCGGGGTCAAGTGCCAGAAAATATTCGACAAGGATTTCGCCTCTTGCAACCTCTTCACTCTTAATTTTTATTACATATTCGTTCGGATTAAGGTATCCGTTATCTCTTAATCTCACAGAGGGCACTACCATTCCCATTTCTTGTGCAAACTGGCGTCTGAACATTACCACCCTGTCAATAAAATTACCGCCGCTTAGTTCATCAACCAACGGAATAAGGCTATACCCCACTTCCATTTCAATCGGGTCAATCTGAATCAATTCATATATGTTATCAATATTTCTGAAATATTCGTCTTCTGATTCCGGTTCACTTGCTGCAGCTGATTCCGCAGGTTCACTTTCTTTAATGCTGTAATCTGTTTTTGTCTTTAATAATCTGCTTCCTAAAAATATTAATATCGCTGCAAGCACCAGTACCTGCGGCTTCGGAAACCCTGGTATGATTGCCATGAACAAAAGCACAATACCTGATATAATCAAAGCCAAAGGCTGCGATTTGATTTGATTGGTCAAATCCACATTTAAGCTTGACTCTGAAGCTGCTCTTGTCACTATCATGCTTGTTGCTGTTGAAATCAAAAGAGCAGGTATCTGTGAAACCAAGCCGTCACCCACTGTGGCAATAGAGTATGTCTGCAAAACCTCTGTAAATGTTGCACCGCCCTGCACCATCCCGATAATAATTCCGCCTATGAAGTTTATGGCGGTTATTATAATAGACATTATTGAGTCGCCTTTTACAAACTTTGTAGCTCCGTCCATTGCACCGTAAAAATCTGCTTCTCTTTGTATGTTGCTTCTTCTGTGCTTTGCTTCATTTTCTGTAATTATTCCTGAGCTTAAATCTGCATCAATAGCCATTTGCTTGCCGGGCATTGCATCTAATGTAAATCTTGCGGTTACCTCCGCAATTCTTTCTGCTCCCTTGGTAATAACTATGAATTGCACCAATACTATAATTAAAAATATTATGAATCCGACTACTGCGTTACCCTGCAAAACAAAGCTGCCAAAGGTGGCTATAACTGCTCCTGCACTTCCGCTGTTTGTCATTATCAACCTGGTTGAAGAAACGTTTAATGACAGTCTGAACAATGTAGTTATCAGCAGGAGAGAAGGAAACACTGAAAATTCCAGCGCTTCTTTTATGTACATCGTAGTAAGCAATATAATTATTGAAATCGAAATATTTATAATAAACATCAAATCCAGAAAAAACGGAGGTAATGGTATTATTATCATAAGTATTACGGCTATTATGAACAAAGTTATAGAATTATTTAATATGTTTCTCATTGTAAGTGTTTATCCTTCTTTTTTATCCTATAAACCCAAGCTAATATTTCTGCAACAGGTTCATAATATTCTAATGGTATTTCCTTGTTTAATTCTGCAGAGGCATACAAGGCTCTTGCCAGCGGCACATTCTCGATTATGTTGATGTTATTTTCCTCTGCCCTTTCAATTATTCTTAATGCAATGCTGTCCATTCCTTTTGCCAATACTATCGGAGCATTATCTTTTTCCAAATCGTATTTAATTGCTACTGCAAAGTGTGTAGGGTTTCTGATGATAACATCTGCATTTGGTACCTGCTGCATCATTCTGGTCATTGCTGCTGCTCTTTGTCTTTCCTTGATTCTTCCTTTTACCTGCGGATCTCCCTCAAGCTGCTTGTACTCCTCTTTAACTTCCTGTTTGGTCATTTTTATATTTTTTTCATATTCCCACCAAGAGTACAGAAAGTCAAATGCCGAAATTACTATAAATGCAATAACTACGCTTTTTACAATTGCCATTATTGTTGCAAATATAAAGCCGATGCTTGAAGCTAAATCAATTGCAACTAATTTAGGAACTTGCAGTAATCTTTTTACTATGGAGGAATAAATTATGTATCCTAAGATTATGATTTTAATTAAATTTTTAATAACCTCAACCATAGAGCGTATGGAAAACATTCTTTTTATACCGGATAACGGATTTAATTTTGAAAATTTAAATTTAATATTTTCATGTGTAATCAAAAACCTGGTTTGCGCACCGGATAATACAACCGATGCAATTATTACAGAGGCCATCAATAACCCTGCAGCGGCAAAAACAGTAAATGACATATCCTTGAATAACTGTACTATAAATGCATCACTGATTGCATTTGTTGTTTTTATCAAAGAAATATATTTATAAAATGCATCCCTAGTGTATCTGTAAATATAAGGAGCCCAAAAATTCAATATTATGAATGATATTGATATAACACCGACAGTTACTACATCCTTGCTTTGAAAAACATTTCCCTTTTTTCGTTCATCCCGCCTTTTCTTGGGGGATGCCTTTTCGGTTTTATTTTCGCCTGCCATAATTATCCTTTATCTATGTTATTAATGCATTCAAGCTGTTTCTCATTGTATCAAACATCAACGAAACTGTATTGTCTATAAATGTTGCGAAAGTTGGAACCAGCAGTACAATCATCACTAACCCCACCAGAATTTTAAGCTGTACATTTACTGAGAAAACTTGTATTTGCGGTATTGCCTTCATTAAAATTCCAATTCCGGATTCTAATATTATTTCAACTGCCAGGATTGGCATAGAAAGCTTTAACGCAAGTATTAGAATCTGTTGGAGCATTTCTACCATATTTAGAAATAAATCCTGTGGTATAAAAAAATTTCCTATTTTTATTACTTTACAGGATGTTATGAATATTTTTATTAAGGTCAAATGTCCATTAGCGCTGAAAAACACCAATATCAATATGATATTTAAAAAGCTTCCTGATATACCCATTGACAAATTGCTGCTTGGATCGTATATCTTGGACATTGACATTCCTGTCTGCATATCCAGAACCTCTCCGCCTATTACCACAACAGAGAAAAACAAGCTCATTATGTATCCAATTAAGTAGCCGATAAATATCTCTTTTATGATCAGCAGTGCATATTCTACTACGGAACCAATAATTATATCTCCTTCCGGCGGTAATATTCCGTAGACGGTTATTGCCAGAAATAAGCTCATAGATGTTTTTAATAATACCGGAAGATTACCTCTCCCTAATATCTGATTAAAAAAAACACAGCCGCTCATTCTTGCCAGAATCAATAAAAAATATGTGAAATCTCCAGAAAACGTCATATTCCCCTCTAATAAACCCTAAGCATCAAATCAAAAATATAATGTGTGAAGTCTGCCATTACTTCTATCATCCAAGGTCCTAATAGTATCAATATCATTGCTGTAAGAAAAAGTTTAGGAACAAATGTAAGTGTTTGTTCATGTATTTGAGTGGCTGCCTGAAAAACTGCTATAATCAAACCTATTGTTAAACTTGCAAGCAATATTGGGGCTCCGATTTTTATTGCAGCTCCTGCAGCTGCCTGCATAACTTCCATAGTGAGTGAAATGCTCATCTTATTCTCCTTTTAAAAATTAAACGTTGTAACCAGTGTTTTAAAAAGAAGCGACCAACCATCCACAACCACAAACAAAAGTATTTTAAACGGCATCGAAATCATAACCGGAGGCAGCATCATCATACCCATTGACATCAATACGCTTGAAACTATCATGTCTATTATCAGAAATGGTATATATAGTAAAAATCCAATTATGAATGCTCTTTTTAACTCGCTTGTAACAAAGGACGGAATAATTACAGTCATAGGAAGCTCATTAATACTCTGTACATTATTGATTTCTTCATTATTTGCCATATCAACAAACATTTGCAGTTCGCTGTTGCCTGTCTGCTTCAGCATCCATATCTTAATCGGCTCAGACGCCTTTTCATAAAACTCTTCCTGGGATATTTCTTCATTTTTATATGGAGCATACGCTTCTGTATTAATTTCATCTATTACAGGAGACATTATAAACAAGGTTAAAAACAATGCAATTCCGATTAATACCTGGTTAGGCGGAGTCTGCTGCAGTCCCAGTGCGTTTTTCAAAAATGACAGCACAATGATTATCCGGGTAAAGCCTGTCATCATAATCAATAAGGACGGCAGCAAGGTAACAACTGTTAAAAGAACAAGTATTTCAATTGTTTCAGCCGCATTTCCGTTTATGTCCATGTTAATGACTCCGCAATATGCTGTCTTATTACTTACAAATATTATTAACAATGCTATAAATATTGCTTTATATATAGATATTTTTTTAATCATGTTGCCTCTTTCGCTAACTTAACTAGCTTTACTTCTTGAGGAATTTATTTAATAAATTGCTGAAATCCATTGTATTTTCAGGTTCATCAAAAGTTGGTTGAAAACCTTCTAAGTCCTTGAGTATATTTATGTTTTTTTCTGTTATGCTAAGCAAATAAAATTTGCTGTCTATTTCAGCAATTGCAAGGAATTTATTTTGTCCCAGCATAATTTTATCTACTATATTCATGTATTTAGACTTTAAGCCTAAGTTCGTCTTTGTTGAAAGCCATTTTGTACCATAGTAGGTTAAAAATAAAACTAAAATAATTCCTATGATTGAAAATATAAGTGGAAATATCTCTTTTATTTTAATCAGCTCCTATCCAAGTATGCCTTGAACGGTTTTTAAAACCCTATCTGCTTTAAATGGTTTTACTATAAAATCCTTAGCACCATTTCTTATTGCTTCTACAACCATAGATTCTTGCCCCATTGCTGAGCACATTACAATCTTTGCATTAGTATCAATAATTTTTATCTCTTTTAGTGCTTCCAGTCCATTTTTATTTGGCATAGTTATATCCATAATAACTAAATCCGGTTTTTCGGCCTTGAACATCTGTACTGCCAGCTCCCCGTCCGAAGCCTCGATTATATTTTCATATCCATTCTTTTTTAGCGTATCTTTTATCATCATTCTCATAAATGCCGCATCATCCACTATTAAAATTTTACCTTCCATCTTTTCCTTTTAACCTCCGTTGTAATTATAATGTTATTTTCATCAAATCATCTTTTTTAACTATCTCAACTATTCTTACTCCAAAGTTGTCATTAACAACCACAACCTCACCCTTTGCAATTAATTGTCCGTTAACTATTATATCTACCAATGCGCCTGCTTGCTTATCAAGCTCAATTATTGTTCCTTGTGAGAATTCCAGAATCTCTTTAATCTGCCGTTTGGTTTTTCCTATTTCAACGCTGATTTCCAGCGGTACTGACATAATTAGTTCTAAATTAGACATCTGTTCCTGAGATAACAGGTCTTCTTCGTCATCTTCTTCAAACTCATCAAATTGCATTTGCCTTATATTTACCGGTACCTGCTCTTTTTTCTTTAATTTAATTTTTTTAGCGGAGCTTCTTTTAACAGGTGCCTTCTTTACATAATCTTCATCTTCATCTTCATCTTCATCTTCATTTTCATTTTCATCTTCCTCGTATTCATCCTCTTCCTCATGTGCATGATGGATAGTTTCTCTTGACTCCTTGATTTCAGATTGCATTGATGCCTTTGTTCCTTCAGCAATTGTATCATTTTTATTTGATGAATCATCTGCAACTATATCGGAACCCTTTAAGAAATTTGAAATTATTTCCCTCGCAAGAGCAACAGGCATAACATTGATGAATTGGCTTTGAACACTTCCTTCTATAGATAAATCAAAGCTTACTGCAACAATTACATCCTCATCCGTAAAGTATTTGTTTTTAAATTCTGTTTTATCGTCTATCTCGTAGGCTAATGGTGTTGAGATATTTATAGACTTTCCAAGAAAATCTGAAAGCGCGGTAGCTGCTGAGCCCATCATTTGATTCATGACTTCACATATGGCACTTGTGTTTATCTCATCCATTACAAAATCTTCATCACCTATGGATTGTCCCATCAATATTTCAATAATTAATCTGGCATCCATCCTCTTCCATATCATTAAATTAACGCCATTTAAACCTTCAACGTAATTTATTTCAACTCCTATCGCCGGCTCCATATTTTCATAGCTGAATTCCTTAGCTTCGATCACATTAACCTTTGGTACTGTAATTTCAACCCGTTTCCCCAATAGTGTGGATAGTGAAGTAGCAGAAGAGCCTAAGCTGATATTCATTACTTCTCCTATTACATCCCTCTCCATATCTGAAAAAATATTTTCATTTAACATAGATAGCTCCTCATTAATGTATGACTTTATTTATCTTAATTACACCTTTATTTTTCCTGGTTCCCCATTTTCCCTCAAACCATTTTTCGCCGTCAATATTTACATCAATTTCCGATTTTATATCTTTATCCAGTATTATTAAATCTCCTGCCTGCATATTGACAACATCTTGAAGCGTAGCCTGAGTTTTGCCTAATATACCAGTTATTGTAAGCTTTGATGATTTTATAGTATCCATAATTGCTGATTTTTGTTTCTCAATACTTTCTTCTGACTTTTTATTATTTCTATTTAATGTGTTTGCTCTTTTAAATATTTCATCCAGTATACTTGAAGGTATACATATGGTAATTTTGCCGCTTGATTGGTTTAATGTTACATTTAAAACTATAATAACCACCGTGTCATTATAATTTATTGATTGAATAAACCTTGCATTTGTTTCTATCTTTGAAAGCTCCGTTTCAATTTCCAATGTGCTTTCCCATGTTACTCCAATTAATTTTATTATTTGCTTAAGCATATTGCCAAGCAATGATAATTCAATATCCGTATAGTCTCTCGAATTATCATATTCTTCCCCGATGCCGCCTAATAATCTGTCTATAATTACAAAGGACAGCGGTTTTGACATTTCCATCAAAATCTGACTGTCAGATACTTGTTTATCCGGATATATCACATTAATAAGCCCCATTAACACATAATCATCCAATGCATTGTTGTATTCGTGAAATATGCTTTCTTCTACCTGTTCAACTGCAACATCACATGTGAGTCTTAAAATTGATGTAAGGCGTGATGTAAGCATTCTACAGTAATTTTCATAAATACCTTTTAGCAATTTTATGGTTTCTTTAGTTATTTTTTTAGGACTTCTGAAGTCATATTCTTTGATTTTTTTCTCATTTGCCTCAAGCTCTTGTATATTTACGTCTCCGCTGCTTAAATTGTTAAGCAGCTCATCTATCTGGCTCTGTGATAGTATTTCTGCCATATAAATTGCCCTCATTCCATAATTTTTGCTAGTTTATATATTTAGTATGTTGGTATTCAATATTATTAGAATCACTTGACTTATCCTTATTAATTGTTTCCTGAATTTTCTTAGTATAACTGATAGGGTAGCCTTCCCTGCTTATGTATATCTCAACCCTTCTGTTCTTAGCTCGTCCTTCTGCGGTGCTGTTATCTGCTATAGGACTGTACAATCCATATCCGATGGACAAATATTTTGCAGGATCTATTACATCTTTATCTTCTAAATATTTTAAAACCACATTGGCTCTGTCTGTAGATAATGAACGGTCAATATCAGTCTTGTCGTATGCTACCTCAGCAGTATGTCCTGCAATTATAACTTCCTCGATATATTCATCAACCAGCGCCAGACCTTCCGCAAGAACATCCAGTACTTTTTTCCCGCTTTCTTCTAAAATGTCACTGTAACCTCTGAATGTGACTGAATCAGAAAATCTTATAAACACATATTCTACGCTTTTACTGACTTCTACTTGACCGCTTAAATCATTTTCATCAACATACTGCTTAATTAGTGTATACAATATATCTAATTCATTTTCATCTATTTCCATAGGCTCTTCATTAAGTTCTACTTCTTCTTTACCCTCTTCTACAGAAGGTGATCCCTGAGAATAGTAAACCACAGGATTCATCTCCTTGGAAAATGCTGCTACAATTGCTGCATACTTTACAGAATCTACCGTTGACATAGCATACAACAGTATAAAAAATGTCAATAATAATGTCACCATATCACTGTATGTTTCCAGCCAGCTGGCGCCCCCGCTGTTTTCTTTCCTTTTCCTTCTAGCCATAACAATCCCTACTTATTCTATAATTAAGCATTAGCTTCTTTTTTCCCTTTGCCCTTTTTTGTTTTTTTCTTATCAGCGCCGCCCGGTTCTGCAGCAGAGTCTCTTTCTTGATATGTTATATATGAATTTAGTTTTTCTCTTATATATTTAGGATTTTCTCCTGATTGTATTGATAAAACACCTTCCATTATCAATTCTTTAGTTATCATTTCCTCATCATGCTTTGCTTTTAGTCTGTTTGATATGGGAGCACAAATCATATTTGCTAAAGCTGAGCCGTAAAAGGTAGTAACGAGCGCAACCGACATTCCCTTGCCGAGAGAATCCGCTCCTCCTTGTGCCGTATTCAAATTGGCCAGCATATTAATCAGTCCTATTAAGGTACCCATCATACCAAATGCCGGTCCAAAGGAACCTAATGTATCAAAAACCTTCCATGCTGACGCATGACGTGCTTCAATACAATCAATCTCATTTTCAATCTGTGCTCTGACCTTGGTTGGTTCAATGGCATCCACTATGAGCATTACACAATATTTTAAAAATTCATCCTTTAATTCCAGATTGTTTATTTTTTCTTCCAAAACCAGCAAACCCTTTAATCTTGCTTCTTTTGCAAGCTCTTCTATTGCGTCTATATACAGATTTAGGTTGATTTTTTCTTTCTTCATCAGTACCTTCATATTTTTAGGTACATCTTTTAAATATTTGACAGGCACTGACATTATTGTAGCTGCAGTTGCCCCGCCTATGGTTATAAACATACTTGGTATGTCAACAAAGCTTTCTATAACCTGTGACATGCTAGAGCTGCTTCCCGTAATTCCGTAAATTACCAATCCAAAGCCTGCGAGCAGCCCTATTACAAATGATATATTCATCTAACACCTCTTTGCTAATCGGCAGTTACGCCTCTGATAATTTTTTGATTGTATTTAATAATCTTATTTACAATGTCTTCTTTTGAATCTTTAACTAAATAGTATCTCCCTGTTGTCAGGGTAATCTTTGTTTCCGGTATAAATTCTATTTTTTCTATCAGTGCCGCATTGACTAAAAAAGCTTCTCCGTTAATTCCAACAACTTCTACCATACTTCCTCCTAAATTATTATAAAAACATTAATCACACTCATAAAACACTTTATACTCATAATTAATATTTCTATCTTTAATTAATCCATGAACCAGTTCCTGTCATTCTGAACTAGTTCAGAATGACAGATTACAGCTTATTTATCTCTTGAGATTAACAAGCTCTTCAAGCATTTGATCTACTACTGAAATTATTTTTGTGTTAGCCTGATAGCCTCTTTGTGTTATTATCATTTCAGAGAACTCATTGGCTAAGTCTACGTTGGACATTTCAAGTCCGCCGGCAACTATTGCTCCGGTACCTTTAAGTCCTGCTTCGTGATAAGTAATAGTACCTGTATTATTACTTTTTGAATAATATGAATTTCCATCCAATACCAAAGCATTTTGATTAGGAACAAATGCCACTGCTATTTGACCTAATTCTACTATCTGATCTGCATCAGCTCCGGTTAGTCCTAATCCTGTAATAGTTCCGTCTGAATTTATGGTAATATTTGTATAGTTTTCCAAATCAATAGTTATTGCTTCTAAATCCGATTCATCAACTACGCCGTCTGAACTCATATCAGATAAATTTGCCCTGTTTAACCCCATAACCATAGAGCCCTTGGAATCAACCAGGTTTCCGGCTGCGTCAAAGTTTAATGCACCATACCTTGTATAAAATCTTTCAGAAGATGCATTTTCAACAATTAAATATCCATCGCCGTTAATATACAAATCAGTTGGTTTATTGGTTGGTGAATATCCTGATAAAGTATGTATTGTATCAATAGAACCTATCTGTGCTCCATATCCCACCTGAGAAGAGTTTGTACCACCTATTGTTCCGGCTACGCCGGCATTTGGTGAGCTTACTGTTTGATAATATATGTCTCTGAATGTTGCTCTTTGTGTTTTATATCCATTTGTATTTACGTTCGCAATGTTGTTGCCTATTACGTCCATTTTTGTCTGGTGGCTTCTCATTCCTGATACACCAGAATAAAGTGCTTTCATCATAATAATTCATTCTCCTTTTAATTTTTAGCTGTTTAAATCCATCAAAAACTCCGGATTTTAGCCTCCTGAAAAGGACCGGCTATTTTATCACAGCTCCATCGATATTTGTAAATATATTTTCTTTTAAATCTTGACTGTTTACTGCAGTTATTACCTTATTGTTCATTGTGCTTATTATGAAGGCTTGATTTTCTATCATTACAAGCACATTTTTTAAACCTTTTTCCTTTGCTTGCTCTGCTGCTTCATTTAGCTTTTCTGTTACACCGGTACTGACATCAATATTTCTTTCTTTGACCCTTTCACTGGCATGTTTTGAAAAAACAACTTTACTTTCAACCTCTTCGGCCTTTTTATCTGTAATTTTTTTATTTAAGATATCCTTAAAGTATGAATTGATTTCATTGTTTCTAAGAGCAGTGTTAGGCTGAATATTGTTGTCTAAATTACTTATTTTCCTGATAAAATTAATATCAGTCACTTTATCACCTCTTATTTTTCTCCTCCGGCTTGAGGATCAATTATATCTTCTGGTAATTCCTCCTTTGATAAGGATTCATTTAAACTGTTTATACTTTCTAAAATACTGTTCAACGTTTCTTGCACAGGATCAACTTCTTGTTGTTCATCTTGTATAATTTCCATTATATTTGAATACCCAAATTCCTCATCATTTACATACAGCCTTGCTTCTCCGCTGAAAAAAGTGACTTTCTGAACTATACCTTCTTGAATTTCCAATTCTCCTTGATTGTTATATCTTGCAACAATAACATTTTTACCAATGAGCGAAGTTACCTGTCCTTGCATGGACATTTCCGACAAATCCGACATTGCCTGCAATGACGAAAACTGAGCCATTTGTGCCATGAATTCTGTATTGTCCATGGGATTCATCGCATCCTGATTTGTCATTTGTGCAACCAGTAAATCCAGGAAATCCTGCATATCCAATGCTTCATTTTCTTCTTGCACCTTAAGATAATTTTCACTGTTGGAATTACTCACCTGATAATTTGATTTATAAGCATTAACCTCCAATTTTAACTCCTTTGCTATAGTTTCGAATTTTTTAAGTCAATGAGCTCTGAAAAAGTATTGTCCTCATCATTGGGGTCTTTTTCATTTTCACTGTAGTAATAGTTTCTGTGCTTATTGTGCCCATTTTGTTGGTCGTAATTTTCATTGTACTTCTCCGCATTGTCTTGATTGTAATTCAGCGGTTGATTATCATATTGAGCTTCATTGGCTTTTACAACAACATTAACTGATGACTCAGTTGCTTTATTTAATATGTTTGCAAGCTCTTTAGTACCGGAAGATAATATTTTTTGTGTTTCCTCATTTAATGCTTTAATCTCAACAGTTATCTTGTTATCCTCAAAAATCATTTTAATATTTACCTTGCCAAGATTTTGAGGTTGGAGCTCCATTGTAACCTGCTTGATTTCTTTACCTGATGCTGAACCTTCTTTGAACATAAATTCTATTTTATCCTTTATCTGAGCCAGCACCTGGGGCTTTATCTGTGATGCTTCATCAGTTATAGTAATAATTTTGGTATCGTATTGAATCAAAGGCTCTTTTGGTAATATTAACTCTGAACTGAAATCAATTTTATTTTTTTGCTTATCCTTGTATGTAGCAATATCAGTAACTAATTCCTCAAGTTTCTCAATTTGAAAACTACGCTTAGGAAAACTGCTTTCTGTTTTTTCAAAAACCGTTACATCCTGGTTATATTGTTCAGACCCCTTTGTAATAATAACAGAAACATCACTTCCTGAAACTAAAGCTTCAGATTCTGGTTTTTTAACAACAATTTTTTCATTGCCAAAGTTCATAAAATTCATCATTATCATGAAATTGTCTAATGCGTTTAACTTTGTTTTATCATCATCATCTACATCTGCTCCCGAATTTTCATTCAAGCCAAGGTTTATACCGCTTAAATCAGTTGAATCAGTTGAATCATCCAAATTTTTACTCTTGCCCATAATTAAATTTATAATATTTAATTTCACATCCGTATCGGTTTTTTGATTTAATGCTTGGTTATTTTGGTTTAATATTTGATTGTTTTGATTTAATATTTGGCTATTTTGATTTTGGCTGATTAACATCATTAATTTTAAAAAAGTGTCCCGGCTGATATTAGCATTCTGGCTTTTTTGATTCAAATTAGGAGCACTTACATACATATTGTTTATACTTACATTGCTATTCATTTTCTCACCTCCTTTCAATGATTAGATATTATATTGCATATCCTTTTGTTATACTTTTGTTTGAAACAAATTCTTCAATAAAAATTTCTTCGTTTTTCATAAATACCTTATTATACTTTTCAAATTCTTTTTCTTTTAGTTTGTCAAGACTTGAAATTTCCATATTCATGCTTATAATTTCTTGCCTTTTGGCTTCTATTTTCTTAAGAAGATTTTGTTTTTCTTCTTCTTTATTTTCAATTTGCTTCAATATGCTGTTCATTAACATCTTATAATATGCTAATTCTCCTACTGATATTGAAACTGACGATTTATTAGTGAACTCATTATCTATTTCTGTTAAATGGATTTTTAAGCTGCTAATGTCTTCGTTAATAATATTTAAATCATTATTTAAACTGCTTAGTTCAGCTTTATAGCTTTCTAATATCTGTTTTTTTATTTCTAAGACCTTTTGCAGTGAAAAACTAAATTTTTTCAACTTATACCCCCATTTTTCAAATATTTTTATACCGGGATTATATTTCAGCCATCAGTTTCAATACATCTTCATAAGTGTATTTATCATTAACTCCTTGCATCAGGAAGTCATTAACTCTGTCTATTTTACTTATTGCTTCATCCAGCTTTAAGTTTGTGCCTCTTTTGTATGCTCCGATAGAAATCAAATCATAATTTGCATAATATATTGATAAAATATCTCTTATTTTTTTAGCATTATCGTTATGCTCCTTAGCTGCAATATCATTCATCAGCCTTGATATGCTTCCATTTATATCTATTGCAGGGTAGTGATTTGAATTTGCCAGTTTTCTTGTCAGTACTATATGTCCGTCTACAATCCCTCTTACAGTATCTGATATAGGTTCGTTAGTATCATCCCCTTCAACCAGGACTGTGTAAATACCTGTTATTGAACCTTCAGTAAAGTTTCCGCTTCTTTCTAACAGCTTCGGGAGCTCTGCATAAATCGATGGAGTGTATCCTCTGGATACAGGCGGTTCACCTGTTGCAAGACCTATTTCTCTTTGGGCCATAGCAAACCTTGTTAGTGAATCCATCATTAAAAGCACATCTTTACCTTTATCTTTAAAATATTCCGCTATCGTTGTTGCAACTAATGCACATTTCATTCGAAGCATGGCGGGCTGGTCTGATGTTGCTATCACAAGAACCGACCTTTTTAATCCCTCTTCACCCAAATCTTTTTCAATAAATTCTCTTACTTCCCTGCCTCTTTCACCTACAAGCGCAATAACATTTATATCTGCCTTTACATTTTTTGCAACCATTCCAAGCAACGTACTTTTTCCTACTCCGCTGCCTGCAAATATTCCCATACGCTGACCCTTGCCAATGGTCAAAAGACCATCTATTGCTTTTACGCCAAAGCTTAAGGTACTATTTATTCTTGGTCTTGATAATGGATTTATATATTCATTGTCTACATAGCAATATTCTGCATTATTAAATTCCTCACCGTCATCAATCGGCTGACCTGTCGCGTCCACTATTCTTCCTATAAGAAAATCTCCCACAGGAATTTTCAACTTATTTTTTGTTGATTTTACTGTGTTTCCAAGACCAATACCATTTATATTCTCGTAAGGCATCAGGAGTACTCTGCCATCATTGAATCCTACAACTTCAGCACGTATTGCTTTGTCTGCGGTATCAGTTGTAATTTCGCAGACCTCTCCGATTTTGTACCTTCTACCTGTTGCTTCTATCATCATTCCAGATATTCTTTTTACTTTTCCTATGTAAGTATGAAAATCTTCTTTTACTAATGATTCCTGAATACTCTTAAGTTTTTCTTCAAACTGCATTTTTGCTTAGCACCATTTCTTTAAAATTATTTAACTGTGTATTTATGCCTGCATCCACTACACTGTCAGGCGTTTCAACAATAGCGCTGCCTTCCTCTAAATCTTCTGTAACTTCAAATTTCACATCATTTGATATTGTACGCAGTTCCTTTAACAGGTCTTTATCAGCTTGAACCGATATAACATCATCCTTGTTTGAGATATATACCTTAACCCATTCGACATTCCTGTAATCTTTAATAACATTTTTAATTATGCTTGATATTACATTACTTTTTGAATCAATTTTTTGTTTTATAATTTTTTCAGCTATATCAATTGCCAGTTTGCTTAACCCATTTTCATACCGGTTGATTATTTCTTCTTTTTCTTCTTCAACCTTTTCGATCATATCTGAAAGCTCTTCAAGCTTTACTTGGTTTTGTTCTGCAAGTTTTTGCAAAACATCTATTTTTCCTTCTTCATAGCCTTCGTCATAGCCTTTATTTTTTCCTATCTCCTTGCCTGCATTATAGCCATCTTCATAGCCTCTTTTTTTTAAGTCAGCTATTTCTATTTGAGCATTTCGTCTTGCGGCACTTACAATTTTTGCAGCTTCCTCTCTTGCTTCCTTCAGGATAATTTCCCTCTGATTGTATATTTCATACAAGTCTTCTCTTGGAGTAGTTATAACCTTAGGTTCCGGCTGTTCGGTCTTTATTATTTTATTAACATGACTATTTTTTTTGTTATCAAAAACCACATATTCCGCCTTGATTATATTAGACAATAATATCATCCTTTCCGCTTTTAGCTATAATAAGTTCTCCTTCTTCCTCCAGACGTCTGATAACAGAAACAATTCTTTGCTGTGCTTCTTCCACATCTCTTAAACGGATATTGTGGGTATATTCCAATTCCGACTTGATTGTTTCGGCCATTTTAGTTGACATATTGCCAAACAGCATATCTGATACTTCCTTGTTTGATCCTTTGATAGCATATACCAAATCCTTACTGTCAACTTCACGAAGAAATCTTTGAATGCTTAATGAATCCATTGTAACAATATCTTCAAATACAAACATTCTCATTCTGATCTCATCAGCCAGCTTAGCATCCTTCTTATTAAGTTCATCAAATATATATTTTTCATTGCCTCTGTCCATATTATTCATAACATCGGCAACATAGTTTACTCCGCCTATTTCTGTGAAATCTACCGAGACAATAGAATTAAACTTCTTTTCTAATTCTTCTTCGACATATTTAATAATTTCAGGAGAAGTCCGATCCATTTTTGCTATTCTCTCAACCACATCAATACGCTTTTCTTTTGGAAGTTCAGATATTACAGCTGATGCCTGGTCCGCTCTTGCATAGGATAATATAAGTGCTATTGTCTGCGGGTGTTCATTTTGTATTATAGTCAAAAGGTTTTTATAATCCGCCTTTCTCAAAAAGTCAAAGGATTTAGATCTTAATGTCTTTGTTACTCTTTCTAAAAGGCTTGATGCAGTCTGTGCACCAAATGCTTTTTCAAGTACATTTCTTGCATATTCCAAGCCGCCTTCAGTTATTACCTTTTGCGTGAGACATAAATCGTAAAAATCCTTGAGAGTATTCTCCATCACGCTGGGGTTTAACTGTTGCAGCCTTGAAATTTCATATGTAAGCTGTTCTATTTCATCTTCCTTTAAATACTTGTATATTTTTGATGCATCGTCCGCTCCAAGAGAAATAATAATTGCTGCGGCTTTTTGCTTTCCTGATAATTTAGATTCAGCCATATTAGTCATCTTCTCCTTTCAGCCATGTCCTTAAAAGCTGGGCCGATATTTCAGGATTAGCAGCCGTGAAATCCTTAAGCTGCTTTTTAATAACTTGTTCTGTTGTTTCCTTTAATACAATTTCATCATGTATATCTGCCCATGAAAAGTCGTTTGTAACAGCTGCTTCAGTTGACTCATCTGATTTATCAGCTTTATTCTTTTTCCTTCTTCTGAATATCAAGCTGATAATAAATATTAAAACAGCCAGCACAGCTAATCCGATACCTCCGTAAATCAGTATATCTCTTAACTGAATTGCATTTTCAACACCTGGATCATTTGTAGCAGCAGGTATCGCCGGTGCATCAGGATCATAGAATGCCATGTTGTGAAGCGCAATGTCTTCGGTGCTGATTCCGGCTGAAAAAGCTATAAGCTCTTTAATTTCATTAATCTCATCATCATTCATGTTCACTTTATTTATTACTGCAGCAACCGTAAGTTCTTCAATTTTTCCCGGATTATGTTCTATTTGTTCCTTTAGCTGACTTACCAGATAATTAATAGAATTTGAGTCCCTGAAAAATATATTTTCTCCTTCTATTACTACTCCCGGATAAGTGGGCACCTCGGCATTTGTTTCAGTACCTGCAACCCCGCCGGTGGTTTCACCCGGTCCTGTAATTTCTCTGTCATTATGTGTTTCACTTGGAACTCCCAGCTTTGTTTCTTCGTCAGGTAAATATTGTAGTATTTCACTTATTTTTTTATCAAAATTAATAGTACATTTTGAAGAAACCTTGATATTTTCAGGACCGTATATTTTTGCCAAGAATTCAGTAACATCTTTCTCGGTTTCCTTTTCAAATTCTTTTTCCACTTCTAATTTAAGCTTTATAGTATTTGTATACTGCATTTCACTGTCAACAACCAGGCTGTTACCTTCGGTATCAATAATTGCAACATTTTCTTCTTTTAAGCCTTTTATACTCTTAACAACCAGCTGCATGATGCCGTTTGTTTGTGATGTTGATAAGAAATAACCGTTAGCGAGGTTTACCTTTACTGATGCTGATGATTCTTGTTTGTCTGATTCCCATGCAAAACTTTTGTCTTCAGGTAAATTGATTGTTACAATAGCTTCTTTAACTCCATCAATTGTTTCGATTGAATCCTGAAGTCTTTCCTGTAATTGAAAAATTTCATATTGCCTTTTTTCATAATCGGTAGTCATAAAATCAATGTTCTGAGTAAATAAATCATAATTTGAACCGGTTCGAGGATGTCCGGATTGTGCAAGCTTCATCCTTAAGGTACTTTCTTGTTCTTGTGGAATAAGTATTGTTCCGTCATTCTCATATTTATAATCTACATTGTTTTCTTGGAGCTGCTGCATTACCTCAACTGTTTCTTCCTCATCTATATTTCTGAAAAGAACTACATAGTCCTTCCTGTTAAGAATGAGAGTTATAGTAAATGCAATAACAATTAATCCGAAAAGTCCGCCTATTATTAACTTTTTTTTATTTCCGCTAAGTTTTCCCCAAAACTCCGTTATATTGTTCCAAATATTTTTAAATTGCTCTGCCATTTATAGCTCCTAAAATATATGAGAACTGTTATACTCCCATACGCATTATTTCATTGTATGCATCTAAAGCTTTATTTCTCAGCTGTATCATCAGATCCAATGATAATTCCGCTTTTTGCGCATTTATCATTAAATTATGTACATCGTCACTTTCTCCGATCGACAGCTTGTATATATCTTCATCTACCTTTGCTTCAGCTTCAACATAATTGTCAAGAGCATCATCAAAAATAGATTTAAACGATATTTCGTTTTCTTTTTTGCTTATTGATTTGCCTAATTCCCCTGATTGATTTATATCCTTTATTGGTTGTATCGGTTTAATAAACATTGTTACCTCCCAATTTCTAACGCCTTTACTGCCATTTGCTTAGTAGTATTCAAAGCCGTTATATTTGCCTGGTATGCTCTGTAAGCTTCCATCATATCAACAGTTTCTTTTAACGAATCTACATTTGGCATTCTCACATAACCATTTTCATCAGCATCCGGATGCTCAGGATTAAAAATAAGTTTAAACTCGCTTTGATCCTCTGTTATTTCCGTTACTTCTACTCCGCCTGCTTCATAATCATTTAAATTCTGAACCAGCATATTTTTAAAGTCTGATGTTGAAGAAAGTACAACCATTTTCCTTCTGTACGGTCCTCCGTCTTCTGTTCTCGTTGTGTCCATATTTGCTATATTCTCTGAAATTACATCCATTCTTAGTCTTTGCGCAGTAAGACCTGAGCCGCTTATATTAAGCGAATTTAAAAAAGACATTGCTACCTCCGTAAGTTATTTTTTTCCTTCTGAAATTACAGATTTTAGTTTTGAAAAATAAGAATTTATTTCTGTCACTGTATACATATATTGAAGCTGTGTCTGTGCTAATTGCAAGTTTTCTTTTTCTAAATCAACATTGTTTCCGTCAAGTCTTAATGATTGATTGTCGTTTTCTTGCATTACTATATTGCTGGTATTGATTTGCTTGTTAATTTCCGAAGTATTTTTTCCGTCTACCATCTCCAGGTTCGCCTTTAAGATATTCTCAAAATCGACAAACTTACTTTTATAGCCGGGTGTAGAATAGTTTGCTATGTTTTCCATTGTAACTTGCTGCCTGAGCCATAGTCCGTCAAGGCTTTTATTCAGCAAATTTAGTTTAGTGTTTTCAATGATTTTCATAATCCTCATCCTCCCCTTAAAAATGGGTACAAAAAATATAATTTATCAGCCATTGCTCAATAAATTATATATATACATTAAATTACAATATATTATTGTATTGGCAACTGGCAGCCGTAGATTTCATCCTTAGGCCCTATAGCTTTGTGTCACTGTCTTTCGGCAGCTTTACTTTTTTCAATTATTAATTTTTTGTTAACATTTCTTTAATATAATGCTATTATAATTGAAAATACAACAAAATGCAAGCTTTTTTGACATATTATCCATATGTATATTATTAACTATATTTTTGTAATTATAATTTTTTTAATTGAATATATATTCCACGAATGTATTAGTGCAAAATTCAAATCCAGTAATAACAACGCAAAAAACAAAAAATAGAAATAGGGATATTATATAAATATCCATATTTCTATTTTTATTTTGTTTTATAATATAAAAAAATATACAAAAAAATCAAAATGAAGATAAAAAAATTTTTTTGAAGTTTTATATTTTTTTATCTTTTTTCTGTATTTTTTAATTGATTTTTTAGACTATCCAGACATATCTTGCTTATTTTCTCTGAAGCAGATATATTAAATTCACATGTTTCTGCTAATTCTTTTCTTGTTATTTTTACATCCTTAGGAGCATTGATAGCTATTTTTACCTTGTCTTGGGAAATTTCAGATATTATCAGTTCAATATCGTCACCAATCAATATGGATTCTGAGACTTTTCTTTTAATAACTAACATTTTTTCTCCTCCTCAGCTACCACAAGGCTATGTCTGAGTGGATATGAATTTTGAAGAATTACCTGTTTAGATACTCTCGTCTTTGGGTTAATTGCAATCGGACTTTTTAAATTAACTACAGAATCCATTACATTTTCTTTAATTATTGCAATAACTAAAAATTTAAGTTCATTTTCACTTGTAACTTCCAGCTCCGATAAATCTTCATCCGACAAATCAGGTTCATAGGTTCTGACAATTGCAAATGGATCTATAAGCACAAAGGACAAATCGGTATTATCCAGGGATTGAAGATACATTATGTCATCTTCCGGACCATCCTTTAAAATTACATAGTTTTTATAATTTTCAAATCCATACATTCCGGTGCTGAAGATAATCAGGTCATTTTCATCAACTTCTATTTCGCCAAAATCTCTGGTTCTGATATTTATTTTTTTCTTAGGCAAATGTATCTATCTCCTTATAATTAGGATTCGAACTTGGTGGTACAAAAATAGGGGTACCTATATAATTTATTTCAACCTTTGGATATTCTTTTATTATAACTTCTATACTACCGGGTATGAAGTTTATTTCAGGTCTTTCTACATTCCAGTCGAAATCCAGCTTATCCATTTCAAAGTTCATTGATAGTCCGCCGATTTCCCACGAAATATCAGGCCCGGTTTTTGGAATAAATCCAAGGTTGAAATCCACATCACTGAAAAATTTTCTCATTGCTATTTCCGGAATAGGATTATCCATTATATTTATATCGAGCATCAAGTTTCCGTTTCTGGCATAAGTAGCGGTTGCTTCATAAGCTGCCTGCACACCCTTTTTTGCAAAGTCTTCAACAGAGCGCATTGCACTTTTAATCCCGGCGGAATATCTTGCTTCTACTGTATCAATATTTAGCTTGGTGGGCTTCATTTGCATCTGAAGTCCGCCTTTATCTCTTTTTAATTCAAATGTTGCATTAGTGTTAGCTATCTCGTAAATCGCTTTATTAATTTTAAATTCTATAGACATTGGAATTGATTTAATTTCTAATAGCGGTTCTATCATATTAACACTCCTTATTATTTCATAAAGTCGATAAAACTATTTTGAAGTATTTTGTTGCCCATTGACAATGCTGCGTTATAAGAATATTCCTGCATTTTAAAATCTACTATTGCCTCTGCCGGATCTACATATTCCACGTCTAGGATTTTCTCATTTATATTAAATTGATTATCTTCATTCCTAAGTTTAAGAAACTCAAGATAATTAGTTTTGGCACCTATATCTGTAACATTAACCAGGACTTGTTTTTTCTGTTCTTCAAATTTATCTATATACGGCTCTATATTTTCCAGATTGAAATCAGGACTTTCTAATTCATCCTTTATTTTTCCTATCAGTGTGTATAAATTATTTGGAGTACCATCAGTCTCCCCATATCCCATAAATTTAATCCCTGACAAAGACATATCAAATACCGTGTCTTCATTTAAATTTCCGCTTGAATCAAATGTCATTCCCAATCCAAGATCAACGTTAATTGTTTCCTTGGATAGTTCTTCAAGATTTACATCGTTTCCGTCCATATCCTTTTGTGTATTTACATTTACCCCTTTAAAATATAATTCTCCATTTTGTATTGTAAAAGGGATTTCTGTCTTAGATGTACCGCCAAATACATATCTGTCCTCGAACTTTGCATTTAGAGAAGTCAATATTGACTGCTGCAAATTTTCAAGTTCCTTGGCAATTATTTGTCTGTCATCTTCACTTATTGTTCCGTTAATTCCTTTTAAATATGAAGTGTATACCTTTTCAACATTATTGCTTATTTCTGTCATATTTGTTTCAGCCGTAGTTAAAAACGAATCAACATCACTTAAATTAGTATCGTAGATTTCCGTTGACCTGTATTCTCTTCTTAATTTATAGGCCTTGATAGCAGATACCGGATCCTCTGAACCCTTAAAAAACTTTCTGCCTGTTGACACCTGTTCATTGAGATAATTCATTTTATTTGCTGATTTATTTAAATTTCTTATATATCTGCTTGACATCATGCTAGTTGTTATTCTCATAATATCACCTCTATACTCCCATTCTGTTGATTAATGTATCCAGCATTTCATCCAAGGTTGTCATTAATCTTGCAGCTGCATTGTAAGATTTGCTGTATTGCAGCAAATTGACCCCTTCTTCATTTAAATCTACAGAAGACATGCTGCTTCTTGCATATTCTATTTGATATTGGGAGCCCGAGTAAGTGTCGTATGATGTTCCGACGTCATCCACCTGAAGGTTTAATCTTGTTGTTGTATAAGACAAAAATTCCTGGAATGTACCATTAAATAATGTTGTACCTCCACCTATAAAATCAAGACTGCCTTCACCGGATTGGAATTTTGATATCATTCTTAAAATATTATCAGTGGCACCCGTACTGTCACCTGTCTCTTGTTTAATTGTATTTGTTATATAAGAACCTGTCGCATTTGCCCACGATTCATGTATCTTAATATTACCGGCTGTAATATCTCCGCCGCCTCTCGCTTCAAAAAGAGGCTTGTCATCCCATAGTATAACATTTCCATCTGCATCAAATGTATTTGGTACCTTATTTGCTTCATTCATAACAGATGCAAATTGGTTAGCTAAAGTATCCAGCATATTTTGGTAATACTGAACACCTTTTTCTTCTGCTTCATAAGCCGGGTCTGTACCTTCTGCAAACTCACCCTTGCCGTTTAAAAATTTAATATATCCTCCGATTTGACCTTTATTGATTTTTTCAGTCAGATATTTATCTGTATCGGCAATGTCATTCACTGTACCGTCTAAATTAGTTTTTAAAAATATTTCTACGTCTTTGCCGCTTTCTAAAGCTTCCAGCTCTACAGCAGCTGTATCATTAACCAGCTCTACGGCAGGACTTGTATCTCTTAATTTAATAGACAATAAATCTATACTTTTATTTCCACCTATTGATTGTGGAGTGAGGACTACTTCTATGTCGAGATAATTGGATAATTCATCAATAAGCATATTTCTTTCGTCGTTTAGTTCCAGTGCAGGGTTACCGCTTATATTATCTTCTTTTATCTGCTTGTTTAATTTTGATATATTATCCAGAAGCTGATTTACCTTTACCATAGCTCCGTCTTGAAGATAACTTAACTGTTGGTTTCTTATTGTATCTATCTGATCAGAATAATCATTGAACATTTGTGTAAGCATTTGTGCTGATGTTCTTACAACACCTTCCAATACCGGGTCGGAAGGGCTTGATGTAAGTGCGTGAAGCTGCTCTACAAAATCAGAAAACTGAGCATCCAACCCGTCCATTGATATTTCATCAAAAATGGATTCCAAATCGCTTAATGCTTCGAGCTGAACATATTCGTTACCTGTTTTAGAAGCTTCCATCCTATATCTTAAATCAAGAAAAGAATCTCTGAACTGGCTTACTCCCTGTGCTTCAACACCTTGTCCGATAATTACACCGTTTGTTCCTATTTTTATATTTCTGGTATTAAAGGATACTGAATTTATATCAAGGCGCTGCCTAGTGTAACCTTCCGTATTAATATTTGATATATTTTGACCCACAACATCCAACATGTTCTGATTTACCTTCAATGCGCTTGTGGCTGTTCTATATCCTAAAAAAGTTGATCTAAGCATATATTTCTCCTTGTAATATTCCTTCGGCTAAATTATAAAAATTATCATTATATTTTCTTTGATAATATTAAACTTTTTGCTTTTTTGTTAGACTGTTTGTTTGAATATGTATTCTCTATTTCACCGAGCTGTGCCATTGCTTTTTCTATTCGATTCATTCTGACTTCTATGAGAGTCTTGCACAAACTGCTAATCTTTTTGACCTCTGTAATCAATTTACTTAATTCATTGTATTTCTCATTGAGCATATATTTTTCATCATCATTATAAACAGAAATTATCTCCTTCAGAGTTTTGTCTTTGTATCCCAATGAAACAAGAAGTTTTTCTCTTTTTTGTTCCATGCCCCTTATTTTTAAATAGTAAACCTGTTCATCAGCAACTATGTCATTTAAAGTGTCTATGTCATTTTTAATTACTGTGTCATATTTTTTATATTCTAATTCCAGAAAATTTTTATATAAGTCAGCATTTTCTTCTAATAAATCAATTAGCCTATTCATGTTATCCTCTTACTTTAAAAATTTATTTACTATTTCTTCTACATCAATACTGTATGTTTTGTTGTTTATGCTCTCTTTTATCCTGTTTATTTTCTCGGCATTAGTTTCCTGATTAATCTTTTCGACAACATTCTTTTTTATTGATTCAAGCTTTGTTTCATCTTGGCGTGGAATCTTGCTTTTGATTTCAATAACATCATAGTTTTTAGCTTTAACTTGCTCTTCATTTTTTATTGGTTTTGCATTTCCCTTAAAGTTCATATGATTGCTGATATTTTGAATTTTCATATAACATCCCCTACTTAATCTAATAATATATCGGCATTAAAAACAAAAAATTAACATGAAAATATAAATTTATTATGCTACGTTCATAATTTTTTCTTCATCAATTATTAATAATATATCTTCATTTTTATTCCCTTTAGCCACACCTTTTACAAAGCCGTCACTGCACATTTTCCTGACTTCTTCTGTTTCTTCAAAAGCTGATATATTTTCCACAGAAAGCACTTCATCCACTATAAGACCTACCAATGTATTATCTTTTTCCAAAACCACAACCATTTCTTTATTTTCACTGTCGGCTGTACTTTCTTCAGCTTCTAATTTAAAAAGCTTTTTTAAGTCAATCAAAGGAACAACATTTCCCCTCAAATGAATTAAGCCATTCATATAATCTGAAACTCTAGGCACAAAGGTTATCTCTTCCGGTTTAATGACTATTGAAGTTATCATTTTACTGTTTACTGTGTATAATTTTTTATTTATTTTGAATATTAACCACGGAAAATCAATTTTTTCAATTACTTCATCCATTTCATAGCTCATATTATTCTCCTTATATTACTGCATTGTCAAAAGTCTTTAATTTAAACTTTTCAACTGCTTCCTTTAATAAATAAGATTGATCACTAAGCTCCTCACTGGCTGCAGCACTTTCTTCCGATGTTGCAGAGTTGGTTTGAACAACTGCTGAAATTTGTTCAATTCCTAGTGTTACATGCATTATTGACTCAGCTTGCTTATTTGATGCTTCAGAAATTTCATCCACTAATTTCACCGATTCTCTTATACCTTCAACCATGCTAATAATAGATTTCTTGGTTTCATCAGCAATTTTAGTACCTCTTTCAACAGACTTAATAGAATTTTCAATGAGGAACGCCGTACTTTTAGCCGCTTCTGCACTTTTAGATGCGAGATTTCTGACTTCATCGGCAACCACCGCAAATCCCTTGCCGGCTGCACCTGCCCTCGCAGCTTCTACGGCTGCGTTCAAAGCAAGTATATTGGTCTGGAATGCAATATCATCAATTGCTTTTATAATCTTTAATATTTCATTTGTTGATTCCTTTATATCATACATAGCATCAGTCATTAACCCGACCTGCTTGCTGTTTTCCTCAACTCCGTTGGCTGCGTTTTGCGTTATCCGGCTGACATTGTTTGAATTATTTGCATTATGTTTTATTTGTTCAGATATGTCATTGATAGTTGCAGATAATTCTTCTATGGAGCTTGCCTGCTCTGCTGTGCCCTGTGATAATACCATAGCTCCGCCTGAAACCTGCTTTGCCCCGCTTGACACCTGTTCAGCCGATTCTTCAATTTTACCCAGAGTTTCGTTAAAGGATACTAATATTTTTTCTACAGATTTTTTTATTGGTGCAAATCCTCCGATAAACTCCACATCAATAGCAGCTGTTAAATCACCTTCTGCCATTTCATTCAATACTCTGTCTATTTCCCCAACATACAGCCCTAATGTTTCTATAGTGTTGCTTATTGTCTTTGCTGCTATGCCAAGTTCATCTTTTGATGAATATTCCACATGATACTCTAAATTTCCGCTGCTTATTGCATTTGCGGCTTCGGTTATTTCCTTTATAGGCCTTACAAGGCTTTTGACTACAACCGCTGACAATATAACAGCAATAATAATACTTACGCCAAATAGTACAGACAAAATAATTAAAGTGTTATTACTTGACGTATTGGAATTAATCACAAAGTTTCTCGCTACAATGTCAAGGTTTTTGCTGACTTCATCCATTGTTACATTTATGGAATCCAAAACAGGCATTAATTCTTCCTCTAATATTGACAAGGCCTGCACATTTCTGCTTTCATTCAATAAACCAACCAGTTCAGTACTTATCTCAAGCGCTTCCGTAAAATTCTTTTCTAATTGTTCAACAACTGCAGGATAATCTGTCAGGTCTAATTTCAACTGTTTTAAGTAATTATCAGCTTCTCCCATATTATCGGTTATTTCCGAAGTATATTCTCTGACCAGCGACCTGCTTGAAGTCGTTGTTGATTTATAAATTGCTTTTTCCACTTTATTTAAAGCCAGCTTTGTTTTCCATGAAATTACTTCTACTTCATAGCAATCATCATAAAAGCGATTTACATCTGATGCGGCACTTCTGATATTAGAAAGAGTAATACCCATGGATACCGCAAATATTAAAAGCAATATTGCAAAGCATAATATTAATCTTGGTGCTATTTTTACATTGGATATTTTAAAAAAACTTTTAACTTTCCTGGATTTAGTCTTGGATTTTCTTTTTAGTATTTTCAATTGACATATCTCCCTGATTTAATTGACTAGTCTAAATTTGTAATAAAGTCTAACTCTTTTTCATTCAGAATTTTTTTCAAATCCATTAACAAAACAATATTATTGTTTAACTTTGCAATTCCGGTAATATATGTATTTACATAATCATTACCCATTTGGGGAGGGTTCGAAATATTGTCTGTGAATATATTTGTCACTTCATTTACAGAGTCAACAATAAAACCTATATAACCATCTTTTATGTTTGTTACTATAATACAGGTTCTTTCATCATATTTTATTTCTTCTTTTTTTAAACGTAATCGGACATCAATGATGGGAATAATTATTCCCCGTAGATTAATTACACCCTTTGCATAAGAAGGGAATTCCGGAACAGCAGTGATATCTTGCATTCCTACTATTTGTACAACATCTGCTATTGAGATTCCAAACAATTGATTGTCTGTATAAAAAGTAAGATATTTGTCCTTTAATGTATCTTCAGCTAATTCATTGTATAATTCGTTCATTTTATCCTGCACATGATCACCTCATAATAATACTTTATATTATGATATCGGCATGTTTAAATAAAATTTTAGCAATAAATAAAAAAATATTAATGTCTTGGGTTTTTTCTTGTAATAAGAACTGCTTTAATAACTTCTGTTGTTACTTCACTGCCCAGTTCTTTTAACTCGTGAATTTTTTGTTTTATTTCATCCTTGGTAGCAACTATATACATTGGTTTAAGATTGTTTAATGCAATAGCTATTATATCTTTTTTGCAGCGGTCACATTTACAGCAATTCATTTTTTTTAAAGTTGCATCAAGCTTGTTAAGCACTAGCTTTTCAGTAACATTGTACAAAATAACTTCATTTTTTTCTTCTTTTATTAAATTTAATTCTTTATTTTGAAATATTGTAGTTTCCCTGGCAGTTTTCTTTTCAACAACATCTTCGTTTTGTTCGTCAGTTTCGTTTATAACCAGCTCAGGTTCTTTCTTTAAATTTGTAGGCATTATCTTTTTATACATTGACTCTCTGTCAAAAGTCTTTTTAATTTTTGCCATTTTATACCCCTCTTTCTATAAGCTCTTCAACCAGATCCATATAATCCTGTGCCGCTGCATTTTTATGAGAGTAATCATATATATCTTGCTGATTTGTTTGCGCCTCCATTATGGCTACACTTGATCTTATAGTAGAATCAAATATGCTTGTATTCAGTTTTTCAGCTATTAATTCAGCGGTGCCCTTTATTTCTCTGCTTAAAACAGTTCTTTTATTATACTTTGTAAGCACTATTCCTTCTACCTTCAAACTTGGATTACAATATTTTCTGACCCTGTCAATTGTTTCTGAAAGCTGTGCAATCCCTTGCAAGCTGAAAATATCAGTAAGCATTGGAATAATAACATAATCTGAGGCTGTAAATGCATTTACAGTCAATATACTTAGTGCAGGCGGTGTATCAATAAATATATAATCATATTTATCTCTCACTGAAGATAGTGCTTCTTTTAGTAAAAATTCTCTTCCGGTCTGCGTAAATTCCAGTTCAATGCCGCTTAACAAAATATTAGATGCAATAATATCGAATGAGGGCATTTTTTGAATTGAAAATAATGTCTTTGCTTCTCCTTTCAATATTTCATATATTGTAGGACAATCTTCAGTTTCTGCTCCTGAACTGAAGCTTAAATTGGACTGTGGATCTAAATCCAAGCATAAAACTTTGTACCCTTTTAATTTAAAACCTGCTGCAACAGCTCCCGTGGTAGTAGTCTTACCTACTCCTCCCTTTTGATTTGAAATAGAAATTATCTTCGCCATTTATTTAAACTCCTTACAAATAGGTTTTCGACATCGTTATCTAAATTGTAGCAAATTAATAACGTTTCTACAATAAAAAAAGATTAAAATCTTATAGATTTTTAATCCTTTTCATTTCAATCATAACAGCTTCTAAAACAGCTCCCCCTATTGCTCTTGCTTTATCCGAAATCGTATAGCAATTTTTTAATTGTTCGATTCTGGGGTCAATGTCGCCTATTTTCAAGCCCTTGGTAACATATGTTCCTTCTCTTATCAATCCTCTGACAATGCCGTCTATTTGTGCTACAATGCTTTTACCGTTAACATATCCGATTATATCTTTCTTCTTTACTTTATCTCCTATAACGCATTCCAGCTTTATAATTCCATCATCAGGCGCATTCAATACTCTTTCTATTGTATATCCTTCTATATTGCCGGGGACTGATGTGTTTGACTCTGCAGAACCTTCGAAAATCAGTCTCCCCAAGTTATGACCGCGATTGCTTTCTATGACTGTGTCCACGTCCTTCCCCGCTTCAAATCCTGGTCCTATGGCTATAGTTATAGGTGCCAGGTCTTTATTCATACCCTTGTTCTTTTTTGCTATTGTTGCATCCACAACAGCCAATGGTTTAAACTTTTCTATAAATTCACCTTTTGGGTCGATTAAAACAGGTATATAATCATTAGACCAGGCATGATATATCTCTACTGTGTTTTTTGCCAGGACTGAAGTTATATCCTCCAATTCCATTCTGCCGATATAAACTGCCTCAGAAAAACATACTGTTCTTCTTATGGACAATGGACTTTCAATTTCCAGAACTAATACTCTGAAGCCTGTTCTATGAAGCTTTTGTATAACTCCTGAAGCAATATCTCCGCCGCCTCTGACTATTACTACTTCTCCATTCATTTAATCACCTCCTAGTATAATTTTTGCATGCTTTTTCATAATCCTCTATTGTATCAATATCAATATGTTCTTCTTCAGAATATATATGTACCTTAATTATTTTATCTTTATTGTCTTTTATTATTAGTTTACCGCCGGTGTCACCCTCTAATTTAAGCAGCTGTTCCTTGAATATTTTAGGAAATATTGCAGGACTGCCATTTATTCCTCTATAGCACGGAACTATAATGCTGTTTGAATTTTTTTTAAATGTTGTTAACAACTCATTAATTGTTTTTTCAGAAATAAACGGCTGATCTGCCGTAAAAAACATATAACCATCTGTCTCACATGATTTCTCTACACCAAGCCTGACAGAGGCGCTTTGACCTAAATTGAATATTTCATTTTCAACAGACTTGAATCCTAAGCTCCCTGCATTTTCCAATATATCCTTATCGTTGGAAACAACAATAATTTCATTGAATCCATATTTGCAATTATTAACAGTTCCTAATATGAACTCATAAATAAATTTATCTTCAATTTTCATCTTCAGTTTATTTTGATTCATCCTTTTGGATAAACCGGAAGCCATTATTATCGCATTAACATTCATAATACACCCCTTTTTTCAAAGAACCAAGACATATTTTAAAATTAAACGGTTTATTTATAATAAATTCTTGAAGATATTTTGATAACTCCCTTGAAGCAAAAATTTGTTCATTAGTATCTGCTTTATTTAAATATAAATATAGCTGGCCTTTGGAATTTTTAAACAATCCATTTTTATCGGAGCATATTTTACCTATTGTTTCAAAATTAATATATTCACTGAATTCGGTCAATATGTTAAATTCATCAAAAGCATATATAAATTCCCTGCTTACTTTCTTATTCAGAAGATTGACAGGCAGTACTCCAATCGTTATAGTACTGCTGTTTAAAACAGGAGGTTCATGATTTTTCCATCCCTTAAGAGGGAGCTTTTTAGAACCGTCAGCTTCTAACAGGATAATGTCAAAGTCAGGAATTAATGTTTTTAATTGCTCTTCATCAATTCCTATTAACTTTTTTGTATCATCGATAGTTTTGGAAATCACAGTAATACCTGTGTAATTATCAGGTTTATTTTTTTTGTAGCTTTCTAAATCAGTATATAAATAATCATACTCATCAATTGAAGGCATCAGTAACCTGGTGCTTGTACTTACAAGCACCTTATAATTTTTCTTTAATTCCTTTGCCAGTTCAAACAAAAGTGATGTCTTGCCTCCGCTCCCGACTATAGAAACAATATCACCATTTTTTATATTAAATAATTCAATTAGATTTTTCATATTCTCACCACAGCAATTTTATCATCAATTAATATAAATGTCATCCATTTCCGGACGACATTTATGTTTATTTTTGATTACTTGTTACCATTCGAAACCATGAGTAGGTATTTTTCTTATTTTTCGCCTTCACTTTGCAACTTTAAACAGTAACGATTACTTTTTATATGCTGTACTTTCTAACGGCAGCTTATATCTGAAGTTTCCGTCCTTTTTATAGTAAGCATTCTGACATGCCGGTGCACCTGGTATAACCACTATTTCACCAAGTCCCTTAGCTCCGTATGCAACACTGTTCGGGTCGTTCTTTTCCACTAAATGAACTTCTACAGGAGGCATTTGAGTTGATCTAAACAAACCCAGTGTTCCGTATTTAACTTGCGGCACTCCGTTTTTTAGCGGGAAATTCTCTGTTAATCCATAGCCGAGGGCCATAGCAACACCGCCTTCAATTTGACCTCTTGCGGCAACAGGGTTAATTGCTCTTCCAACGTCATGAGCGGCCACAACCTTTACCAGCTTACCTTCGTTGTCTATAACAACCAACTGAGTTGCATATCCATAGGCAATATGGCTTACCGGGTTTGGTTTTGGCGAACCGAGAGGGTCAGTTTTAAAGTCAAATTCACCCTTGTATGTTTTCCCTTCTAATTCTTCAAGGTTTTTACCGCTGTCTAAATCTGCTTTTAATTCAAGCGAAGCAATCCGAGCTGCTTCACCGGTAAACACTGTTTGTCTTGATGCCGTAGTCGTTCCTGCATCAGGTGAGTGTCTGGTATCAGGATGCTCGATAATGACTTTGTCACTTGGCAATCCGGTAGTTTCACACACAATTTGATATATAACTGTCTGTACACCCTGACCTATTGCACCTGCAGATGATCTCGCATGCACTCTTCCGTTTATAACTGTCAGATTGCATCTCCCCGCATCAGGAACGGCAACACCTAAGCCTGCATTCTTCATTGCTGAGGCAATCCCTACATAATAATCAGGTGCATTTTCATATTTGTCAAATTCATTCTTTACCGCTTCCAGAGTTTCAGCCATTCCTGTTCCCTTATCGGCAATCTGTCCATTAGGAAGAGCCTGACCGGGCCTGATGGCATTTCTATATCTGATTTCCCAGCCTGACAATCCCGCTTTTTCAGCAAGCTGGTTGATCAGGCTTTCAATAACAAATGCTGACTGTGTTACGCCAAATCCACGGAATGCTCCGGCCGGAGGATTGTTTGTATAATAAGCATCACCCTCTATATCAACATTTTGATAATTGTATGGCCCCCCTGCATGAGTACAAGCTCTTTGAAGGACAGGTCCTCCCAATGAACCATATGCTCCCGTATCTGAAGTTAATCTGGCTTTCATTCCAAGAAATTTGCCATTTTCATCACATCCTAATTTACAATAAATTTTCATTGCATGACGTTTGGGGTGATAGTTTATGCTTTCCTGCCTGCTGAAGCTAACCTTGACAGGCCGCTGTGTCAGGTAGGCGCAAAGAGCGGCCTGATGCTGAACACTCATATCCTCCTTGCCGCCAAATCCTCCTCCTACAGATGCACTTTGAATTCTAACCTTTTCCTGAGGCAATCCTAAATATGCGCTAAGTTCATGATATTCATCATAAATTCCCTGACCGCCTGTTATTACAAGCACTCCATTATCTTCAGGCATAGCCACTGCTGTTTCAGGTTCTAAAAATGCATGTTCAGTAGGCGGAATTTCAAATGTACCTTCCACCACATATTTTGATTCTTGAAATACTTTTTCCACATCACCTCTTTTTACTTCCTGATGTGAAAACAAATTGTTTTCCGGTACAATAAATTTTCCAAACTGCGTGAAGCCTTCTCCGTGAATCTGGTGTGCCCCGAGAACCTTTGCCTGCTCAGGAGAGGTAATTGGTTCTAATTCTTCATATTCAACCTTTACAGCCCTTACCGCTGCTATTGCCTGTTCCTTTGTTTCTGCAACAACCATAGCAAGAGTATCGCCGATGCATTTTGTTTGTTCACCTATATCAATCATACCAGGCCAATCTTGTGCAAGGTGACCTATATATCTTTTTCCCGGGATATCCTTGGCAGTAAAAACAGCAACTACCCCGGGCATAATCTTTGCTTCATTTGTATCAATTGATAGTATTTTTGCACGGGCATGCTTGCTGAACACATTTTTTCCATACAGCATTCCGTCAATATAATAATCATCCGCATATTTTGCTTTTCCTAAGGTTTTATCCTTGGCATCTACCCTTAATATATCTTTGCCTATTCTTATCGAAGCTTCATTTTTAGGTACTTCTTCATTGTTTTTAATAAATCTGGCTGCTAAAAGTATCGCTTCTTCAATTTTTGCATATCCGGTACATCTGCAAATATTGCCTCTGATCGCTTTCTTTACTTCATCCTTGGTTGGCTCATCATTAACATCTATAAGTGCTTTCGCACAAATCACCATTCCCGGTATGCAAAAACCACACTGGACCGCACCGGATTTAGCAAATGCATAGCTGTATACATCCTTTTCTCTTTCTGACAATCCTTCAACAGTTAAAATATTTTTATCTGCAAATTTTGACAGCTTCATAACACATGATTTAACAACCTTGCCGTCAACAAGTATTGAACAAGCTCCGCATGCTCCTTCATCGCATCCGTTCTTTACAGAAGTTAAATGTAAATCATCTCTTAAATAATTCATCAGGCTTTTGTCTTGTTCCACTTCATAAACATTTCCATTAATATTTAAAGAATACATGTTAGATTTCCTTTCTTTTTTTGTTTCTTCTAATAAATTCTCCATCACCTTTTTCAGCAAGCAGTCTGCCATCCCTTAGTAAAACGCTGCCTCTTTGAATAACTGTTCCGATGATATATTTGGCTTTATATCCTTCATATGCGGTGTAATCAGCTGCGCCATGCATATTTTTTTGTTCTATGGTATTTTCTTGTTTTTTCATAATTACTATATCTGCATCAGAACCAATTTGTAATACTCCCTTTTTAGGATATAACCCAAAAATTTTAGCTGGATTTGTGCATAGCTTTTCAATCAGCTTGTTAATAGGCAATGCCCTTTTAATACCTTCTGTCAAAACTATCACAATTCTTTCTTCGACTCCAGGGGCTCCTCCGGGAGCAACTCTGTAGTCCTCCTTACCTTTCAATTTCTGTTCTAAATAAAATGGGCAATGATCTGTTGCAATTACATCAACATCACCATTTTCTATTCCGCACCACAATGCCTCCACATCTTCCTGTTTCCTTAATGGCGGCGACATAATATATTTTAAACCATCGTAATTTTCTTTATTATAGCAATCATCTGTAAGAGTTAAATACTGAGTGCATGTTTCACAGTAAATATTTTTTACTCCTCTTTTTCTTGCGCTTATAATTTCATTAAGTCCTTTTTTTGTTGATACATGAACAAAATACAGATGAGGACATCCTGCAATTTCGCTTAAATAAATCATTCTGTTTATTGCTTCTGCCTCAGAAGAATCCGGTCTTGACAATGCATGATAAATCGGCTCTGTTTTTCCAAGGCTTCCGTAATAATTTCTCAAATATTGTATCGCTCCGTTATTTTCTGCATGAACAGCAATAACAGCACCTAATTCCTTTGCTTTCATAAGCACCTTTAGTATATCTTCGTCACCCAGCATATTGTCATAGGTCATATAAATTTTAAAGCTTTGAATTCCTTCATCAACAAGTTCATTCATTTCATTTAAAATATTTTCGTCAACATGCTGAATAACACCATGAAAGCTGTAGTCTGTAACCGACATTCCTTTTGCAAGCTTGTGATATTTATTTATTGAATAATGAAGACCGCAGCCCTTCGGTCCGAAGGAAATATGATCCACAATAGTAGTTGTACCTCCAAATGCCGCTGCTTTGGTACCTGTATAAAAGTCATCTACGGCTTTGTACTTTCCTAAATCCAGGTCCATGTGAGTGTGAACATCAACACCACCCGGTAAAATTAAATTTTCATTTGCGTCAATTATTTCATAATTATTTTCATTGCTTAAATTTGTACCTATTTGTTTTATTTTTCCATTTTCTATTAAAATATCAGTTTTGAAGCTTTCTTCACAATTATCTATAGCACCGTTTCTAATAATTAAATTCAAAGCATCCTCCTGAGTTCTTAAAATTAAAGATAAGTTTATCTTATATTTTCATATAAGATAAACTTTAATACATTATATTTAATGTTACTATTTTTTTTCAATAGCTTCTCTTTCGGCTTTTTCCTGTGCTATTGTCTTTTTAGGTAATAAAATGTTTAAAATGAACACTACAACAGTTGCCAAAACTACCGGTGAGCTTGCAAATACCATTGTGAACCAGCTTGGAAGATACTGCAGTCCTTCTTTAGGAATCTGAGTTATACCCATTCCTAATGCAATACCGAGACCAACAATTGTTGTGTTTCTTACTGACATTTCATCCTGAACAATCAGCTTCATACCTGTCATTGTAATCTGAGCAAATACAGAAATTGTAGCTCCTCCAATAACACATTGAGGAATTGAAGTCATAACAGCTCCAAATTTTGGTATAAAGCCTGCAAATAAAATCATTAAAGCAGTAATTCTAAATACCTTTAAGCTTACTACCTTTGTCATAGCAACTATTCCAACGTTTTGGCTATATGTAGCCGTAGGCAGCGCTCCTATAAATGAACCTATAATACTGACAACACCATTAGCTTTTATTCCGCCTGAAAGCTCTTTATCTGTTGCTTCCCTGTCCATTCCACCCACAGTGGTTCCTGATAAATCTCCTACAGCCTGAACTGAATTTACAACAAACATAACTGCCATACTTATAACGGCCGCAAGCGGGAATTCCATTTTATAAGGCATTATTGCAGGCAAGTTAAACCATGAAGCATTTTCTATGGAGCTGAATGAAACAATACCAGCCATTAAACTTGCAATATAACCAACTATTATACCTATCAATATTGCTGCAAGCTTTATATATCCTTTGCCAAACATATTGCATAATAAAACCACAGTCAAAGTTAATACAGCAATTCCCCAATAAACCAATCCGCCATACCTTGGATCTGTTGCTTGGAATCCTCCTGCCATATAGTTAACTGCAACCCTGTAAAGTGAAAGTCCTATAGTAAATACTACAGTTCCTGCCACCATTGGTGGGAAAAATTTTCTGATTTTTTCAATAAATATACCAACAACAAATGCAGTAAAACCGCCCACTACCTGAGCACCCAGCACTGCACCAATGCCATATTCTCCGCCGATAGCTAAAATGGTAGGTATATAGGCGAAACTTACCCCTATAATTACAGGCAGCTTTGCACCTACCCCGAATATAGGGAATGACTGAATAAATGTACCTATTGCAGCAATAAACATACTCGCTTGAACCAGTTGTATCTGCTGTTCGGGAGTAAATCCTATTGCTCCCGACAAAACTAATGCAGGCAGGACATTACCAACTACCATTGCAAGTAAATGCTGCAATGACATAGGCAATGCTGTTTGCAAGCTTGGATTACTTTCTAAGCTGAAAAGTGAATTGTTAACAGTATTTTTGTTATTCATAATTAATTGTTTCTCCTTTTTTTCAGTTTACATGTACGCTTTCAAACAATAAAAAGTGTGCGGCTGCATAACTAGCCTCATACATGCACTAATTATTCTGTTTTCAAAATAATTGATATGCTTCTTTCAATTCTTTACATCAGTGGCCAAATATCTTTTACTCTTTCTCTGGATTTAAACATTATTTCCTTAGTATCAGCTGTTTGAATCACACGGTCTTTCATGATAAATTTACCGTTTATTATGGTATCATTTACCAGTCGCCCTGTCATTCCAAACAAGGTGTGGCCAAACCAATTGCTTTCATTCAAAGGCGTAAGCGGGTCGTAATCTATAGTGATTATATCTGCATAAGCACCCTTCGTTAATTTTCCCAAATCCTTATTAAAATATTTACTAAGAATTTTAGGATTGTTATCAAACTGCATTTTTTTTGTCTCTTGAAATCCAACTGTTGGATTACATAAATGGTGACTTTGAAGAATATTGGCAACCTTCATAGATTCAAACATGTCATTAGTATAGGCATCTGTTCCAAGTCCGACTCTTACTCCTTGCTTAAGCATTAGAACTACCGGCGGGCAACCAACAGCATTATTCATATTAGACTCAGGGTTATGAACAACACTAGTATCTGTCTCCTTCAGTATTTCAATTTCTCTCTGATTTGTGTGTACGCCATGGACTGCTATAGTACGCTCACCTAATAGACCAAAATCATGTAACCTTTCAACTACTCTTCTGCCATATTTTTTCAAAGAATCGTATTGATCTTCGATACCTTCTGCAACATGGATGTGATAACCGTCATACAAGCCTTCCATAGCTTCCTTTACATTATACATTGTTTCATTTGAGATTGTAAATGAAGCGTGAAGACCGAACAAAGCCTTTATCATATCATTGTTATTTTTTTGACAACTTTTTATAAAAGTAACATTTTCTTGAATCTCTTTCAATGCAACATCTTTCCCATCCCTGTCGGAAACTTCATAGCACAAAGATGTTCTGACACCTAACTCTTTAGCCGCTTCAGCTATTTCAAACAAGCTTCCTGTAACCGAATTAGGTCCGGAATGGTGATCTATCAAAGTTGTTACACCGTTTTGAATTGATTCTATATAAGTGGTTAACGCATTGAGTCTTACGTCCTCTAAGGTAAGCTTTCTGTCCAGGCTCCACCACAAATTTTCAAGGACTGTGAAAAAATTTGTGGTAGGTTTCGAAACAGACATACCTCTGGCATAAGCGCTGTAAATATGGCTGTGAGCACATATCATACCTGGCATTATTACTTTGCCTTTAACGTCTATGAATTCCTCCTCAGGGTATTTATTTTTAATATCCTCCGGTTTCCCGATATCTTCAATAATATTGTCCTTTATAAGAATTGCACCATTTTCAAAAAATGTGTTAAATGAATCATTAGTAATAATTTTACCGTTGCCTATTATCATTGTTTGCTCCTTTAAATAATTTACGAGACTATGAATGTATCCAAGTTCCTGTCTTACCTGCCAAACCGTCAGCTGCTTTTTCCAATGATGTAATAAGTGCCTTTCTTCCCGGCTTGGAGGTTGCAAAGCTCATTGCAGCCTTAACCTTTGGAAGCATTGAACCTTCAGCAAATTCCCTATCTGCAATGTATTTTTCAGCTTGTTCAATTGATAACTCCGATAGCCATTCTTGATCTGGTTTTCCAAATTTGATAGCTACCTTCTCAACTGCTGTAAGTACTACAAAGCTGTCAGCATCAATAAGCTGAGCCATAAGTGAGCTTGCAAAATCCTTGTCTATGACAGCACCCATTCCTTTAAGATGGTTTCCATCCCTGATAACAGGAATTCCGCCGCCTCCACAAGCAATTACAACCTGGTTTGCTTTTAATAATGCCTCTACAGTTTCAATTTCTATTATATCCTGTGGTTTTGGAGAAGCTACTACCCTTCTGTAACCACGGCCTGAGTCCTCAACTACTATCATACCCCTTGTACGAGCTGCTTCAGCTTCCTGTTCAGTCATGAAAGGCCCTATTGGTTTTGTAGGTGTTTCAAATGCTGGGTCTTTTTCATCAACAACGACCTGAGTTATAATTGATGTTACTGATTTTTTTATTCCTCTATTTAAAAATTCTTCTCGTAGTGCATTTTGCAAGTCATATCCAATATATGCCTGACTCATTGCAACACACATCGATAATGGCATGTATGGGAATTTTGAATCTACTTTTCCATATTCGGTAAATGCATTGTTAATCATTCCTACTTGTGGTCCGTTGCCATGAGCTACAACAACATCATAACCTGCTTCAGTCAAATCAGCTATCGCTTTTGAAGTATGCTTAACAGCCTCCATTTGTTCAGCTAATGTACTGCCAAGGGCATTTCCGCCCAATGCTATAACAATTTTTTTATTCATATTTCCTCCTGTGTCATTTTGAGATTTTGGGGACGAGCCTCATTTTAAGGTCCGTCCTCAGAATCGGGGTTATTGTAACAAATAAGGGTATTCCTTAATCATAGTTTCAAGAATTTTTTCAATGGATTTCTTTTCATTCTTTGAATTGCCTATATCATATACATATTCGGTCTTGTCTTCATCTCTTAGCTGATATTTATCTTCATCCAATTTCAAGATTCCTGAATTTTCAGAATTATCAAATTCTTCTTTATCTGCAAATAACGTTACTTTTTTAATGTAAGGAAGACCGCCCCTTGTACAAAATGTATGGCAATTATCACATTCGTTACATCTGTTCTCAATGTGTACGATTTGATAAGCTGCATCAAATCTGTCATCATAGACTCTCATGTTGGCACGATTTGGACAAACGTCTACACAAATTCCACAATTTTTCTTAAAACAGTCATACGTAGGCAATGTATCCTCTAAATATCTTCCATCACCTTTATTTTTATAGTCAGCATCATTCTTAGCACTTTCTGCCAGTTTTTCAACTTCTGCTATATCAAGACCTTCAAAGTTTATTTGTTCAGAAGAAATCTTGTCTAATAAGGATTTCATATTCCTATATCCGCCCGGCTTCAGTAAAAGCGTTGAAACTGTCAACGGTGCAATACCAGTCTTAAGAACATCTGCAACATTGTTTTTGTCAATACCGCCTGATAATGAAATATGAATGTCGCCATCTAAAGCTTCTGCAAACATTTTGGACACACCCATAGCTATAGGATATAATGGCTTACCTGACAAATACATGCTTTCTCCCGGAAGAATATTTCTTGAATTATATACAGGCAATGTATTTGTCAGTTTTATTCCTGTGAACAAATTATGTTCTTTTCCGAGTTTTTTTAATTCATTGACAATGTCAACTGCCATATCAAATTTCAGATCATGTTCAAAATCTTCTCTTCTGATAACTACATCATCATAGCCCTGGTTATCCAGGATTTCCCTCACATTTTCATATCCTAATAATGTGGGGTTGCATTTAATAAATGTATTTATTTTTTTATTTATAATGAGATGCCTTGCTATGTCTAAAATTTGTTCTGCTTTAGCTCCATGCATAGTCGATAGTGTTACAGTGTTTGAAATTTTCGAAGAAATTTCATCTATATTTTCAAGCTTAAATTTTTTAAATTTGTATATATTTTCTTTTAAAACCTGAATGCACTCTTTAAATATATCTGTATTTTTTGCTTCTTTTAAATTATCAATAAAATCTGATATTTTCTTTGATTGAATTCCTTCAAGATCGTATCCCACACTGATATTGAATACAAAATCCTTTACATCGGATAAACCTAATTCAACTGCCATTACCTGCAATAATACCGAACCCTTTATATATTCATTTGCAGCTTCCTCAACAGTAAGCTCTGTTGACCATTCAACATTGTAGCCCACATTTTTAACGTCAATGCAGGGTTTTTCTATCATTGACTGCATTTCTTTTCCATCAATAATTTGCACTGTTTTTAATTCAAAAAACCTGGCACCTGATATATATGCAGCTAATAGGTTTTGAGCTAATTGAGTATGTGGACCTGCGGCAGGGCCTACCGGATATCTTAAATATTCATTGTTAAAAGCCATTTTAAGATTATCATTTATTTCTGAGAAAAAATCTTTTTTATCTATTTCAAGTATTTTACCTTTTGTATAATAATCCTGCAAGCAATCATCTATAAGATATACAAATGATAAACTTCTCATTACATCGCTCATATTAATCGCCTTTCTTAAGCAACAAGACTTAGGACGGAATTATTCCCCGTCCTTTATCTTTTTATTTATTTTCATCAGCTCTATTGTTTTCTGTATAGATTGTTGGAAGTGCAGCATATACAGCAGCACATTTCACCAAATCTTCTTTCCACGTTTTTTCATTTGGGGCATGTGCCTGAGCCTCTGCACCAGGTCCAAATCCAATTACGGGTATACCGTTACGTCCCATTATTGAAACACCGTTTGTTGAAAAAGTCCATTTATCTGTAAGCGGACGTGCTTTTCTCATAGCATCAGTTTCTTTAGAGCCGCTTCTTGTTGTACCATAAAGACCGGTATATGCTTCTTCCATTGCTTTAGTAACAGCATGATCTTCCGGAATAACCCAAGTCGGGAAATAGCATTCAATCGGATATACCAATCCTGTGTAGCTTGGTCTGTCATAATTGTACATACTTACTTTTGCATTATATTTCTTTACAGCCGGAAGTGCACGAATTTCGTCTAAGCAGCTTTCCCAGGTTTCACCTGCTGTCATACGACGATCTAATGAAACTGAACAAGAGTCTGCTACCGCACAACGGCTTGGAGACGTAAAGAATATTTCAGATGTAGTTACAGTACCACGTCCCAGGAAATTAGCTTCCTTGTATTGTGAGTTATACTTTTCATCTAACATTTTTACAAGACCTTTGATTTCTTTATCATCCGCAGAATCATTTTCATTAAGGTCTCTGATGTTTAATAAGATTTCAGCCATTTTATAGATTGCATTTTCTCCTCTTTCAGGTGCTGAACCATGGCATGAAACACCTTGAACATCAACACGAATTTCCATACGGCCTCTTTGACCTCTGTAAATTCCTCCGTCAGTTGGTTCTGTTGAAACAACAAATTCAGGTCTTACCTTATCTTCCTTGATTATATATTCCCAGCATAAACCATCACAGTCTTCTTCCTGTACTGTACCTGTCACCAATGCCGTGTATTCCTCGTTTAAAAGACCTAAGTCCTTCATTATTTTGGCACCATAAACTCCTGATACGATTCCGCCCAGCTGGTCAGATGTTCCGCGACCGCCTATTTCAGTATCTGATTCATATCCTTCATATGGGTCAAATTGCCAGTTAGCTCTGTTGCCTATACCAACTGTGTCGATGTGAGCATCAAATCCAATTAATTTCTTTCCTGTTCCCATGTAGCCAAGAACATTTCCTTGCTTATCTATTTCAACTTTGTCAAAACCAACAGCTCTCATTTCTTCAGCTATACGCTCGACAACGCCTTTTTCTTCGCATGACTCACCGGGTATGGCAACTAAATCTCTTAAAAACTTAGTCATAGCTGCTTCATAGCCCTTTGCCGCTTCATTTATTTTATTAAAATCCAATTTACTCATCTCTTCCTCCAAAAATTATCTTTCTAATCTTGTTTTATTTTTATCAACTAAGTTTTGTAATGTTTGCTCCGGATTTTTAATTTTCTGTAAAAAAATCATAGCTGCTATAATATATGGCTTAAAGCTTGCTTCTTTATAAAGAGGAATTCTGTATCTGTCAAATACTGTGGCATCAACTTCACCGGTTTTACAGCTTACTCCTGTAATATCAGCAGGCAGGCAGTGCAAGTATAAAGCCTTTCCGTCTTTTGTAGTCTTCATCAGCTCTTCTGTACAAGCCCAGTCTGTATGATCGGCATTTTGTTTTAGCAATTCTTTTTCTAATGCCTTTATTTCATCAAATTTACCTTCGCCGTAAAGATTTGTTCTTTTTTCCATAGCTGCAAATGGTGCCCAGCTCTTTGGATATACTATATCAGCATCCTTGAATGCCTCCTCCATTGAGTTTGTCTTTTTGAATGATCCGCCATATTGTTCAGCATTCTTTCTGGCTACTTCTTCAACCTCCGGCATTACTTCATATCCTTCCGGATGAGCGAGAACTACATCCATACCGAATCTTGTCAAAAGACCGATTATGCCCTGAGGAACTGATAGCGGTTTACCGTATGAAGGTGAATAAGCCCAGGTCATAGCAACCTTTTTACCTTTTAAGTTTTCAATTCCGCCAAATTCATTGATTAAATGTAAAGCATCAGCCATTGTCTGAGTCGGATGGTCGATATCACATTGTAAGTTAACAATTGTAGGTCTTTGCTCTAAAACGCCGTCCTTAAATCCTTCTTCAACATATTCTGCTACTGCTTTCTGATAAGTATGACCTTTTCCGATGTACATATCATCACGAATACCAATTACATCTGCCATGAATGAAATCATGTTAGCTGTTTCTTTTACAGTTTCTCCATGTGCTATT
The DNA here is from genome assembly GCA_023453025.1 of Bacillota bacterium. GTDB lineage: Bacteria > Bacillota > Clostridia > Tissierellales > Sedimentibacteraceae > Sedimentibacter. The sequence goes on from JAEXUD010000040.1 coordinate 111,718, forward strand.
TGTGATTTTTCTTCATCCAAATCTTGAATTTCCAAGCCTAAAAAGTTACAAGCTGAAGCAAAAGAGAATCTTGTTCTTGTCGAGTTATCTCTGAATACCGAAATACCTAACCCTGAATCAAATATTTTAGGGCTTATATTGTTCTCTCTCATGTATCTGAGAGTTTCTGCCACTGTGAATATTGCTTCTAATTCTTCCTGAGTTTTATCCCATGTCAGGAAAAAGTCATTTTGATAAAGATCTTTGTAGTCTAGCTTTTTTAATTTTTCCATTAATTCATTGAAATTCTTGTTCATTTTTTTCTCCCTTTTTTTCATTTTCAAATTTAATTTTTATATGCCGTATTATTTTTAAACTTCTATTTATTTGGATAACATCCATTCCAAACTATATCCCTGTATCCTTCAAAGTATGTGTCACCTTCAGTGCTGAACAATAATACAACTGAGTTTTCATCAAGCTTTAATTTTTCCTTGATATCTTTCAATTCTTCTAATTTCATTACCTGGGAAACTACTCCGATTGTAGCTGCACCGCTTTCACCTGAGATGACCCTTTCATCACCCTTAAGCGGATTGCCGAGAACTCTCATTCCATGTGCTGCCACTTCATCGGGTACTGATAAGAAGTTTTCCACATTTGCATGAAGAACAGGCCATCCGATTGTAATAGGTTCACCACATGCAAGTCCGGCCATTATAGTATTCATTTCACCTGTAACAGGATGTAACTTTTCATCATCTGCTTTTGCAGTTTTAAACAGGCATGCTGCTTTGTTTGGTTCTACTGTTGTTATTATAGGTTTATTATCTGCATAAATTGAACTGAAGAATCCGGTTGCAGCTGATGCCAATGAACCTACTCCTGCCTGCAGAAATATATGCGTAGGTCTGATATTCTGATCCTCCAATTTTAAATATGCTTCATATGCCATAGTCATATATCCCTGCATAATCCATCTTGGCAATTCTTCATAACCAGGCCATGCTGTATCTTGAACCATTACATATCCATTCTTTTCCGCTAAGTCGTTACAATATCTGACAGTATCATCATAATTCCATTCTGTAATTTCACACTTTGCACCATGAGCTCTGATTCTGTCACGTCTTTCAAGCGCGCTTCCTCTTGGCATATATACTATTGCTTTTTGTTTTAACTGTTCAGCAGTCCAGGCAATTCCTCTTCCGTGGTTTCCGTCTGTTGCTGTAATAAATGTTATGTCTCCTAGTTCTTTTTTAACCTCGTCTGATATTAAGGTCTTATACGGAAGATTATCTATGTCTTTTCCTAATTTGTTAGCTATATATTGACCGATTGTAAAGCTTCCTCCAAGAACCTTAAAAGCATTTAATCCAAACCTGTAGGATTCATCCTTAATAAAAATTTCCTTCAATCCCAAATACTTAGAGAGCTCCTTTAATTCCACAAGCGGTGTTTCACTATATTGATCGAAACTTGAATGAAATTTAAGCACTTTCTTAGCTACATCTTCACTCAAAAAATCTAAGTTGGACTTTTTTCTCTTAGTGATTTCATTTTGAACCAATTCGTAATTAACAGTCATTTTACTACCTTTCTATAAAAATAATTTTCTTAATTTTATTATAGCAAAATCTATGCCAATTATTTTTGACATAATAGCTTATTTTATTAGTTTTATTTATATTTATATTTTTATTCCTTTAAATTTCAACATGTCCATGCTTTGTTTTTTTATTTAGTTTTTATGGATTTATGTATTTCGAGTGATTTTTTATCAATATGATAAAGATTATCAAATTGATAAAAGGTGTTATAGTTTATATTTTAACAAATTGAATGTCTACGTTAATAATCTTAAACAACCTAAAATTTCAATGCTTTCATTGAATAAATAAGTTATATTATAAATACATTAAAATAACTATTACTATTTTGTTTATAAATTAAGTTAAAAATTTAATTATCATATTGATAAAAAATTTAAGGATTTTATTTTAAAATTTATTATTTATTTCTTTTTTCGTTTTATAAATCATTAAATTTAATGATTAACGGTATAATAATCAAAAATAAAAAGGGCTATATAGCCCTTAGATTCATTGTCCCATCATTGTATTTTTCTATACAGTGTTGCAATTCCAATACCTAATGCATTAGCCGCTTCAATTTTTCCTTCTGTTGTATTTCCATAATACTCAATTGCTCTTTGTATTTCTTCCTGCTCAATTTCCTTTAATGTTCTTATTTTATCTTTTTTTATATTTTTGTTGTAGCCTTTTTTCTTTATATTAATAGGAAGAGAATTATCATTTACTATTCCGTATTCCATCATATTAACCATGAACTCAACGGTGTTTTCAAGCTCTCTTACATTACCGTACCAGGGATATTCTAATAATTTTTTCATTGTATCGTCTTCTATTTTAACAAAATTTTTGCCAAACATTTTTCTGTAATAATGAATGAAGTGATATATTAAATCCTTTATGTCTTCTTTTCTTTCCCTTAACGGAGGAATTTCTATGGGTATAACATTTAGTCTGTAATACAAATCCTCTCTAAATTTATTTTCATTTATCATTTGCCTTAAATCCTTGTTTGTTGCTGCAATTATTCTTACATCTAACGGAATTACCTGATTTGAACCAATTCTGATAACCTTTTTATCCTGAATCACTCTTAACAATTTTGACTGCAAGTAAATAGGCATATCCCCTATTTCATCTAAAAAAATTACTCCCTTGTTTGCGAGCTCAAATTTCCCGATTTTTCCATTAGGGTCAGCTCCTGTAAACGCACCTTTTACATATCCGAATAATTCACTTTCCAGCAAGGGTTCAGGTATAGCTGCACAATTTATTGCAACGAACCTGTTTTTTCTTCTGTCGGAATTCTGCCATATGGCTGTTGCAACTACCTCCTTGCCACTTCCGCTTTCTCCTGTGATTAAAACTGTTGAAAATGAATTGGCAACTTTTTTAATTTCATCTTTAAGCTCAATTATTTTTTTACTGCTGCCGATGATTTTATCTGTATTAACTGCATTTACCGTAGAAGTCATTGCATAAATGCTTGACTGAACCTTGCTTAAATCCCTGAACAGCATAACCTGCTTATACATTGGATTTTCCGGAACATTGTATATATCGCCTATAACTGTATTAACGGTATCGCCGATTTTAACCCTATATTCCTTTAAGTTATTTACTGTATCACCGGTTGCCTCTATGTAAATTTTTTCATTATTAATTATTCTTGTAATACCAAGCTGTTTTTTTGCGCTTAAATTAATTGTATCTACATTTCCTTCATTATTAATAATAATTGCTCCTTCATCCATGCTTCTTGTAATTAATTTAAGCATATTGATTATTGATATCTTATTTTTTGACTCTTCATCTTCAGAAGCCTTAGTTGCTATAAAGTCAGCTATTTGTGCCAAAAACTCCAAGTAGTTGTCTAAATTGTCCTGTATAAGTTTTTTCGATTCTTGATTGGCACATGCCATACCAATTACTCCTATAATCTCACTTTTCATTTGAATAGGCATGGATATTTCAAAGGTTTCATTGCATTCATTTTTAATGCTGCAATTTTTGCACCTTTCATCCTTTCCCGGCTCATATACTATTTGTCTTTCTCTTGTTAAAATTGCATTTTTATATACATGAGAATTTTCGGATACGTCTTCATTAATTCCTTCACTGAAAATTCCGGTACCCGCTACTCTTATTAATTTAGCATCAACAACCTCTACATCAACCTTGGCTATTTCAGCGGTTATTTTTGCATATTTTTGAACGGTATCTGCAATATTGGACAAATTATACATAAACTTCACCTTTATTTTTTAATTTATTATGCTATTATATCATGAAAATATTTAAAATAAAACAAAATTATAGACACATAAAAATGCCATTCTAAGCATACAAGAAGGATCCTATGTTTATAAAACATAAGACCCTTAAGTTTATCTCAAAATAACATTATATTGTTCAGGAATTACATCATTCCCATTCCGCCGCCCATTGGTGGCATTGCAGGTTCTTCTTTCTTTGGTTCGTCAGCTACTGCTGCTTCTGTTGTCAGCAGCATAGAAGCTACACTTGCTGCATTTTGAAGAGCTGATCTTGTTACTTTAGTCGGGTCAACTATACCGGCTTCAATCATGTTTACATATCTTTCATTTAAAGCGTCAAAGCCTATGCCTTTTTCACTGTTTTTAATTTTTTCAACTATTACTGACCCTTCAAGTCCTGCATTTGCAGCAATTTGTCTAACAGGTTCTTCTAAAGCCTTTTCGATAATTTTAGCACCTGTCTTAGCATCGCCGGTTAATGTCTTGGCAACCTCTGATACAGCTTTTACTGTTGCTAAAAGGGCTACACCGCCGCCTGATACTAAACCTTCTTCAACTGCTGCTCTTGTAGCATTCAAAGCATCTTCAATTCTTAATTTCTTTTCTTTCATTTCAGTTTCTGTAGCAGCACCAACGTTGATAACCGCAACTCCGCCTGTTAATTTTGCTAATCTTTCCTGTAATTTTTCCTTGTCAAATTCTGAAGTTGTATCTTCGTATTGAGCTTTGATTTGTTTTACTCTGTTGGAGATTTCTTCTTGAGAACCTGCTCCATTAACAATTATGGTATTTTCTTTGTCTATTTTAACTGTTCCTGCATTACCTAGCATATCTATGGTAGCTTCTTTTAAATCATACCCTAATTCTTCAGTTATTACCTGACCGCCTGTTAATATAGCTATGTCCTTTAACATTTCTTTTCTTCTGTCGCCAAATCCGGGAGCTTTTACTGCAACACAGTTGAAGGTTCCTCTTAATTTGTTAAGTACCAATGTGGCTAATGCTTCACCTTCTATATCTTCTGCTATAATAACAAGCGCTCTTCCTGTTTGAACTATTTGTTCTAGTATCGGAAGTATTTCTTGAATATTTGTAATTTTCTTATCTGTAATCAGGATATATGGGTTTTCCATTACAGCTTCCATTTTTTCCGTATTAGTTACCATATATGCCGATAAGTATCCTCTGTCAAATTGCATACCTTCAACTACAGTAAGCTCTGTTCCCATAGTCTTAGATTCTTCCACAGTTATAACGCCGTCTTTTCCGACTTTGTCCATGGCATCAGCTATTAACTTTCCTATTTCTTCATCACCGGCTGATACAGAAGCTATTTGAGCAATTTCTTCTGATGTTTCAACTGTCTTAGTTGCATTTTTAAGCTCAGCCACAGATGCTTCTACCGCTGCCTGAATACCTCTTTTAAGAATCATAGGATTAGCTCCTGCAGCTACGTTCTTTAAGCCTTCTCTGATTATTGCCTGTGCTAACAATGTTGCTGTAGTAGTTCCGTCTCCTGCCACATCGTTTGTCTTCGTAGCAACTTCCTTAACTAATTGAGCTCCCATGTTTTCATATGGATCGGATAATTCTATTTCTCTGGCTATTGTAACACCATCGTTTGTTATCACAGGTGAGCCAAATGATTTTTGTAATACAACATTTCTGCCCTTAGGTCCTAATGTAACTTTTACTGTATCTGCCAGTGCATTAACGCCTTTTTCCATTGCGCGGCGTGCATCTTCATCAAATTTAATTATTTTTGCCATTTTATTTACCTCTCTTATTTTTTATTCAATAACTGCTAAAACGTCAGATAATTTGATTATTATTAATTCTTCTCCGTCAACTTTTACTTCTGTGCCCGCAAATTTAGAGAAAATTACCTTGTCTCCAACTTTGATTTCATCCTTTTTCTTTTCATCAGAAGTAATTCCGGCTCCGACCGCAAGAACTTCTGCTACTTGAGGTTTCTCTTTAGCAGTACCTGGCAATACAATGCCGCTTTTAGTTTTTTCTTCTGCTTCCACCATTTTAATTACTACTCTTTCGCCTAATGGTTTAACTGTCATGTTTATTTCCTCCTATTTTATTTAATGAAATTATTTATCAATTTTTTGTTAGCACTCATCGTCTTAGAGTGCTAACATCTACAATGTATATAATAACCATTACAAGATTTCTTTTCAAGTGTCATTTTATCCAATTTTTACTTATTTATTAAAATTATTAAGATTTTAACTGTTAATTCTCTTGTTTGCTTTGATTTCCTTAATATTTCCCGCGATTTTAATCAAGTAAATTTGAGGACATTCGAACCATCCCCGAATACCTGGATAGTCCAAAATAAATTCCGATATAATTGACAAAATAGTTGATGTTTTTTATGTTTATCTATAGTATAATTCAAGTATATAGTATAACATAATTCTATTTATTATAAATCAGGAGGAATTTAAATGTCTCTCGTAACATCTAAAGAAATGTTCAAAAAGGCATACGAAGGAAACTATGCTGTAGGTGCATTCAATGTTAATAATATGGAAATAATCCAAGGTATCGTTGATGCTGCTAAGCAGGAAAACGCGCCATTGATACTTCAGGTTTCTGCAGGAGCCAGAAAGTATGCCAATCCAATTTACTTAAGAAAGCTTGTTGAAGCTGCCATAGAAGATTCAGATTTAGATATATGTCTTCATCTGGATCATGGCGAAGATTTTGAAATCTGCAAGCAATGTGTTGATGATGGTTTTACATCGGTAATGATTGATGGCTCCAGGTATCCATTTGAAGAAAACATAGCACTTACTAAAAAGGTTGTTGAGTATGCTCACAGCAAAGGGGTTGTGGTTGAAGCTGAGCTGGGCAAGCTGGCAGGTGTTGAGGATGCGGTAAGGGTTAATTCTAAGGATGCTACATATACCGACCCTGAGCAAGCAGCTGAATTTGTTGCAAGAACAGGTGTTGACTCTTTGGCTATTGCCATAGGAACAAGTCATGGAGCATATAAATTCAAAGGGGACCCAAGCCTGGACTTCGAAAGGCTGGAAAAAATCGAAAAGCTGCTGCCTGACTTCCCTTTGGTTCTTCACGGCTCATCATCCGTTCCAAAAGAATTTGTTGACCTCTGCAATAAATATGGCGGACAAATACCGGGAGCCGCAGGTGTACCTGAGGAAATGCTGAGAAGAGCTTCGCAAATGGGTGTGTGCAAAATTAATATTGATACCGATTTAAGGCTTGCAATGACTGCCTGCATCAGACAAATCCTCGTTGAAAAACCATCTGAATTTGACCCGAGAAAATATTTAGGACCAGGAAGAACCGCAATAAAAGATATGGTTGCTCATAAAATGAGAGATGTTCTTGGCTGCAGCAACAGACGATAATAGTTGAAAAAATAAATGGACGCTATGCGTCCATTTTAAATGTTAACCAATCTTTATGCACATTTACCCTGCTAAATGCATCTTCTAATAATTTCTCATTTTTAACTATAGCTTTTTCTAATATGCCGTTGCAGAATTCACCTTTGCAGTCATACCCGGAAAAGGACATGCGAACTCTATTGTTTTCAACATCTTCAACGGTCATTTTGAATATTATCCTTTCTCCTACCATAGTGGGATGCAAGTGGTTAGACTGAAAGTTTGTAACCACAGTCAAATAATCAGCCGGAACAAATTTCTTCAGCATATTCCATGATATTTCTATTACGGTTGCCAGAAGTGAAGGAGTAGACATCAAATTTTCTATTTGCACTGACTTAGTTATATATGAATCTGCAGGGGTAATAAGCTTTTCATATGTTGTTGATAAACCGACATGAATTTTATTTGTAATCATATAGCCTACTTTAGCCTCCTGATACTTTAATTACTTTAATTAAATTTTATCAGATTCATATAAAAAATACAACAAAAATATTTTGACGAACAAAGTATTGGGATGTTAAAGCATCTTCAAATCATTCATATATGTTGAGACATAGCTTTTATCTATGGTTACAACTGCATAATAATCTTCATCCTTTGTTTTAATTGCCTTTTCAATTTTTTTAACAAGTTCACTTGATTTAATTTCATAGCCTGAGGGAACTACTACATCAAAAATTAAATTAGTATGAGTTTCACCCTTTACAACTCTGAAATCATGCATAGTAAGACGTTTATCTATTTCTTTGATGATTTCATCCGTCATGCTTCTTAATTGATTTATTTCCTTATCATCTGTAATAATGGGATCTAAATGTATTACTAAATTGATATCTAAATCCTTGGCAAAATCTCTTTCTATATTATCAATCAAATCATGGCATATTAATATGTCCTGATTTGCATCAACCTCTGCATGTACTGTGGCAAAATACTTGTTAGGACCGTAATTATGAACCACGAGGTCATGGATATTTATAATTCCTTCATAGGACAATATTTTATTTTCTATCTTATCTATAAAATCAGGATCCGGCATTTCTCCAAGCAAAGGATTTAAAATGTCTTTCAATATTGAATATCCGGAGTATAAAATAAACAAAGCTACCAATATCCCCATGTAGCCATCTATTTCAAGTCCTGTGAGCTTTGTGACAAAAAGGGACACCAAGACTGCTGCAGTAGAAATGACGTCATTTCTTGAGTCCATTGCTGTTGCCTTCATGGCAGCTGATGAAATTTTATCTGCAAGCTTTAAATTGAAATAGCTCAGCCAAAGCTTTATTATTATAGAAATCACAAGCACAAATACCATTGTCCATGAAAAAATTGTCGCCTCAGGGTTTCTTATTTTATCTATTGATGAATTTATAAGCTCTACTCCAAGTAACAAGATAATAGCCCCCACAATTAAACCTGTTAAATACTCAATTCTTGCATGACCAAATGGATGATCTTTATCTGCCGGCTTACTTGAAATTTTAAACCCTATAAAGGTCACCACGGAAGAACCTGCATCAGATAAATTATTGACTCCATCGGCAGTAATAGAAATACTATTAAATATTGAGCCAATTAGAATTTTACTTATACTCAAAACTACATTTGCCAGCATACCTACTATACTTCCAAGTTTTCCGTAAGCCTCTCTGACTGATGTATCCTTTACATTTTCATGATTCTTTATAAAGCTTTGAATTATATAATCAATCATGCTTTTCCCTGCCCTTTTTATATATTATACTTATCCAGCTCCTGATACATTTTTTCGATATCTTCCTTTAATTTATTGTATTCATTGTATTTATTATTATAATCATTTAAATCCCACTCATCAGAGTTAGTATTTAATAATTTTTCAAGTTCTATTATTTTATTTTCTGTTTTTAATATATTATTTTCCAGCTTATCAAAATCTCTTTTAGCTTTTTCTTTTGCTCTTTGTTCTTCTTTTTGTTTTATATATGTTTCTTTACTTTGAGAAGCAGCCTTTTCTTTTTTTTCTTCAATATATGGCAATTGACTTTCAAGTATTCTTTGTTTTTCCTGTTTGAATCCATCATAGTCAAACTCATACATTTTAAACCGCTTATTTTCTATTTCTCCTATACATGTTGCAATTTTATCAACAAAATATCTGTCGTGGGATACAAAAAGCAGAGTCCCTTCATAATTAATGAGACTTTCCTCCAAGACCTCCCTGGATTCAATGTCCAGGTGATTGGTAGGCTCGTCAAGTATTAAAGTATTTACATTTTCATATATGAGCATGCCAAGTTTAAGTCTTGATTTTTCTCCTCCTGACAATGTGCTTATATGCTTGTAAACATCCTCGCCTGTAAATAGAATTTTAGCCAGCTCTTTTCTTGCTTCTCCAAGAGAAATTCCATAATAGTAAGAAAAGTAATCAACTATTGAGACATCTTCCTTATCAAAGCTCACTTCCTGCGGAAGATAACCTATTTTAACATTTGAACCTATTTTTATTTCTCCGGAATCCGGAATGATTTCATTTAAAATAATTTTCAGTATAGTAGATTTTCCCGTTCCGTTTGCTCCCAATATGCACATGCTGTCTTTATAAAACAATGTAAAGCTGACATCCTTGAAAAGCTTATTTGAACCAAATGACTTTTTCAGGTTGTTTACATTAATAACTTCTCTTCCTGTTCTTTCAATTGAATCTATACGAAAATCCGCAGTTTTTTTATCTACAATAGGCTTGTTTATTCTGTCAATTTTTTCAAGTCTTTTTTCAAGCTCTTTTGCCCTTTTGTACATTTTATCGCTGTCACGCATTTCTCCCCATATGCGGTATCTTTGAATCTGTTCCTCCATTCTTTTAATTTTTTTCTGTTGATTTTCATATTCCTTCATCGCCTGCAGAAATCTAAGTTCTTTTTCCGTAACATATTTAGAATATCCTCCATAGTAAATCTCTGCACCATCAGGTTCTAATTCAATGATTTTGTTAACAACCCTGTCCAAGAAATATCTGTCGTGAGAAACCATTAATATACTGCCTTGATATGTATTCAAATATTCTTCCAGCCACTCTACTGATTTGATATCCAGATGATTTGAGGGTTCGTCAAGCATCAATAGCTCCGGTTCTTCTAAAAGTATTTTGCCGAGAATTACTCTTGTTTTTTCTCCGCCGCTAAGCCTGTTGAATTGTCTTTTCTGTATATCCTCAGAAATTTCAAGCCCCTTAAGTATTCTGTTTAATTTTTCTTTTGTATTGTATCCGCCTTCTATTTCAAATAAATCATGCAACGAGCTGTATTTGCTTATGGCAGTCTGCAGCTCATCATCTCTTAAGCTGTCAAATGACTTTTCCAACTGCTCCATTTGAAGTTTAATTTCATTAATGCTGGAGAAAGCCTCATCCAATACATCTAACACCGTGTTATCATCTTCATAGCTTGGTATCTGTTCCAAGTATCCTATTGTGAGACCTTTGCGTTTATTAACCTGGCCGGCCTGATAATTTTCTAAACCGGCTAAAATTTTCATAAGTGTTGTTTTTCCTGTTCCGTTACGTCCGATTAATCCTATCTTATCCTTTGTTTTCACATCAAAGGTTACATTTTCAAATATTTTATCAACACCAAACATCTTTGTTAAATTGCTTACACCTATTTCAATCATAATTTTTCCTCTATTTGCCGTTATACACATAACAAAATGCCTGTGGAACCGCCATCCCACAGGAAATACCTGTAAATATATAATACTATGCGATAAAACGTTTGTCAACCTGTAAGGTTAAAGAATAAAAGACCATTTGATATAATTATTGCATCAAATGGTCCTTATTAAATTTGTTTAACCTTAAATTTTTACCAAAGTATAAAATAGTATTTGTAACAGCTCTAATATACTTTACACAAAACACCGTTAAAATTTGTATGCATCCCAAAAAAACTTACATAACTCAGATTTCCATGTCGAGTAAATATGAGCTTAATGATTTACCATGCTTATCTAATGCAAGAGATCTCGTAACTCCTCCTCCCAATGCATCATACATAACAAAATTCAATGCTCCCAGTTGAGGTAATTCGTACCTTTTCACATCACCTTTTACAATATCCTTAAACCAATTTTTTACAGCTTCCGGGGTTACTTTTTCTTTTAACAAATCATAATCTTTTACATCATATGCTATAAGTGATACATTTGATATGTTACCTTTATCACCTGTTCTTGAATGTGCTATCTCCCATAATTTCATAACTATACCTCCTTATAAACAATCTGAGCTTTCACATCGTTTCTGGGTATCAAAATAGATGCAACAGAAACTATTTCACTGACAGATTTAGTCGCTCCGCCTCCGCCTGCAGGTCCGTTGGTATACAGTGTTTCAACTTCATTTCCAACCTGAACCGCATCATGCTTTGTTTTTGTCCTTGCAGCTACCCTCAGCCTTACTTCTTCGGGAACATTGTAGTTTCTTTCACTGTTTTTATATATTCCGTTAATACCAATTAAATCAATTTTCAGCTCTTCAATATTGACTCCGGTAATATCTAATCTTTTTTCAACTATTTCGGCAGCCAGTTTAGCCCTCTCATAACATCCCGGTCCACCGTATGATATCTGCCCTTCGCCTATAAAGCAATCCTTGTATCCAACACTTACTTTTAATGTTTCAGTTTTTTCTCTTCCTGTAGCACCTCTTGCTTTAACTATATCATTACCTACATTCTCAAATGTGACTTTTGAAAAATCAGCTATGCAATCTGGCGTAAAATACTCTTCCGGATTATGAATTTCATAAATCAACTGTTCCGTACATGTATCTTTTGTCACAAGTCCGCCGGACCCGTTTACCTTTGTTACTATGAATTCACCGTTGTCACTTGCTTCTATAATAGGAAATCCCAATTCCCACGGTCTTTCAACATCTTTTTTACCTGGTTCCGCATAGTATCCTCCTGTCACCTGCCCTCCGCATTCAAGAAGATGCCCTATAAGAGTTCCTTTACCCATGAGGTCATAATTATTCACATCCCATCCAAACTCATACACCAAAGGTGCCAAAAACAAGGCGGGATCAGACACTCTGCCTGTTACAACAATATCAGCACCATTTTTAAGAGCTTCAACTATTCCGTCTATCCCCATATAAACATTTGCAGATATCACTTCTCCATCCAATTCAGATAATGGCTTTTTAGTTTCCCATACAACAGTATCTTTGTACTCATTAAGCTTATCAAAGACATCATCCCCATAAACACCGGCTACCTTCAAGCCTTTAATTCCTTTATCCCTTGCCATTTTGCATATTATATCCACAGCGCCTTTAGGGTTTGCCGCTCCCATGTTTGTTACTACCTTAATCTTTTTTTCATGTGCCAGAGGCAAAATTTTATCCATTCTGTATTCCAGCAAACCATTGTACCCTTTAGCAGGGTCCTTTAATTTTTGCTGCTGTGCTATGGCAATTGTTCTTTCAGCCAGACATTCGAGGCCTATATAATTTATATCTCCTTTTTCCATAAGCTCCAAAGCAGGTTCCAGCCTATCACCGGCATATCCCGCTCCGCTTCCTATTCTGATTTTTTTCATTTAATATTCATTCCTTTCACATGCTCAAGACTCAATTCTATTAAAAAATATTGTCTTGGCGTATTGTAATTTCTAATTAAAACACATACATGAATTCTTTATTGACGATTTCAGTTGTTTACTTGCTAGATATTTTATTGTTCCTGCTTTTATTTTCAGCCTCCATATCTCAATATAAGCTATATTACAATAACTCCTATAATCAGTGATACTATGAGCATTACCATAGTAATCAAAAATGCCAGCGGAATAGTTTTTTTCTGATGCTCACCCAAATCCACACCTGCCAATCCTACCAGCAGGAATGTAGCTGCTGTCAATGGACTAACAGGGAATCCTGTGGTCATCTGGCCGAGTATTGCCGCTCTGCCTACCATCACAGGATCTATGCCGAATTGACCTGCAGCACTTGACAACACAGGCATAACACCAAAATAGAATGAATCCGGATCAAATAATAAGCTTAACGGCATTGATAATACTCCTGTAATCACAGGTATAAATTTGCCTAATGCTACAGGAATCAGATTTACTATCACTTCAGACATGGCGCTTATCATTCCCGTTCCTTTCATTATTCCGGTAAATGCGCCGGCTGCAAACAATACACTTGCCATCATCAACGCTTCTTTTGCATGATCGTCAACTCTTTTACGCTGTTCTTTGACATCGGGATAATTAACAAACAAGCCTATACAAAATGCAAGCATAAATACCACCTGAGGAGGAAGCTTACTTGAAATCATTGTGGCAATGGCTGCAATGATAAGTATTACATTGAAAATAAAAAGCTTAGGTCTTTTCAAGCTTAATTTTTTTTCATCGGTTTGCTGATCTTCCGTTTCAGCATTAGCCAAAGCAATATTTCCTATTCTTGATTTTTCCATTTTCCCTAGGAATCCGGCAATTACAAGTACTGTTATCAAACCGCAAACAACGGGTATGAGCAAAGGATTAAACAGCTCCGTAACAGGAACATTCAATGACGTAGCTGCTCTGAGCGTAGGTCCTCCCCATGGCACTATATTCATTGTTCCTGCTGCAAGAGCCACAACCGTAGCCAGTGTTACTCTGCTCATTCCCAGCGCGTCATACAAAGGAAGCACTGCCGGTATGGTTATCAAAAATGTAACTGCCCCTGACCCGTCAAGGTGGACTATCATAGCTAATAATGCTGTTCCTATTGTAATTTTAACAGGATCTTTTCCTACAACCTTAATTATACTGTTTATGATAGGGTCAAAAGTCCCCGCATCACTTAATATACCAAAAAACAATATTGCAAAAATAAACATTACTCCTGTCGGTGCTATGGACTTTATACCATCTGTTATAAAATTGCCAACCTCAAAGCCAAATCCTCCAAGCAAGGCCATAATTGTCGGCACCAAAATTAATGCTACTGTTGGAGCAAGTTTTTTTGTCATAACTAAAGCAAGTAATAATACAACTGATAAAAAACCTAAAATTGCTAACATTTTGTTTCCTCCATTTTTTATTTTTTACATATAATAAATAAGCAAAAATTATGCCAACATTTATCTGTTGATTTTTCAATGCAATTACATATCTATTTCTAAAATTATAGAAATAATAATTGATTGTTTTTTTAATTATCAGCTCGGATATAAAGATGTATCACTTCTAAAATTTTAGAATCTTTTTCTGTTATTCTAAAATTTTAGAAAGCATAGCATCCAGCATCGGCATATTATTATAAAAAATGAAGTTTTTATTTTTAATAAAATTAAAACGACAATTCAATAACATAACATTGAAATATCGCTTTTAATTAATTGACTATTAAATAAGCTTTTTAGTTTTACTGAATTTTAATTATTTTAATTTGTTATACAAGCTTGCCAAGGAAATACCCAATGCCTTAGCTGCCTTCTTTTTCCCGTTTATATCATTTCCGTATATTCTTATAGCCTTGTAAATTTCATTTTTCTCTGTTTCTTTGACTGTATTTATTAATTTAGAAACTGAGGCAGCAGTATTACTTGCAGATTGTTGTATTCTTTTTGGTAAATGCTCTGTTTTGACGATATTTTCTTCCATCATATTTACGGAAAATTCAATAGCATTTTTCAGTTCTCTTATGTTCCCCGGCCAATCATAGTTAAACAGCACAGTTTCAGCGTCTTTACTGATAACAATATCTTTTTTTATTTCATTTTTATGTACTCTCAAAAAATGATTGGAAAGAGGCAATATATCTCCTCTTCTATTTCTCAACGGCGGTATAGTTATAGGAAACACGGATATTCTGTAAAACAAGTCTTGTCTGAACTTGCCTTCGTTAACCATACTCTCCAGATTTTTATTGGTAGCAGCTATAACTCTTACATTAATATTGGTTTCTTTTACACTTCCAACTCTCCGTATAGTTCCTTCCTGCAACGTTCTTAAAAGCTTGGCCTGCACTTCAAAATCCATCTCAGATATTTCATCCAAAAATATTGTTCCCTTGCTTGCAGCTTCAAACAATCCCATTTTTCCGTCTTTTTTAGCACCGGTAAAAGCACCCTCTTCATATCCGAATAATTCACTTTCAAGCAAATAACCCTGGAATGAAGCACAGTTCACAGCTATAAATGGGCCATCACTAAGAAGAGATTCATTATGGATGGCATTTGCATATAACTCCTTGCCAGTTCCACTTTCTCCGTAAATTAAGACTGTTGTACTTTTCTTTGCTATTTTTTTAATTGTATGTTTTATTTCGTGAGAATTCACATCCTCAATGATTATATCATTTAATGTATATTTAGCTTTTTGAATAGCGTTTATCCTGTTTTCTAAAGTTTTAACCTTTTTTACATATCTGTCTATATCCTGATATAAATTATATACATCATCAAAAGTGCTTACAACGGATATGGCACCGATAAGCTGCCCCTCCTCTATTACCGGAGACATATTCACTGTATATTTAACACCATATTCTTCACGCAGAGCTCCGACTATAGGCTTTTTGTTGATTAAAACATTGTGAAGCCTCGACCCCGGTCTAACACTTCTTAAACGTTTTCCGACAATGTCTTCATAATTTACCTTTGTTATTCTTGTATATGCAGAGTTCACATATTTTACGATTTCATTTAAATCTATAATCAATATTCCGTCATAAAGAGAATCAAAAAAAGTCTTAACCCAACTGTTAATTTCCATAAATCCACCTTAAATCCATTTTCTTTTATATAATTATAATATATAGATATTTTTTTATCAACTTCAATTAACAAATACATATATAAAAAAGTGTGAAAATTAATGATGATTTTTATATTTCATACGAAAAAAGGGTATTGCACCAATTTCTCAGCGCAACAGCCCTTTAAATTATTTTTTCGGATTCCTATTACCGGACGGCTTTCCGGATTCTTGTGTTCTGTCTGCTTCTTCTTTATACTTCTCTTCATTTTTAACATTGTTTTTTTGTGACTTCTTTGCTTGTCTTTCAGTCCCGTTACATTCTTCTATCTCTCCCATTATTGATTTAACAGGTTGTTTAAGCCAAAAATCAATTTCATCCTTACCAAATTTGTCTCCGGTTTTTTCTGCACATTCTTGAAGTTTTTTAACCAAGTTATATTTACCTGGTGTTACATCAAGTTCCTTTGCTTCTTTGACATCATCTTGGCTTACTTCAATTACTTCAACAGAAAATTTACTTTTTGCTGCTTTGTCAGCTCGCCTTGCAGTTTCCTTGGTTTGCTTTGCTTCTTCTTGCGATCCTTGTTTTGTTTCATTAGTTTCATTAGTTTCTTTAGCATCTTTTGATTTTACATCTGTTTCTTCTTTTTCAGGCGATTCTTCTGAACTTTTTGCATCTTCTGTATTTTTTGTTTCTTTTTCTTCTTTCTTTTCTTCTTCTTTTTCTTCTTTGTTGTCTTGTTTTATATCACTATCATTTCCAGTATCAAATTCTATTTCTTCTTCAACCATAGTTCTTAACGAAGCTGCAAGTTCATCTGTTTTTTCCTGGTTTTTGCTTGATGTCGCAATAACTACTCCACCTTCTTTTCCTTCCAGGATATAGCCTTGATCCTTCAATTCAACCAAGACATTTTTTACAGCTTCTTTGATTTCTTTATTTTTAAGCTCAGCAATGTTTATTTTCTCTACGATTTTTTCTCCATCATTATTGACCGCTCTGGCTTCCAACACACGGTCAAACCTATTGATTGAAAATTCAAAGGATGGGTTGATATCAAGGCTTACATAGGAATATGGCGTGAGATATGCCCAAGCAGGTGTTGCAAGCAACATCAAAGCTGCAGCCGCAGAAACTGCCAGTTTAATATATTTATTATTATCTTTTAATTTTATTTCCTGTCCTATAAAATAGTTTTTATTCCTTATTTTTGATACTCTGCCATCTTCGGATAACATTGCCGCAACATTGTCTTTAATTTCTACTATTACTGCTTTCATTTCACTAACTCCTCACGAATATATCCCATATAGCCAGCAAGATTGGGATAATCGCCATCCATTATCTCTACGGCTGCTACTATATATTTTCGATGACGTTCTAATAATTTACGGGGCACTTTTGTGTTTTTTTCAATTAAATTTAAAGGTAGCTGCCTTTTTACTTTCATTTCGCTTATCAATATAGGATTTTTTATCATAAATGCTACTACCTTGGCACATGATTTTTTAGTTTTACCTGCCTTAGGAGAGCAATCCGCCAAATCTATAAAAGTAAAACCATAATCAGAAAAAACTTCATTTATGAGATATATCTCCATCTTTAGAGAGTTGCCCTCTTCCGCTGAAACCTTTTTGGCTATTTCAGACTGCAGTGAATAGTCTTCCTCTTCCTCAGTTTCCGAATCAAAAAGTGATGGCTTGACCAATATTTCAGGTGCATATCTTGACTTGCTTCTTATGTAATCAATAATTCTTCGTCTTATTACCAATTCGGCAAAATTCAAGAAGCTTCCTTTTCCTGAAGAATAACTTCTTACCGCTTCTGTAAATGCCGCCAAAGCAACCGACCATTCATCATCGCTTTTGGAAATGTAGCTGCGAGCTGCTGCGGATGCACATTTCAGTATAAAATTTTCATATTTAATTATAAGTTCATTCATTATATTTTCATTGTTTTTGGCACTTACTGCCAGTGTATCTATCTCGCCCACATGTCCACCTCTTAGTACAATTACTTCATATTATAACATTTTATTTTTTTTAATACAATACAGTTATATTTCCAATTTTCGCATAAGGTTTTTTATACTGATGATAAAATTAATATTTTTTTCAAATGAATATATTGATAAAGCACTCACTTATGTTATAATAAATATGCTATTTATTAACGACATCATGATTGTGGGGGCGTAGCTCAGCTGGGAGAGCGTCTGAATGGCATTCAGAAGGTCAACGGTTCGATCCCGTCCGTCTCCACCAAAGCCAAAATCACAGAGACCAAAACCCTCTGTGATTTTTCATACCCTAAATAAGCGAAGCGGATAACATTAAGATTTATATAAGCTTTCAGGCAGCGAATAACGCTGCCTTCATATTGCTGAAACAAAAAATAGAATTTGCATTTCACAAATTCTATCAACTGATTCTTAATTAT
The DNA here is from genome assembly GCA_023453025.1 of Bacillota bacterium. Taxonomy (GTDB): domain Bacteria; phylum Bacillota; class Clostridia; order Tissierellales; family Sedimentibacteraceae; genus Sedimentibacter. The sequence goes on from JAEXUD010000040.1 coordinate 130,178, forward strand.
TAATTTTCTATTTATAGTTTTTGTCGTGAATTATTTTCAATCCTTTGAATAAGAGCTCAGGGTCATATACGTCGATCATGGATGTTTCATCATATATAATTCGTCCCAAGCCTCCTGTTGCTACGACTTTCATATTTTCAATATTCATTTCTTCTTTGATTTTTTTAATTATATATTCGACCTGTCCGATATATCCATAGACCAGTCCTGCCTGTATGCTGGTAACAGTATTCTTGGCAAGTATTGAATCAGGTTTTTTAATTTCCACGCTTGGCAGCTGGGCAGTTCTCTGCCACAATGCCTCTGCTGTTATCTGAATTCCTGGAGATGTTATCCCGTACTTAAATTCACCCTTTTCACTTACAACATCATAGGTTGTTGCTGTACCAAAATCTATCACAATTAATGGTCCCCCAAACATATGATATGCGGCAACAAGGCCTACAATTCTGTCAGCACCTACCTCGCGAGGATTGTCAGTGGATATTGTTATACCAGTCTTTATTCCAGGTCCCACTATAATAGGCTCAATATTAAAATATTTTCTCAAAGCATTTTCAAACGAATGCATTACATTTGGAACAACTGATGAAACAATAGCACTTTTAATTTCATTTTTATCTATGCTGCTTAACTCTATTAAATTTAAAATGAAAATTCCATATTCATCTGATGTCTTCTCGCTTCTTGTTACCATTCTCCAGCTTCCGACAAGTTTATCGTCATCATAAACACCTATGACAATATTGGAATTGCCTATGTCAACCGCTAATATCATATGACCTCCTACCTGTTAATTCTATCGTATACATTAACAACTGCTGCAGTGCCTATTCCGGCCGCTGAGCTTTCTATTAATGCACTTGTTGAAATAATGAATATTGCAAATGCTGAAAATGTAGTTCCGATTCCAAACTCAGTACTCATTTTTACAATTTCTTCATTGTAAACAACATAGAGCATCAAAATAACAAGAGCTGTGTTTGTAAGTGCTCCGGATACTCCTGCAATCAACAGGGATACTGATTTTGATTTAATTAATTTAATAAACAACTTAAAGACATAGTATGGAACTACTCCGATAAATATCCTTGGCAAAATTGCAACCAAGGGATTTAAAAAAAGATAATCTAATGGTGATGCAGGAGCCACCAAGGCTCTTACCAATGTTGCGGACCCTGCGAGAAAGCCCATCAATGCTCCCGATTTAGGCCCGTGGATGATGCTTGTTATTATTGTGGGCAGAAAAATCAAAAGGGCCATGGATGCAGATGTTGTTGGAATTGCTGTCATAGCAACAAAGACAATAGTGAGTGCCAGCATAACTCCTAAAAAGGTGAGTTTGCTTGTTTTAGTATTTCTGTTCATTTTATCCTCCTGTTCTCGTTCTGCAATGCAGATACAAGACAAATTTCAAAATATTATATCACATTTTTTATAATATGCAAATACTAAATTAATCCTTGCTCAATTCATCTATTGGTTTTGTTGTGACATTTCTTCTGTCCAAATCTAATAGTTTAATTGCTTTTTCCAGATCTTCTTCTGATGACATTTCTATTTCAAGATAAGGCTTTGAATAAGTGCTCTCATCCCATGTATCAATTTCAAATGTGATGTTTTCATAAACATAAGACCTTCTGTGCTTGTACCCCGGTCTTTTTTGTTTGTATCCCAATAGCTCTAATATCTTAGCGGTGTTTTCCCTGTCAGAAATTTCAGTTTCAGTTTCTTCATTAACTCTTAAGGTATTTCTTTTTAAACTTCTTTTAAATGTCAATGTATTTTTTGTTTCCCCATTCAGAAGATTTTTGGTCACCCTGATTCTTAAATATCCATTATACGTCTTTTTAAGAAATCCATCTTCTGTTTCAAACCTGTAGTTTATTTGGTTTTCATCCTTAATGAGCTTTGCACCTATATTAATAAGCTTTCTTTCGATTTCGTCTTTATCAATATTAAGGACTTTAACTTCCCTTTCCTTCATATATTCCTCCAAGGTTGCATTTTAAATATTATATCACACTTTTAATAAATTCACATAATAATTACAAAAAATTGTTAATATAATTAATTTATATGATATAATTATTTATATATTTTTAGAGGTGATACGGTGGAAATTAACATTAGCGCTCTGTTAAAGGTAATCCGGCTGTCTGCTCAGATAATACTTGAAAATGGCGGAGAAACCTACAGAGCAGAAGAAACTATAAAATTCATATGTAAGTCGTATGATATCAAAGAAGTGGAATCAATCGCCACGCCTACGGGATTTTACCTGACAGTATCAATAAACGGCGAGGATAATAACACAATAGTAAAAAGAATTCGTAACAGAACAATTAACCTTCAAAAAATTAATGAGGTAAACAACATATCCAGACAGATATCATCCAATTCAATTACATTGGCTGAAGCATTGATTAAATTAGAAGGTATAAAAATCGACAGAGCCGTTCAATATAAATATTCTTTATTTTACAGCGGAATTTCATCTGCCTTCTTTACTTTGCTGTTTGGCGGCGGTCTGTTTGAATTTGCGGTGGCGCTTTTTACAGGATTAATGGTTTCCCTTATAGCCAAAAACCTTGCGGAGCTGCATTCATATCAGTTTTTTTCAAGTATAATATCCAGTGCATTTATAGCCTTTATTGCAGTTGTTACAACCACCTTATCAGGTATGGGAAATTACAACTATATCATAGTCGGCGGTATAATGCCCTTGCTTCCCGGTCTGGCTATGACTAACGCAATACGAGACACAATAAGAGGAGATCTTATCTCCGGAATTGCAAGAGCGACAGAAGCCCTTCTTGTGGCATCTTCTCTGGCAGCAGGAGCAGGAACTGTTATTTATACTGCATATTCATTAGGAATTTTAGGAATGTAGGAGGACCCATGAAATATATTTTAGAAATGCTTTATTGTTTTATAGCAACCTTCTTTTTTGCAATGATAATGAATGCTCCTAAAAAAACCTTGATTCTTTCTGCGGTCAATGCATCATTAGGATACCTTATCTATGAACTTTTTATAATCAAAGGAAACCCTATGCTGGGATTTTTTTTAGGAACAACATGTGTGGCTACATTTGGAGAAATATTTGCAAGAAAATTAAAAATGCCTGCCACAATATTTATTTTTCCTGGAGTTATTCCCATAGTACCCGGACTGGGTCTTTATGAGACCATACTGGCATTTGTTCAGAACGATATTTCCTCTGCTCTCGAAACAGGCGTCAAAACTATTTTAAATATAGGATGTATGGCAATCGCAATGGCTTTGGTCAGCCTGTTAGCTTTTAAAATTAAAATGGCAAAGGTAAATCAGTAAAATTTATTAATAAAATATGTTTTAAATCATATAGTATTGGGTATAGATTAATTATTGAATTATATAACTTAGGAGGATAATATGTGTAAAGCAAAATTCTTTATATGTGAGACATGCGGAAATTTAGTAAATTTAATGATTGAAGGCGGCGGAACTCTGGTGTGCTGCGGAAATGAAATGAAGGAGCTTGTTCCCAACACTGTTGATGCTGCTGTAGAAAAACATGTTCCGGTTGTTGAAATTGAAGGAAACAAAGTAACTGTTAAAATAGGAAGCGTAGCTCATCCTATGATTGAGGAGCATTACATCCAATGGATTTACCTTGAAACAAAAGAAGGAGTTCAAACAAAATGCTTACAACCCGGAGAAGAACCGAAAGCCGTATTTATACTAAACGAAGGCGATGAGGTTGTTTCCGCATATGAATACTGCAATCTTCACGGATTGTGGAAAAAAGAATTATAATAGTAAGTTAAATAAAACACGCGTAGGCATAAATAGCCTATGTTACAAAGGCGGTTAAGCTAAAATTGCTTAACCGCCTTATTATAAAAATTGGCAGTGTAAATAATTTTGTATATTTATAGGTATTCTCTCAACCCTTTCACTGTCCTTTCATCTCTGCCGACGGTAGTTTCGGCATGGTACAATGAGCTTATTACAGCTTCCTCAACTGCCTCTATTGCTCCCCTGAAAACAATATCAATATTATCTTCATAAATCATTTTTATATTAATAATATCTACATTACTGTAATGCTTTAATTTATTGGCAGTTGTAAAGGCCAGGCATATATCTCCGCTTCCGTTTCCCATATGGGAGCCTGTTCTGGCAATTCCAATGACAGAACGCTTTGCCACCCTTTTAAGCTGTCTTTCATTCAAAGGAATGTCTGTTGCTATTACAATTATAATTGAACCTCTTTCTTTTTCCTTGTTGTCTATTTCCGCAATTTTTTTACCTATATTTTGTCCGGCTACAATCAGGTCTCCCTTATTTCCAAAGTTAGACATTACAATAGCTCCTATGACATATTCCTTGTTATCAAGCTCAATGATTCTCGAGGAAGACCCAATGCCGCCCTTGACACCCAGACAAGACATGCCTGTGCCTGAGCCGACTGCTCCTTCTTCAAAATCGGATGATGCATTGTCAATAGCTTCGAACACATGCTCCTCCTTGACATGGAGTCCTCTGATGTCATTTAATTTACCGTCATTGCATTCTGTAACCACGCAATTTACTGTGCCTGCGTCAGTCCCTATATCCTCATTTTGTTTTAGCATATATTTTACTAATCCGGTTGCGGCAATCCCAACACTTAATGTATTAGTCATGATTATTGGTGTTTCTATAGTTCCAAGCTCGTCGATCTGAAGCAAACCCATGCTCTTGCCAAAACCATTCAGCACATTTGACGCTGCCATGACCTTTTCTTTGAATATATTGCCTTCATGGGGCAGAATAGCTGTTACACCGGTTTTTATACTGCCTTCATTCAGTGTAACATGACCTACCTTTACACCTTGGACATCTGATATAAGATTTTTCTCACCCTTTTTTAATTTGCCTATAACAATACCACTGCTTTTATCTAATCCCATTTTATTTCCTTTCTGAAATCTTAGTTATAACTAAGATGAATATCAATTAGTTATTATAGCATAACCTTAACTGGTATATACTATTTTTCCATTGACAACTGTTTTATTTACCTTAACATCTTTTATTGCATCCGGATCCAGTTGATAAATATTTTCTGATAAAATTACAAAATCCGCTCTCTTACCTGGCTCTACCGTACCATTTTCATTTTCTGAAAATGATGAGTAGGCCGGGTATTTAGTAAACATTTTAACAGCTTCTTGTACGGTAATTTTTTCTTCAGGCAGCCATCCCTTATCAGGCTTACCATTTATATTTTTTCTTGTAACTGCAAAATAAATATTTTCCATAACATTAAAACTGACTACCGGTGCATCAGACCCTCCTATGCGCATTATATTATATTTTTCCATTGAATTCCACGCATAAATTTTATCCATCCTTTTACTTCCGATTCTTTTCTCCACCATATCCATATCTAAATCAATAAATACTGGTTGAATATAAGCAATAATAGAATTCTTTCCCATTTCCTTCAAAATATTTTCATCAGTTATTTGGGCATGTACAATACCATGTCTGCAATTTTCTTTATAATTTTTCTTGTTTGCTTTTTTTATTGAATCTATAGTCATGTTCATAGCTCTGTCGCCTATACAATGGACTGCCACTTGCATATTGTTTTCATGAGCCAGAATGATAATTTCATCTAATTCTGATTGAGAAAATATTGCTATACCCATATTATCGCTGTTTTCATACGGCTGGTTTAACGCTGCTGTCTTAGCTCCCAGTGAACCGTCCTGCAATAACTTCAAAGGCCCTATTCTGAAGAAAGCACCGCCGTTTCCGGTTCTATAGCCTTTATCCAAAAATTCTTTAAAACCATCAATTCTTTCAAATAAACACTGCTCATAGACTCTGACAGTCATTTCATTTTTATTTTGCAGTGATCTATACGAATTAACAACCAATTCCCAATCGGCACCGGGTATGGATGAAAAGTCATCGCACTGACAGCCGGTTATTCCTTCTGCATTCAGGTTTTTCATCGATAGTTTAATCAAATCTTCTACATAATCCTGTGATGGTTTTTCCAAAATAGAATAATAAAGTTGGACTGCTCCTTCTTTTATTAATCCTGTTTCTAAATTCATTTCTTCCGCCAGTTCTTTATAAGCCGGCAAAGTCTTGATTTTATTTAATGCATGGGTATTACAAACTGCGACATGTCCGCAAACCCTTACAAAAATTATTGGTATATCCAATGAAATATTATCCAGCTCCTGGCGAGTAGGGTATCGCTTATATGTAAATTTTTCTTCATTCCATCCCCTGCAATATAACCATTTTAAATTACCTTCATTCGAAGCTAAATATTCTTCAGTTTTTTTAATTGTTTCTTCAACTGACCGGCATTCAAAAAGCTTTACAGAGCTTTCTACAAATGCATAACTCAGCAGATGCATGTGTCCGTCCACAAAACCCGGAAGCAATAATTTACCTCCTAAATCAATCTTTTCTTTTGCGTAAAAATTCTTAGCCTCTTCATTGGTGCCTACAAAACATATTAAACCATTTTCTATGCCGACAGCTTCCGACATACTGCCTCTGTCATCTAATGTACTGATTGTGCCGTTATAAAATAAAGTATCCACTCATTAACAGTCCTCCCTATCGTCCGTCATGAAATATTTACACAACTGCAATTTTTAGTGGTTGTTTCCCAAAGCCTCCCTAAAAATTGCAGTTGTGTAATAATTATAATTTACAAAAATATTTATTTAATTATTTTTAGCTTTTAATTCATCTTCATAGAACAATTTGAAATCAGGATCAACTGTACCCACTCCTAAATATCTGGCTTTATAGTCTTTTAATAGTTCTATAAATTTACCACCTATCACAAATAATACTGCTACATTTATGAAGGTTGGTATAACGGATGAAAAGTCCGCTAAAGTCCATATTTGCTCTGGCGTACCTCCAAAATATACAGATGCAACCAGAATGGCAAAGCCCCATAATGGATTTCCAAGAACGAATATCCTTGTAAATACCTTCTTAATTTTTGTTCCATCTTCAAATGCATGATTTAACAGCGTCATATAATAGGCAAACCACCCTGTATTTGTTGTTAATCCAAATAAGAATATACTTAGTGCTACAATTACTCTTGCCGTATAGCCCATTACTGATTCAAAAGCTGTCAGTGTCAAATTGGCACCCGTCATTCCTGAATTCCAGTAGCCTGTGATTATTACAACCAGACCTGTTACCGAGCAAACCAATATTGTATCTGCAAATACTTCAAATGCTCCCAGCAGTCCTTGCTTAACAGGATGGTCAACATCTGCGGTAGCGTGTACCATAGGAGATGTTCCCCAGCCGGCCTCATTGCTGTACACTGACCTGGCAAAACCCAGCCTCATTGCTTTGCTTACGGTAGCGCCTGCGAATCCGCCGGCAGCAGCTTGAGTTGTAAATGCCCCCTTGAATATCATCGCAAAGGTACCAGGCACATTTGCAATATTGACAATTAATATATATATACCGCATATTACATAGAATCCGCACATGACAGGGATTAAATAGGATGCTATAACTCCAATCTTTTTTATGCCTCCAACTGTTATTAAATATATGCAAATTACAAGTGCGATTGAAGGAATTATGAATGGTATATCAAAGGTGGTTCCAATAGCTTCTGAAATAGTGTAGTTTTGAATAGTTATAGGCCAGGTCATAAATATACCTATACCAAAAATAATTGCAAGTGGTTTCCAAATACTACTTCCTCTTTCTGTCCCCAGAGCTTTTTGAATGTAATATGTAGGACCTCCTCTGAATGTTCCGTCCTCAGCTGTTTCCCTATAATACACAGCTAGTGTAACCTCTGCCATTTTAATTATCATTCCTAAAAGTGCTGCAAACCATATCCAAAACAATGCTCCCGGTCCGCCTGTGGCAATTGCAGTTGCAACACCGCTTATATTGCTGACACCCACAGAGCCGCCGACAGCAACAGAAATTGCTTGAAATGGAGTTAGTTTCTTTTTATCATTCAAGTTTTTTGATTCTTTATTGGATTTAAAAATATTTGCTACAATAAAGCCAAAGTATTTGAATTGAAACCCACGGCTTTTAACAGTAAAATAAAATCCCGTTATTAATATGGCAACCAGCAAGGGCATGCCCCATAAAAAGTTAGTAAAATTAGTAAAAATTTCGAACATAATTGCCTCCTTTTATATTTTTATATCATACAAGCAATTTGTATGCCAAACATGATTATATAAATATTGATTAAAAATACTTGTGATTTTATTATTATCTAACTTGAAACTCCAAAGGTAATAGGATTAAATAGGATTTAATTCATAATTTATCCTATTATCTTATTATAATTATGCTATAATAAAAGTATATTTCATCAGGAGGCAGTGTATGAAAACAGTTTCAATAATCTACAGAAATAGAGAAAATATGCCAGCAATTGAATATATAAAAGGGAATTTGGAATTAATTTTTGAAAATTATATAAGAGTAAATAATGTTTTTCTAAATGAGCTTGTCAGCAATGAAGTAATTGAGGGCGATATATTTTTAATTTTGTTTGAATATATGATATATCCTTTAAAAAAGCATATAAGAAACTTTGATAATGTTGTGGTTATGACAAGAGGTGTTGATAGAAGATTTATTTCCGATATACTTAAAATACCTAACAATACTGATATCCTGGTTGTAAATGACTCTTACGAAAGCACAATACAAACAACCAATACTTTTTATGAGCTTGGTATAAGCAACATTAACTTTATTCCTTATGAAAAACGCCTGGATACTGATAACTATTATAATGATATTAAAATTGCCATAACTCCTAATGAGGTGGACATAGTTCCAAAACATATTCAGAATATTATAAATATCGGATACAGACAAATTGGATATGATACGCTGATTAAAATAATGCAGAAGCTTCAGTTAAGCCATAGGTTGATAAACAGAAATATCATTAAACACATGAACAACATTGTTGAACCTAATGCCACTTTTAAGAGCAACTATTTAAACAGCTATTTAAAAAGCGAAATGTTAAACATGGTTATTTTCAACTCATTTGATAGTATATTATTAACAGATAACGATTATAATTTAGTTTATTCAAATAATAAATCCAATATAATTTTTGGCATTGATGATAACAGCTATGAAATGAGTATAAATAACTTTATGGACAACTCTCTTTTCAAAAAAATTATTAATTCCAATACAAAGACTAAATTCATCAAAATTAATGAAGATAATTATACTGTTGAAAAAACTGCCGTAATGCTTATGGACCAAGTTGTAGGATATTATATAATTCTAAGAAATGAAAAAGACATAAGGGATTTAGAAATAAGCTTAAAGAATCATCTTGTAAAGAAAGGATTGTTTGCTAAGTATACCTTTAATAGTATTGTTCATAAATCAGATAAAATGATGCAATGCATAAATCTTTCAAAAAAAGCATCTCTGACAGATTACACAATATTAATTCAAGGGGAAAGCGGTACAGGAAAAGAGCTGCTGGCACAATCTATACATAATTTTTCCTACAGAAGAAATATGCCTTTTGTTGCTATTAATTGTGCTGCCTTGCCTGAATCGTTGCTGGAAAGCCAGCTGTTTGGGTATGAAGGCGGATCATTTACAGGAGCAAACAAGAACGGAAAAATAGGTTTATTTGAACAAGCCAACACCGGAACACTTTTTTTAGATGAAATAGGTGATATATCTCCAAACCTTCAAATTCAATTACTGAGAGTCATTCAAGAAAAACAAATTATGCGTATAGGCAGTGACAGGTTAATTAATATTAATGTGAGGATTATTGCTGCAACAAATAAAGACCTTGAAGAAGAGGTACATAAAGGTAATTTCAGAAGTGATCTATATTACAGACTTAATGTAATTCCAATTGAAATACCGGCCTTAAGAGAACGTAAAGAAGATATATTGCTGCTGACAGAAAGCTTTTTGGGAAAGTTATATTACAATTTAACAGAAGACCAGAAGAAATATATACTAAACTATACATGGCCGGGAAATGTAAGGGAGTTGGAAAGCGCTGTAAATTATTATAAAACATTGGGTTCAATTCCGAATTTTATACTAAATAAATCCAATATTAAATCAAGTATAAGTATTGAAAATAACACCACCTATCAAATTTTAAAAATTATAAAGGACAACACTGATATTTGCCATGGAATTGGCAGAACACAATTGATATTTATACTAAAGGATAAAGGAATAAAATTAAGTGATTCTAAAGTCAGAATATTACTAAAATGGTTAAGTGACAATAATTATATTGAGACTGCTAAAGGAAGGTCAGGCAACAGTATAACTCAGCAAGGTATCAATTATCTGAATTCGATGCTTTGAATAAATTTAAAAGAGAACGGCGAGCCGTCCTCTTTATATATTAACTAATGGTTGCTCCGTCTGCAATGTCTTCCAATGTTGAAAGCATTGTCAGCTTCTTTCCTTTTTCTGCAGCTAAAAGCATTCCTCTGGATTCCACACCTCTTAATGTAACAGGTTTCAAATTGTAAATCAATATAACCTTTTTGCCTACCAAATCCTCCGGATTGTAATATTTAGCTATTCCTGAAACCACCTGTCTTGTTTCATCTCCAACCTTCAGCTGGAATACAAGAAGCTTATCAGCATTAGGATGTCTTTCTGCTTTGACAATCTCGGCAACTCTTAAGTCCAGTTTGTCAAAATCATCAATAGTTATATATCCATCATCTGATTCTTCCTTTGCTTCATCCTTCACAGGCTCAGGTTTTGATTCCTTTTCTCCTGCGGAAGCCGTCTTTGCTTCATTGATTTTATTGATTTCTTCTATTTTCTTAGCTGCATCGATTCTTGCAAACAATATTTCGGGTGTGCCGACCTTTTCGCCCGGAACCATTCCATTAAATCCTTGTAAAGACTCCCAGTCCTTTTTATCAGTATTTAACTGTTTTAATATTTTCTGTGCAGTTTCAGGCAAATATGGCTCCAGCAACACTGCGGCTATTCTTATTGATTCAAGCAGGTTGTATAATACTGTTCCTAGTCTTGCTTTTTTGCTTTCGTCCTTGCCCAGAATCCATGGCTGTGTTTCGTCAATATATTTGTTGCTTCTTCTAAGCAGAGCAAATATTTCGTCTATGGCATCTGATACCTTCAATTCATCCATTTTCTTTTCAACTCTTGCGGGTGTTTCAAGAGCAATTTTAATCAGCTCATCATCTATTGCTTCATGCTCTGATTGAGGCAATATTTCTCCGTCAAAATATTTGTTTGTCATTGTAATGGTTCTGTTAACCAGGTTTCCAAGTATATTTGCCAAATCCGAGTTAATTCTTTCTATTAACAATTCATATGTCAGTGTTCCGTCATTTGCAAATGGCATTTCATGAAGCACAAAGTATCTGACTGCATCTACGCCAAACAAATCAACTAAATCATCGGCATAAATTACATTGCCTTTTGACTTGCTCATTTTGCCTTCGCCGACTAACAGCCACGGGTGCCCGAATACCTGCTTGGGAAGCTCTACTCCCAATGCCATCAATAATATGGGCCAGTAAATAGTATGGAACCTTAAAATATCCTTGCCTATTAAATGAACATCAGCAGGCCAGTATTTTTTAAATAATTCGTCATGATTACCGTCAGGGTCATAACCAAGGAATGTAATATAGTTGCTTAATGCATCTATCCAGACATAAACCACATGACCTTCATCAAAGGTTACGGGAACACCCCAGTCAAATGATGTTCTGGAAACGCAGAGATCCTGCAATCCTGTCTTGATAAAATTATTAACCATTTCATTTTTGCGTGAATCAGGCTGAATAAATTCAGGATGATCCTCTATGTGCTTCATCAGTCTGTCTGCATACTTGCTCATTTTAAAGAAATATGCTTCTTCTCTTGCCATGTGGACTTCTCTTCCGCAGTCAGGGCATTTGCCGTCAACAAGCTGGGATTCTGTGAAAAATGCCTCATCCGGTGTACAATACCAGCCTTCATAATATCCCTTATATATGTCTCCCTGGTCGTACAGCTTTTTAAATATTTTCTGTACAATTTCAACATGCTGCGGGTCTGTCGTGCGGACAAATTTGTCATAGCTGGTGTTCATCAAATCCCATATACGTTTTATTTCACCTGCAATCTCATCAACAAACTGCTGAGGAGTTTTTCCTGCGTCGCCGGCCTTAATTTGAATTTTTTCACCGTGCTCATCTGTTCCTGTTTGAAAATATACATCATATCCGTTTAATTTTTTAAATCTTACGATACTATCGGCCAGAACTATTTCATATGTATTTCCAATATGAGGTTTACCGGATGTATATGCTATTGCCGTTGTTAAATAATATTTGCCTTTATTCATACCTACCTCCTAATAAAATAAGCCTCTTTGCATATGCAAAGAGGCGATTTACGCGTTACCACTCTTTTTCGCACATATTTCACAATATGTGCCTCAACAGGTTTCCAACCATGTATTGTAACGTATACCACACGTCATACCCTAACTTGCGCTCAGGTACAAAGCTCAAAGGCCATGTTCATTTTAAATCAATCACCGGCTCACACCTTACCCGGCTCTCTTTGTCATGATTATAAAACTACTCTTCTTTTCATTGCTTTAAGTTATATTATTGTTTATCATATGTTAAACTATACATAAATCTCATTATTTTGTCAACAATTTTTAAAAAATCAATTGTACACATTTGATTACAGCAATAATTATTCCGATGACAATAGCCGGTATTATCAACAATCCTATACCCAGAGGTATTAATGCTATTATCACCACAAGTCCGATTACGGCACCTATGATTGTAAATAATATCTTAAACAATATGGCTCCTATACTTAGTGCAGCTCCTATAAAGATAAAAAAAACTACCAATCCAATTAATATTTCCATTTGCATCTCCCATTTATTTTAATCGTTTTATAATATATTTTATTCCTATAATCTTTATATTACACATAAAAAATTCATAGTTTATTAGTAAAAAATTAAAAATAGATTAAAATTATAGCAAATTGACGAAAAAAATGATATAATACCCCAAGCAAACAGTGGAGGAAATATGTACAAAAAAATTTACAGCAACCCTGATATCTACACAATTTATATACCATTGCCGGATAATCCGTTAAAAAATTTAAATTGCTATGTAGTTAAAACAAAGAATAAGAATTTAATACTTGATACCGGTTTCAATACACCGGCCTGTTATGAAGCATTAATTACAGGTTTGAAAGAGTTGGATATAGATATAAATAATACTGAATTATTTTTAACTCACATGCATGCAGACCACACCGGGCTTGCATCATCAATAATGAAGGATGATTCCGTAATATATATGAGTGCTGCTGATTATGAATATGTGAAGCTCATGTTAGACGGTTACTGGACCAAAAGTAAAAGGAGCTATATTAAAGATGGTTTTAATGAACATGAATTGGATTTGCTCATATCAGTAAACCCGGCAAAGATTTATAATCCCAGTAAATTGTTCAATATAATTCCTATTGATGACAATACCAAACTAAGTGTGGGAGAATATGAATTTACGTGTATTTCAACGCCAGGGCATACCCCCGGACACATGTGTCTGTACCTTGAGCAGGAAAAGATATTATTTTCAGGCGACCACATACTATTTGATATATCCCCTAATATCACAAGATGGCCAACAGTAAATAATTCACTGAAAGATTATATTGATAGTTTAGAGAAAATAAAAAAATATGAAATCAATATGACATTACCTGCGCACAGAAATAATGACATGGATACGTGCACAAGAATTAACCAGTTAATTCATCATCACGAATTGCGTCTTAAAGAAATCCTTGAAATTATTAGTATTCATCCCGGGTTAAACGCATATGATACGGCAGGTAAAATGAATTGGTCATTAAAGGGCAAGACGTGGGAGGACGCACCAGTTCAGCAAAAATGGTTTGCTGTTGGAGAAGTACTTGCACATTTAGATTATTTGGAGATTGAGAATAAAATTTACAGAAAATTAACAGACGGAATTTATTGTTACTATATTAAATAATAAACTTCATCTCTGTAGTTACAATAAATAAATGTATAAAATGATTTTATAAAATGAGGCGCAGATATGATAGATTTACACATTCACTCAAGATTTTCTGACGGAACTGATACAATAGATGAAATTGTAAAAATTGTGAAAGAAAAAAATCTTCCTGCCATAGCATTAACTGATCACGATACTACATATGGAGTAGAAGAAATAATTAAAAAAGCAAATATTGAAAATATAAAAGTAATCCCGGCTGTTGAAATATCTTCAGTCTCAAACGGTCATCTAATACATATACTTGGCTACAATATAGATATTAATAACCGCCAGCTGCAGCAGCTGTTAATTAAGATAGGAAGCTATTTTAACGAAACATTTTATGAACATTACAGTTATCTTATAAAAAACCATATCCTGGACTTTGATGTTGACAAAATTATAAAATATACCAATTACAAACAGTCCATAGCTTTATCTGACATATTAAAGGCAATGATTTCTGAAGGAGCTCCTTATACACTAAGGGACTGGCCTGAATTTTTAAACAATAAAGTCAATCAATATCACGGACATTTTATTGAAAAATTTCCTGTACATCCTTCAGAAGCCGTAGAAATAATAAATCAGGCGGGAGGAATTGCAGTATTTGCTCATCCTGCACGAATAGGGTCTGCTGATTTAAAAGAAATGGAACTGCTTCTGCCCTACGGACTCAGAGGAGTAGAGGTTTACTACCCATATCACGATGCAAAACTGGTTGAACGATATGAATTCTTTGCTAATTCAAATGATTTGCTAAAAACCGGCGGCACCGACTGGCACGGAAAAGAGCTTACAACCTGGAATGTTGAAATCGGTGATTATGGGATAAATGATCTATCCCTCCTCCTAAATTAGGGAGAGTACCGTTTAATATAAAAGCGCACAAAGCCCACGTTAAACACAGTAACGCGGGTTTCAAGTTTATAATCCAAGCTTGGTAAAACCTAATTTAATTTTTATTATATCTCGTAAAATTCCGGTTTCTCATCAAAGAAAAAAACACCAACTCCGCCTATCCCCAGATGTGAACCCAATACTGCGCCGATTTCAAAAATTGTAGTTCTGCATCCTTCAACGGCATCCTTGATTCTACGCTGTACATTTAATGCAGTATCTATGTCGCCGGCATAGCTTATTCCTATTATTTGATTTGAAAATCTTGAGGTTTTTTGATGTACATCTTTTATCAATGTCTGAATTGTTTTTTTGCTTCCATGTATCATTTTAGAAAGCACTATCTTGCCGTCTTCAACAGTTAAATAAGGCTTTATATTTAAAGCATTACCCACATATCCCAGCGTCTTGCTTATTCTGCCTCCCTTTGACAGCCATTCCAAATCTGAAATAGTAAAATAATAGGTTACATGTTCAACCATGAATTGGATATGTTTTATTACTGTTTCAAAAGGAAGCTTTCTTTCAATCATTTTAAGTACCTGAAGAGCAATTAGGCCTGTACCCCCGGCTCCGCCTTTTGAATCAACTATCTCCATTTTGCGCTGTGGATATTTTTCTTTATACCTGTCAATTATTTTTTTTGCAAAGCTGTATGTTCCCGACATTTTGGACGAAAAAGAAAGGTATATAAAATCATCATTGTTTGAAATACACTTTTCGATTACCTTTGAGACAGATTCAAAAGAGGCTTGAGACGTCTTTGGAACCTTGCCTTCCCTCATATGTTTATAAACGGTTTTTATATCAATATCAACTCCGTCTAAATATGAAGACTCATCTATAGTGATACCCAGAGGAATTACTTCAACTTCATAATTATCCGTTATCATCTCATTTATGTCGCATGTACTGTCAACTATCAGTTTTATCATTTTAACACACCCCTTAAATATTTTTCGGACAAAAAAGATATATAAATATTATACACCTTAATAAAAAAATTTACATTAATATTTGGAAAATTTTATATTAGTTTTATATTTTAATATTATAAACTGACAAGCAGTTGGTAATAATCTGTACGGATTCTTTTAGCGCCGAACGGAACGGAGTAATTATGAAATCGATGATTTTATAATAAATTAAACATCCCTCTTTGATTTAAGAGGGATGTTTAATTTTAATAGTCTTTTAACTTTTCTTCACCTGTTAAAAATCGCAAAGCGCTTTCAGCCAGTGACTGCATCTCATCTTCTCCAGGCATATCTACAACTTTTGCTATCCACTGAACTCTATCCTTTATAAAATCGGTAAGCAATTGGGAATATGCCATATTGCCTGTAAATATGATAGCGTCTACATTGCCCTTTAAAACTGTTGCTATTGAGCCAATCTCCTTTGAGACCTGATATGCCATTGCTTCATATACCTCAAGAGCATACTTATTGCCGTTTCTAATCATTTCTTCTACTTCTAATCCGCTGCTTGTACCTAAATAAGACATAAGCCCGCCATTGCCTGTCACTCTCTTTAACATTTCCTGCATGGTATATTTCCCGCTGTAACACATTTTAATCAGATCACCTGCTGGTACACTGCCGGCTCTTTCAGCAGAAAAAGGACCATCACCGTCTAATGCATTGTTGCCGTCGATCATACGCCCTTTATTATGTGCGACTACTGATATGCCTCCGCCTAAATGAACAATAATTAAATTTAAATCTTCATACTTGACTCCTGTCATTTGACTGTATCTTCTGGAAATGGCTTTATGATTTGTAGCATGAAAAGAGCTTATTCTTTCTATTTCTCTCATCCCTGAATATTTGGCTGAATTTATAAATTCATCATTTATAGGAGGGTCTGCAATAATAGCAGGTATATTATATTTTTTGCCTAGTTCAAATGCTATATTGCATCCAATACCGGCAGGGTGAACTCCGGTTTTTTCGCTTTTTATATCATTAAGCATTTCGTCAGTGATTTTATAAATACCGCTTGAGAGTGGCTTACAATTACCTCCGCGGGCTATAATACAATCTAATTCTTCTATTTTGATATCTTTTTTCATCAAAAAATCAAGAAGAACCTTAGCCCTGAAATCTTTTTGGTCCATTGTGTGTTTAAATTGCTTTATTAATTCAACCTCGTGTTGTATTGATTCCTTAATAACCGAAATGTCATTTTCAAACACTGCTATTTTAGAAGAAGTAGAACCTAAGTTTAATACAAGTATCTTTTTTGGCATAGATTTTTTACCCTTTCTTTATAATACAAGTTGATAAAATAAGTAAGCAGCAACTTTATTTCATAATTGCTGCTTTCATGTATTTTTGTTATGCAGTTACGTTTGAATACAAATTAAAATCTCTGATAGGTTCAACTCCGCGAAGACCTTCCAGAGCACCTCTTGCTAATGATTCCATTTCATTTTCGCCCGGATAAACTACTACGGGTGCAATGAACTCGCATCTTTCTTTTATTTTATTAACTATACTGTTAGAATATGCAATACCGCCTGTTACAAGAACAGCATCCACCTTTCCGCAAAGCACCGCAGCACAGGCTCCTATGCTCTTGCAAACCTGATAAATCATTCCATCTAAATATAACGCAGCTTTATCATCTGTATTTGCATTATTTTCAATTGTTTTAACATCACTTTCACCAAGATAAGCAACTAAACCGCCGTTGCCGTTAAGCATTTTTCTTACTTGGTCATATGTATATTTGCCAGAGAAGCATATTTTTGCCAAGTCACCAACCGGCAATGCCCCTGTACGATTGGTCGAATATGCCCCGTCTCCATCCAGGCCGTTATCACCATCTATCATTCTTCCCTTTTTATGAGGTGCAACTGATATTCCGCCGCCTAAATGAACAACAATTAAATTTAATTCATCATATTTCAAGCCATTTTCTCTTGCGTATCTTTTAGCAGTTGCTTTATGGCTCAACGCATGGAAGCTGCTTCTTCTTTCAATCATCGGATGCCCTGATAATCTTGCCAATGGCTCAAACTCATCAGTAATAGGTGGGTCTACTATAAGAGGAATTGCCTTGATGTTCTCGCACATTCCATACGCAATTTTACTGCCTAAATCACATGGATGCTGCCCGTACAGCCCACTTGCCTGTTGTTCGAGCATTTCTTCGCAAACTCTGTAAACACCGCCTTCCAGTGGCTTTGTATGTCCTCCTCTGCTTACGATAACGTCCAATTCATTTTTATCGATACAATTATCTTCCATAAATTTTTCTATATATTTTTCACGGTATTTATTTTGATCCATGAAATGATTAAACTGCTTTGTTTCTTCTACAGGATGTTCAACATTTGTTTTAACCTTGCATACTTCGTCTTCATAGTAAGCAATTTTTGTTGATGTTGAACCTAAATTCATAACTAGTATTTTATACATAAGTCACCTCTGACATTTAAAGTATTATGAAGTATAAGCTGCCAATGCTATTGAAAGAAGCTTTCCCTCTAAAGATTCCGTTCTTGAAGTAAATACTATCGGGATAGCAGCTCCCACAGTGGCTGCGACAACAGTCTTTTTTGCAATATAGGTAATTGATTTTGTTAAGGTATTTCCAACAGTCAGGTTTGGAACCACTATTATATCTGCATTACCGGCAACCGGGCTGTGAATTCCTTTTTGTCTGGCAGCTTCTTGAGATACAGCATTATCAAATGCAAAAGGTCCATCTACTATGCATCCTTTAATCTGCCCTCTGTCTGCCATCTTGCTTAGTACAGCTGCGTCGATTGTATCCTGCATTTCGGGATTTACAACCTCAAGTGATGCCAGCACCGCAACCTTAGGGGTTTCGTTTCCAAGCTTATGAGCTAAATCAACTGCATTTTCAAGAACTTCCTTTTTACCTGATAAATCAGGGTTAACTGTAATTGCACAGTCAGTGATAAACATTAATCCATCCTTGCTATCTTTTTCTAAAACAGATATCTGAGTAATGTGTCTTCCTGTGTTCAGACCTTTTTCTTTATTTAATATTGCTTTTAAGAAGACAGAAGAATGAAGCATTCCTTTCATTAAGGCTCCTGCTCTTCCCTGTACTACCATGTCTACAGCTAAATCAGCAGCTTTTTTGTGGTCATTTTCATTTTCCATTTCAGATTTTATATTCAATCTGTTTTCTTCTATAATATTTTTCATTTTGGAAACATCACCAACTAATATGAACTCTGCTAAATTTAATTCTTCAGCTTTGGCTATAACCTCTAATACTTCCAGGTCATCAGCTGCAACTACAACAATTTTGTTAGACTTTTTTTCTTTTGCTAACTGAATTAGATGTTCAAAACTTTTTATCATATATTTTACCGCCTTTTTATTTATCTGGTTTTAAAAATAGTAGGGAACAATGTTGTTCTCTACCATTTTTAAATATATTTTAAACAAGGAACAATATTGATTGTGGTATGTATGTTATAATCATCAATGCAATGATCATTGCCAGCAAGAACCACCATACCTTTCCGGCGACTGCCTGTACACTTAGCTTGGCGACATTTGCCGTTGTAAACAGGCAAACACCGAATGGTGGTGTAACTAACCCTATTGCAGTATTTACTGTAATCATTATACCGAAATGAACTAAATCTATATGTAAGAAATTCATAATTGGCAACAATAAAGGAGTTGCAATAAGAATGATTGAGCCTGTTTCCATAAAGCAGCCGGCAATTAACAATATAAAATTGATTATGAGCAACAGCAAAAATTTACTGCTGGTTAAAGCAAGCATTGATTCCATTATTATTTGCGGAATTCTTTCATAAGCCATAACCCAGGAGAATAATGTAGCATTAGCTATAATAAACATTATTCTTGCAGATGCCATTGCTGAACTCATAAATATTCCGGGTAAATCTTTAAACGTCAGTTCTTTAAATATAAACAATCCAACTAAAAGTGCGTATACAACAGCAACGACAGCTGATTCTGTCGGGGTGAATATTCCGCCGAATACCCCGCCGACTATTATAAACGGTGTGCCCAATGCCCATAATACTTCTATTACATCCTTAGAGGAATAGTCCTCACCTGCAGTGACAGCAGATTCATTTTTTGCATTTACGTTTTCAAGCCTGTCTGCACCTTTATAACCTTTTTTCCTGCTTATCAAGTAAGAAACAACCATAAGAGAGCCACCTACTATAAAGCCTGCTGGAAAACCTGCTTTATACAAATCAGATATGGATGTTCCTGTGAGCACTCCATATTGAACAAATGAGATACTGGGAGGAATAATAACCCCAATTGGAGCAGCACTGGCAATAACTGCTGCTGAAAAATCTTTATCATAATTGGCAGCCACCATGCCGGGAATCATTATTCCGCCTATGGCCGCTGCAGTAGCAACACCGCTTCCGGATATTGCCGCAAAAAACATACTTACTATTATACCAACTATAGCGAGACCGCCTGTTCTGTTTCCGACTGCTCTGTTCGCCAGCCTCACAAGTCTGTAACCTATTCCGCCTTTACCCATTAAATCACCAGCTAATATAAAGAATGGAATGGCTAAAAGTGCAGTTACATCAACTCCTGCAAATAATCTTTGTACAACTATTTGTATTTTAATGCCTTCTGCTAATATATATATAATTGAAGAAAGTCCCACTGTAATTGCAATAGGTACACCTACAATAAGCAACACACCTGTCAGTGCAAAAAACATACCTGTCGTCATTTATTTTACCTCCTTAATTACTCATGAGACTCTTTAGTAAAATTGTTTTGTAAAAAAACAGTTACTAAATGTATCAACATTATTATCATTGCTATTGGAATAACACTATAAACAATATTCATCGGAATTAACATGTTTGGTGATTTCTGAACCTTTGCTACTTCCAAAACGATAAATCCTATCCAGGTTAATAAAGCTCCGTAAACTACTACTAATAAACTTTGTATGATACCTAATATTTTTTTTGGAATACCCTTTAATATTTCATCTAAAACAGTAACTGAAATTTGACTGCCATCCTTTGCCGCACAAGTTGAGCCAAGAAATATAGTCCAAACACACATATATCTGACAAGTTCTTCACTCCAGGACAGACCGCCGCCAAATAAGTATCTTGCTATTATTTGACTGAATAAAACAGCGGTCATTGACATTAACAATACTGAGATTATCTTTTTTACCACATTATCTATAAGATTGCTGACAGACAGAATAACTTTCATACTACCTCCTACGTACCTTATATATTAAGCTAAGATAATTTTAAAATTATCTTAGCTTAATTAAAAATAATTTTACTATCTTAATTCTTCAATCGCTTTGAAATACTTATCAGTATTTGTTTGAGCAAATTTGTCATAAACAGATTTAACCATTTCTCTCATAGGGGCTCTGTCAATTTCATATACATTCATTCCGGCGTCTTTTAATCTTCCTAAGAAATCTTCTTCCGCTTCTTCTTGGGTCTTAGAAACTTCTAAAGTTATTTCCTTTGCAGTTTCTTTAAACAGCTGTTGTTCTTCAGCAGTTAATGTATCCCAGAATGTTTGTGAAGCATGAGCTGTTGTAAATGCAAAGATATGTTCTGTCAAGGTAACATTATCCTGCACCTCATAAACACGTTCATTATTAATTGTTGCTATAGAGTTTTCATGTCCGTCTATAGTTCCCTGTTGTAAAGCTGTAAATACTTCACCCCAAGACATTGCTTGAGGAGCTGCTCCTAATGCTGTAAATGTATCTACGAAAATCGGGCTTTCGATAACTCTTATTTTCATGCCTTTTAATCCTTCAACAGATGTTATTGGAGTTCCTGAATTTGTAACACTTCTTGGTCCCCTTGCAATAAGTCCGAATGTAATTATTCCGGCACTTTCGGTTTCTTTATATAATTCTTCTGCTGCATCCGATTCTAAGAACTTATAAACATGATTCCAATCGTCAAACAAGAAAGGCAAGTCCAATGTTTGGAATGATGGAACGAAGTTACCCATAGGTGAAGAAGTTATGACTGCTAAATCAACAGTGCCATACTGCAAGCCTTCTATTAATTCTCTGTCTTTTCCTAAAACACCTGCAGGATAAAGCTCAACTTCAAATTTTCCATTTGTTTTTTCCTCAATAGCTTCTTTAAATCTTAATGCAAACATATGATAAGCATCATCCGGTAATTCAGGTGACATATGTGCAAGCTTGATTACTCTGGTCTCCGATGATGCCTGTTGTTCGTTACCAGCCGGCTTTTCATTTTCCGCCGGTTGATTCGCAGGTTGTGAAGTATTTCCGCCGCATGCTGTTCCTAAAACCATTAATACCACAAGAATAATTGATAAAGATACAGATTTAAATTTCATAAATCCCTCCAAATTAATTTTATTTTATTAAATTTGCATAATTCTTTTGAATCATGCTGATTAACTGATAAAGAACTTTTGTTACCGGTACGTCCATACCTAACTTCTCCGCTTCGCTTGCAACAGCTCCATTGATAAAATCAATTTCTGTTGTTCTGTTTCCGAGTACATCCTGCATCATAGACGGCATGTGATCTGCATGTTCAACAAAATCTTGTTCTATAAGCTTAATAACATTATTTGCATTTGCATCGATATTTTTCTTATTAGCTACAGATACAACCTCCCTGGCTATTGAACGCGCAAGCTCCTTGCCCTCCTCTGTTCCCCCAACAACTCCCAGACGCAGACGGCTGACAGCTGTAAGTGCATTGCATGCCGCATTAAAAGCAACTTTTTCCCAAATTGAAACAAACACATCTTTAGTAATAATGCAGTTTAAACCTGCATCATTAAACATTAATTTAATTTGTTCCAGTCTTTCTGTCACTTCACCATCGCAGCTCATAATTTTTGTAGTGCCTTTACCTTTTGACCTTACACTTCCGGGTTTAAGTAAATCGCTTGGAAAATTTGTAGTTCCGATTATTATTCTGTCTATTGATACAAATTCTTTTATCACATCATCATTGCCTAACCCGTTTTGTAATGACAAAACCATTGTTTCAGGTCCTATTTTTTCTTTTAAAGATTCTAATGCTGATTTAGAGTGAATTGTTTTCGTAAATAATATCAACAATTCAGGCTGGTCAGAAACTTCGTGCGCATATTTGGCTTTTATCGGTATTACCCTCTTTTTCTCTGCTGTTTCTAATGTCAGACCATTTGTATTAATTTCATCAATTTGAGTCTTTGATACATCTACAAGAATGACATCATTGCCTTTTTCTTTCAAGAGACCGCCATACAGGCAACCCATTGCTCCTGCACCTAAAACTAGTATCTTCAATTTTCACTCTCCTCTCATGCAAAATATTTATAAATATTAAGCAGTTGCTGTCTCTTCGGAATCAACATTCATATTTTCAAGTTTTCTGATATATCTATGGTAATATTTAATTGTATAATCTTGAAGCTCTTCTTTTTGTTCCTCAGTCATATGCTTAAATCTTCCTTGAATTCCTATATAGTCAGTAATTGGTTTAAGGTCTTTGAGCTTATTGTTAATTGTAACCTTTCCGTCCTCATATTCATATAAAATCCAGCAGCCGGTTTGCACTGCTGCTCTGGCCAGTTCTATAGATTTAGATGGGTCGTATCTCCAACCTGTCGGACAAGGAGTCTGAATATGAATCAAGGACGGACCGTCCGTTTCCTTTGCTTTTTGAAGTTTTTTCTTAAAATCATTTAAATTATGTATGGAAGCAGTTGCTGCATATGGAATATCATGAGCCATTACTATTTCCATTAGATTTTTTCTGGCTGTAGGCTTGCCTGCCGGTGTTGTTGTTGTGCTTGCATAATATGGAGTTGAACTGCTGCCCTGAATACCTGTATTCATATATGCTTCGTTGTCATAGCATATATACATGATTTTGTCCCTTCGTTCCAACACTCCCGACAATGCTTGCAGCCCTATGTCAACCGTTCCGCCGTCACCTGCAAATGCAAGGACAGTTGTATGGGTATTGCCTTGAATATTTAATGCGGCTCTAACACCTGCAGCACATGCTGCTGTATTTTCAAGATTTCCTTGAAAACCTGGTATTTTTAGACCTGATTCATTCCCAAATCCGGAAAATAATGCAGAACATCCCGGCGGAATCAATACTATTGTATCTTCCCCTAATACATTCATAACTGTTCTCATAATAAGCTCCATACCACAGCCTGCACATGCACTTACTCCATGAGATACCAATCCTTTAGATTGATGTTGTATATCAAACATTTTTTACCACCTGCCTTAAATCCATCGGATTTTCTTTTAAGTCAATCCATTCTGTATGTGTTTCTCTCTTGCCTTCATAAATTTCCAGCAACTCATTATAGATTTTTTCTATATTATCAATTGTTACGTCTCTTCCTCCAAGACCGCCCACATAATGTCTGATATCAGAGCCTTCATTCATCATCAAAGCACTGGTTTCGCTCCAGACAGGACCACCTTGTCCGCCAAGACCTGTACTTCTGTCAAATACTCCTATTACCTTTTTACCTGACAAAATTTCTTTTAAGTGTTTTACAGGAAATGGTCTGAATACCACGACTTTAGCAAGTCCGACTTTTTTACCTTCTTTTCTCATTTTATCAACTACATATTTTGCAGTACCGCACATTGATCCAAGTGCTACAAGAACAACATCAGCATCTTCAGTTTTATAGCCTTCAACTATATTTATCTTCCTGCCGAATTTTTCTTCAAACTCTTTAGCAATTTCTTCAATAACTGTTATGGAATTATCCATAGCAACTTTTTGTTGATATCTCATTTCCGTAAATTCATCAGAACCTGTCAAGTCACAACAGAACATAGGATCTTCAGTATCTAAATATGTATTTTTTCTTATGTATGGTCCTATAAACTCATCAACTGACTGTTGCACTGGAACATCTGCCTTCTGCATTGAATGCGAAAGGAAGAATCCATCTAGACAAACCATTGTTGGTGTTAATACTCGTTCATCTTCAGCTACTCTGTAAGATAATAATGTGATATCTAGTACTTCCTGAACATTTTGGCAATACAATTGAAGCCAGCCTGTATCTCTTTGTGACATCGCATCACCATGCTCACACCATAAAGTCCATGGAGCAGCCACTCCTCTGTTTACAACAGGCATTACTATTGGGACCCTGTTTCCTGAAGTCATACTTAAAACTTCATGCATCAGGGCCAATCCGTTAGACGCTGTTGCCGTAGCAGCCCTTACTCCAGTTAATCCGGCTGTTGTAGCTACTGATAAAGCTGTATGCTCAGATTCGACACGCACATATTCTGCCTTTAGCTCTCCTGTAGCAACCAAATCAGAAAGTTTTTCAGATATAGTACTTTGAGGAGTAATAGGATATGCCGAAATTACTTGAACTCTGGCAAGCTTCATAGCCTCAACTGCCGCTTCATTTCCGTCAAGCATTTTAAATGCCATTATTCTTCACCTCTTTCCGGTATCATCTTCATACATTTTGTCGGACACTCATTGACACAAATGCCGCAGCCCTTACAGTAATCAAAATCTATAACTACACATTCCTTCTTATCTTTAAAAACATTTATAACATTTGCAGGACAAAATCTTTCACATGTACCGCATTTTATACACTTATCATAATCTATAGCCGGTCTCTCAAGTCTCCAGCTTCCGGTATTTGAGCTTGCATAAATCGTTGCACAAGGTCCTAATACCCTAACTTTTTTTAATTCTTTCGTAAGCTTCTCTTGCTGCTTTTGCATTTTTATCACCCGCCTTTTCTCCAAATGATTTTTTGATAGCTTTTTCAATTGATTCTATGGTTACAAGGCCAGTACATGCTAAAGCTCCTAACATGGATCCGTTAGGAATTCCTCTTCCGATGTTATTTAACGCAATCTGTGTTCCATCAACATAGTATGTATTTTTAAAATTGTACTTCTCATATCTTTTCACAATATTTTCATCTTCAGTGTTTAAAACAAGAATACTATCCTTATGTATACCTTGAGAAATATCTATACCTTTATCTATTATTGTGCCGTCCATAACTAATACAATGTCAGGATGATAAACAAAAGAATTTATAAGCACCGGTTCTTCATCAACAATAATGCTTGTATTTACAGGTGCTCCACGTCTTTCATGACCATACGCAGGTACTGTTATTGCATATTTGTTTTCATGCAATGACACTGCTTCAGAAAATATTTTCCCGGCAGTTACAACACCTTGTCCTCCCAACCCATAAAATTTAATACTAATCATATTTGCTTTGTCCCTTCTTTCCCATTTTTTACTAAATACAATCCACAAGTTTTTAGTTATAGTTATAAAAACGTTTTTATATTTCTATTATAAAAAATATAAATTAATTTGTCAAGAAATTTTTCTTTATAATATACATCGTTTACTATATATAAACACTAATCAAATTATTAACTACCTTATTTTTTCACAATAAAAATTGCAGTTTTTCAACTGCAATTTTTATTGTGAAGTTTTAGATTTATATCCTAATGAAATTGACACTTCATTAGCTGTTTCTTTAATAGATTTTATTAATTCTTCCTTGTTGTTGAGCATCCTTACATACGTTCCCGACATACTTATAGCTGCTATGGTCTGTCCTGTTAAATCCCTTATGGGAGCGGCATAACATACCAGGCCGTATTCACTTTCTTCCGCATCTATGCCGTAATCCTGCTCTTTAATTAAACCCAGCTGTTCTATAAGCTTTTTATAATCTGTAATTGTATGTTCGGTGTGACGTATATAATTATATGTTTTAAGCCTTTGTTCCATTGCTTCATCAAGCTTGCTTGCCACCAAAACCTTTCCCATCGCTGTTGCGTAGAAAGGCAGTTTGTAGCCTACTCTGGATGCCATCTGCACGGTATTTGTGCTTGCTTCCTTAACCATAAAAATAACATTAAGATCTTCATCCAGAATCCCTAAGTGTGTTGTTTCATTATGTTTGTCTCTCAGCTTCTGTAAATAAGGTCTTATTAACTTGAATACATTTTGCTTTTCTAAGACCAATGAGCCGTAATGTGCAAATTTTATACCCAGCTGATACTTTAAATCGGGTGTTTTTTGAACATAATCCAGCCTTTCCAAAGTATACAGCATTTTAAAAACACTAGCCTTTCCTATACCTGTAGATTTGCTTATATCTGAAACTCCAAGTGTTTCATGCATACTAAGCAAGTCCAGTATTTTTAATGTGTTATAAACCGAACTCATTAAATATTTGTCATCATTATTCATTATAGCAGCCCCTCTAGTGAAATAACTTTGTATTTTGACTAACCTATTAAAATTATTGGGATTGTATTTTATTAAATAATTTGTGGACATAGTAAATTGACATCAGTATAACACAGTAACCTAAAAAAATCTATTTATTTTTATTTATAAAAATCTTGTCGGATCTACATCCATAAATTGTGATCTCTTGAACTTTTCTTTAAGGCCTAACGGTACAGTGCAGTCAAAAATTGTTTTACAGGACATTCCCTTGTCTTTTAATGCTGAATTATAATCAGGACCTTGTGACGGATCTAACGGATGACATCTGACACCTGGTATAAAAATTGTATCCACATCTCCCTGGTACCTGGTATTCATTGACCATAAGACATCATTTGTATCAAATGGATCCACATCCTCGCTGACCAAAATAATATGCTTTAGCTCAGGAAATGCAGAGAAAGCAAGCAATGCAGCTTGTCTTTGACGCCCCTCATCAGTTTGAATCAGTTTTTTGAATTGCAAAACAGCCATATATTTGCCGCCGCCTGATGAATGAGCATATACATTAAGCAATCTTCCGGGCATCGCCTTTTCTATCATCTGAATTATACTTGCCTCTGTAGGTATGCCTGCAAGGTTTACATGTTCTTCGCTCGGACCGATTATAGTCTGCATTATCGGATTTCTTCTGTGGGTAACAGCTTTAACCTTTATTACAGGTGTCTGCAAAATTGCCTCTCCGGTATATCCCGGAAATTCAGGCATGGCTTTACCTGTATTTGTGTTTTGATCTTCTCTTACATATTTACCCGGTATTAGTTCTCCTTCAATTACATATTCTGCATTTGCAATGGCTTTTTCGTTGATTGTGAGGCATCTTACCAACTCGACAGGTTCATGTCTTATAGCACCTGCTATACTTAATTCATTAAAACCAAGAGGTGTTGTAGGCGGTTCAAAGCATGCAGCTATTTCTACCGCCGGGTCTACACCTATACTGATAGAAATCGGCAGCGGCTTACCTTCTCTCTCTGCTTTTTCTCTGAAAACAGACAAATGACGTGCTCCCGGCACAAAGTACATTGATATTTCATCCTCGCTTTGAAGACATAATCTATGTATTGTAACATCTGATTCGCCTGTTTCAATATCTGACGCATAGCACATTCCCATTGTAATATACGGTCCTGCATCTTCTTCTGTATTTGTCGGTGCAGGAACCAGTTTTCTTATATCAAAACCCGGTTCATCAGCGTAATGAACTACTTCCTGGCATTTTGCATTTTCATTAGATACAGTAACCGGGTCTATTGGATTTTTTACTGATTCATTCAACAAGAAACCAAGCCTGTCCGCCTTTGTATCGAGCATCAATCCAACTCGTTCTCTGCTTGCCAACAAACCGATTATGACCCTCGCTCCTTCATGTCCTATTACATTGTTGAAAATCATAGCCGGCCCTAATTTTGTAGGACGCATAACCGTTCCGCCGGCTCCGATATGTCTATAAACACCTGACAATTCAGCCATTGGGTTTACAGGAGCATCCGTCTCAATCAATTGCCCCGGAACTGTTTTTAACAGTTCAATTGCAGATCTTAAATCTCTAACTTTTTTCATACTAGCCTCCATATGTAGATTTTCTCCCATAAAAAATTATTAGTGGTATCTGTTAATTAAAATTTTATAATTTTATATACATAGTAATGTGTATAGTAACTATACAGTCAACATTAACTTTTTAAATTACTTTTTACGGGTATCTGCAGCTGGCAAAAATCTACATCCGTGCCGGCTTTATAAAAGGTAGTGTCCAGTATGCATTCATCTATTATATCTCCGTTAACTACATAGTCATTTTCTTTAATCCAATCTAAAAGAGCATGTAAAAATCTTGTTTGGTACGGCATTCCATATTTGTACATACAAATATAATCGCATTCCGGTAATGTTTTAATACTTTTTAAACTTGATTCTTTAATATTGTTATTTAAAATTATATAAACTCCTGCCCCCTCTAATATGTTATCCTTTTGGAGACTGTTTTCCAAAATAATTGTTCCGAATCTGTTTGAAGGCTGTATCCCATTTGATTCAAGTAAGTTCCATGCCTTCATCATGGTGATATGAAGTTCTTCCTTACATAAATTTTTTTCATAAGGTACAAATACAACCTTTCTCTCGGGAAAGTGTTCTATAATAGGCAAATATAATTCCTGACTTTTATCTTCAACTTTTTCGTAAGTATTCAGCCTGTTTACAATTGAATCATAGATTACTGACATTTTTTGAATTTCTTCTTTTATATAATCTTTATGATATCGGAGCAGAGCTATGGATGTGTTGAGGTTTCTGTTTTCTATGTGCTTTTTAATATATTCAAGCTTAATTCCTGCAGATTTTAGATAACATATTTCTCTTAAATAGGGGATTTGATTAAAGCTGTAAAGTCTATATCCATTTTCATCCACCTTTATAGGCTTAAACAAATCTATTTTGTCATAGTAAATGAGTGTCTGTCTTGATATATTGTGTATCTTGGCCATTTCGCTTACTGATAAATAATCCTTCAATATGTTTTCTCCCTTATAGGTTTTAATTATTTACGAAAAAGAAGTATTGTTATAGTGTTTTTTTATATTAGTTTTAACATAATCGTTAATGTACTCTTCAAAGAATTTGACAATAGGAGTTTTGCTGATATATCTTTTTGTAACAAAGTATATTTCCCATTTTGGTCCATCCCCTGTAAAGGGGATTGCCTTAAAATCAGTCATCGGCATGTCTTCCACTGCAAAATCCACAGTTATTGCCAATCCGAGACCTTGTTGACATAACTTGTGTGCCAGGCTTATTTCTGTAGTTTCAAAAACAATTGTCGGTGAAAACCCGGCTTTTTCACATGCATCTTTAAAATTATGATAGATTTTAAATTCACTGCTCTCAAGTATGATTTTTTCATCTCTTAACTCATTGACACTTAGTGAATTTTTAACGGATAATTTATGACCTTTAGGCACTAATACCATTGGATTGTAAGAAGCTAACAATACGCTGTCGAATTGCTCATTGTTAATAGGTCCTTTTATGAGACCGCAGTCAGCTTCACCGTTCCATATTGCACTTTCAGCTCTAAAATCCGAATATTCTCTCCATTTTAAATTTATATTAGGTGCTTTATGGTTAAAGTCAAATAAAAATTTAGGTGAAAAGGCTGCAATAACACCATATGCTGATGCCAGGTTTATCTGTCCCGAAATATTATTATGATTATTGAAATAATTAACAATTTCATCTAATTCAGATATAATATGTCTTGCTCTTTCCATTAGCAATTCACCATATTCTGTCAGGGACAAACCGTTCGCAGTTCTGTAAAAAAGTGTAATATTTAATTCTTGTTCCAGATTTATAATAATCTTGCTCAAGCCCTGCGGTGTTATATATAAAGCTTTAGCCGCTTTTGTGATACTGCCGTCATGACATACCTGCAAAAAACATTTTAAATCTTTTGTATTCATACCCACACCCCGTTCTGTCTTTTTTTGAACTTGATTATACCATATTGTTATAAAAATATAAAATTAAAATAAATTTATATTTTTATAATTTAAAATGGAGAGCCCTTAACGGCAAGGGCGTTCCGCACTTTGAAATCCTCGTCTTTTATACCGGATATACAAAAAAGCAGGTTAATACCTACTTTTCGTTTAATCTGTTAATTTCTTCAATTATATTATCCAGTAATTTATTTACGTTGTTTAATATTTCAGAAAGTTCATCTTGCACTATAGCATCAATATGGATACCCATTGCTACCGCCACTGTGCAATTAAGAGCTGTTGCTAAATATTTTGCTGCCTTATATGTTAACTCGTCTTCCCTGTGGCCTTGAACGCAAATTACACTTGTAGAGGCAGTTCTCTTGTTTCCATCCTTGTGCTCAAACCTTGGTACAGCAACGGCTGCTGCTCCGATATGATATTTTTCTCCGCCGCCGATTGTCACATTTAAATCACTGCCGCATCTTGCTATCAATGCTTCAACAATGCATTTTCCGATTCCTTCACTTAATTTAAAGTATTGAATCATCCCCTGCACCTTCCCATGCTATGAATTTCTTATGGTCTAATCCAAACTGCATCAGTATTTTTCCAACCAGATGATTGATTTGATCTTCAATTGTTTTGGGATTATTATAAAAGGTTAATACAGGAGGAATTATGATGCAGCCCAGGTCCGAAGCTTCCTTTAAATTTCTTATGTGTATTTTCCCAAAAGGCATCTCCCGGGGCACAAGCACAACCTTCCTGTTTTCTTTCAAGCATACATCCGCCGCACGAATAAGAAGATTTTCCGCATATCCTGTGGCAATACCGGACAATGTCTTCATACTGCACGGTATTACAATCATACCCTCTGTTTTAAATGAACCACTTGATATGGAAGCTGCAAGGTTTTTGTTGCTGTGAACAAAATCTGCTAATTTTTCCACATCTTCAACCCTTAAATCTGTTTCAAGACCAAATGTCAATTTTGCACCTTCAGAAATTACCAGATGAGTTTCGCATTCCGGATATGATTTCAATGCCTTCAATATATGATAACCTAAAACAACTCCGCTGGCACCGGATATTCCTATAATTAATCTCATAATTTCTCCTTAATTTTTTACTTTTAAAAAGGTGATTTCTTCATGTAATTTATTTTTTAAGTGGAGGTATAGGTGGAATTACTCCCATATTTGCAATTTTTTCATCGTTTAATTTAAACTTTTCTAAAACAACGGGGCTTTCTGTTGAACGCCAAGAATAGCAGCATTTTTCACACACATATACTTCCCATGAATTTCCCACAGGAGATTTTGCCATTTTTCTTATATTATCAGACTCGCAACGAGGACATTTCATAATAATACCTCCTAATTATTTATTCAAATTTTCTATTAATTTTTTTAATTTTTCTTCCCAGATGTCTGTTCCTGCCGGTGGATCCAGCAGCTGAGTTTCACGGGGATTTGGCTCCGGCGGTACCGGCGTGGTAGCATCTATTATCATTTTAGTATGCATACCGGGCGGATTAGTCGATGGATCAAGAGGCATACCGGGACAGTTTTCTATAAGTGAAACATCCTTGCTCGGATGAACCCTTGTAGTAATTGCCCACATTACCTGTTCTAAATTAAACGGATCTACAAATTCATCGACAATTATTACTATTTTTGAATACGGCATGCCATGAGGTGTTGATAATAGCCTAAATGCAACACCCTTTGCATATCCGCCGTAACGCACCTTTGTAGATATTATAACTCCTATGCCATGTGTATACATAGCATTAACAGCCACAACTTCCGGCATAGTTTCCTTTAACTGCTTATATAGGGGAACACTGGTATTTAGTGCCATCAAATAATCAATCTCAGTCCAAGGGATACCCAGGTATAAGTTTTCAAATATCGGATTTGTTCTATGTGTAATTCTGTCTATCTGAACTTCACATTGAAGGCGTGCCCCTGAGTATGAGCCCGGGAATTCTCCGAATGGCCCTTCCACAGTCCTTAATCTTGGAATTATATGTCCTTCTAATACCACCTCAGATCCTGCCGGTACATATAAATGATCATACAAGTCTGATTTGACTATGTTTGTAGGAATTCCGTCCTGCAATGCTCCTACAAATTCATATTCATTTTGGCTGTATCCCACAGGTGTACTGGCCATAAATGTAACCAAGGGACTGTTGCCGATTGTAATGGCAATAGGCAGCGGTTTATTTTCGGCTTCTGACTTTTCTAACTGTACTGCAATGTCATGCATAGCAAGTGCTTGAATTCCGACCCTATCCTTATCCTTGACCTGTATACGATACGTTCCGACATTTAATTTATTGAAGTCATCCGGGTATTCAGGATCAGCTGTTACTACTGAAGCCTTTGATATGAAGAAGCCTCCGTCTTGTTCATTTATCCTGTATAAAGGAAGAACCTCGAACAGATTAATATCTTTGTCAATAACATTTTCTTTACATGGAGCATCTTCTCTATTCACTATATTTGGCGGAACAGGATATTTGTCCCACCTTCTGTTTAATTCATAAAACTGATCTTTAGTAGATGTGTTTTTATCAAGCCCTAACATTAGTGCATGATTCTGCCATGAGCCGTGAACATTTGTAACTACTGAGTATTTATATCCTTTTACTTTTTCGAAGAGAATTGCCGGTTGATTTTTACCTAAATTAGCTGCAGCTCGTCCGGCTGCGGCTATATCCGGCTCAGGATTAACTTCTTCTTTTACTTTTACAAGCTGCCCCTCTGCCTCCAATTTTTCTAAGAATTCTCTAAGGTCCTTATAAAATTCAGCCATAACTACCTCCATAATTTGTTTATACATAATTATAAAGGAAAACATTTGTATAAAGTATCAAAAAACTGTTTATGGCTTCATCGTTATGTTTAATCAATTACATTTTTAATTACTAACCTTTTATCATATTAATTTTATAAGCTTCCAATAAGGAATTTCTGATAATACAATTATGAATACCACAAAGGTGAGCACTATGCCGAATTTAATAACATCTTCCTGAGTGTACATGCCGTTTTCATCACCTAAACCTACAAGAACATCTAAATGTTGAAATGGCAGTATATAATGAATTCCGATTGCAGTGTGTGACAGTAATGCTACAGCTATTGGATTAATTCCCATCGGCTGGGTAAATACCAGCAATGCCGGTATGGCGATTCCGATAACTGTTACAACACTTCCCAGAAGCATATGCATTCCCATTGAAATTAAAGCAATTATTATAGCCAATATGTATATATTACCAGGTAATGAAGAAGGAAGAATTGTATCCGCTATCCACGAATTCATGCCTGTTTCAGCACCTACCTTGCCTATAGCCATTGCTGCGGTAAGAAACAACAGGATATTGACAGGAACCTCGTTTAGCTGTTTTAAACCAATCACTTCGCCTATAACCGGAAAGCTCATCAGCATCGCAATCAACAATGTAATCCAGCCGATGTTAATCCCGTGAATTGAATCAGTCATCCACAAGGTTACGGCAATTGCCAGCCATACTATGGTGCGTTTTTCGGTATTGGTCATTTTCCCCAGCAA
This sequence comes from Bacillota bacterium, assembly GCA_023453025.1. Lineage (GTDB taxonomy): Bacteria > Bacillota > Clostridia > Tissierellales > Sedimentibacteraceae > Sedimentibacter. The sequence continues at coordinate 164,569 of JAEXUD010000040.1, forward strand.
GCATAATCTTTCTCTCATTTCTATTTTGTTAATACTTACTTCACACTCAGGTTTAAATAACAAAAGTATCAACATGCAGGTTATTATGCTTGCAAGAATATTTGGAGGTCCCATGTACAGCAGCCACTCCATCCAACTGACAGACTGACCTGAGGCTTGTACAGCCAACGGATTTATTACACTGTCTCCTGTAAGAAATATCATTGATACAGGGACTTGAGCTGCAAATACAGTAAACCCTATTTTTGAAGCATCCTTCCTAGGAATATCAGCACCTTTTATAATTACCGACATTACGGACATTATGATAAAGGCTCTTGGCATAGGGTGAGGAATAAGCAGGCTTAATATAAACGTTAAAATGAATATTGAATAAATTATACTGTTATATGTGCTTACAAATCGTATAATGAAATTATATGCTATTCTTTCTCCCAGTCCTGATGACCTGACCGCAGACGCAATTAAGTACGCACCTATAACAAGGTATATTGTGCTCCCAAGCCAGGGTGAAAAAACTGTTGATGGCTCTGACGCTTTAAATATTACTAAAAGTACTAAATAAAGCCCGGATATAAATCCGGACTGGACTATCTGCAATGACCAGAATATAACGGTCATGAGAGTAAGTGCCAAGGTCAGTCTTCCATCGGGAGAAAGTCCTTCTAACGGCAGCATATAGGTTACCGTTGCCGTCAGAATTCCTGCCAGTATACTGATAATCTGCTTATATTTTCTCATATCTTAACTACTTCATAAAGTTTTCAATATCATTTGTTGTCTTTATGATATCTTTACTCAGATTAACTATTTTATCTTTGGTTACCCACACGTCGTCTTCAATTCTGATGCCTATGCCTTCTTCTTTTATATATAAGCCGGGTTCAACCGTATATACGTTATTTTCCTGCATTGTTTTATCTCTTCTTCTTAAATCATGCACATCAAGACCTAACGGATGTCCAATGCTGTGATAATAATATTTATCAACATCTGATTCGTCCTTGATTATATTTAATGCTTTCAATCCTTTTGCAAAATGTTTTTTAACAGCATCATTGACTAAAGTCTCAGAAGCATCCACATGCATTGTATCCATGGCAACATCTTGTGCTCCCAAAACCAAATTATAAATATCCTTTTGCCTTTGTGTGAATTTGCCGTTTGCAGGATACGTCCTTGTTATATCAGAAGCATAATTGTTTGATAATGCACCTAAATCAAGTAAAATAAGATTTCCGTCTTCAATTTTCTTGTTTAAATCTATATAGTGGAGAATTACCGCATTTTCTCCGGAAGCGCCGATAGTTTTAAAGCTTGGTTCAGAGCCCTTAAGCATAAGCTGGTATTCAAAATCAGCTTTTACTTGATATTCGAATTTGCCCGGTTTTAAATTTTTCATAACAAATTCCAATGCTTCCTTTGTATATCCAATAGCAGTCTTTATTTCATAAACTTCCTCTTCGGTTTTAGAGCTTCTAAGCTCAATCATAATATCCAATGAGCTTTTTATATTTACAGCCGGATATTGGTTTCTCATCCAGTGCGCCAACCTCCTGTACTGGTCATAGGATTCATCCTTGTCTGTTATATATGAGAAAATATACACTGAATCGGGTCTGTCTGAGGATGAAAGTTTCTTTGCAAACTGATCCATAAATTCATCCTTGTTTTGAATTGATTCTATACCTGATGCTTCAACTGCTTCTTCTTTTCTCATTAAAATTCCGAACCATTTTTCAAAGTGTTCGTTAACCGGCGGAATATACAAGGATTCTGTCACCACCCCGCCAATTTTATTGATTAATAATACCATGTCTTCTCTGTCTATCCCTGTCAGATAAAAAAAGCTTCTGTCCACAGAAAAATCATATGTCTGGTCAGCGCTTTCTCTTGGTGCCTTACCGGAAAAAAACACTGCCGTAGAGTAATCTTCCATTTTTTCTGAAAATTTTTTCCTGTTGTTAATGAAAAAGTTTTTGTCCATACTTAATATCCTCCGATTATTTTTAGCTTTGCACCCAACTTTTCGATCTCCCCACTGCCTTTTGCCAGCCTTCATAAAGCTCATTTCTTTTTCCTTCATCCATTTCGGGCTTGAACTTTTTACTTATGCTCCAATTTTGGGCAATCTCTCCCTTTGATTTCCAAAACCCTACAGAAAGGCCGGCAAGATATGCGGCTCCCAGCGCAGTCGTTTCTGTAATTTCCGGTCTTTCAATATTGGCATTCAATATATCTGATTGAAACTGCATTAAAAAGTTGTTGGCTGTTGCTCCTCCGTCAACCTTCAATGCTGTTAAATTAATGCCTGAATCGTCAATCATTGCTTCAATAACATCCTTTGTCTGATATGCAATTGACTCCAATGTTGCACGAATTATGTGGTTACGATTAACGCCTCTTGTTAAGCCGATAATTGCTCCTCTGGCATACATATCCCAGTAGGGAGCTCCAAGTCCTGTGAATGCGGGAACAACGTAGACTCCATTGCTGTCTTTTACTTTCCTGGCAAAATATTCAGAATCTGCAGCATCATGTATAATCTTCAATTCATCTCTTAACCACTGAACTGCTGCTCCTGCCACAAATATTGAGCCTTCCAGCGCATATTCCACCTTGCCCCCCATACCCCAGGCAATTGTGGTTACAAGACCATTTTGTGATTCAACCAATTTTTCTCCTGTATTCATCAGCATGAAGCAGCCTGTTCCGTATGTATTTTTAACCATACCTTCCTGAAAGCATAATTGACCGAAAAGTGCAGCCTGCTGGTCTCCGGCCATGCCTGAAATCGGTATTTCAACACCAAAAATTTCTTCGACTGTATTATCATAAAATTCCGATGACTGCTTCACCTCAGGCAGCACAGAATTTGGAATATTAAGAACACCTAATATTATTTCATCCCATTTAAGCTCTCTGATATTGTATATCATTGTCCTTGAAGCATTTGAATAATCAGTTATATGTGTCCTGCCTCCTGTAAGGTTCCAAACAAGCCATGTATCTATTGTACCAAATATAATATCTCCCTTTTCTGCCCTTTCCTTAACGCCGGGCACATTGTCCAATATCCATTTGATTTTTGTTCCGGAAAAATACGCATCGATAACAAGACCTGTATTTTCTTTTATGTATGTTTCTATTCCTGTTTTCTTCAATTCATCACATATATCAGATGTTTGCCTGCTTTGCCAGACAATCGCGTTATAAACCGGCTTTCCCGTATTTTTATCCCATAAAATTGTAGTTTCTCTTTGATTTGTAATTCCTATGCAAGCTATTTCCGCAGGATTTATATTTTGTATTGCTTCTCTTGCAGAATTTAATTGTGTTTCCCATATTTCCATTGGATTATGTTCAACCCAGCCCGGATTAGGATATATTTGTGTGAATTCATGCTGCGATAAATTTACCATACACCCGTTTCTGTCGAAGAGTATTGCTCGTGAACTGGTAGTACCCTGGTCCAATGCAAGAACGTATTTTTTCTCCATAAGCTCTCCTAATCAATTATTAATACAATTATATACTTCATAATAAAAATAATCAACGAATATAAAGAAAAATTGAGATCCTTCGCTGCGCTCTCAGAATCTCAACACTTACTAAAAGATATATTTTATTACTCGGATACCAGTCTTTTTTCACCGGTAATTTCCTGGATGGGCCTGATGTTTTGAGTTACCTCAACCACTCCAAGATATTCTCCCTCCGGGCTCCTTACTGCATAGTATCTGATATATACATATTTATCTCCCATTTTAATCCAGAAATCCTCATGGTCCTTCTTTCCGGACTTCAAGTCCTCAACTATGCCTTCTACAATATGCACACTTGCAGGCGGATGGCAATTTGATACGTTTCTGCCAATTATGGTTTTTGTTCTGGGGAAAATTCTCTCACTGCCTTGGGAAAAATATTTTACAGTATCGTCACTCCCTACAAATGTAATATCAAACGGAAGTGTATTAAGCATATGCACTAATTCGTCAACCTTCAAAACACCCGATGGCAATGTGATTACCCCCGGAACTGCTATTTCTTCTTTAATTTCTTCCTTTGCCTCCAAATCAGGCTTCCAGTCAGGAACCCACCTTAACATATGGCCTATTTCACTGCTGTCGTCGTATACCTTTTTCCATTCATCCTGTGTCATAACATCCAACAGCATTGGAATCATTATATTTTCTTCTTTAAATATCATTTCATTGACTTTGTTGACAGCTTCATCAATTTTTTGCTTGGATGAATTATTTACAATCCCATTTGACAGTTCAGATGCAATTAATTTTAAATCTGCCCTGATTTCATCATCAACGCCCCACATAACCTTTGGGGGAGCAGTTATACCGTACTTCTCCATATATGGAAACAAAAGATTTTCCTTTTTTGAATAATGTATATCTATTTTCAGCAGTTCCTGAAATCCGTCATACAAACCTTCAACAGCACTTTTGTCTGATAATTTATCTAAATATGGTTTTATTTTTCTTTCAATTATTTTTTCAATTTCTCTGTTTTCTAATAATATTATATTTGCGGGATGACCGGGAATTCTTGCAGGGTCAGTTTCGTTGTGTATTTCCTCGATGGACCCCTTAAATACGGCCGAATGCACATCACAAAGCCTTTGCACTTCAGTTACAGGAAGTCCCTCTGATATCAGAGCCTGCTCTGCTTCTGATATTTCAGTCGCTGAAACACCTGCAAATGCTTCTTCAAACCTTTGCTTCACCTCATCAACACTTTTTCCGTCGTGAAGCTCCCTGATAACCTGCTTGATTACCTCCTTGCGGTACTCTCTGTTGTTTATACTTTCGCTCATAATCGTCTCCTTTTATTTATTCTCTGATTTCATATCCCAGTCGGATAAATTCTTGTTTTATTTTTTCCAGTTCAATTCCTTTTGCTTTAGCACCTTTAGGCAGTGTCATAAATCTGCCGACTGTGGAAATCATTCCGGGCTTTGTAATATCTTTTAATCCAAGTGACTGCAATATTTCAGGAATTTCCGGATATTCATTGCAAAGTTCATAAATTGATTTGTTAATATCAATTATTTTGGACATGGCGCATCCCTTTCGTTCTGATATATTTGTTACCATTATACTATTTATACCATTATTAATAATATTTAAACAATGCATTCATTATTGTTTGCAAAAACCGTTAAATTATAAGAAATGTAATAAATAATGCGACTTATTGTAATAAATCATGTATTGATTTTTAATTATAAGTCATATATTATAAAGTTAGGCTTAATCAATAAATTAGGAGGAATTTATGAAAAATATTATTTTTACACTAAGTTTGGTACTTATCCTGGTGTTCACATCAGTGACAGCTTTTGCTCAAACTACAGGTGAAATCACTGTTGCAATAGACTCTGTCAAAGTTGAATTCACCGAAGATTCTGGGTTTCCTTTCATTGATGAAAACTCCAGAACCCTGGTACCTTTTAAAAAGACTCTTGAAACCTATGGAGCAACCGTGGAATGGAATAATGAAAGCCGTGTTGCAACAGCCTTAAAAGGAGACATAAAGGTAGAAGTTCCAATCGACCAGAATTACATAATTGTTAACGGCGAACAAAAAACAATCGATACCGCAGCCAGACTCGTAAATGACAGGACATTTTTGCCTATAAAAGCTGTCATCGAAGCATTCGGCTCAGAAGTTGTATGGGATAACAATCTCAGGACCGTTGTAATTACAACGACACCTGTGGATGCAAAAGCAATCTTCACACAGGCAAACAACAAATCCTATGATTGGAAGAATTATGATGCAGATGTATTGATGAATGTGTCTATGCCTGTTAAAGATGATGCAGGAAGTGTTCAAACGATGAATATGAACATAAAAATGTTTATGACCATATTTATGGAACCATCATTAAAGGCTAAAATCAATGCTGATCTGTTGATGAACTCGATGGGTCAGGAAGTTACCATACCTGTTATGGACATGTATATGACATCGGATGATACATCCCTCACGCAGTATATGGGAATGAACGATGGAGCAGGAAACACAACCTGGACAAAATCAACAATTGTAAATGAAATGTTTGGTGAATTGTTAAAATTCAACAAGGAAACAATAGAGGAAAACAAAGAATTGACAGAAAAATACATTAAGGATGTTAAATACTTTGGTAAATATACTGATGAATCCGGAAAAACATTGTTAAGAATGAGCTATACAATGTCAGGTGATATTTATAAGGATATTTTCAGCCAGTATATTGAAGAGACATCCACTTCAACTGACGAGCAGATTCAGATGATGTCTGAAATGTTTAAAGGCCTAGCAAATGGAGAATTTGGAGACTTATCATGCATTATATACATTGATGAAGCAACCGGTGAATTGGTAAAATATGAAATGGATTTAAGCAACATGATAACTTCAATGATTTCAGGCGTGACAGATCTGATGGAAGACATTCCTGCTGAAGAGATGGAAATGCTTAAGCAAATGAAAGCAACCATGTCCATGGAAGTTCTGAATATTAACCAGGCTGAAGATTTCGAGATTCCTGAAGAAGCCTTGAATGCTCCTGAAATAACAGAAATGATGAAGCAATTAGAAGAGACAACTCAAGAAAATTCAGAAAATAATATCGAGTAGTGAGTGAATATAAGTTAACCAATAAGGAGCGGCAATTGCCGTTCCTTTATTTTTGAAGTTCTTCCAATTATTTCTTTTGATAATTAAATTGCATGTGTTAATATTAATATTATTATTTTATCCGGAGAAAAATATGAAAAAATTATTAATATATGCAATTATCTTGTTATTAGTGGGATGCAGTATTGTAACCGAACCGCCTGAAAAGCCTGATGCGGGAATCATCGATAATCCACCGCCGGCAGAAGAACCCGCAGAACCTCAGGAGCCGCCGGAGTCTCATGAACCGGAAGACACTTCTCTTTTTCATGATTATAAAAAGCCAGCTGAAGAAACATTGAAAAGCATGACCTTGGAAGATAAGATAGGACAAATGTTTCTTGTGAGATGTCCTGATTCCGAAAATCTTGATTTATATCTTTCAATGAAACCCGGCGGATTTATTATGTTTGGAATTGACTTTGCCGAAAAAACAAAGGAACAGGTTATAGATGAAATAAATTATTATCAGGGCAATAGCGACATTCCAATGATTATCGGAGTTGATGAGGAAGGCGGAACCGTTGCAAGAGTAAGCTCAAATCCATTGCTGTCAGAAGAAAGATTCAAGTCCCCTCAGGAGCTTTATGCAATTGGAGGTCTGGAGGAAATAAAAAGAGACGCAAAGCAAAAATCCATGTTGTTATTAGATCTTGGTATAAATTTAAATCTTGCACCGGTAGCAGATATATCCGTTGACGAAGCCGATTTTATATATCAAAGAGCATTTGGAAAGCCGGCCTATGAAACAGCTGAATATGTAAAAACAGTAGTTGAAGCAATGAACAATATCGGTATTTCATCCACCTTGAAGCACTTCCCCGGTTATGGCAATAATGTTGACACGCATACAGGCTCAGCATATGATACACGTCCTGTCGAGCATTTTGTAAACAGCGATTTCATACCCTTTGAAGCCGGCATAGACACAGGAGCAGAAAGCATACTTGTTTCTCATAATGTAGTTGAAGCAATTGATAAAAATTTGCCTGCATCACTGTCAAAAAATGTAATTAATTTTTTAAGAGATGATTTGGAATTTACGGGAATTATTATGACAGATGATCTGTCCATGAAAGCTATTACAGAACTTCAGACAGAGCTTCCGCCGGAAGTTATGGCAATACTGGCAGGAAATGATATGCTCATAGTCACAGATTTTGAAAATAGTTTTAAAACCTTGATTAATGCCGTTAAGGTCGGCGGCATATCACAAGAAAGAATTGATGAATCTGTTTTACGAATACTTAAATGGAAATACTATATGAAACTTATGTAGAAACGAGGTTGTCGTTTCTATTTTTCATTTTCCTTATTATGAAGGTATTCATTGCTCAAATCCCTTAATTTTTGAACAACCTCTGTGTTACCTGCGCCCGGCTTTCCTGCCATATCCGCCCTTATGAGCTCCAGCATATCATCAAGACGTTCTTCTCCGATTGAATCAATGAATTTTTTGATTCCTTTTTCCTTTACATCAGATACAATTTCTTTTATATAGTGATATCGAATTAAAGTTCTGACTTCATTTATAAATTCATCATCATACCCCAGCCTTAATAAGATTTTTTCGCTTTCCTCAGCAGATTTTATATGGTGACCATAAAAATGACCTCTCCCCTTTGCATCAACAGTAAAGCAAGCAGGCTTGCCTATATCATGTAAAAGTGCTGCCATTCTTAAATGAAGCTCAGGCTTTATAGCATCTAAGACTGCCATTGTATGATCCAATACATCCTTGTCATGGTAAGGAGTCTGCTGATCAAAACCCTTTAATCCAATCATTTCAGGAATAATTTCATTTATTTCTCCCGTTTCAAACAACATATATATACCATCTGACGGTTTTTGACTTAACAATATTTTATTTAAAATTTTTTTATACATAATTTCTCCTAATCTGGAACTTTTTCTAAACAAATTACGTCTAATAAATTGATATCCAATATTATTTTATATTATATTAATTTGCGAAATCTTTCAATAAAATAGTAAAATAATTACCACTTTATATTTTCCAATAAATAGTATATAATTAATAAGTACAGGAAGGTGATAAAATGAGAAAGTCCATTTTAACATTAGCTTTAAGCGCTGCAATTTTAACAGCTATTGCTACATGCAATGCATTTGCAGCTGATTTAAATGCCAGCAATTTTTATGAACTGGAAAATGTCTTGCTCCAGCAAATGGGTAAGTATAATCGGGATATTGAAATTAAGTATACCGGCTCTGTAGATAATATAGAGGATTTAGAAGAAATAATAATAAATTCAATCAGCATTGATCCATATATAAATTCCAATGTTAAAGACATAAGATATGATATGGTAGTAGCTGCAAAGGAAAGCAGCATCTCTGTGGATGTAAACTATATAATGTCAGCATCTCAAAGAGCTGAAGCTGACAAGCAAATAAAAAATATATTATCTGAAATTATTACGCCTTATATGAATGAGCATGAAAAGGTTAAAGCTGTACATGATTATATAGTTTTAAACGGAAAGTATGATAAAAGCGCAAAGCTCTACTCCGATTATGATTTGCTTACTCAAGGCTCCTCTGTTTGCAACGGCTACGCTCTTTTGACATACAATATGTTAAAAGAACTGGGCATTCCCGTTAAGCTGGTTACCGGAACAGGAAATGCAGAGATGCACATATGGAACATGGTTAAACTGAACGATTACTGGTTCCATTTAGATACAACCTGGAATGACCCTCTTCCTGACACAAATATGGTGTCCTACAATTATTACATGCTTACAGAAAAAGAAATATTAAAAGATCATACAATAGACGAAGATTTAAATCTGCCTCAGGCAAATAAAAGCTATTACAGCTGTCTTAAAGAATTATCATATGACAAATTGCTTATGGAAACAGGCCTTGATATTTACGATGACACAAACACTGCAAAAACCGAACAAGAATTATCAGACATACTTGAATATAAAATCAAGCATAGGCCAAAAAGAATTTCTGTCAGACTCAATAAAGAAATCTCACAGGAAAGTATTAATAATGCAATGTCAAAGCTATTAATTATTAACTATATATCTGAAATTGGATATGGACAGCTTATCAGTGACAATACAGGTGAATACTATATATTAAATTTGTATATAAAATATAAGGAAACCCCTGACAGTATTGTACTTGATTTTCCCAATAAAATATATAATACTGCCACCAAGGTAAATTTTAATGTCTACGCAATGTATGGAAGCAAAAAAATCAATATTAATGATAATGTATTAATATATCCGTACGACAGAGAAAGCCTGAATATTTCTAACGGGTCCATTACCTTTAAAAAAGCAGGGAGCTACAACATTCAATTAGAATATCAGGGAATACAGGAGACAGCAACCATAACAGCCTTGAATTCAGATGCCTTTAAATATATTACTGATAAAAAACCGGATAATCCTGTCAATGTAAAGGTATATGACCAATATATAGATTTCAGCTCAATAAATCAATGGCCGTTTATTGAAAATGGAAGAACAATGGTGCCGTTAAGAGCCGTGTTTGAAGTTATGAATTGCAATGTTAAATGGGATCAGAATAAAAACTCTGCAATTGTTGAACATGAAGATACAACAATAGTTATACCTGCAGACAGCAACTCAGCATACATCAACGGAACTGTCAGTTCGCTGGACGTACCGGCCAAGCTGGTAAATAATAGAATTATGGTACCTTTGAGATTTATAAGCGAGACAATTCATAAGACTGTAATTTGGGATGATGCAGATAAGACTGTTTTAATATATTGATTTGGAGGAAGAAATGGACGTATTTGGAGGATTCAACATAATGTTTACTTTATTTCCAATCATGTTTTTTATGGCGTTTGGATTGATAATATTTACAATAGCAAGAAGCATAAAACAAAATATGCACAACAACAAACAGCCCATAATTCCTGTTGAAGCAAAAATAGTCGCAAAAAGATATAATGTTTCTCATCACCGACATAGCACTTCAGATAATATGAACCATCATTCCAGCAGTACCTGGTATTATGCTACATTTGAAATGACAAACGGCGAGCGCTTGGAACTTCAGGTTCCTTCCAGCGAATTTGGAATGCTGGTTGAGGGTGATGAAGGTACATTGCAGTTTCAAGGAACCAGGTTCATAAGCTTTACCAGATAAACAATAAATATAAATAAAGACCAGAAGGAGTAGCCTTCTGGTTTATTTCTTATTGTTCCATTTTACCTTTTAATACCTCAACCGCCTTTAAAAGTTGATTGTCAGTATCGTAAAACTCATATCCATAGCCCGGTGAATCTTCAGGCAATACTATTTCTATATCAGGTTCAATTCCTATTCCATGAATATTGATTCCACTAGGAGTAAAATATTCAGAAACTGTCATTTTAATTCCTTCACCATCACTGCCGAATCTTTGAACACTTTGAACAATTCCTTTGCCAAAAGTCTTGGTTCCTATAAGCGTTGCTCTGCCCGTATCCTTCATTGCTCCTGCCATAATTTCAGAAGCACTTGCACTTCCTTCATTAATTAACAGTACGATAGGTATATTCTCGGACTTAGCATCAGATTTAAAGTATTCAACCTTACCCGCTTTTGTTTTAGTATATGTGATTACACCTTCGCCCATGAAGATATCAGAAATACCAACTGTCGCATCAATTATTCCTCCCGGATTATACCTTAAATCAATTACCAAACTCTTCATACCTTGATTTTTAAGATCCATATATGCTGCTTTAAAATCATCGGCTGTCTGCATGTCAAATGTGGTAATCCTGATATAGCCAATATCATCCTTGAGCATTGATGATTTTATTGTTTTGATTTTGATTTCTTCTCTGTTAACAGTCACATCAGAAATATCCTTTAAACCATCATCTGTTTCTCTTTGAATAGTCAATGTAACACTGGAGCCCGGTCCGGTCTTCATAATATTTACAGCCTCGTCCATTTGGTCTGCTGAGTATTCCGTACCATTTACTCTTAGTATCTTATCCCCTGTTCGAAGCCCTGCTTTTTCTGCCGGAGTATCTTCTATTGGTGACACAACCAATATTTTATTATCATCGCTTGCAGTTATGTAGACACCAATTCCTTTATACGTGCCTTGTGTATCCTGCATCAACGCATCAAATTTTTCTTTTGTAAAATACTGTGTATAAGGATCTCCTAAAGCCTTCAAGGTTCCTTCTAATGCTCCTTCAAGCATCGTATCCTCATCTGCTTCATACAAAAAGTTTTGTTCTGCAATTTTCATTAAGCTTTCTTGTTTTGCATATTTTTCATACATATCCTTCATCTCAGTGTATGTTTCCTCTGATAAAACCACTCTCTGCCCCATTTCAACCATCAACACATTTCCCAGCGTTAAAGATAAAAAAGCAGTTATTAAAACAACCACGATAATAGTAAGAATATATTTTTTCTTAGATACCATATACTCACTCCCGACAATTAATGTTAAGCTCAGAATTAAACGCTTATATTTATTTATATGCCACGTTGTACTATTTTATCCTACATAAATTAATACAGCCTTAATTTGCATAGCTTTAATTATAACATATATTATTCCAAATAAAAATGTTATTTTTTTAAATATAAATATAAAATGACAAAAGACTAATAAGATTTTGGGGAAAGCTAGATAAGATTTTTTAAAAACTATTGATATTTTTATTAATTTGATTTATAATTTATAAGTCGCGGACCATTAGCTCAGGGGATAGAGTGGCAGACTTCGAATCTGCGCGTCGGGGGTTCGAATCCCTCATGGTTCACTTATTCCAACTATTTTAAGGGCAAAGCGAAATTTAAAATTTTGTTTTAGCCCTTTTTTAGCCCCTGAAGAAAATTAATCAAATGTCTAAATAAAATAAGAGAGCGGGCATGCAAAAACATTGATTTTCCTGCTTCAATAGAAAAAACTAAATGTGAATTCGCACAGATTCAACCACCTGTTTCATTTCATCAAGCTGTCCCTACAATTAAACTTAACATAGGTAAAATCATTGTAGAAGTTTCAGACGGTATGTCACAAGAAACAATATCATACGTATTGAATGGAATCAGAAATACATCTTCTATTTGATTTAACTTTTTATAGTTTCCGTACAAAGCTATTTTTTTTCATATTCCTTTGTTCTGACTTTAATAAGATATTGCATTTACATACATTTGATATGTATATATTTACATTTGAAAAATGTGATTATTTCAACGAATATTTAGCTGTTATGAAACGGATATGCACTTTATGAAGAAAAACCCAAAAATCCATGACCTCATTTTGAATATATATGCAGCATTTTAATCGTCAAGAGTTTTAAGATATGCCAGCTTCGAAACAGACATTGAATATGCTTCTACAAATTTTTCAAAATATCCTTTTGTCATCAGGACCTTGGCGCCTGATTTAAACTCTATAACCCTGCTGTTTTTTTCCGAATGGTGTATTTTATGGATATTACGTGTATTTACAATAACTCCGATGCAGCATTTTACAAAATACTTTCTGTTGATTTCGTCATTTACCTTTCCTATATTCTTTGAAATAATTTCCTTCTCTCCGTTTGTCAGATGAATTATGGTTTTATCATTGTATTCTTCAATGCATAAGTTGTTACAGCTTGTTTTTTTATAAATATAGTTTGGCGCAAAAGCTTCTTCGTACGTTTGTTTGCAAAATTTTTAACTATGTTGGTATAGGCTTTGCCCGTACTTACTGTTATGACGTTACTCTCGTTTTTAAGCCAGTTTTTAGGTAACATGAGCATATCGCAGGATGAACTTCGTTACATTGGTCCAAAGGCAGTAGGTTTCATCATTGTTGCTGCATACCGTTTGGAAGGAAAGTAGTAAGGTGTATCTTTACCCTTATTAACATACAAAAGAACAATTGTCTTACTGGAGCAGTTGTAAATACAATTTTATACTCTTTAATTGAAAGTGCAGGATTAAACAAACTTAATATCTTTGAATATATGAATTACATCTTGTCAGCCATAACAGACCTTGATTATATAAATAATCCGGATCAAAATTAAAAAGTCCCGGGCGTTATGCCCGGGGAAAACCAAAATAAAGGATATTAATCATATTATTCATAATTAATATATGCTTATACATATTAGTTGTTACGTTCTGCAGGGGAAATGGAGCAAATTCCGTGCGTTATTTATTCATTGCCTCTGCTAACTTTAACATCAACGCTTCACCGTATCTATAAAACTTAAGATACTGCATTGTATTATCATCCAATCCTGCTTTCTCTTGAACAACTTTTTCTGCTTCCTGTACTGTCATATCCTTCACCCCTAACATTTCACAAATTACTTCTGCCTGAGCTTCAGCTATTTTCTTCAAGTTTTCATCAACTTTCAAGAATGCTTCATCAACAGCATTGTCATGGAACCCACTTTCTATTAACAATATATGCTTACAATCAGTAGCTGTTGCTCCACGTATCACACCATAATAGTTATAAATCCTTCCGGCTTCCGTATATACTCTTGTCTTAGCTCCTCTGTTGTTGTTTCCCATAACAGCAGCGACATTGCCGGCCAGCTTTTCAGCAAATTCTTCATCCTGTGGCTTAGAGTAGTCATAAAATACTTCTACCCCTCTTGTCTTACTGTCATTTGCATTGGTATGCTCTGATATAAATAAATCATAGCCTGCTGCTTTCTGTCCTCTGGCATACAATTCAGGGTCCTGGTCCCAGGTGCGTGTGAAGTCTGCCTGTATCTCTTTAGCCTTAAGGATCTCTTTTAAGTATGTGGATATCTTCCATACACCATCATACTCATAATATCCGGTAGGACCTTTATTGGCATTCCCGGGAGCGTGTCCCGGGTCTATCATTACCTTAATCATTGTCTGCACCTTCTTTATTTCTAAGCATCTCCAATGTTCTTTTAATTATATCCGGTATAGGCACACCCATTAAGCCTGCATTCTCAATTATGCTTATGGCTTCATTTGCAACATAAGCAATTATTACTGCATCTCTTATAATCTTTGTACCGGTCATTTTATCCAACTGGGTGGCAACCAATACAATCATCAGTGTTACACCTTTTTTAAACAGACCTTTCCATCCGGCTTTACTCTCTAAAGCGCCTGTTTCTGATTTCTCTGACTTATTGAATACTCCGGCAACAATCAATCCTGTTATATAATCGACAGCCATAAATAGTACTAACGTCTGCAATGCCATGTCCCAACCTCCGAGTATATTCGCTATTACGCTGCCAATCATTCCTAATACACTTAAAATGCCTACTTTAAAATTATTTATATTTTCCATTAATCATTTCTCCCTTCTATTAAAATTTCCTGTTATATTATATGCTGATTATTGTGCTTGTCTCAGAGTTGCCGCAGTTGCTTCCATTTCAGCAATATCTTTGTCTAATTCGGCGTAATTCAGATTTTCTTGTCCTGGAAAATTGTACTCATGTAGCGTGTCCATATTTCTGTTTTGTACTTCTTTGCAAATTCTTTTCTTAACATGTTTTTCTCCTTTTTAACGTCACTTGGACAATTTTTGTATAAGAAAAGGACCTCATTTTTAAAGGTCCTTAGTCTATAAAAATTTTTCATTGCTTATTTTGTTGCATCATGCAACCATGACTTCCAAGGCATAACACATGGGAAGTCCTTCATTTATTCTTTACAAATCCGATTTACTATCTTATCCAGACCAATCTTCAGCGTTTCAACTAAATATTTAACCAATCCGCAAAGTGTATATTCTTCATTCATTTCTCTCACCCCATTGACATTCTATGCTTGTACATATCATTGGTGATGTTACACAGGTATACAGTATTAATTCAAGATGCAATTTTATAATGTCCCCTATAACATATTGAAATAATTTACAGTGACTTTGATACAAGTGCGCATAGATTAGCACACCTTTTTAATAGAAGAATATACTGCTATTGAGCTTGTCTCGAAATAATAAAAGAGGTGTTATTTATGAGTTATAGATGGAATAATGTAGCTGGAACAGGCAACTGCATTACAGCAGAAGAATTCTGCAGAAGAAGATGCAGAGAAGATGTTGCTCCGGATTCAGGCAGAAGATGTACTTTCGTATATGAATGTTTGTTAGAATTATTAGAAGACGCATTGGAAGATGACAATAACAACAATAATAATCATCATTGCTGTTGTAGAAGATAATAAAAACATTAACGGGCGAAGTTAATCTTCGCCTTTTATAATAAAAAAAACCCGGGCAGTCGGGAAATAGGTAATTTTAGCCCCATGAACTAAAAAAGAAAGAACCTCCAAGATTAGAGGCTTTAAAAAAGTCATTTCATCTTGAAGAGTTCTTTTTTTGTGTTTGGAATATTGTTTTT
>JAEXUD010000041.1 GCA_023453025.1 Bacillota bacterium
GCAGGTATCTGTAGTCTATTTTTGCTTTGTATTTTCCGTAATTTTCAACATATTTATCTGGAATCTCCATTTTCTCTGCTATGTTGTTGATTACCTGCATTTCTGCTTGTTGGGCTATTTCGATATCACTTAAATATTTTTCTGCCATGATTCCTCCAAATTTATAAAATTATACATTAAATCATCATCGATTATCATCTATATAAATTTTTAAAAAATTTTGTCTCTATAAATATGTTATGGCTCATTAAAATGCGTTCATTTAACAAGCCATAAATATTTTTACTAATCGTCAAAGCTTCCTGTAGGGTATAGCGGAAATTTTGATATTAACTTTTCTGTTCTTATTTTGCATTTAGAAAGATTAAATTCATTTTCCGGATCTGATGCAACCTTATCCATTATATCGGCTATTTCTTTTATTTCACTTTCTTTTAATCCTCTTTGAGTTATTGAAGTAACTCCTATTCTTACACCACTTGTAACAAACGGGGAAACCGGGTCAAAAGGAATCTGATTTTTATTTACCGTGATACCAACTTTATCAAGCGAATTTTGAAAAAGCTTGCCGCTTATTCCTTTAGACCTGAGATCCACCATCACTATATGATTATCAGTAGTACCGCTTACAATACGAAACCCATGATTATTAAGCTCTTTTGCAAGTGATTTTCCATTGGTAACCACCTGTTTCATTACATTTCTGAATTCCTCCGTAGCTGCATGCTTAAACAGCCATACCTTAGCCGCCATTGTTGTTAAATGCATTGATCCAATTGACCCCGGGAAAACTCCCTTGTCCAAAACTTTAGCATATTCTTTTCTGCATAGTATGAATCCGCTTCTAGGGCCGCAGAGTGTCTTTGTGGTAGATGATGATACAAAATCCGCATGCGGCACAGGACTGGGTATAACTCCCGCAGCTACCAAACCGCTTATATGAGCCATGTCCACCATAAAATACGATTCTACGGATTTTGCAATTTTACCTATTCTTTCATAATCAATAAGCCTAGGATACGAGCTTCCTCCGGCAATAATTAATTTCGGAAGAAATTTCTTAGCCTTTTTTTCAAGCTCATCATAATCTATTTGCTCTGTTTCTTTATTAACTCCGTAAAAATCATACTCATATACATTTGAGAGAAAATTTGCCGGACTTCCGTGAGTAAGATGTCCTCCCTGATCAAGCCTCATACTCAACACCCTGTCTCCGGGTTTCAGCACTGATGCATAAACGCCATAATTTGCCGTTGATCCGGAATAAACCTGAAGATTGGCATGTTCGGCGCCAAACAATGCCTTTGCCCTTTCTATCCCAAGGATTTCAAGTCTGTCCGCTTCATGTGAGCCGGCCTGGAAACGAGCTCCGGGATATCCCTCAAGTGTTTTATTTGTGAATATTGATCCGGACAATTCCATAACTTCTAAAGAAGCGGTGCTTTCAGAAGCAATCATTTCAATGTTGTGCTCCTGCCGTTTTAATTCGTCTTTAACGATTCCATATACTTCCGGGTCCGATATTTTTGTATATCTAAGCATTTATATTACCTCTATTCGATTTTAATTTGAAAATATCTCAATTGAATTAGATCGGCCAATCTATGTTTTTAATTATATATGACGTATTTTTTTTGTATATGCTCATATTGAGATTATTATTTATCGTTTTTGACAACCATTATAAAAGTAAATCGGCCATTTCCAAATTTGATAATATACTCTTGCATCATCAATTTTCATTTTGATTTATTTGTCTGTTTTTTCTCCATACATTTTCATTATCTAGTATATTAAATTTATCAGGTTCAAAATATGGCTCAATTCCTTTGCCTATCTGCTCTTCATAATCCTTCAGAATTTTTATTCCCTTACCCGAAAGTATTAATATAGCAATTATATTTAGCCATGCCATAAGTCCTACGCCCAAATCACCAAATGTCCATATAAACTCTCCTGTATTTACAACACCTGAAAATGCGGCAATGATAAATATAATTCTCATTATAAGCTTTGCATTTTTATTTCCTGGAAACAAATATGACATATTACTTTCTGCCTGATAATAATATGACATAAGCGAAGTAAACGCAAAAAGAAAGACAGATATTGCAATAAACGGTGAACCAAAGCCGCTAAACACACTATCAACCGCAACCTGAGTATATTCAACGCCAAATGATATCCCCGGGGCATTTTCGGCTATAAATCCTCCTACTCCATCCGCAACGTTGTAAGAACCTGTAAGCAGTATCATAAATGCAGTGGCAGAGCATACCAGAAGGGTATCTACATATACAGAAAATGCTTGAACCAACCCTTGCTTGGCAGGGTGAGTACATTCAGCCGCCGCCGAAACAATTGCGCCCGAGCCTTGTCCTGCTTCGTTAGAATACACGCCCCTTTTAACTCCCCATGCAATCGCTGTTCCTATTATGGCTCCAAACGCTTGATTTGCACCGAATGCGGATGTAAATATCAAGGCAATCACACCTGGAAGTTTTTTTATATTAAATATTATTACCAGCAATGCTATTAAAACATATGCCAGTGACATAAACGGAGCAACAACTTCTGCAGTTTTTCCTATCCTTTTAACACCTCCAAATATTACCAACCCTAACAAAACGCAAATAATAAGTCCTGTTATATACACATTTACTCCAAATGCACTATTCACTGAAGCAACAATATTATATGTTTGAGCTCCCGGCATAAGCACCCCCGGAGCAAGTATCGTACATATGGCAAATAAAACTGCATACCATTTCTTCCCTATTCCCTGTTCAATGAAATACGCCGGTCCTCCGACATACTCACCTGATATTTTTGTCTTATACGCTTGGGCTAATGATGATTCCACAAAAGCCGAACCTGCTCCCAAAAACGCAATCATCCACATCCAAAAAATAGCTCCTGGTCCTCCGTAGTAAATAGCCGTTGCAACACCGGCTATATTTCCTACGCCAACGCGTCCTCCCACCGTTGTTGCAAATGCCTGAAACGGCGTTACTCCATTTTCGGATTTATCCTTATCAAGCAAGAGATTAATCATCTCTTTAAACAGCCTGACCTGCGGAAATTTCATTCTTACAGAAAAATAAATACCTGCCAACAGACAAAGCGCAATCAGCGGCGTACTCCACACCGCATTATTGACTGCCTGTACAATTGATAAAAAGCTATTCATTATATAAACTCCCTTCATTTTTGTTAACGTTATCTTTATTGACCGATCAATCTATTTAAATTATAATTGCTTTTATGACAATTTAAATTCTCAATTCAAGCCTACTATTTACCGTTCTTGCCATATAACAACAATTGTTAAAAACTACTTATGCATATGAATATATAGGACCAGTGTTGTACCTGTATGAGTTTTAAATTTTTATAGAAACTATTCAAACTATCGTAGCTGGTAATTTCAGTGACTTCTTTAATGCTGTATTTTCCTTTATTAAACATAGCACCAAGTTTTAATGCACGATGATCATTCTCAAAGGCATTATAATGTCTGAAAATACCAGATTTATTTTATTGTGCAGTTGTAAAACCCAAATGATGAAGAAACAACTGAAACAATATTTGCAACGGTCAGAGTTTCTTCCAGACTATGTGAAGATATCTGACTCGGAAGCGCTTACTGTAAATAAAGATTTATTGGTAGATAAATAACCGTATTGCTTTTGCTCCGTTATACCAGACTCTGGCAGCTTTGTTAGTACGGTATTTTTCTCAGCGCTTACATTTGAAGTTATAAATCAATTTTTAGTGATATGATAATCATACTTCGCATAACTAAAACGGCCAGGTATGTATTATACCTAGCCGTTTATAAAAATTTTTGTTGGTTTCTGCTCTCTATAAAAGTTATTTTGATTAAATAATTCCTTGGCTTTTTAAAATAATTTGAGCAATGATTGCAGAGCCGATGAACGTTCCAAACATTACGCAGCAGGCTACAAGTATTCCCTTCCATCCAACTTTTTTAAATTCTGCCCAATTTTTACCCATCGAAATTCCAGAATATGCAAGCACCGGTGTTGCAAGAGGTAACATTTGTATTTTACTTGTATATTCGATTACAACATTGGATATGGGGCTGGCAGGTATGGAAATTAATAATCCTAACACACTAATATAAACTACTGAGGGTATGTTCACAGGAATAATATCTGCCAATGAGACTCCTATTAGTGCAACTACCAATAAAATTAACATTCCGGGAATACTCTCCATTACTCCAGTATCATAACCTGTAAGATTACCCAATATACTTATAAAGGCAATAATTAATAGAATTAATAAATTTTCCCAAAATTTTTCTGCTGTAAATTCCTTATTCATAATTGTCCGCTCCCATCACTTTATTTCAGAACTTGAAGATTTTTTCTTTGTCCAAGAATCGGTTCAAGCTTTCTATATAAAAAGTTACTCATTGGAATTGCAATAAAGATTGACATATATATACCGTCAGCCGTTGACAAAAGATTGCTCATTCCGGCAAAAGCAGAAATATCCGTTGCAATATCAGGAAACATTTCTACTAACGGCGCAGAAGCAGCAGCCATCATACTTCCGCTTCCTACTCCTGTAGCCATAGCAATTGCATACGGGTGTAGTGACGTAAACGATGCCAATATACTTGACATAAGTCCCATAAATATTGTTCCGACAAGTGTTCCTACAATATATATTATCATTACTCCTCTTCCCTCAGGAGAACTAAGACCATATTTTGACGCAATAAGCCCGACATTTGGTTCTCTGGCAATGGAATGGCACATACCTACACTTTCTCTTTTAAATCCTAACAGCAATGCAATAGGTAAAGAAATTAGTATAGTGCCCAAATTGCCTAATTCTTGCAGTATAAGTGCAGGTCCTGCATCTATTACAGACTTAACTGCAGCACCGCTTTGAACTCCTACCTTTGCAATAAAAACACCTATACCTATAGTTATAAATTTTTCGGCTAATGATGCTTGATTTTCATTTATAAATGTTGCAGATTTTAATAAATACAAAATCAATGCAAATGTCATTGAGTACAAAAGAGGAAGAAACATTATTGACCCGGGTCCTAATGGAATCTTTACTATACCGATAGCTTCAGAAATAACACATACTAATAATATTGTTAAATGCAACTTCCAATCATATATATTTATTAATTTATCGCTCACATTATCGCTCCTTCTTTTTATTTATATAATTAAAGCCTTTTAAAACCATATTACTCATAACGGCAGATGCATTGATAATTGCCCTGTCATCACCATCAAATCTTGGACTATGCCACACATAATTCATATCCTTTTCTTTATTTCCAACACCCAACCATAAGAAAAATCCAGGTATCTTTTTAGTAAATATAGAAAAATCTTCACCCCCCATAGAAGGAATAGGGTCAATTATCGATTCTTGTCCTAATACTTCAATCGAAGCTTCATATGCTAAATCAGCTAAATCCTCAGAGTTAAATACAGCCGGAAGATCAAATATATATTCCAGTTCACTTTCAACATTATAGGCTTGAGCTGTACTTTCTAATACTTGCTTTATCCTTTCAGACAAAAATTTCCGTACATTTGCATCAAAGCTTCTGACGGTTCCAGTAATTTCAACAAGTTCAGGTATAACATTATTTGCTGTTCCGGCATGCAACGTACCAAACGATATTACAGCAGACTCTAGCGGACTTACATTACGGCTTACAATAGTTTGTAGATTCATTATAACAGCTGCAACTGCGACAATAGGATCTCTTGTTGCATTAGGAAGTGCACCATGTCCACCCTTTCCCTTGATTTTAATTTTAATGGTATCTACCGATGCCATCAATCCTCCTTTTTTGATAGCTATTTTACCCCAAGGTATCTCAGGATTATTGTGAAGCCCAAAAACCAAATCAGCCTTTATTTTTGTGAAAAGCCCTTTTTCAACCATTAACTTAGCGCCTTTATTCAGCTCTTCAGCAGGCTGAAATACAAAAAGGACGTTTCCATTTAATTTTTCTTTCATATCTGACAATATACATGCGGCCCCAATAACCGACGCTGTATGTATATCATGACCACATGCATGCATAATTCCGTCAATCTTGGATTTATAAGGCACATCATTCATTTCCGTTATAGGGAGAGCGTCAATGTCGCCTCTTAAAGCTATTGTTGGACCATCACTGCATCCTTCAAGATATCCTATTACTCCCGTTTCCAGTCCCATGTCTATAATTTTAACTCCTAAAGACATAAGTTTCTCTTTTATCTTCTCAGTTGTTCTAAATTCTTTAAAGCTTAATTCGGGGTTTTCATGCAAATCCCTTCTGAATTTTATTAGTTCATCACCGTATAACTTCTCTAATTCTTTAATATTATGCATTCTTCTTCCTTTCTTTTAATTTAAAAGCTATTTAATATTATTATCTATTCCCCTTATGAGCATTGCTAACGTTATCTTTATTGACCGATCAATCTATTTAAATTATAATTGCTTTTATGACAATTTAAATTCTCAATTCAAGCCTGTTATTTATCGTTCTTGACATTTAATAACTCTTATTAAGCAATTACTTATGCACCTGAACATATAAGGCCGGTGTCGTACCTGTATGAGTTTTAAATTTTTTATAGAAATTGTTCAAGCTGTCGTATCCGGTAATTTCAGCAACTTCTTTAATGCTGTATTTTCCTTCATTAAGCATATTAATAGCCTGCTTAATTCTTACTTCGTGAATATATTCGACCGTAGTAGTCCCCATGAATTTCTTAAACAATCTTGATACATGACTTGGAGAAACAAAAAATTCATTTGACAGTCTTTGCAAATCAATTTTTTCTGCATAATTTACATTTATGTATTCAAGTATGTCGTTTAATGTATCATTGCTTGTAAACTTCCAGCCCACAGCTCTGGTTATTGATTGCAGAAGTTGTTTGTATTCAATAGGTTTGAGGAGTATATCCTTGGCACCAAGCCTTAATGCACGCTGAGCATTCTCAAAGGAATTATATGCTGTTATAATTATATAGTTATTGTCCGGGGCACTTTCAATTACTTTAAACCCATCCATGAAAGGCATTATAATATCTAAAAATACCAGATTTACTTTATTGTGCTTTAATAATTCTAATGCCTCCTTGCCGTTGCATGCAGTTCCGACAATTGTTACAGGTAACTTCTCCTTTTCGATAAAGTAACATATTATATTTGCAACTGCCGGTTCATCATCTGCTATTATTGCATTTATCATATTTACCCTCCTCATATATAATTGGTATCTTTACAGAAACCTTAGTATTATCACTTGTACCGGACGTTATATTCATGGTAAATTCATCGTTGTAAGCTAATTTTAGTTTTTCATATATTAGTGACAACCCATGCCCGGTATTTCTATACAGCCCTCTATTCACTCTGTTAAGCGTAATATCATCTAAAAGCACACCATTATTTAATATAACTATTTCAGCTTTATTTTTATTTTTTCCCACAGAAATTTTTATTAATTTTTTATTGTCACTGGGTATAAAGCCATGTGTAAAAGCATTTTCTACAATAGGTTGAATAAAATTAAACGGAACCTTAATATTATCCATACCCTTTTCAATATTGTATAAGACCTCTAAATCTTGTCCATACCTTAATCTTTGTAAATTAAGATATGTTTCCAGATACTCTATTTCAGACGTTAATGTTACAAACCTCAAATCAACAGTCATAGTATATCTGAACATTTTTGATAAATCGATTATAGAATTGTACAGACAGTTTCTGTCTCCGGTTAATGCCATGCTTGCAATGGAATTTAGAGTATTAAAAAGAAAATGATGATTAATCCTCAGATTAGTAACCTTATCATTTATTATATATAAATTATTTTTAAGTGTTTCATTTCTTATTATTTCCTCTTTTATATCTTTGTCCTTTTTTTCAATCAACATCCTCGATTCATAAAATGAACAGTAGCTTGTAATGCTCTTCACAATTTGTTTCAGCAAACTTTTTATACCAATGACCGTGCTTTCCGGAGAATCATATAAATCATCATGTTCATTTATTGTGTAATCGGATACAAGAATATGACCTCCGCTAATAGTCCCTAGCTGTAATCCGTTATATATAATAGGATAACTAAAAACCGTAAGACCATATTCGCATGTAAATTGTGCTGCCTTGTCCAATTTATCAAAATTTTTTTGAAGCATGCAGCTGCAGGTTTTACGGTTGCAAACCGGATTACATTTTGATGTACAATAAACAGGAAACTTACTGCTTTGAATTATTATTTCTCCCATATCATCGTAAATCGTAAACGGAAGGCTTATAGACTCAAGCAGTAAACTTCTTATTGCCTCCACTGCTGAATATATTATATTTACGGAAACTAACCTTTCTGTTCTCTGATTAGCATTAAGATAATCATCATCAAGCTTCATACCCGACTCATAACTCACCGGTCTGGATACCACTAGCTCTTTAAGAGTTACCGAGCCGGTATTTATTGTTTCATGAACTATATCAGGCTCCATATAAAAGCACATATCTTTCCGTATATATTTTTTATCTTCATTTATATAGTAGATTCCTTCACCTTCCAGTATATATATAAACTGTTCTATACCATAATGCACATGCTTCAGCATACGTTTACCCTTAAGCAATGAGGTTATTCCTACGCTAAATGAAGAAGCCGTGTCCTCCTTACATTTATGCAGCCATTCAATGTGTCCCCACTCTGTTTTCTGAATCATATTAACTCCTTCCTGTATTAAATAAAATTCACTTTTAACTGTTTATTCAACATGAATTTATAATAGCACTGTACAAAAAAATAGTAAATAGGAACCGAATCTTTATTCGCTCCCTACATTATAAATAATATATACATTTCATTATACTATCAAACTTGACTAGTTTTTTATTATTCTTAACACCTTTAATACGTATAGCAAAAATTATTTCTTAATTTATTTAATTATTATAATACACATATTAGGTATATATGCAAAAACGGAGTCAGATAGTCTGAACTCCGCTTTATTTTATCAATGGCAATGAATCTCTTCTTCATCCTCCGGTTTGTAATTTTCCAATCCTTTTATTACTTTTCCGGTTTTTTGTGCATAATCATACAATGCCGATTTGACAGCCTGCTCTGCCAGTACTGAGCAGTGAACCTTCACGGGGGGAAGTCCTCCCAATGCTTCAATAACTGCTTTATTTGAAAGCTCAACAGCTTCGTTTATACTTCTTCCTTTTATAAGCTCAGTTGCCATGCTTGATGAAGCAATTGCTGAACCACAGCCAAATGTTTCAAATTTTACATCCTCAATAATCTCATCATCGCTTATCTTTAAATATATTTTCATTATATCTCCGCATTTTGGATTGCCAACCTGTCCAACTCCATCAGCGTTTTCCATTGAGCCTACATTTCTTGGATTTCTGAAGTGATCCATTACTGTTTCTGTATACATAATTTTCCTCCAATATATGTTAATAAAATTGTATTATTTGTTATATAAATCTGCATCATTTTTAATTGGCGACATTGCTCTTAATCTTTCAATTATCTTTTTCATTGTCTCAACTGTGAAGTCTATGTCTTCCTCTGTTATTTCCTCGCTTATTGTAAAACGAATTGAGCCGTGAGCTGTTCCATGATCAAGACCTGTGGCTAAAAGAACATGAGATGGATCAAGTGAACCCGAAGTACATGCAGAACCGCTTGATGCTGCAATTCCGTCCATATCCAGAAGCAGCAATATTGATTCACCTTCTACATATTTATATGAGAAGTTTACATTGTTAGGAAGCCTCATTGTTGGATGTCCATTTAGAATTACATCCGGAATATTATTTTTAATTCCTTCAATAAGTTTATTTCTTAGCTCTGTAAGTCTGGCAATATGACTGTCAAAATCCCTTCCGGCAAGATCTACAGCTTTTCCAAAGCCAACAATATTTTGTACGCCTTCCGTTCCTGCCCTTTTGCCTCTTTCCTGTCCGCCGCCGTGTATGAAGTTGTCTATTCTGACACCTTTTCGTATAAACATGCCGCCTACGCCTTTAGGACCGCCTAATTTATGTGCAGACATTGACAATAAATCTATATGCTGTTTCTTAACATCTATTTTTACACTACCAAGTGCCTGAACCGCATCAACATGGAAAGTTATACCGTGTTCCTTTGCGATTTCACCTATTTGCTCTATTGGTTGAATTGTTCCTATTTCATTGTTGGCAAACATAACAGATATAAGCATTGTTTCAGGTCTTATGGCTTCCTTTAGTTCATCTAAGTCAATCATTCCATATTTGTCAACATTCAAGTAAGTTGTTTGTATGCCGAATTTCTCTAAATATTCGCACGTGTGTAATATTGCATGATGTTCAATTTTAGTAGTAATAATATGATTTTTCCCTTTATTTAAATTAGCGAAGGCTGTTCCTTTCAAAGCCCAGTTATCTGATTCTGAGCCGCCTGCGGTAAAATAAATTTCTTTTTCTTCAGCATTGATAAAATCAGCAACTGTTTTTCTTGCCTTTTCTATAGCTTCCTTTGATTTTCTTCCAAGCTCGTATAATTGAGATGAGGGGTTCCCGTACATTTCATCGAAATACTTTTGCATTTCATCTAAAACTTCTTTTCTGACTCTTGTTGTTGCAGCATTGTCAAGATATAGTTTCTTGCTCATTTGTTTTCCTCCGTTAAAATTCTTTTTTGATCCTCATGCATGTCAGCTAAAGTTATATTATCTATAACATCATTTATACTTTTTTCTATCTTTTCAAAAATCACTCTGGTTGCACAAACAGATTCTCTGGAGCACACCTCTTTATTAATGCAATCTGATGTGGTTATATCTCCCTCCAGGGTTCTTAAAATCATGCCGACCGTAATTTCTTCCGGTTTTTTAGCAAGATAATACCCTCCCTGCGGACCTCTTACTGTGTCGATATAACCATTCTTTTTGAGTTTAGCAAAAAGCTGTTCTAAGTAACTTTCTGATATTTCATATTTTTCAGAAACTTTTTTAAGAGAAACAGGCCCCAAATTATAGTTCAGTGCAAGTTCAAATACCGCTTTTAATCCATATCTGCCCTTTGTAGATAAAATCATAACTGTTCTCCTCTCGATTAATTCCTACTGTTTTAGTAGGGTACAAGTAATTATATTATACCCCACTAAATTTGTCAACAATAAATAAAAAAAATTAAAATAAAATAAGCATTATATTAACAACAAAAAAGGACGCATCGCAAAATATTTATAAAAAACCATGAGATATATCCTTTTAAAAATATTATAAAGAAATAACTAAATTATGTATTTTATTTCAATGGTGAACCGCAAAATTCACACTCTGCATCGGTTGACGCAGCGATCTTATTTACCGCACCGCATCCATTGCAAATAACCGTAATATACTCCGAATTATTTTCATCTGACATATTTGAATACTGAATGTTCACATTTACGGCTCTGATTTGCTCATCCTGCTGAAGAACCACACATTTTGTTCCAAAGTCTATATAGGCGTTCTTAAAAAAACCTTTGTTTATCATAGTGCTGATATTTTTAATCACTGCATCAACAGATTCTCCGGTTTGTGCTGCCAGTTGTTCGATTGAATGTACCGGGTCACTTGATAAAATCGGAGTATATTTTTTAAACAATTTCACCAATTTGCCCCTTTTTATACCAGAATACATCAACAATGCTGAAAGAGCTGTAAAGATTAAAACCAGAAAAACGCCTAATGGGCTTTCTTTTATAGCACCGCTAAACAATACTGCAATTAATGTAATAAAAAACGAAAAAGTAAGAAATCCTCCTACAACTATTTGTATTTTGCTGATTATCAAATTTAAAATTATTGTTGATTTTGATTTTTTATTTTGCTCCATAATTAAATACCCCCTGATTTTAATTCTTTTACTTCTGCCGAACGCTGTCTTACAAGCAAAATTATTTTATTTACTATATCTTCAATATTTTTTTCCTTTTCATCGTGATCCTTTACTAAAGCAGATTCCAATTCAGACAGCTCACCCATGATTAAATCGTCTGCAGGCACCGATAAGGAAGTGTCGCAGTATTTGAGCTCCTCTGAAATAATTTTAAGCTGTTGCACATATTCAGAATTCCTCGCATCATTAGATATAATCATTATCTTATCGTACAAAGACTGAAGCTTGAAGGCTGATTGGAGAACCTCCTTATTTTTTTTCGCTGCAGACATGCTAAATGATATAAACATTACAACTAATATAAGTGTAATTGCTATTATGGCTACCTGCAAAGAAATAAATGTTATGATACTCTCTCTGAACCATAACATAAATATTACAGAAACAATTATTGCTGTCAATGAATAGATGCTTATAACAGAATAAATACCCGAACGAAGCATTAATGCAGAAGAATGATTTTCAATACTTATCAATCCACAGAAAAAGCTTACCTCGGCTATTAAAATAAACATTACTCCAATCCAATCAACCGCTTCTATTTTACTTGTGATAATAAAAAAAAGAAAGACCGTAGCTATAACAACAATAGCAAAAATAATCATAATTGTTGTTCTGTTTTTTGTATCATTCAAATCAATCACCTCTTGATTATAATTTTTCTCCGCATTCAGGACAAAACTTAGGGTTATCCTTAATTTCATAATTGCACCTTGGGCATCTCTTCACTAAAGCAACCCCGCATTCAGGACAAAATTTAAGGCTTTTACTATTCAACGTATTGCCGCAGTTAGGGCACGGCACCGGAAATTCATATCCGCAAAAATTACATTTCATCGCACCTTCATCTAAATCGGCACCGCATTCCGGACAAGGATTATACTTATTTCCGCACTCAGGACAAAACTTCATATTTTTGTGCAAAACAGAACCGCAATTATTGCATTTCAAATCCAATGCTTTTGACTTATCGGCATTTTGGGTATCACTGCCGCAATTTGGACAGAAACGTACAGCCTTATTAATTACAGATTGACATTTAGCACATATCTTTGTATCCTCATGACTTGTATTAATTTCTTTGGTTATACCTCCAAAAGCATTGCCGAAAGAACCTCCCATTGAAACACCCATGCCTAAGCCCATGCCTGCGCCCATAAATTCTGCCGAATTTGTCCCCGGGTTTTTGGCTGCACCTTCCAATGTATCAAAAGAGCGCTCCTGCTGATAATTATATCCGATAATATTCATTTCAGCCCGTTTTGCCAATGCATCTTTCAGTTTTACAACTGCTGCATCATTTTCAGGAACATTAATATCGTTTACATAGAAATTCACTAGTTTAATACCGTAATCATCAAAGGTAGGTTCAATTCTTTCTTTCATATAGCACGAAATTTCATCCAAGTAAGCATTAATTTCAAGAATGCTGATTTGCTTATGTATCAGATAAGTAGAAATACTGTCTTTCACCTTGGTAATATAAAGACCTCTGAAATATTTTAAAATGCTTGATTTATCAAAAATAGGCAATGTTCCTATAAGCTTAATTAAGAACTTTTTTGAATCATCTATTTTTATTCCGAATTGTCCATAAGAACGTACAGGTACAAAGACACCGTATTTAGGGTCTTGAATTTGAATGGGTGTTACAGTACCCCATTTTATATCCAGAGAATATACTTTGTTGACATACCAGACCTCTGCCGTAAAAGGTGATTTCCCTCCGAAAGGAAGATTGACAATTTTGTTAAGTAAAGGAATATTTTCTGTATTTAAAGTATGCCTTCCGCTTCCAAATATATCCAATGCCTTTCCGCCTTTATAAAGAACCGCTTCTTGTGATTCATTGACCACAAGCTGTGTCCATGTACCAAGTTCTTCACTGGGATACTTCCAAGCAAAAACATCAGGTGAACCGTTATATTTTACTACTTCTATTATTGCCATACCTGTTCCTCCAAAATAATAATTACTATCATGTCATAAAAATCAACTTGTCTATGTTTGTTTTAAATTGGAATAAGAAAATTTTTACTTATTATAATTATATATCCACATATTGTTAAATACAACACTTTTTGATACAGCAACAATAAAATATAGTCAAAATGCAGTTGCATACAAAAAAAACAAAGCCTGGGCTTTGTTTTATGAATAATTTTAAGGAAGCAGCTTATATACTGTCCTGCCATCTTGTATTGCTTCCAAATATACATTACTTACCGGATACTTTCCTTTACATTCATTTAACACAATATCCAATGTATTTTTGCCATATGCTTTAATACACATATCGCATTCGCCCTTTATGCTGAATGGAGTTTGAGATATTCTCATATTTCTGACACCATACCCTTGTAATTTATCAAATGCTGCAATAGCGTAATTTCCATGCTTAAAGGTTATAATATAAAGCTCCATATCTTACCTCCTTAATGAAGTGAACCTTATATTATTTTATTAAAAACATAACATAAGGTTCCTAAGGAGATAAGGGTTAATTCAAATACTGAAATTCATCTTCATTTTCATAAATGTTTAACTCATCCTTTAAAATTTCAAGATTGGATTCATAATCTTCTTCTGAAATCTGATTGTTAAATAACAAGTCATCTAATTTATTTTTACTATCTTCAAATATAAATATTTCCTTACAGGGCCAGATCGTATTGCTCTTTAGTTCATAATTTGATTTAAGCAATGATATATTGATTTCATTTTCATCTAAATCAATTACAGTTCCCATAAGTTTAAATTTATTTATTTTAACATTGTTCTTTTCAAATAAGCTTCTAATGCTTTTTATAAATAAAAAATGCTTTCTTTTTATTTCATAAGAAATATTATCATTCAATAATTCTTCCAGCAGGTCCTTGTTATAAAATTCTGCTGAAATGTCATATTCCTGATTTTTATCCAGCTTGTTAAAATCAATTTTCCCCTCTAAAATCTCAGCAACATTTAAATCTGTTATAGTTGATTTAAATAATTTATAATTCATAGTCCCTCCTTCTAACCTTGTTTCAGGTATTCTAAAAATTTTTTAATTTTGCCTTCATAACCTGATTCTTTAGGTTCATAAAATTGTGTGTTTTTCAAAGTTTCAGGAAGATAACTTTGTTTAACGTAAAATTTGTCATAGTCATGGGGATACTTGTAACTGATTCCTCGTCCAAGTTTTTCTGCACCATTGTAGTGTTTGTCTTTTAAGTGAACGGGAACTTCCAATGAGTTTTTCTCAACAGCATCCATTGCCCTTTCTATTGCTAAAACCGATGAGTTGCTTTTTGGTGCACACGCCACATATAATGCAGCCTGCGCCAAGGTTATGCGACCCTCAGGAAATCCTATTATTTCAACCGCCTTAAATGCATTTACCGCAACCTCTAAGGCCCTGGGATCTGCATTACCCACATCTTCTGAAGCACATATTATTATCCTTCTTGCTATGAACTTTGGATCTTCGCCTGCCTTAATCATTTTAGCAAGCCAGAATACAGCAGCATCAGGATCTGACCCTCTCATGCTTTTTATAAAAGCTGATATTGTATCGTAATGACTATCCCCATTCTTATCATATTCAATTTTTTTCCTTTGAATGCATTCAACAGCAATATTTATATCAATTTTTATTTTTCCATCTTGTTCCTTTGTTGTTTCTACCCCTAATTCAAGAGCACTAAGTGCTTTTCTTATGTCTCCGTTGGAATTCTCCACAATATGGTTTAAAGCATTTTCATCAATTTCAATATTTTTTTTACCGTAGCCTCTGTTTGCATCATCCAATGCTTTTTTAATTACTTTCTTAATGTCTTCATGTGTAATTTTTTTAAATTCAAAAACCAATGAACGGGATATCAAAGCCTGGTTCACTTCAAAGTAAGGATTTTCAGTCGTTGCACCTATCAATATAATTGTTCCGTTCTCTACATATGGCAGCAGTGCATCCTGCTGAGCCTTGTTAAATCTGTGAATTTCATCAATAAAAAGTATTGTTCTTTTGTTATAAATGGACAATTCATCAACTGCATAGCTGATTTTTTCTTTTATATCCTTGATGCCACTGGTAACAGCATTTAAGGTGGTAAAATTATTATTTGTATTTTCAGCAATAATTCTGGCAAGTGTTGTTTTACCGGTGCCGGAAGGACCGTAAAATATTGCGGATGAAAGCTTGTCAGCTTCAATTGCCCTGCTCAGTATTTTCCCTTGTCCGACAATATGCTCTTGTCCAACAAAATCCGAAAGATTCTTTGGCCTCATGCGCTCTGCAAGAGGCCCTTTCATATTAATAGAATTTTGGTACTGCATTTCAAATATATTCATTGTTATCCTTCATAATTTACTTTATTTTATAACTTTTTTCCTAAAGTAAACTTAAGAGTATTTTTTTTCATTTCTTTTTGATCGTATGCCTTTAAAATGAAAAATGAAACAACTAACGATGCAATAGAAGATATGGCTGATATCATGTCCTTATTAGGATTATTAAAAAGAAGCAACTGCACTACAGCTATTGTAGCCAGCATTATTATAAATGGTATGCCATAAAGCATAGCAATTTGTTTAAAAACAACTTCATTTTCTGTTGTGATTTCTACATAATCACCAACCTCATAATCTCCATTTAAATCTGTTTCAAATATTATACTTGGCTGCCTGCATGATGACCCGCAGCTTTTGCAGTTATCACCACAAGCAGATACCCTTTTTACTGAAATTGTCGCTTTATTACCTTCTATTTTCTCTATTTTGCCTACTTGATCCATTATCTTCTTCCTTTCTGATACAAAATAAGCCGGTTAACTTTCTGTTACTTCAATACATAACTCATTTAATTGTTTTTCTTGTACATGAGTCGGCGCTTCTGTCATAAGACATGTTGCACTTTGAGTTTTAGGGAATGCTATAACGTCCCTGATATTATCACTATTAGTCATAAGCATCATAAAGCGGTCTAATCCGTACGCAATTCCTCCATGAGGCGGTACACCGTATTTAAACGCTTCAAGCAAAAACCCAAACTTATCATTTGCTTCTTCATCAGTAAAGCCCAATGCTCTGAACATTCTGTTTTGAAGATTTCTATTGGTGATACGGATGCTGCCTCCTCCGATTTCATCACCATTAATAACTATATCATATGCTTTTGCACGGCATTTCCCGGGGTCGGACTCTAATTTTTCAATATCCTCATCTACCGGAGCAGTAAATGGATGGTGCTTTGCAACATATCTGTTTTCTTCTTCGTCAAATTCAAACAATGGGAATTCAGTAATCCATACTAATTCAAATTTGTTGTTATCAATAAGATTTTTTTCGTGTGCAATTTCTATTCTTAAAGCTCCCAGCGCTGTATTTACCACTGAATCTTTGTCAGCAACTATAAATACAATATCTTTTTCTTTTAAATCAAGAGCTGATATTAATTGATTTTTTTCATCGTCGCTCAGGAATTTAGCTATAGGAGAATCAATTTCACTATTTTCATATTTGAGCCAGGCCAAACCTTTAGCTCCATATGTTTTAACAAACTTCTCCAGCTTTGAAATGCCTTTTTTAGAAAAATCATCAGATGAACCGTCTATTTTTACACACTTAATTAAACCCTTTGCATCATAGGTTGATTTAAATGCATTAAACTCTGAGTTCTTAAATATTTCAGTTATATTTGTAAGTTCATATCCAAATCGTAAATCCGGTTTATCACAGCCATATTTATCCATTGCCTCCTGATATGACATACGTCTAATCGGCAGTTCGATATCTATATTTTTTATCTCTTTGAATATTCTTTGAATTAACTTTTCATTTGTTGATATTACATCTTCCACATCCACAAATGACATTTCTATGTCAACCTGTGTAAATTCAGGCTGTCTGTTTGCTCTAAGGTCTTCGTCTCTGAAGCAGCGAACAATCTGAAAATACCTGTTCATGCCTGAAACCATCAAAAGCTGCTTAAACAGCTGAGGAGACTGAGGCAGTGCATAGAACTTTCCCGGATTTACTCTGCTTGGTACCAGGTAATCTCTGGCACCTTCCGGTGTTGGTTTGCCTAAAAATGGAGTTTCTATTTCATTGAAATTATTTTCATATAAGAAATCTCTTATTACCTTTGATGTCTTGCTTCGAAGCAACAGGTTTTTCTGCATTTGCGGCTTTCTCAAATCAAGGAACCTGTATTTTAATCTCATTTGCTCAGAAACATCATCGTTATCTTTTATATATATAGGAGGTGTTTCAGCTGTATCTAATATTTTAAGCTCTTCGATATATACTTCTATTTCTCCGGTAACCATTTCTAAATTTTTAGACTGTCTTTCATGAATATGACCTCTGACTGCAATAACAAATTCGCTTCTCAAGCCTTCTGCTTTTTCAAATGCTCCTTTATTAACTTCAGTGTCAAACACTATCTGAATCATGCCTGTAATATCTCTTAAATCAGCAAATATAAGTCCTCCCAGGCTCCTTCTTTTTTGTACCCAGCCCATGAGTACAACCTCTTTGCCAATATCATTCTTGCTTAATTCCCCGCACATATTGGTTCTTCTTAAGCTTCCCATCGTCTCCATAATATCCTCCATATAAATAAAATAACTCATCCCCCATTAGGGACGAGTATAACCCGCGTTGCCACCCTACTTGGACTACTGGTAGTCCCTCTCAATTGTTATTGCTTTATAGAGGTGTCTTTCATCACAAGTTAATAACAGTTTTCCATCATCCCTGTCTCTCTATGATTAATGCAATTATGATTACTCATCCCCACGCAATTTATATAAATTTAAATTAACATAATATTTTTTAGTTGTCAATAGCTTTTTGCTATCAAAAGTGGTACAATATCTCAATAACTGTTACTGTTCACGGCGGCGGGCTGTCATCCTGAGCGACAGGATGCGCCCTTAAAATGTTAATAAGATGACAGAAAAAAAGAATTGAGATTAAACTCAATTCCAAACTGCATTGTTCATTGCTAATTTTTTATTGCTCACTATTATTTACCCCTGTCAGGTCATCCAGTGTTTTAAATGTGTAGCCATCCGACTCATATTTGGTTAACAATTCATCCAAAATTTCCGAATTAGTTTTTGATGTGCTGTGCAGTAACAAAACAGCTCCCGGATGAATTCTGGGCACCAGTTTTTCAAAAGCCTGTTCTTTTGTCGGTTGTTTATCATTGTACCAATCTACATATGCAAGGCTCCAGAATATTGTCTTATATCCTATATCATTCGCCATTATTAAATTGTCTTCATTAAATTTACCCTGAGGAGGTCTGTAATACCTTTTCATTTCAACACCTGTTATTTGTTTGAAAAGCTCTTCTAATGATATCAATTCCCTTTTAAACGATTCCACATCTGATATTTTGGACATATCAGGATGATTATATGTATGATTTCCAACTATATGGCCTTCATCAACCATTCGTTTAACAAGCTCCGGCTCCTCCTCCATGTAATGCCCCACTAAGAAAAACGCTGCTTTAACATCGTGTTTTTTAAG
This sequence comes from Bacillota bacterium, assembly GCA_023453025.1. Classification (GTDB taxonomy): domain Bacteria; phylum Bacillota; class Clostridia; order Tissierellales; family Sedimentibacteraceae; genus Sedimentibacter. The sequence goes on from JAEXUD010000041.1 coordinate 19,501, forward strand.
CGTATCCAGTATGCCGGAAGTATATCCGTTTTCAAAGCCTGCATCAAATGTTAAATAAATTACCTTATCATCATCATTGCCTACATAAAATGCATTGTATTCCTTTAATGCTCTTGGAGTTGCGTTAGCAACAGGTGCTTTACCGTTTTCTCTAAAGCTTAAACCCCAGTTTGAAATTTCAGTTGAAACAGTAACTGAGAAATTAAACATTGCTTCATAAATAAACATGCTGGCAAATAAAAGAACCACACATCCTAATAAAATTCCAATGCTCTTTTTTCTTATATAAATTATCATAACCTTCACCCCCTATTATATATATCTCTAACCTTGTACATTATGTCATAAAATTATAATAATAGTTGTTATTATTTACCATTAAATCATAAAACAGTACCTTTGACAGTTTGTTTTATATCGTTTATAATACTAGTAAATGTTTTCATTATATACTTGGAGGAATTATGTTAGAACATTTAATAGAATTTATAGTACCTAATATTGCACACATCTTGGAATTAATTGGAGTGTTTATTGTTGCATATTCAGCACTCAAAGCTTTTTTTAAATATGCATTAAGATTTTTTATATTTTCAGATGAAACTATAAAAATTGAATTTTCTCAAGCCTTAGCTATGGCATTAGAATTTAAGCTTGGTGCTGAAATACTTAAAACACTGATTATCAGAACAAAGGATGAATTATTGATACTGGCCTCCATCGTTATTTTAAGAGCAGCTTTAACATTAATAATTCATTGGGAAATTGAAAGCGATTCAAAACGTGCACATCACTTTAAAGAATTGAAAGAAAAAATGTTTCGTAAAAGAGAGGACGAAGATTCTTCAACACATGATTTGGATATGTAAAAAGGACGTTAAACGTCCTTTTATATTGTGGCTTTTTTTAATACTTCTTCGATTTTATCCATAGTTGGTATGCCTTCATGAATTTTTACTCCATCAACAAAAAAGGTCGGTACCAGATAATAATCATGAGCCTCTGCAATATGTACATTTTTTGATTCTTCAATCAATTCAATTTCAACATCTGAATATTTTGGATTTTTCGCCTGCAGCTCTTCCAGCATTTTAAATGCACGTCTGCAATGAGGACAGCTTTCTAAATAGAACATTTTTGTTTTTTTCATAGAATTTCCTTTCTATTATAATTTTATTAATTCTTCTTTCTTTTTTATTATATCTTCCATGCGTCTTGTATATTCCTCAAGGCTTTTAAAATTAATAAGCGGCACGTGTCTGCCATCTTCTGATTTTATTTTGCTGGAGGCACCTAATCCGCATGCAAGTATAGTTTCTAACTCCTCAATAATCACTATATTGTATTTACTTTCTTTTCCTGCAAGAGTGAAGCCGATATTCTCAGAATTTCCCTTGATATTTTTCTGCCTGTACATGTAGTAGGGCGTATATCCCGCAGTCCGGCATTCATAATTTATAATTTCATGCATTTTTTTTATTAAATCATAGTCCTTGGACATTTCTCCGGTTTCTCTTGAAAGTTCAGATTTTTTCTTATAAGCAAGAGCATGTACGGTAATGTTTTCAGGTTTTAATTTAATAATTTCCTTTATAGTATTCTTGACATCATCTTCATTTTCACCCGGCAAACCAAGTATTACATCCATGTTTATACAACTGAAGCCGATTTCTCTCGCCAAAGTATATTTTTCTTTAATATCCTCTGCCGTATGGTTTCTGCCTATATTTTTAAGTGTTCGTTCATTCATTGTCTGAGGGTTTATGCTTATGCGATTCACCTTGTTCTTTTTTAAGCAAAGCAATTTTTCCTTTGTAAGTGTATCAGGTCTTCCGGCTTCAAAAGTAACTTCATTTATATCCCGTAAATTATAATATTCATTAATAGCATTAAAAATTATATTTATCTGGTTTTCATTTAATACCGACGGGGTTCCGCCGCCTATGTAGATAGTATCAGGCTTCAATCCTTTTTTAATTGCCATTTTAATGGTTTCTTTTATCTCGTAAACAAGTGATTCGATATATCTGTTTATTTTATTTTCCTTTAAGTCTACATATGAAGTAAAGGAGCAATAGCTGCATTTTGACGGACAGAAGGGTATGCCGATATATAGATTGTAATTTTTTTTATTAATCTCATCATTTATGTATTTATCTTCAATACTCAATATATTCCACAAAAGTTCTATTTTTTCTTCCGAAATTTCATATGTGTGTTTTAAAATTCTCGTAATTTCATCATCTGTTTTGCCGTTTTTCCTTGCTTCAATCATTATTTTGACTACTCTGACTCCTGTTAGTATCCCATAATCCGGAGTTACATTGTAATATTTTTTTAAAACGGTATAAATTGATTTAGTCACCAATGTTTTCTTTATCTTTTTTTCATTTTCTCTTTCCAGGAAAATTTCATTGCTGTTATATTCTGCTGAATTCAATAATTCACAATTTAAATATAAATAGCTTTTCCCATAGATAATGCCATTGATTTCTTCTAATATTGATATCAATGCCAAATTTTCATTATTTGTAAAATCATCAATATTATGAATTTTACAGCCTATGTTTAAGTCAAAAATTCTAAGAGTATTTCTTGATTCATATTCAAAATTATGCCCGGAAAAATAAAAATTAAATTCTTTCATAGTATTATTTTCGTCTTATGATATTCATTTTTAAGCATTGAGTAAATAATTTGGTCCAGAAAACCTCTTTCTGATTTATAATTCTCTCTCAATACGCCGTCTTTATGCATTCCTACATTTTCATAAAGCTTGATTCCAATTAAATTGTCAGGGTATACATCCAGCCAGAAACGGTTCACTCCTAGCTCTTCGAAAGCAAACTCTAATAATGCGTTCATAACTTCCTTGCCGTATCCCATGCCTTTTTTAACTATCACAAATCTTCTAAGTTCAAATCTTTGAGATTTATTATCTAAATTTGCCAGAGCAAAGCCAGCATTTTCATGATTGTCCTTCTGTTTTATAATAAAAAGGAAAAAATCATCTTTCTTTATTTCTGCCTCGTGCTCTTCATAAGTTCCCTTCCATACAAAATTTCTGTTATCCTTATGATTTTCCATTTCCATTATTGCTTCTATGTCAGTTTTTTGTGCACTTTCTAAATAAAGTCTGTTTGTATGTATCATCTTACCCCCCTCAAATTGATTGTTTTTCATTTATTACCAATTATATCATACAATAAAACAATTTAAAAGATTTTGTATATAACTATCTTAATGTTAGGCTCATATAACTCGGCACAAAAAGCATGCTCCATCAAAATGTGGTTATAGCATAAAAAAGACGACTTTTATAGCCGTCCCTAATTTACAAATGGATTTCCCAGTTTTTCAGATTTTATTGTGGAAGGAGAATTGTGTCCGGGATAAATGATGGTATCATCATCATATTTGAATATTTTTTCTTGAATGGATTTAATTATTTCATCAAAAGAGCCTCCGGGAAAATCAGTCCTGCCGATTGATTTATTAAATAACGTGTCCCCTGTCATCATGATATTGCCGACTTTGATACATATACCACCTTTTGTATGACCCGGAGTATGAATTATTTCAAAAGTTAAATCACCAAGTTTAATTTCATCTTTGTCCTCTAATTCCACATCCGGAATAATTGACATTCCTTTTCCTGTTAAGACCTTTGAAAAATTTTTATTTCCATCTTTTAATGCTGAAGCGTCATCCTTATGTATATAAACTAAAGCACCGTATTTTTCAACAATATCCATTACAGCACCAATATGGTCGCCATGAGCATGAGTTAAAATAATTATTTTTGGTGATAAACCCAATTCCCTGATTTTATTGTCTATTCTGTTAAAATCTGCTCCAGGATCAATTATTGCTGCTTCATTAGTGCTGCCTGAACCAACGATGTAACAATTAGCATAATATGATCCAACAGCCATTGCTTCAAATATCATATTAACCTCCTAAAATAATTTTTTGCTGTCTAACAGTATCGTGACAGGACCGTCATTCACAAGCTCGACCTGCATATCAGCACCAAACTCTCCCGCTTCAGTGATTACTCCTTTTTCTCTCATTTTATCAATAAAGCTTTCATACATAGGAATTGCCTTATCAGGAATTGCAGCTTGCGTAAAGCTTGGCCTTCTTCCCTTCCTTGCATCACCTAACAAAGTGAACTGTGAAATAACCAATAGACTCCCGTTTACATCTGTCAGGCTTTTGTTCATTTTCCCATTTTCATCTTCAAATATTCTCAAGTTTGGAACCTTGTCGCACATATAATCCAAATCCTTATCGTCATCTGTATCTTCAACTCCCAATAATAATAAAATACCATTATTTATTTTACCTATTATTTTATTGTCTACCGAAACGCCGGCGCATCGGACGCGCTGCACTACTCCTCTCATTTCATCACCCTTATTTATTTCTTTTGTTTATTTATTTTATTTTTTATTTCTGTAAACCTCCAGAACTCCTTCAAGCCTTTTAATTTTTCTGATTAAGTCTTCAATTTGCTTAGTTTCATTTATTTCAAAGCCTATGTCTACTATTGCTATCTTCTCTTTATTTATTCTCAAATTAAGAGAAACTGCATTTAGCTTGGCATCCGAGTACAAATTTGTTATATCCTGAAGCAGTCTTGGCCTATCCAGTGCTTTAATTTGGAGCTCACTGACAAAGGTTGCTTTCTCACCTTTATCCCATTCAACTTCTATAAATCTCTGGTCTTCCGAATCATTTAAATCATGTATGTTGGTACAGTCGGCCCTGTGAATAGAAACACCTCTGCCTCTTGTTATATAACCTACTATTGCATCACCGGGCACTGGATTGCAGCACTTTGAAAAACGAACCTTCACGTTATCTATTCCCTTGATAATCACTCCGGAAGCATGCTTTTCTGTTTTAGAAGGCTTATTAAATAAGCTTGAATTTTTTTCAAGATTCTCAATTCTTTCAAGTTCTATTTTATCCTTATTTTTTTCTAAATATAATACCTTCAATCTATTGACAATTTGATTTTCTGTAACGCCTCCGTTTCCAACAGCTGCATATAAATTGCTCGAAGAATTCATATTGTATTTTTCTGCAACAAATTTAAGCCAGTCTTCCTTTAATAAATCGCTGACTTGAAAGCCTTGCTTCTTTATTTCTCTTTCAACAAGCTCTTTACCTTTTTCTACATTGAAATCCTTGTCTTTTTCTTTGAAAAATTTCCTGATTTTTGATTTTGCCTGACTTGATGCGGCAATTTTAAGCCAATCTCTGCTTGGTCCAACGCTTGACTGAGATGTTAATACTTCTACCTGGTCACCTGTTTTAAGCTTTGTATCTATCGGCACAATTCTTCCGTTTACCTTTGCACCCACGCACTTATTTCCAACAGCTGAGTGCACTCTATATGCAAAATCGATTGGAGTTGAGCCCGTAGGCAGGTTTACAACTTCGCCCTTTGGAGTAAACACAAATACTTCGTCAGCATATAAATCTATCCTCAACGATTCCATGAATTCCTGAGGATCATTAGTTTCCTGCTGCCATTCCAGCATCTGCCTCAACCAGTTTAATTTTTCTTCATAATTATCCTGTTCATCAATACCTTCCTTGTATTTCCAGTGTGCGGCAATACCGTATTCGGCAGTCCTGTGCATATCCAGAGTCCTTATTTGAATCTCAAAGGGTTCCCCTGCAGGTCCTATTACAGTTGTATGCAACGACTGATACATATTGGGTTTCGGCATGGCAATATAATCCTTGAACCTTCCCGGCACAGGCTTCCATAGGGTGTGGACCGTCCCTAAGGCCCCGTAGCAGTCCTTAATGCTGTCAACAATAATACGTACTGCAATCAAATCATAAATTTGTTCAAAGGATTTATTTTTAAAATACATTTTTTTATATATTGAATAAAGACTTTTTGGTCTTCCTTTAATGTCTCCATGTATTCCTGCTTCATCAAGCTTTTCAGTAATAGTTGAAATAATATGTGAAATATAGTCCTTCCTTTTTTCGCTTTTTTCCTGAACCTTTTTAAGTAAGTCCTCATAGCCTTCATAATCTATATATTTCAAGCTTAAATCTTCAAGCTCCCACTTGATAGAAGCAATACCAAGACGGTTTGCAATAGGGGCATATATTTCGATTGTTTCAATTGCTTTTTGGTACCTTTTTTCTTCAGGCATATATTCGAGAGTTCTTATGTTATGGAGGCGGTCCGCCAGCTTGATAATAACGACTCTGATATCCTTGGACATTGCTATTATCATTTTTCTTAAGGATTCTGCCTGACGTTCTTCCTTGTTACGGTATTTTACCTTGCTTAACTTTGTAACACCATCCACCATGTTTGCAATTTCTTCGCCGAATTCTCTTTTTATATCGTCATATGTTATTCCTGTATCCTCTACAACATCATGGAGAAGACCTGCTGCGATTGTCTGAACATCAACATGTAAATCAGCCAAAATTAGCGCAACATTATAAGGGTGAATAAAATACCTTTCACCCGAGTATCTTGTTTGCGCATTTGAATGTGCCATCTCAGCATAGTTGTATGCCTTGGCAACAATTGAAATATCCGCATTTGGATTATATGATTCTATTTGATTTATTATGTTTTCAAGCATGATTTTCTCCATGTTAGGTATTACATCCATGTCATTTCTTAATATTGAATCAATGATTCTACTTTGTATCCCTTTAATTTTTCTCTTCCGTTTAAATCTTCCAGCTCAATTAAAAATCCAAGCCCCACAACCTCTCCTCCAAGCTTTTCTACCAGCTTTGCAGCCGCATACATCGTTCCTCCTGTTGCAAGCAAATCATCAACAATTAAAACTTTTTGACCGGGTGTAATGGCATCACTGTGCATTTCCAATTTATCCGTTCCATATTCTAACACATACTCATAACTTATAGTTTCAGCCGGAAGCTTACCGGGTTTTCTTACAGGAACAAATCCAGTCTTCAGCAGGTATGCAAGAGGAGTTGCAAAAATAAAGCCTCTTGATTCAGGTCCCACAATCATATCAACCTGTACATCCTTGAATCTCTCAGCCATTTGATTGATACAATCGTTCAATGCATCAGCATCCTTTAAAAGTGTTGTTATATCCTTGAAACTTATTCCCTTTGCAGGGAAATCTTCTATTACACGAATTTTTTCTTTTAAATCCATACTTCCTCCAATAATAAAGACTATCTTTTAATATATAGCATATCATTTTTTAATGCATACTGAATATTATCCGCCTTTTTAAGCATACAAATTATTTCTTCTGCCGTTATTTTTGTATTATATATTTTATTGAGCTTTTCCACAAGCACAAATATATCAGTTTTAATTATCTTTGATTTGGTTTTGTTAATAATGGAATCTAAAACCTTCATTTTTTCTTCATCTATCTTGTAATCAAACAATTCATTCTCTTCAACATTCTCTAAAACCAGCTGAATATTTTTTCTTCCATTAAATTCATTTAAGCTTAGCATAACAATATATGCAGAAGGTTTGGAAAGAACTTTTTCCAGAATATTAATTTTATTAAATCCTATAACAGGTATATCCTTATTGCCCTTGACAAGATTAAAGCTTATATGCTTGCCATTTTTACCTACTTTTCTGATATTTTTCATCTCAACATTAATAATTGACAAAACGGGTTTGGGATTTCCGGCTCCAAATGGCTCAAATTTTTTAATTTCATTATACAATACAAAATCTATATCTTTTGCATCAACATACGCATCAAATTCAATCATTTTACAACTAGTTTCACTGCAGGCAATTTGGATATAATTGTTAAGTTCATTGGCAAATATATTTATGTTTTTCTCTGAAATTGTGAGACCTGCCGCAAGCTTGTGCCCTCCGTATTTTACAAGGTACTGGTCTGATGCCTTAAACGCTTCAAAAATATCAAGATACTCCAAACTTCTGGCAGAGCCCTTGCCAACTCCATCTTTCAAGGAAATAACAACACAAGGCTTTTCATATTTCTCTGTTAGCTTAGAAGCAACAATTCCTAATACTCCTTCATGCCAGTTTTCTCCGGATACAACAATTATATTCTTTTTAAACAAGAAGTCTGATTCAATTTTATTTACAGCTTCTTCGAAAATAATTCCTTCTGCTTGCTTTCTTAATAAATTCAAGCTTTCAAGTTCAAGTGCCATCATCTCAGCTTCAGCTTCATCTTTGGTCAGCATAAGTCTTATTGCTTTTTTAGCAGTATCCATTCTTCCTGCTGCATTAATTCTGGGGGCAATAATAAATCCAATGTGATATGATTCAATCTCTTTATCACCTATTCCCGATATTTCCATAAGCTTCTTCAGACCAATAAGATTTGTTTTATTGATCTTCTTTAATCCGTTCTTGGCAATTATTCTGTTGTCACCTATCAAATCCACTATATCGGCAATTGTCCCCAAACATGCCAGCTCCAACAGTTCATCATCTATATTTTCTAATTTTATAAAGTTATTTAAATAAGTCAAAAATTTAAAAGACAGTCCTGCCGCACATAATTGCTTATTCTTCGACGGACAATCTTTTTGTTTTGGGTTAATGACTGCATAGGCAGCCGGCAGCTGCTCCTTGCATTGATGATGGTCAATGATTATAACATCTTTGCTGAGACTGTTTATCTGATTTACTTTTTCGATTTCTGATATGCCACAGTCAACAGTAATAATTAAATCTGCCTCAATGGTATTGTTGTACAGTCCTTCAATAAAATCCAAGCTTATGCCGTAACCTTCACTTTCTCTTTCAGGAACATAATAATCAACAGTTGCTCCTGCTTTGTTTAACAGTATCATGAACTGGCTTATGGATGTCACTCCATCTACATCATAATCACCATAAACAATAATACGTTCCTTATTGTTTATGGCTTTTATTACTCTCTGGCATCCTTTGTTTAAATCCTTGTAATTTTCAGCACACTCAAAATATTTAAAGTCAGGGTCAATGAATTCTTCTATTTCATTAAAGGTTCTTAAGTTTCTGTTTAAAAGTATTCTTGAGGATATGTTGGAAAGATTAAATTTCAGGCTTATTTCATCAATTTCTTTCTTATCATAATCATTCACTTTGAGCTTCGCTTTTTTCATCGTAATTTATCGTTTCTGTACCTTCATTTTTAATATTAGATTCGACCGGAGCATTTGATGCCTCATTTTTTAGTGAATCTATGTCATTTTTTAGTTTTCCTATCATTTCTTTTTGCAATTTGTTCTTTTCTTCAAGCTCAGAAATATTTGCTTCAAGTAAGCTGTTGTTGTCCTTAAGTGATTGAATTTCAGTTTCCAATGTTTTAATATTATTTTCTGCTAGGACCTTGTCATTTTCAAGTGTTTTTAGTTTATTTTTCATTTCCTTTGACTCTGATCTTTTCTTAAACTGTCTGGTAGTTCCTAAAATCAAGACTATAATAGCACCTATAATTATGCAAGCCATCATTACAACAGCCAAGGGCGTTCTTAAGGTTGCAAAAAACAAATCAACATCAACAGGCGCACCATTTTGAATAGCAAAAATCGCAACAAATATTGCTATTATTAAAATTACTATAAAACCAATTTGCATTTCACCACTCCTCTCTTGTTGTTTATTAAATCTATTAGAATAAAAACATTATACTATATAACAGTATATATTTACCACTGTTTTTTATAATTAAAACATTAATGTTCAGCTAATTTTGATTTAATATATATTGAGCACTCTATACGCTTTTTTTCCAGCTCACATCCGACACTGTAAGGTTTATTGAAATCCTGATTGAAATTATATGCATTGGCATGGCAGCCCCCGCTGCAATAATACTTTGCCCAGCAATCCTTACATACAGGCTTTTCATTTACCGAAACATTCCTGAAGTTATCAACCACATTGTCCTTGGTAATACCTTCATTTACATTACCGATTATAAATTCTTCCTGACCGACAAATTGGTGGCATGGATAAAATTCTCCACTGGGAGTCACTGCAATATATTCAGTTCCAGCACCACAGCCTATGGACCTTTTGTAAATACACGGGCCTCCGTCCAGCTCTATGTTAAAGTGAAAGAATTGAAATTTATTTTTTTCATCGCTATCAATATATAGTCTTGCCAGCTTCTCATATTCATCTTTCAAGGCCTCTAAATGCTCCTCCAATAGAGCATATTTTTCTTCCGGCTTTGCTACAACCGGCTCAACAGATATTTTATCAAATCCCAGGTCTCTGATGTGTCTTACATCTTCAGAAAAATCAAGGTTGTTGGCTGTGAATGTCCCTCTGGCAAAATAGTCCTTGTCCATTCTTTTCTCGACAAATTTTTTAAAATTACTAACTATTATGTCATAGCTGCCCTTTTCATTTATTGTTTTTCTCATACGGTCGTTTGTTGATTTTCTTCCGTCTATGCTCAAAACCACGTTATCCATGTTTTCGTTAATATAGTCAATTTTTTCATCATCCAATAAAACACCATTGGTTGTTACAGTAAATCTAAAATGTTTATTGTAATCCTTTTCAATAGCTCTTCCGTAATCCACAAGCTTTTTAATCGTCTCAAAATTCATCAATGGTTCTCCGCCAAAAAAATCAACTTCAAGATTTCTTCTGGCACCGGAATTTTTAACAAGAAAATCAAATGCTTTTTTTCCTGTTTCATAGCTTAAGAGCGCTCTTTCTCCGTTGTAGGTCCCTTGTGAAGCAAAGCAGTACTCGCATCTTAAATTGCAATCATGAGTCATATTCAGGCACATTGCTTTTATGGCGGGTTTAATTTTATTTATTACATTCGCATCTTCCGTATAAAGCATATTATTTACAATTAGATAGTTAATTTCTGAAACAGCTTCCTCAGTTATGCCTTTGCCATATTTTTCTTCTATTTCTTCTACTTTATGTCTGCATTTAAAATTTTCATCCGTCAATAAATCGTATACCACTTCATCCACAACATGTACCATCCCGCTGTTTGTATCTATAACAAAAAACATGTTGTCAATTTTAAATAGGTGTATCATCGTATCCTCCAAGATATTTTAAGGTTCATCGTTTTACATAAAAAGTAGTGGCTGTCGCCACTACTATTATTTGTTCTCGCACTTCTGATTTCCTACTGTACAAGAAGTCTTGCATGCAGATTGACATGAAGTCTGGCATTCGCCGCATCCTTTTACATTCATATTATCTGTAAGTTTTGTTTGGTTTAAAGTTTTAATATGTACCATAAATGAACCTCCTTATAACAAGATATTATCTAACGAGCGTCAAGTCGGTATACCTTACGCCTAGTTATAAACTTTATAAATTATAGCACTTTTGGAGATTTTTTTAAAGCATTTTTTTATATTATTTAAAAATAGCTATCTTTGAGCAAAGCGTTGTTTTAAATTTACACCTATAACTCCGCCGAGAATTGATACAGGCAGGTATAACAAATGTTGTAAAATGCTTATTTCATCCGTTACCTTAAACAGAACCTTCATTAAAAGAACTATCGCGAAATATACAATCCAAATTTCAATTCCTCTTAATAATCCTTTTTCATGAATATTTTTTGAATACATTAAAGAAACTATGAACATGCAGATTGGCATAACAAAACTATATGCAATCTCTAATGATGGCTGTTTTGAAAAATAATACATATAAATTGTTAAAATGAAAAATACTCCAAGAGCCATAATTAACAGATAAAGTGAATATTTAAGTAATTTTGCTATTTTCATAAATAAATCCTCCAAATTTTAATACTCATTAAATTTTATTCAAGAAAAATAAAAAAAGAACTTAGACAGGTACAAAATCAACCATATGCAAAACAAATACTTGACAATAATTTATACTTTTGATAAAGTTAAGATAACTAAGAGGGAGTAGTTTTAAATCTCCAGTCAACAACCGAATGTAAGCATTCTGGCTGAAGATCTGATATGTAACATAGGTAACCAGACTTTTAGTATGTCTTTGATTTTAAAAAAGATATGCGAGAAGTCTTTTTTTATTCAAAAATTGGTATACTAAGAAAAACATGAAAAGGAGAGAATTATGTATTATCAAAAGAACTCGGAAGACGTATGTATTGAACTAAACGTTCAAAAAAGCGGACTTAGTCAAGAGGAAGCCCAAAAACGTTTAGAGCAAAATGGACCAAACGTTCTTATTGAGAAAAAAAGAAAAACATTGCTACAAATGTTTTTAGCTCAGCTTAAGGACACCATGATTTATATATTGTTTGCAGCAGCGGCAATATCAATTGCCCTTGATGAAGCAACTGATGCAATAATAATTTTACTGGTAGTTTTAATAAATGCAGTTATAGGTGTTATACAGGAATCAAAAGCAGAAGCAGCTCTGGAAGCATTAAAAAATCTTTCAAGCCCTACTGCAATGATAAAGCGAAATGGAAAAATTGTGGAAATACCTGCAGCGGAATTAGTTGTAGGCGATATAGTAATACTGGAAGCAGGACGAATTATCCCGGCGGATTTAAGATTAATACAATCAATTAATTTAAAAATTGAGGAATCAGCATTAACCGGAGAATCTGTACCTGTAGACAAGGATGCAGCCTTTATTGCTGCTGAGGAAATAGGAATTGGTGACAGGATTAATATGGCTTATTCGTCAACAAGTGTTGCTTACGGCCGTGGTGAGGGTGTTGTCGTTTATACAGGAATGGATACTGAGATAGGTAAAATCGCTTCAATGCTTAACGAAAGCATTGAAGAACTGACACCTCTTCAAAGAAGACTTAATGATTTAGGCAAGCTTCTTGGAATCGTTGCAATAGTAATAGTTGTTGCAATGTTTGGTATAGCTTTAATTCAAGGAAGAGATATAGTAGAAATGCTTATCACGGCTATTGCGCTGGCAGTTGCCGCAATACCTGAAGGTCTGACAGCAGTAGTTACAATAGTATTGGCGCTTGGAGTACAAAGAATGGTAAAGGTTAACACGATTGTGCGTAAGCTGCCTGCAGTTGAGACCCTGGGTGCTGTCAGCACAGTTTGTTCGGATAAAACAGGTACCTTGACGCAAAATAAAATGACCGTAACGAAGGTTTATCTTGATAGTCAGATGAAGGATGTGACGGGATTATCCTACGATAAAAACACTGTTTTTATGAATGGATTCATTCTGTGTAACGATGCTTCGACAGCGCACAATGACAGAATAGGTGACCCCACAGAGCTGGCACTTCTGGATATGGGCGGATTAATCAATATAACAAGAGAAGAGCTTGAAAAAACAAATCCCAGAATCAACGAGCAGTCCTTTGATTCGGCGCGTAAGCTTATGACAACAGTTCACAAAGACAAAGACGGCAAAATAATGAGCTATACAAAAGGTGCTATGGATATACTGCTGGGACGCTGCACTAAAATATATGCAGATGGTAAAGTTACTTCAATTTCAGATAAACATATATCAGCCATACACAACGCCGCTCAACAAATGGCACAAGGTGCTCTCAGAGTTTTAGCTCTTGGAATTAAAGAAGGCGACGATTCCGCAAGTGAAGAAAATCTTACATTTGTAGGTTTAGTTGGTATGATAGACCCTCCTCGTCCGGAAGCGAAGGATTCGGTAAAAGTATTGAAGCAAGCCGGCATAACCACTATAATGATAACCGGAGACCATAAAGATACGGCTCTTGCTATAGCAAAGGATTTGGGAATTGCAGAGGATGAAAAACAATGCATAACAGGCAGCGAATTAAATGAACTGACTCAAGAGCAATTAAATGACAGAGTAAAAAACACAAGAGTGTTTGCCCGTGTATCACCGGAGCACAAGGTAATGATAGTAAAAGCATTTAAATCAAACGGAAGCATAGTTTCGATGACAGGTGACGGTGTCAATGATGCTCCTTCATTAAAATCAGCTGATATAGGTGTTGCAATGGGAATTACAGGCACTGATGTTGCAAAGGGAGCTGCGGATATGGTTCTTACGGATGACAATTTTGCTACCATTGAAAAAGCTGTTGCCGAAGGCAGAGGAATATATCAGAATATCAAAAAAACTGTATTATTCTTGCTTTCTTCAAACTTCGGAGAAGTAATTTCGATGTTTTCTGCAATAGTTGCAGGTCTGGCAGCGCCGCTTCAATCAATTCATATTTTATGGATTAACTTAATTACTGACTCTTTACCGGGTCTTGCACTTGGTGTTGACCCCAAGGATACGGACATAATGAAATTGAAACCAAGGGATCCGGGCGAAAGCTTGTTTGCAAATGGCGGCTTGATATTCACTGTATACAATGGAGTCATGATAGCTGCTTTAACATTGGGAGCCTTCCTGTGGTCGCCTATCACCCACTTAAATGCAATAGGCGATCCTGTTACCCTGGAAAACATAAAGCATTTGCTTGAGCTTACTACACCCATAATGGTAAACGGAAAGGAATATATGATCCTGGAGCATGCGCAGACATATGCATTTACCACACTTGGAGTTTCTCAGCTGTTTCATGCTATCGGGATGAGAAACTATGATAAATCACTGTTCAAAATGAATCTCCTGGATAATAAGGCTATGATCGGAGCTTTTGCAATTGGCTTATTGCTACAACTGGCTGTTACAGAAATTCCTATACTTGTCGAAGTGTTTGAAACAAGCAGGTTAACTATTAAAGAATGGGGCAATTTAATTCTCTTATCGGCAGTTCCATTATTGTCACATGAAATTATTGTAGCAGGAAAAAACATATTTAAAAAAAGCGCATAGTAATCAAATAAGCCTGGCATATATGCCAGGTTTTATTTTTAAACAAGAAAAAAGGAGCCCGGCTCCTATTTTATATTAATTATTATCATCTTCCTGTATGTCAGTAGTTGCTGCTTCAATTTCTTCAGTCTTAGCTTCAGCTTTTTCCTTGCCTTTTTTTCCTACACTGCCAATTGCCCATTTAGAAAACTCTATTCTTTGTTTAGCATGAGCCATTTCCAATGTTATTACTTCATCATTAACCTTAACTATTTTTCCGTGTATCCCACCTATGGTAATAACTTCATCACCGATAGTCAAGCTGTCTCTCATTTGTTTTATTTCTTTGTCTTTCTTTTTCTGCGGTCTAATCATCATGAAATACATCAAACCAAATAAAATGACCATCATAAAAATTCCGCTGTATTCTTGTGGCATATTTCCTCCTAGTGTTTATAATATCCATAATTTTCATAAAATTCATGCTTGAATTTCAAGAAATTATCTTCCATTATACTTATTCTAATACTTTTCATCAAATTAATCAAGAAAAATAAATTATGAATTGATGCAAGCCTTGCTCCGAGTATTTCATTTTCTCCAAACAAATGCCGCACATATGCTCTTGAATAATTTCTGCATGTATAGCAGCCGCAGTTTTCATCTATTGGGCCAAAGTCATGCTTATACTTTGCATTTTTAATAGTAAGCTGACCTTTACTTGTCATAAATGCACCGTGTCTTGCCATCCTTGTTGGCAGCACACAGTCTGCCATGTCTATTCCTCTTTCCACTGCCTCGAAAAGATAATCAGGACTTCCGACACCCATCAGGTATCTTGGCTTATCCTTTGGCAGTAATTCAACAGTATAATCCATTACTTCACACATCAATTCTCTCGGTTCTCCAACGCTTAACCCTCCGACTGCATATCCGGGAAAGTCAAGTTCTGTTATTTGTTTAACACTCTCAATCCTTAAATCCTTGTACATTCCTCCCTGAACAATTCCAAACAATGCCTGATTCTCGATGTTTTTATGATATTCCTTGCATCTTTTTGCCCAGCGTGTTGTTCTTTGCATAGATTTTTCCACATATTCGTAGGATGCAGGATACGGTGCACACTCGTCAAATGCCATCATAATATCAGAACCAAGAGCATTTTGAATTTCCATAGATTTCTCAGGACTTATAAAGTGCTTTGAACCGTCAATATGAGAACGGAACTCCACACCCTCTTCCGTAATTTTTCTTAATGGTCCAAGACTGAATACCTGAAAACCGCCGCTGTCGGTTAGTATTGGTCTGTCCCAGTTCATAAACTTATGAAGTCCTCCTGCTTCCTTTATAAGCTCATGTCCTGGTCTCAAATATAAATGATATGTATTTCCCAGGATTATTTGTGCTTCAAGTTCCTTCATCTCCTCAGGCGTCATAGCCTTAACAGTTGCTTTAGTTCCTACAGGCATAAATATGGGAGTTTCTATATCACCATGGTTGGTATGTATAACACCAAGCCTTGCCTTGCATTCCTCAGATTCCTTTAACAATTCAAATTCAAACATAATTCACCTTTTATTTAATCAGCATGGCATCGCCAAAGCTGAAAAATCTGTATTTTTTTTCTACTGCAATTCTGTATGCATTCATTATTTTGTCCTTACTTGCCAGCGCACTTACAAGCATGACAAGTGTCGATTCAGGCAAGTGAAAATTTGTAATTAATGAATCAATTACTCTATATTCATATCCCGGAAAAATAAATATTTCTGTCCAACCCCTCTGAGCTCTGACAAATCCATTTTCGTCACCTATGGTTTCAAGGGTTCTTGTGCTTGTTGTTCCGACAGATATTACTCTTTTACCATTTCTTTTGGCTTCATTTATTTTTTCTGCTTCATTTTCTGAAAGCTCGTAATATTCAGAATGCATTTTATGTTCGGATATATACTCTGCTTTAACAGGTCTGAAGGTTCCAAGTCCCACATGAAGTGTGAGTCTTGCTATACTTACTCCGCTGTTTTCAATTTTTTCAAGAAGCTCATCATTAAAATGAAGCCCTGCTGTCGGTGCGGCTGCCGAGCCGGGATTTTTTGCATAAATTGTCTGATATCTGTTTTTATCCTCCAGCTTTTCATGTATATATGGCGGCAGAGGCATTTCTCCCAGTTGATCCAATATTTCTTCAAATATACCCTTGTATTGAAACTCTATAATTCTGTTTCCGCCCTCTTCAACGTCAATTATTCTTCCTGTTAAAAAATTCTCTTTAAAAATTATTTCCGAACCCGTTCTGGCCTTCTTCCCTGGTTTGACTAATATTTCCCATTTATCATCATCTAATCTTTTCAGCAAAAGTATTTCAATTAATGCTCCTGTATCCTTCCTTGTTCCGAAAAGCCTTGCGGGAAGAACCTTTGTATCGTTGATTACCAAACAATCACCCTTGTTTAAGTAATCCATTATATCGTAAAAATGTCTGTGTTCCACTTCACCGGTTATTTTGTCCAAAACCAGAAGCTTTGAATGGTCTCTTTCCTTTATTGGTGTTTGTGCAATAAGTTCCTCAGGTAAATCATAGTAAAAATCGCTTGTTTTAAAATTATTTATCATTTAATGTCTACTCCGGTATAGTAATATTTTAATATTTCATCATATGTATATCCTTCAGATGCCATTTGTTTTGCCCCATACTGGCTCATTCCTATACCATGTCCCCATCCTCTGCCTTGAAAATTATAATCTGAAGAATTTGTTTCTAATATAGCAACTCCTTTTGAGCTTATAACTGAAATTTTTTCCGGTTGTATTTTCTTTGTTCCGGAGCTGCTCGCTACGTACTTGCCAATTATACTTCCGGAGCTTAACTTATTTTCATTGTCAGCATCCTCATTTTCTTCATCTTCACCTTCTTCAATTATTGTGTCTATTATTCCTCCATTCGTAGAAACAGCATCTTCTTTATCATCAAATGTATATTTATTGGTAAAATAAAATACGTTCCCGTTTTCAACCGTGAACCAGGAGCTCATCAGTCCCAGAAGAAGCCTGGCATCCTCCTTGTAGTATTCAATTTCTCCAATATCAGTCGAAAATATGCATTCCATAACTCTGTTATTTTCAGATACCTTTGTTATTTCCACGCTGTAAAGCTTATCCACATCATGACCGTCATCATTTAGTTTTTTTATAATTTCTTCCTTTTGATATGACTTCTGCCATTCGTTGTACGGAGACCCTGACCTGTTTGAAAATTCATCCTCAACTCCAGCTAAATAAGGAATCTTTTCAAACCATACGTTTTCTGAGTATTCCGTACTGCCTCCGCTGGTTGAATGGTAAAATGCCTGAATGAGATTATCCTTGTAATATATCATTTCGCCTGTTGTTTCATCAACTGCATTGTTTGTTGAATCCTTTTCAGAAATATATCCTCTGTAGACTTGGCTGTTTTGGTTATCATCTAAATCATAGCCGTAGGATGCATTTGGGTTAAGACATGACACCGCGTAGGTTCTTGCTGCAACTGCCTGAGCTTTCAAGGATTCCTCACCCCAGGATGCAGATATTTCATTTGGAACCACACCGTAAAGATAGCTTTCCAAATCCACAAAATTTATCGAAATAAGCTTGGCGTTTTCTATTATTTTAAAGCCTAACAGCCCTCTGTACGGTCTTTTGTCAATTTTAATCATTTCAGATGCTTCGTCTTTATTATATGATGAAAAAAATACGCTTAATTTGTTATCGTACATAAAAACAGCATTGCTTTCATTGTCATATACGATTACATTTTTCATATTTGTAGAAACCGTCTTGCCGTCATATCCTTCATCAGCTAATTTATCAAGCAATTTATCTGCTTGTTTAATATCTGAGTAATAACCGCCGTAAATCTTAAATCCTTCGCTGCTTAATTGAGGATAGAAGTCAGCGTCAAAAACATCTTCCAGATATTCAACTTCTTTCATAGCATCTTTATAGTATGAATAAATTTCATCTATAACCACATGATTAGGTCCATAGGATGCATCATCTTCATCTGCAACAAAATTGAAACTGCCGTCAAAATAAGAGTCAAGAAGCACACTTAATTTAGTTCCATCCAGACTAAACAATTCTGCAGGATTATCGTTAAGCTCATAAACAGTTACATTATTATATCCCTCTAAGGCTGCCTGCTCATTAAAAAGTCTTGGTGAGCGGATTCTCACTCTAACAAACTCGCTGCCTGAAGCCGCATAGCAAACAGAAATAGAAAACATGAAAATCAAGACAGCTATAACAGTTATCCTTTGTATAAGTTTTCTCATATACCTACCCCTCTAAATCCAGTGTCATTTGATTTGTGTTAATTCTGGTTTTATTAACATGCCTGTAGCCAAGCTCCGTAACAACCCTGCCTCGTGGAGTACGGTTTAAATATCCTATTTGCAATAAATATGGTTCATAAACATCCTCTATGGTTCCTTTTTCTTCTCCTATGGATGCTGCAAGTGTATCCAACCCTACAGGACCGCCTTTGTAAAAATCTATTATTGTATTTAAAATTCTTCTGTCAAGCTTATCAAGTCCCATTTCATCTATCTCAAGCATTTTTAATGCCCTGTCGGCAGTTATGGTATCAATTGTACCACTTGCTTTTACTATGGCATAATCTCTTACCCGCTTCAACAGACGATTTGCTATTCTCGGAGTTCCTCTGGAGCGCCTTGCTATTTCTTCTGCGCCATTTTCATTAATTTCAATATTTATAATACTTGCAGACCTTAAAACAATTTCCTTCAGATCCTTTGTTTCATAAAAATCCAGGTTACACATCACTCCAAAACGATCCCTTAAAGGAGAAGCAAGCATCCCTGATCTTGTAGTTGCTCCTATTAATGTGAACTTTGGCAAATCAAGCCTTATTGACCTTGCCGATGGGCCCTTGCCTATTATAATATCCAGAGCATAATCCTCCAAAGCAGGATACAAAACTTCTTCAACATTTTTGTTTATCCTATGAATTTCATCTATAAAAAGAACATCATTTTCATTTAAATTCGTAAGAATTGCTGCTAAATCGCCCTGTCTTTCAATTGCAGGACCTGATGTAACCCTTATGTTTACTCCCATTTCATTAGATATGATATTTGCAAGGGTTGTCTTTCCAAGTCCGGGAGGTCCGGATAAAAGCACATGGTCAAGGGGCTGGTTTCTCATTTTAGCAGACTCAATAAAAATATTCAGGACTTCCTTTACTTTTGTCTGACCTATGTATTGAGAAAGCCTTTGGGGTCTTAAGCTAAGCTCAATGTCCTCTTCTCCTATATTAGCTGTAGTAGCTGTCAGTTCATTTTCCCTGTCAAACATTATAACACCTGCCTGTTAATGTTTTTTAAAGCTTCTTTAATTATCTCATTTTCTGTCTTTCCTGTGAAATCAATTCTGTCAAGTGCTTTCTTTGCTTCATAGGAATTAAAGCCCAAAGCAATTAAAGCATTAAGCATATCAGATGCTTCAGAATCAATGAAAGAGTTGCTCATTTCTTCAGTATCTGTCTCAATTAAATCCAATGATCCAACCTTGTCCTTAAGGTCAAGAATTATCTTACTTGCAGTCTTCTTGCCGATACCGGGCACCTTGGACATTCTTGCAGCATCATCCTTTAATATAATTTCCTTAATAGTACTTGGTTCATATGTTGAGAGTACTGAAAGCCCGGCTTTGGGCCCCACCCCGTTTACTGAAATAAGCTTTTTAAAAAGCTCTATTTCATCTGTTGTTAAAAAGCCGTATAGCGCTATCATATCCTCTCTGATATGCATGTATGTTTGTATTAAAACCTGCTCTCCTTCTCTTACCTTGTTAAGAGTAGAAAAAGCCGTATTGATATAATATCCTATATTATTGTTGTCTAAAACTATGTAATCCAACCCTTTTTTTATCACTTCGCCTTTAATAAAGCTTATCATTTTCCCTCCGTTTAATCAGTATTTTAATATTTTAAAATTATCTGCAAATTTCAATGAATGAGCATGACAAATTGCAGCTGCAAGCCCGTCAGCCACATCATCAGGCTTAGGTACACTTTCCAGCTTGAGTATCACCCTCACCATTTCCTGAATTTGCTTTTTTTCAGCTCTTCCATATCCAACTATTCCTTGTTTTATCTGAAGCGGAGTGTATTCGTATAGAGGTATGCAGTTGTTTTCCGCAGCCAAAAGATGAACCCCCCTGGCTTCGGCTATTGCTATTGCTGTCTTCGCATTTTTGTTATAAAATAGCTCTTCGATTGCAACAGCATCAGGCTTGTACAAATCAAACAATTTTGTGTAGCTATCGTATATTTTTTTAAGCCTTTTCGGAAATTCCTCACAGCTTTCAGTAGTAACAGCTCCATAATCCAGAACCTCAAATTTGTTTCCTATATATTTTAAAACACCATAGCCTGAAATTGCCAGACCCGGATCTATACCAAATATAATCATTACTTCTCCTAATTTTCCTTAAGTTATTACAAATTATAGCATAGATTCAGTGCTATGTTAAGAACTTTTTCATTACAGCAAAGCATGTAATTTTTAACTGATACAAAAATATTGCTGCATTAATTTAAAGTGTGTTATAATAGCTTAGAATGAATTAAGAACGAGGTTTAACATGTTTAAAAAGGTTAACAGACTTAAAAGATTTGATTTCATTTTGTTTTTAACAACAATATTGTTATGTGTGTTTGGATTTATAATAATCAGCAGCGCTACTATGAGCAAGCTGTCAGGGAGTGAACCCTACCTTAAAACACAATTCATTGCATTTGCGCTTGGATTAATTATCTTATTTGCATTGGTTTTAATTGATTATGATATATACGGGCACTTTTATCTGCCTATTTATGGAATAACATTGGTCTTGCTGATTTATGTATTGATAAATCCCGTGAGCGCATCTGAGTGGGGTGATGTCAGAAGCTGGATTGCTATTGGTCCCGTTGTGTTTCAGCCTTCGGAACTGGCTAAATTTGGTGTAATTATATCCGTATCAAAATATATAGACATCAACAAAGATGATTTAAACAATCCTGCAGTCTTGATAAGGATTCTGGTTTTTGCATTTATACCAATCGCATTAATTTTAATGCAGCCTGACCTGGGAACCGCATTAGTTTTCATATTTTTCATCTCTGTTATGATTTTCATAGCAGGTTTAGATCGAAAATATATTATTACAGTAATATTGATTGGATTAATATTACTTATTGTCGGTCTGGTTTCATTTTATTATATTATGCAGGATTACACTCCAAATGAAGATTATAGAATAGACAGAATAGTTGCATTCTTTTATCCTGAAATTGACCCGGAGGACACAGGATATCAGGTTATTCAATCAAAGACTGCGATTGGCTCAGGTATGCTGTATGGAAGAGGCTTGTACGAGGGAGTTCAGAATCAGCTGGGTTACCTTCCGACAAAAGAAACAGACTTTATATTTGCTGTAATTGGTGAAGAGCTTGGACTTGTAGGAGGATTGCTGCTTTTAACTTTGTACGCATTGCTTTTATATAGACTTATAAAAATTTCCAAGCATTCATCAAATATGTTCGGGTCGCTCATAGTATCAGGTATAACTGCAATGCTGTTTTTCCATATTTTCGAAAACATAGGAATGACAATGGGCTTGTTGCCGGTTACAGGAATACCTCTTCCATTTATAAGCTCGGGCGGAACATTTATGCTTGTAAACATGGTAAGTATAGGATTATGCCTAAGCGTTGGAATGAAAAGAGGTAAAATAGATTTGAACGATTTATTATGAAAAGCGGGAAAAATGAGTGACAAGGGGGTTACAACAACCCTGTCCCCTTGTCAGGCTGTTATTCGAAGCAGCTTTCTCCTATAAATTCCCGCAATATAGAAGTATTGGGAATCGCTTCTTCATTTCCTATTGGTTTGAAATAGCTCAGGAATTTTAACAGTCTTTGCTTTTCGGGATAAAATTTGCTTTCCAGATTTATTTCTTTTATTAATGGCTCGGCATATTTTTTCAAAACACATAGTTCATAAACCAATGCAGAGTTAAAAATTGCATCTGCATTTTCCTGAAACGGAAAAATGTATCTTTCTGCTCCCCTGACAACATTATCCCAAAGCTCCATTGTTTTAAGCGCATCATTACCCCTATGAGTATTGTCTCTGACAATTCTTCTTATAAGTCTCAAATCAGATGTTGCAATACGGTTATGATTGTCGATGTTTAACTGAGTCAGAGCGCTTATGTATATTTTAAATTTATTTATTTGAGGTATTTGCTTGGTAAGCTCGTCATTTAAACCATGAATTCCCTCAATTATAATTATGTGGTCCTTTGTTAAGGTAACAGGTTCTCTTGTATATTCCCGTTTGCCGATTTTAAAATTATAGACCGGAATGTTCACCGTTTCGCATGACATCAGGCTTAAAAGCTGTTCATTGAACAAATCTAAATCAAGCGCATTAATAGTTTCAAAATCATAATCACCGTTTTCATCCTTTGGTGTCATATGTCTGTCTATGAAATAATCATCAAGTGACAATGCAAATGTCTTTTTACCGTTTACCCTGAGTTGAATAGAAAGCCTTTGAGCAAAGGTTGTTTTCCCCGATGAGGACGGTCCGGCTATAAGTATGATCTTGATGTTTTTATCGTTAGTTATTTCGTCAGCTATATATGCAATTTTTTTCTCGTGCAGGGCTTCATTGATGCGTATCATATCGTCTATGTAGTTATCATCAATTTTCCTGTTCAAAGCGCCCACATAGCCGACATCCATTATTTCCCCCCAATCCTCTGCTTCCTTGAATACCTTGTAAAGCTTTTTTTGTTCAAGAAGCTCAGGAAGCTCAAAATTATTTTCTCTTGTGGGATAATTTAATATAATGCCCGGATAAAATAATCTCAAATCAAATTTATCAACAAACTCAGTATTAGGTGCCAGATAACCATAAAATGTATCGTAATAACCATCCAGCTCATACACACGAATCTTGTCTCCAACCCAATACTTTAAAAGTTCAACCTTATCCATCATTCCTTGTTTAATAAAAATCTCTTCAGCTTCTTTTAAACTTAAAAACATTGAATTAATAGGTCTTTTGGCATCTATTATCTCTTGCATCTTATTTTTTATATTATCAAGCTTGCGCTTATTAAACTTATGATTAGATTTAAGCTCTGTATACAATCCTTTGTTTAATGAATGCTCTATCGTAACATCAATATCATCAAATAAGTCTTTGCATGCTTTTATATAAATTAAAGACAACGTTCTTATGTATATCCTGTGTCCGTCCCTGTCCATGATATTTAAGAATTCTATTTTGTCATTTTCAATAAATTCAGCATTCATAAGCTCTTGAAGCCTGTTATTGACCTTGATACCCAGATATTTGCTGTAATCTTCCTTGTATGTTCTCTTAAGCAATTCAAAAAGTGATTCATTTTTATCAATTTTAATTACTTTATTTTCATTAACCAATAATATATTCATTGTTCACCTCATTAATTTAATATTATTCTCTCACCTATTTCTGATTTTACCTCCATCCCGTTTAAATACTCTAATTTTTCCTCGTATCCTCCAAGCACCATCCTGTAGGCATGAAGCACCTGGAATTTTTCGCTATCCTTTTTTCCATACTTCCTGTCACCGGCTATGGGGTATCCTATAGATGATAAATGTGCTCTGATTTGATGGGCACGCCCTGTTTCAATTTCAATTTCAAGCCATGTGTAGTTTCCTTCTGTTCTTAAGGGATGAGCATATGTTACAATTTCTTTGGCATTTTCAGTAATTTCCTTAACTACCTTAACCATATTTTTATTTTCATTTTTTATAAGATAATCTTTTAATTCCAGGTCATGTTTTATTATACCGTGAACTTTAGCCATATAGTACTTTTTTATTTTTCTTTCTCTTATTGCCTTATTAGTCTGTTTTAACGCATCGTAATTCTTTGCAGCTATTACAAGTCCTGATGTATTTTTATCTAATCTGTTGCATACGGCAGGCTTAAATGTAAAGCTTATATTTTCTTCCTTTGCATCAAGGTACATTTTTATTTCATCCACCAGGTTTCTGGCACTGGTTTCATCGGGCTGTGAGCTTAATCCTATAGGCTTGTTTACAACAAGTATATTATCATCCTCATATATAACCTTAAAATGTATCTCGGTTTCTTTCAGTGTTTTTTTTTCTCTGAATTTATCTATTGTTTCATCAGACAGAAAAAGTTTAACAATATCATCCTTCCGCAAAACCGCTTCAGGTTCAGCTTTTGAATCATTCAGCTTTATATTTTTCTTCCTGATCATTTTATAAATAAATGACTGATTAGCTTTATTGAGATATTTTCTTAAAAACCTATCCAGCCTTTGTCCTTCTTCATTGATTGTAATTTTTATTTCCTTCATAAGCTCTCCATGTTTTGTTTTGGTTTCTTTATTATATCAAAAATTCGGTCAAAGTATATATACATTTGTAAAATTTGATAAAATTAACTAGTTTTTATTAAATGTGGTTATTGAATCGAGTCAATTTTTATGTTAATATATTAGTTACTGGAAATGCTAAGGAGTGACGTATGAAAAAGATAATTAATGCAATAAGAGATCTTTTATATAATATTACAGACTATGGATTAATAATTACTGTAATAGTAGTAATGGCTTTAATATTAGGTTGGAGATTCGATATTCTATTTAACAGAGGCATTGATAAGCCAATAATTGCAGAATTGCCTGAAATGCCTGAACCTATAGAAAATAATGAGCCGGAAGACTCCGAACCGATTAACTCTGAAGAACCGGGACAAAATGAAGAAAATCCAGAAAATCAAGTTCCTACCGAGCCGGAAGTTCCACAAGGAACAGGTTTGATTGCAACTGTCGATATTCCGGAAGGTTCATATCCTTCAGGCATAGGAGACTTACTTATAAATTCTAACTTAATCAATGACAAACAGGAATTCCTGGACAGATCTGTTGAGCTTGGCCTGGATACAAGACTGAGAAGTGGAATATTTGAAATTGAAGTCGGAACATCATTAGATGATATAATAAAAATAATTGCAAACGCAAAATAAAAGAGAATGGACAGAGGTAACTCTGTCCATTCCTGCTAATATTTTGAATTTACATAGTAGTCTATAACTGATTTTTTTCTTTTTTCATCAAACACATTTTCTTTTTTTAATACATCCAAAAGCCACAGGCTTTTAGAATGAAGGACCGCATATTCAAAATCACTCAGAACTATTTCATAAAGCTTGCCCTCAAGGTTTGTTGATTCCATTTTAATAAAGTAAGCATCTATATTTTCATAATGAAGAAACCTTAACAGGCGAAAGGTTGTTTTATCTTTTTCATTATAATAATAATCAGCTTCATTCAGGTACTTGCTGTAAAAGCTGATATGCTTTCCCTTATCCTTGATTTCCTGGGCAATCATCATATGGTACTTAGCCATCATATTGTAATATTGATAGTTGTACATTCCTTTTTCAAAGCTGTCAATACGCTGAAAAGGTTTAATATTCTTTTCAAGCATATATTTATAATTTAATTCCAAATACTCCTTCTTGTTTATATCTCCGTTCATATGCTGAATAATAAGCATGTCTCTATGTTCGAAGAACTCATCGAATATAGTCTTGTTTGGCTTGAAATAATTCATAAAATCACTCTTTCTAATTGTCATACTGAAACGTACATTAATTTTAACAGAAAACTATCATTTTAGCAAGAGCGATAAAAGCTAAGAAATTGGAATATTAATATACAAAAGCCACCGATTAACTCTTAATCGGTGGCATATTTCATCAAGACATCAATGCCTCTGCTAATATTCTATCTTTAAATACATCTGGAACATCATCTACTTCATGATTTACACTCATTACAAAATTAACATTAAACTGCTCTGATAAAAAATCAAGTCTTTTAACAACCGCTTCTAAATTATCCATCCCTGCTTGTGCTATTTTGTACAATCCATCTATGTACACTAATTCAACATCGTAATCTGTTGCTATTAAACCACATACAAAACCTTGAAACTGCTCAGGATTTGTAAGTCCGAATTCCTTTGTGTTTATATATCTGATTCTATAATCCAAATCGAATATGTGCCTGTTGTTCGCTTCTAGGAAAACCATCTTTCCTTGTATACTCTCGATTATTTTGTTTGCCATGTCAATCATTCTTTTTGTTTTGCCAGTACCGTTGTGTCCACAAACCAATTGAACCATAATAATCACACTCCTATGTTTTTATTTTATAAAAGTTAATTACATATATATTGTACCACAAATTGAAAATGTTTACACCAATTATTTTTAAAAATTACAAGATTTATTCGTATATTTTACATTTCACTTATGGTATAATTTTTTAATGTCTTTGACCCTTGGTATCTTCTTTCCCTATTCATCCTTTCCAAAATGTCGTCTTTTATTTTCCACCAGCTCATTCCCCAGTTAACAAATAATGAATTTTCCTTAGGAGCTCTTCCTACAAGTCTTTGGACCACAATATCCTTATCCAGATATTCAAGAAAAGTAATTACTCTTTCAACGTATTCTTCTTCTGTTATTACAGTTATTTCCTTATTTTTATATAATATTCCCATTTTTGTATTTTCCATAATATACAGCGAATGAATTTTAACCTGGTCTATTTTAAGCACCGATAAAATTTTAGCTGCTTCTACCGCATCAATTTCAATATCGCCCGGTAAATTTAAAATAACATGAGTGCAAATTTCAAAACCATATTTTTTTATTCTTAATACAGCGTCAATAAATTCGGCAAGAGTATGCCCCCTGTTGATTGAAATCAATGTGTGATAATTAACGGTTTGAAGACCCAGCTCTATGGATATGTTAACATTGTGCTCATTTTTTATCAAATTCAGGAATTCAAGGTATTCATCGCCAATACAGTCAGGTCTTGTTGAAATAGATATCTCAACTATATTATCCATAACAGCTTCACTAATAAATTGTTTGAAATTTTCTAGTTTAAGGTAAGTATTTGTATAATTTTGAAAATATGCTATAAATTTTTTAGCCTTATACTTTTTGGAAATATAATTCATATTTTGTGTAAGCTGCTCTTTCACGCTCATAGTATTTGCATGCATCTCAAATCCTGTCCCCACTTCAGCACAAAATGTGCATCCTCCATACCCTATAGTTCCATCCCTGTTAGGGCATGTGCATGGAATATTTACAGGCAGTTTATATACCTTTTCGCCGTATTTCTCTTTTAAAAATTTTGAATACTCATTATATATTTTCATACTGTTCCTATCTTTTGTGAAATTTTATAAAATATTTGGTTAATATAAATTATAAATAGATTTACTTACCAAATCAATTAAAATCATAAATTTTTTAAATTTTATAAAAGTGGAATATTTTTTCAAGACTCGTTAATTATTTATAAATTACCATTAAATAAATTAAATTCTTTTTAATTTTCTGCAAATAATAACTTAACAAATTAAATAAATCATTTTTATGAGGAGGTATAATATGCATATTAAAGAAGGTATAATTCCAACAGTTCTTGGAACAGTGGTAACAGCAACAGGAGTTGCATTGAAGGATAGTATTCCTGATTCTTATAGAAACGGAATAATCGGATTTGGTTTAGCACATATTGCTTTTGGTTCAGCTGAATTAGTAGGCCAGAATATCCAGAACAAGGATATGATGAAGAAGGTTACGAAAGCAATATCTTTCAGATAAACTTAAAAAAGCTTATTATTCCAAAATAAAAAAAGTGCCCGTACTTAACTCTCAGATTATTAGTCTGAGTGCCTTATATGGCACTTTTCTTATTCAGGCGAATATTACGTAAAGCAATGAATACAAACCGGCAATACCAATCAATATATAAATCAATCTGCCAATTTTATTTTTCCAGCCTCCGAAGAAATTATCTACAATATCAATTTTTGCTAATCCATACAAACCCCAGTTCAAGGCTCCTATGATAATAAGAATTGACGCAATGGCCGTTATTATTCTCATACTTCCTCCTCAAAATCTAATATTATTACATTATATTTGAGTACTTCAGAAATATGTACAAAGCTTAAATATTATTTAGATAGCTTGAAAATTTCATCCAAGGCATAATACACACCTGAATTATTGTTATCATAGTCGGTTGTTCTTTTAGCTGCCGCAATTGACTCCATTGTCCCATTTTTCATGGCAATGCCCAGCCCTGAATTTTTTAGCAGCTCAATGTCATTATTGTCATCACCTATTGCAATTATTTCATCAATACTGATATTTTTTACGGCGGCATATCTTTTTATAGCGTTCCATTTACAGCCATATGGATGGAGAAATTCAAGCAACGCTCTTTTACTTATATTTCTGTTGCATATTGTATTAAATCTGCCCATGCCCTTATTTTTCATTTCATTGCCAAATGAGCAAAGCTTATTGTATTCATCAAAGTAGCAAACCGATAGAATTTTATCCATATCACTTGGTATGAACTTCATGTGTCTTGCCCTGCTATTATCATTTTTTATATATCCTAAATATGCTTCTTCATAGTTTTCTCTTTCATATACTATATCATAGCCATTAAAATATTCATCTACATGGACAACCGGATTAAGATTCAGCTTTAATCCTTCATTATAAATAATTTCGAATTCCTTAGGATCTAAATAATTACTCTCTATAACCTCATCATTTTCTGATTTTCTGATAACAGAACCATTGTTAGCCAGAATAACAGGTTGTACAATTTTTATTTTTTCTGTCAGCGTTTTAGCCATATAATAATTTCTGCCTGTAGCTATGACTATTTCAACATCTCGTGTATGCAATTCTCCTAAGGCTTTGATTGTTTTTTCGCTTATTTGTTTTTCATCATCTAATAAAGTTCCGTCCAAGTCCAGTACTATCATTTTATAGTTCATTCAATCACCCATATTAATTATACTCTCGATTTAATCAATTGTCCATGTATTTAACAGCCTTTTACATGAGAGTTCGCTATCCACCATCTTTAGGCTAGTAATTCTGAAGTAATCCATGCTATGCATCAACGAAAGAAATTCTCTTGCATAAAAAATACGGCAGAAGCTTCTGCCGTACTTTCACATTTCTTTATTTTATTAATTCTGCATGTGTGAAATCCCATTTATTAGTCATTGTCAATTCAACGCCTTCAACTTTTGAACGGTCAACGATGTTAGTCCATGTATAGTAGTAAATCGGAGCTATAACATGGTTGTTCATAAGAACGTCTTCAGCTTTTTTCAATAATGCGTCTCTATCCTTGCCGCTAGCCAGCATTGATTCGTTGAGTGCATTTTCAAACTCTTCCTGTTCAGGGTTCAATGTCTTGTCATGTGGTGCTGCTACAGGCATTTCTTTATATCTCCACTGAGGATCGTTATTTCCTGACATAGTTGTGAATAAATCAAGCATTGTCATCGGGTCACCGTAGTCACCTAACCAGCCGCCTCTGGCCATCATGTAGTTTCCTGCTCTTCTTTCTTCCTGGAATACTGCCCAGTCTTGGTTAAGAAGCTCTACATCTACTCCGAGGTTTTGTTTCCACATTCCTTGTAATGCTTCAGCTATTTTCTTGTTATTTTCGTTAGTGTTATACAAGAAAGTAATCTTTGGAAGACCTTTGCCGTCTGGATATCCTGCTTCAGTCAATAATGCCTTAGCTTCATCTACTAACGCCTTGCTTGGGTCTATTCCGTATTCCGGTGCCGGCATTCCATTTTCATCCAAAGGTCTGAATGATGAGCCGTCAGAGAATGAAAGACCTGATGGAACGAAGCCTGTTGCAGGTGTTTGACCACCCTTTGTTACCTGTTCAACAAACGCTTTTCTGTCAATAGCAAGTGAGAATGCTTTTCTTACTCTTACATCCTTGAATACTTCGTTGTCAACGTTAAAGTTTACATAGTAAGTTCCTATATGAGGTGTAATAACAAAGTTTGGATCTTCCTTCTGAAGTCTTGGAATCTGTTCAATTGTAATACTGTCAAGAACCTGAATTTCGCCATTTTCATATCCGTTTAATGCTGTTGTTCCTTCAACTATCATTAAACCTTTAACACCTGCCAGTTTAACACTGTCAGCATTCCAATAATTATCATTTTTAACCATTGTTAAATGATCGCCTGTTTTGTATTCGGTTAATTTAAATGCGCCGTTTGAAATACAAGTTTCAGGATTCTTTTCCCAGCCTTCGCCATTAGCTTCAACTATGTCCTGTCTTACAGGTGCATAAGTATAGAATGAAGTTAGGCTTAAGAAGTAGGATACAGGGAATTTCAAATTAACTTCTAAAGTAGTATCATCAAGAGCCTTAACTCCTACGTCATCTCTTGAGCCTGTTCCGTTAAAGAATTCTTGTCCTCCAACCAGGTATGACGTTACAAGGAAAGAATATTCTGATGCAACTGCAGGGTCACATGCTCTTTTCCATGAATATTCAAAATCTTTAGCTGTTAATGGCTGTCCGTCTGACCATTTCAAACCTTCTCTTAAATGGAAAGTATAAGTCTTTCCATCTTCAGAAATGTCCCAGTTTTCTGCTACAGCAGCTTCTATACCATCTTTTGTTTCTCTTGTAAGACCTTCGAACATATTCTGAATAATTTGACCACCGTCATTTGCACTATTCAGAGTTGGGTCCCAGGTCTGCGGGTCAACTGCTATGTTCCAAACTAAATAATCCTCTTCACCTGCCGGCGCCGGTGTTTCAGGTGCTGGTGTTTCAGGTGTTGGTGTTTCAGGTGCTGGTGCCGGTTCTTCCTTAGCACAACCAACTATAGAAAATACCATAGCTAGTACAACTACTATTGCCAGTACTCTCTTTAACATAAAATCCCTCCAAATATCTATGTATTTACAGCCATTTTTGACTGTATTTATATTATCACCTTTTTTACGCAATATGTCAAGAGTTACTCTTTTAACATACTGCATAAAAGGTGAAAATATCATTATTTATTCAATAAATGACATGCTGCAAAGTGTTCTTTCCCCACTTCTTTAAGAGCAGGAGACACTTCCTTGCATATATCCATTGCATATCTGCATCTTGTTCTGAATTTGCACCCTGATGGCGGATTTACAGGACTCGGAACATCCCCTTCCAAAACAATACGATTTGAAGCTTCAGCTATATCAGGATCAGGTATTGGAATTGATGACAGTAGAGCCTGTGTATACGGATGAACAGGATTTGCATACAATTCCTTACTGTTTGCAACCTCCACCAGACTTCCAAGATACATAACACCAACCCTGTCGGAAATATGCTTAACCATTGACAAGTCATGGGCTATGAATAAATATGTGAGTCCCCTTTCCTCCTGTAAGTCTTCAAGCATATTTACAACCTGTGCCTGAATAGAAACATCAAGTGCAGATATGGGCTCATCGCATATGATAAACTCAGGGTCAACTGCCAGCGATCTTGCAATTCCTATACGCTGTCTTTGTCCTCCGGAGAATTCATGAGGGTAACGAGCAGCATGATCTTTGTTTAAACCAACCGTATCCAGCAGTTGATAAATTTTTTCCTGCCTTTCCTTACCGGAAGCTAAATGATGGATGTCCATCGGCTCTCCTATTATATCAGAAACTGTCATCCTAGCATTTAACGATGCATATGGATCCTGGAAAATCATCTGCATTTTTTTTCTGTATGGCATCATCTGATCTCTGCTCAATCTTGCAATATTCTTGCCATTATACAATATTTCGCCGGCTGTAGGCTCATAAAGCCTCAAGACTGTACGACCGGTAGTCGATTTACCGCAGCCTGACTCTCCAACAAGACCTAATGTTTCACCTTTTCTGATATAAAATGATACATCATCTACTGCTTTAGTTATTTCTAATTGTTTTTTAATTAATCCTTTATTTTTAACAAAATATTTTTTTAAGTTTTTAACTTCTATCAATATTTCATTATTTGCCAATTCGAACTCCTCCCTTCAGTTGTTCATAATTTTCATTTTTAGGAGCTTCAGGGTGAAGTAACCAACACATTGATTCGTGTTGTCCATTTCCTGTCTTGAATAACGGAGGCTGCTGCTGATTGCATATACGCATAGCATAATCACACCTTGCATAAAATGGACATCCTGTAGGCGGATTCAGCAAATCAGGAGGTGTTCCAGGTATAGGAATCAGCCTTTGTTTTTCATCAGAGGATACTTTCGGTATTGATTTTAGCAGTCCCATTGTATATGGATGTCTAGGTTCATAATAAATATCTCTTATAGAACCTTTTTCCATAATAAGACCACCATACATAACAACTACTCTTGAACATACATCTGCCACAACACCCAAATCATGTGTGATAAGCATTGTTGATGTATTTAATTTAGAATTCAGATTCTTCATTAATTCAAGTATCTGTGCCTGAATTGTAACATCAAGTGCTGTAGTGGGCTCGTCGGCTATTAATAATTCCGGTTCACATGACAATGCTATTGCTATCATAGCTCTTTGTCTCATTCCGCCTGAAAACTCATGAGGATAATTTTTGATTCTCTTTTCAGGGTCGGGTATATTAACCAGCTTGAGCATTTCCAAAGCTTTTTCATGAGCTTCATGTTTTGATAATTTTTGATGCTTGATAATCGCTTCTGCAATTTGATCTCCTATTGTGTAAACAGGATTCAATGATGTCATAGGATCCTGGAATATCATAGCAATTTCATTTCCTCTTATGCCCATCATTTCTTTATTTGATTTTTTTACTAAATCTTGACTGTTAAATAATATTTGTCCGTCAACTATCTTACCAGGATACAGCAAAAGCTTCATAATGGATAGAGAAGTTACACTCTTTCCACTTCCGGATTCT
Organism: Bacillota bacterium; assembly: GCA_023453025.1. Taxonomy (GTDB): domain Bacteria; phylum Bacillota; class Clostridia; order Tissierellales; family Sedimentibacteraceae; genus Sedimentibacter. Next base: position 53,123 of record JAEXUD010000041.1, read on the forward strand.
CCAACTATACCTATAGATTCACCCTTTTCAACATCAAAACTTATGCCTCTGATTGCTTTTACTTCGCCTAAGTGAGTGAAAAAAGATGTTCTCAGATTTTTAACTTCTAATAATTTTTCTGACATTTTTTACACCTCACTTTACTTTCTTTGTTTAGGGTCAAGAGCATCTCTTAAACCATCACTGAATAAATTAAATGCCAATATTGTTATTGATATTGCAAAAGCCGGCAAGAACAGTTGGTATGGGTAAGTCATATATGTCAGTAGTGCATCGTTACAAAGTGAACCCCAAGATGCCTGCGGAGCTGAAACTCCCAATCCAACGAAGCTTAGGAACGCTTCAGTGAATATTGCACTTGGTATTTGCATTGTTGCTGATACCATTATTGGTCCCATCATGTTAGGAATTAAATGCCTAAACATTATTCTGTCTGTTTTTGCTCCCAAGGACTGTGCCGCCAGTACAAATTCCTGCTCCTTAAGACCTAATACCTGACCTCTTACTAATCTTGCCATAGATAACCAATATGTTATACTAAGGGCAATTATTATAGGCATCATTCCGTTTCCCATAACAACCATTAGCAAAATTACATACAGCAATGTAGGTATAGCACTGATTACATCGACAATACGCATCATTATATTGTCTGTCCTTCCGCCGACATAACCTGAGATACCACCGTATAAAACTCCTATGATAAAGTTTACAAATGCTGCAACGAACCCAACAATTAATGAAATTCGTCCGCCGTGCAATATTCTTATGAACATGTCTCTTCCAAGATTGTCTGTTCCGAGAATATATGTCTTGTTTCGTACTCTGTCAATAGATTTAATTTCCTGACCTTCAAGTCTGATTTCAACCTTCTTTGCATTATCAAGCTTGAATTTAGCTTCCGTAAGGTCTATAGTCGGATCTTTTTTAGACTGTCGCTCCAAGTTGATATATTCCTGCTTAGCATTAAAATAAGGGCTGTAATCTACAATAACTTCCTTGCCGTTAAAATCGTAAATATACATTTTGTTAGCAGTATCATCTTTCACAAGAGGATGCTTTTTAAGCAAAGTGCCATCCGGAGAAACATCTATTAAATAATATTCACCATTCATATAGAAGTAGTTTCCATCTATCTCATATATATCCATCACCATACCTATATTTGCAAAATCTAACACCTGATCTTCAAACGTCAAAGGGTAAACCATAGGAACAAATATACAGGCAATAATAATTACCATTATCACTATCAACGACGCAATAGCAACTTTATTTTGCTTTAATCTTCTTACTGCATCCTGCCAAAATGTAAGACTTTGTCTAGATACTTTCTCCGCATCCTTTTCTGACTTTTCTAAAGGTGTCCACATGTCAGGAGACATTTTTAAATTGTTTTCCATTAATATTCCTCCTAATCATATTTAATACGCGGATCAATAAACACATAAAGTATATCTACCAATAAAGTCGCAATAACAATGAAAACACCAAAAAATACTGTTATACCCATTATTAATGTGTAATCCCTGTTTGTTATGCTTGTAGTAAACAAAGAACCAATACCGGCAATGCCAAATACCTTTTCAACAACGAAAGACCCAGTAATAAGACTTGCTATCATAGGTCCCAAATAAGTTACAACTGGAATCAATGCATTTCTGAGAGCATGCTTAATAATAACAACACCTTCTGATAATCCTTTTGCTCTTGCAGTTCTGATATAATCCTGCTGTAATACGTCCAATACGGAAGTTCTTGTGAGTCTTGTTACATATGCAAGTGAAAACATTCCTATACTAAGAACAGGTCCTATAAAATGTTTCCATGTACTGGCGCCAAATGAAGGTGCCCAGCCTAACTTTCTGTTAAATATATAAATAAATAATGTTGCGAAAACGAAACTTGGAATAGTAGCACCCAACGTTGATATAATCATCATTATCCTATCGGGAATTTTATTTTGTTTGAGCGCCGACATTATTCCGAGGGAAATACCGACTATTATAATAAATAAGGATGACCATGCTCCAATTTTTAAAGAATACGGAAAACCGTCACTTATGATTTGATTTGTTGTTAATCCAATTTTTTGGAATGATACTCCAAAATCACCTTTCACGTAATTCTTTAAATAAGTTACATATTGCTCAGTTAACGGCCTGTCCAGTCCGTATTTTGCTCTTACTGCCGCTTCGACCTCCGGCTGCAAAGCCTTTCCTTTTGACAATGGGTCTCCGGGAATGCTGTTCATTAATATAAAGGTCAAAGTCAAAATAAACCATATAGTAATTATTGCTGAAATAATTCTTTTTACTATATATTTTAACACTTTTTTTCTCCTCTCTTAGCTAAATGTGTAAATTATTATAGCACAAAACTTTATACATTTCAACATTTTTATTTATATACCAACAATGATTATTTATTAAGTGCAATCGTTTTTTATAATGATATCAACACGTTTCAACCGTTGGTAATATTAACTAATTGCTTTTGTTAAAATTTACTATAATGCATTAATATGCATTTTAAATAACTTTTTAATATACGGCAATCGTTTTTTTCGCATTCAAAACAATCGATGTGTATTTAAAATAAAAACATCGTTTGCTTCACATAAACTTATTACTTTATATTTTTTAATATACTTAATAAGAGCTTATACATGTTCTCTGTGGATTTAATGCTTATGTGTTCATTTGGCGAATGAACATCGTAAGCATCAGGACCCATGGATATGGCATCTAGCCCGTGGATTTTTTCCATTAACAATCCGCATTCAAGACCTGCATGTATTGCACCTACAATAGGCTCACGTCCGTATATATCTTTAAATGTATCAATGCATATATCTCTTATTTTAGATTCCTTTGCATATTCCCAGCCGGGATAGAATCCTCCTATATTGCATTCTATATCCAGAGCCTCTCCGATTTGTTTCATAATATAAGCTATATTATTTGTAATTAACGATTTTACCGAGCTTCTTGCCTGATTTTGCAAAGAAATATACTCATCATCCTGGGTTATAACCCCGAGATTATTGGAACTGATAACTAAATCAATAGCCGTACTTCTGGTCATAGCACCATTTGGAATTAAATTAATAGCGCTTATAACTTTTTTGAATACATCTTTTTCTATTAAAAGGGCTTCATACCCTAACTTTTCAATCGTCAGAATAATTGATGCATCTGTAAAGGAATACTCGTTTTTCAAGATTTCATTCCATTCATTTACTTTATGCTGCACCAAATCAAAGTTATTTACCGCAATTAAAGCCTGCGATTCCCTTGGTATGGCATTTCCTTTAGATCCCCCGCTAATACTGATTAAATCTATATCTTCGTATAAATCATATAGAATTCTTCCAAGAATTTTATTAGCATTGCCTCTTTCCTTATCTATATCTGTACCGGAATGTCCTCCTTGAAGACCTTTGACACATAATTTGTAGGCATTCCTTTTTATTCCCTGAAATTTTACAGGAACTCTGAAATCTATTCCGCCTCCGCCTGCACAGCCGCAGGTGAAGGTTCCTTCTTCCTCACTGTCCAGATTTAACAGATATTTTGCTTTAAATAGATTTGCATCTACTTTTTCGGCACCGGTCATACCTTTTTCTTCATCAACTGTTATCAACACTTCCAATGCTGGATGCATAACGTCATCTGAATCCAATATCGACAAGGCATATGCAACAGCTATACCGTTATCTGCTCCTAATGTAGTTTCCGTTGCATACAAATAACCGTCAATGATTCTTAATTTAATTGGATCCTTTTCAAAGTCATGCTCCACTCCTTCATTTTTTTCACACACCATATCCATGTGTCCTTGGAGCATAACTGTCGGAGCATTTTCATATCCCGATGTTGCAGGTTTTTTTATAATGATATTCAGATGCTCGTCCTGTATTACATCCCATCCTTTTGATTTTGCTAAATCGTGTAAATAATCAGAAATTTGTTTTTCATTGCCTGAACCTCTGGGTATCTGTGATATTTCTTCAAAATAATAAAACACCTTCTCAGGCTTCAACCCTTCAAGTACTCTTCCCATATTTTTCTCCTTAATTATTTTATTAATTTAATAATAATTTTATTACTCAACTTTTCCTATTCTGTTAAATGGGAAAAACCTGAAAAGTGCCTCACCTATTATTTTGCTTTCGTCAATATATGGATTTTCCCAATAACGGGCATCATAAGATATCGGTCTGTTGTCTCCAAAAAACAAGTATGTGTTTTCAGGAACATTAAACACCTTTTCTTCACTTTCAGCTTTAACAGCATATGGTTCATCAAGCTTCACATCATTAACATATACACTTCCGTCCGATTTAACTTCAACCGTATCTCCAGGCATCCCTATTAGTCTTTTTACCAGTCTTTTTTCATCAAGCTCATCAGATTTAAATACTAATATATCACCGCGAACAGCATCCTTTATATCAAACAATTCATTGACATAGAGCCTGTCGCCCGGCATTATGGTAGTTTCCATAGACCCTGTAGGCACTGTTACCAGAATAAAAACAAACCTATTTAAGAAAATAACTATTACAAGAGCTATTGCAATAGGCACAATCCACTCTTTAAACATGTATGTCATACCGCTATTCCTGTTATCTGCCTCGGCGTTATTGCCTTTATTTGTTTCAACATCATTGTTTTTATCTGTCTCGGCATTGTTCTTTTTTTCTGCCATGTTTTTATCAAAATACTTCATATCTCTTTATTCCGTTCCTTTATTAATTATTGAAATATATCATTAAATATTCTGTAGAAGTTTCCACCTATTATTAGCTTGGCGTCTTCTTCTGACATACCTCTTCTCAAAAGCTCTTCTGTAATCAGTATCGCATCTGCATGAGAATCAAGACTGTCTGAGTTGTGCGGTTCAAATTTGAATTTCAATTCACTTTCATAATAGCTGTTGCATAAATCAAATCCGTAACCGACATGAGCAGCTCCAACTAAATTCACCATATACTCAATGTGATCAGCCAGTTTTTTTATTGGGTCCTCACCTTCTTTAACTCCTGCAATACTCTTATATGCATTAATTCCTATCACACCATTTCTGTCAGCAATTGTTTTTATTTGCTCATCGGTTAAGTTGCGCATTCTGCCATGTATATTTCTTACGTTGGAATGCGAAGCAATAAATGTCTTGTTTGTAAACTTCATTACATCCCAGAATCCTTCATCATTTAAGTGGCTTACATCAATGAGCATATTCATTTCTTCCATTTTTCTCACAACATTTACTCCGAATTTAGTGAGACCGCCCTTCTGCCCTTCTTCAACCGGACTGAAGCTGCAACCATCCGCCGCATAATTTCTTCTGCTCCATACAAGACCTGCTGCACGAACTCCCAATTCATAAAAGATTTTAAGCATTTTTATATCATTGCCTATGGGCTCCAATCCTTCAAAGGACAATATTATTCCTATTTTATTTTCTTTTACTGCAGTTATAAGCTGCTCCCTGGTTTTTATCAAAACAACTTCACCGTTGCATGTCTCCACATCTTCCATTAATGCGCTTATCTGTCCTAATGCCACCCGCAGTGCCATTTCAGGTAAAAATATATCATCTATGTATAAAGATGATACTACAATATTAAATCCGCCCTTTTTAAAATTATCAAGATATCTATTTTTAATTACTTCTTTTTCCCCGGCTAAATATCTGTTATAGATTTCTCCTGCCAAATCTAAATGAGTATCTACAACTACGTTATTTTTATGTAAATATATAGCGGCTTCTTTAAAATTCATTTTGGTCTCCTTTAATGATAATATAATTATTATAATTAATATATGAATAATTTACAAGAAAAATTAATTTATTAACCCTGCATGGAGCAAAACAATCTACATCGTTAATATGAGGAAATATTTTTTTGTAATAAAGCACGACTTATTTTATGGATGTAATTCGCGCACTTTACACCGAACTTTTTTAAAAGTATGCCATAATGTATATAAGGCAGGCTTAGCTTGTCTTATATTTTTAATAGTGAGGTAATAACTATGAGTATATATCTGCAGTTGGAACGTTTCGCCGCAGGTGCGGTGGAACCCAACGCAAATGTAATTTTTGATTCAACGACAATCTTAACAGGAAATATCAGTTATGACAATTTAACCGGTATTATAACTTTACTTGAGACAGGCACATATGAATTTGACTGGTGGATAGCAACACAAACTTCTCTTTCTTCTGCTGGCGCCGGTTTTATACTTGTCCCATCGGAAGGCGCTTCTTTAATCGGTAATTCACCACTTAAAACAGGAGAAGTTGTAGGTGTTGGAATAATAGAAGTTACGACGGCACCTGTGACAGTAGAATTGAAAAACAACACCACTGCAACTGTTTTTTATTCGTCTGTTGTTCCTGTAAAAGCTTCATTGGCAGTAATCGGAGAAGATAATGCAGCAATAACAGGACCTACAGGACCTACCGGCGACACTGGGCCTACAGGGCCTACCGGCGACACTGGGCCTACAGGACCTACCGGTGATACCGGGCCTACAGGACCTACCGGTGACACTGGTCCTATCGGACCTACTGGCGATACTGGGCTTACAGGAC
>JAEXUD010000013.1 GCA_023453025.1 Bacillota bacterium
GCAACAATTTGACAAACGCGAGCTTGAAATATATAAATATTGGTACTAAATGCGGAAGTGGCTCAGTGGTAGAGCATCGCCTTGCCAAGGCGAGGGTCGCGAGTTCGAATCTCGTCTTCCGCTCCAATAAATATTCAACATGCGGGTGTAGCTCAATGGTATAAGCAGAGAGCCCAAATCATGGTTTTCGATTTGGTGCGAATCGCTTAGTCAGGCAACATTGAGATTAACATAAGCTCGAAAAAGCAGTATAATATATATAACATGCGGGTGTAGCTCAATGGTAGAGCCCCAGCCTTCCAAGCTGGTCGCGAGGGTCCGATTCCCTTCACCCGCTCCAAATTATATTTATGGTGGATATGGCCTAGTTGGTTATGGCGCCAGATTGTGGCTCTGGAGGTCGAGGGTTCGAATCCCTCTATTCACCCCATTAAATTAATATTAAGGCGCTATAGCCAAGTGGTAAGGCACAGGTCTGCAACACCTAGATCTCCAGTTCAAATCTGGATGGCGCCTCCAAAAATGCCTTAATCCAATTATTCCCGACCGCAAAGGAGAGAAAAATTGGTGAACGAGACTGCAAAATTCCGCACCGTTAGCTCAGTTGGATAGAGTGTTCGGCTACGAACCGGAAGGTCGTGGGTTCGAATCCCTCACGGTGCACTGAAATCGACGCTAATTTTTTATTAGCTTGTTTAGCAGTAATAAAATTACCCTATAATAAAGATAGGGCTTTTTTATTTCCAAGTTTTTCAGATAATTAGTGGATTTTAAAAAGGAAATAGAATAAAAACAATTATAATTAACGGAAAATTCAATATTGAATTTTTTAATGATTGAATAATTTAGGGGAATAGCAGACTGAGCATTCTGCCGTTCTCCTGTATTTATTAAATGGACAGCATAAATGTGTGTTTATTTAATGAAAATATTGAGATTGCAATGAAAAATATTGATTTATAACGTTGAGCAATGTATAATGTAAAGAATAATTTCATAAAATAAATTGTAATGCCTTTTAAACAAATAATATAAATATTATATGAGATAGCATTCTTTGCATATTATTATTCCTGATAACAATATGAGGCAACATTTCTACAAATTTGTTTCATTCGTTCAGATAATAAGTAAATGTTTTCAAAATAATTTTATAGATAATATTTTTATTCTATAACTGTTTAAAAAATACATTATGATTATATATGGCAAGTGAAAAGTTGTCAACAGTTTCTGTAAAATCTTGTCGCATTTTATTATTTTTTGTAGAAAATGGTACAATGTTACAATTGTACTATTGAATAAAGTTCATCTTTTTGTTCCTGGTTAATACCTATATATCGGAGTGTAACGGCCTGAGAGCTGTGATTAAATGTATCCATAATCAAACCGATATTAAACTTGGATAATTTATAGGTCCAATACCCCCACGTCTTACGCAGGCTGTGCGTTCCGAAATTTTCTATTCCGAGGACTTCAGCGGCTTCTGTCATAACCTTGTAGACCTGGACACGTCCTATGTATCCTCCTTTTCTGCTATGAAACAGATAATCATTATAACCTAAATTAAATTCATTTATATATTCATTTAAACATTTTCTTAGAGTGTCATTTATTTTAATACACTTTTCTTTTCCGGTTTTTTGTTCAATTATTATCAAATATTCCTTGAATTTAAAATCATTACGGTAAATATCACTGATTTTAATCGGAATAATGTCACTGATGCGCAATCCCGTATTTATCCCCATTTTAAAAAGAACAGCGTATTTAGGATTGTTTTTTGCCAAATAATTATACATCTGTTTAATTTTTTTCATTTCTCGAATTGGTTGAACTGTCATAGTGTGTCTCCCTTATATTTTATGTAGTATTACATAATAACTCATATACTGTAAATATGCAAAATATATCTATGCCTAAATTGCGAAAGGCAAGCAGAATTAAGGGGTTCAGGCAGCATCGAATGAAACAAATTTGTAGAAATGTTTCTTTATATTGTTATCAGGAGTAATGGTATATAAGAAATACATTATGCCTTATATAACAATACTTTCTTAATATAAATCATATGTTTATAAGTTATCAAAACAGTCGTAAATTTAAAATCGCAGGAGGAAAAAATGAAGAACTTTAAAATTCGAAAAAAATTGGTTGTGACATTTGGAATTGTTTTGCTTTTATTTGTTGGAGCGATGGGAAGCGCAATTGCAGGTATGAGAACTTTGTCGTCTAATTTTAAAACCTTTTATGAGGGACCTTACGTTATATCTAATGCGTCTATGAGCATGAGACGCATACTTCAAGGACTTGAAAAGGACATATTATTGATGATAACCGAGGACTCCTCGGAGGCTGATACATACATTCAGAATATGAACAGTATGCTTGAAGAATTAAACAATGAAATAACAGCTTTAGAAGAAAATCTCGTTGTTAAGGAAAGTCAGGAGCTGTTAGAGCAAATAAATATACATTTAAAAGATGGTGGTGAATATAGACAGCAAATAGTTGAACTGATAAAAGCAGGTAAAACTAATGAGGCCAATAAAATTTATTACAATAATTATTCTCATATTGCAACAAATCTTAGGGAAATGGCAGATGAAATAGGCAAGCATGCGGACGAGCTTGGTGTAAGCTACTATAATGACGGAAGGTCAGCGGAAAAAGCTGCATATATTACTCTAATTGGTTTTTTTATAGCTGCATTGGTAGTTATTATTGTTCTGGTTATCTATATTGTTAAAAGTATTACGAAGCCTGTTTATGAAATTGAAAGAGCCACAAAGCAGCTGGCGGAAGGTGATTTAAATGCCATTGTCACATATGAATCCAAAGATGAATTAGGTTCTTTAGCAGACAGTGTACGTAAACTTATCAGCAATCTCAGCGGATATATTTTAAATATTTCAGAGGTGCTTAAAAATATGGCAGATGGTGACATGACGGTTATGGTTGATATGGAGTATAAAAAGGATTTTGCACCTATTAAAAGCTCCATGGAAAATATTCTTAATTCTATGAATAATACACTTCTTCAGATAAGTCAATCATCGCAGCAAGTGGCATCAGGTTCTTCGCAGGTAGCGGCAGCTTCCCAGGTGCTTTCCCAAGGGGCAACGGAGCAAGCCGGTTCCATAGAAGAATTGGTGGCAACGATTACGGAAATTACCGATCAGGTCAACAGAAATGCTGCAAATGCCCAGCAGGCTAATTCCATGGTTTCTGAAACTTCTGTTGAAATAGAAAATGGAAACCGGCAAATGGTGCAGCTCGTAGAAGCTATGAATAATATAACCAAGACATCCAATCAGATACGTAACATCATCAAGACTATTGATGATATAGCATTTCAAACCAATATACTTTCTTTAAATGCCGCTGTCGAAGCAGCAAGAGCAGGAAACGCAGGTAAAGGATTTGCAGTGGTTGCAGAGGAAGTCCGCAGCCTTGCGGCAAAAAGTGCTGATGCTGCTAAGGATACAACACAGTTAATCGAAAATGCACTCTTGGCAGTTGAAAATGGTACGGCAGTGGTAGCTCAAACAGAGCAGTCATTAGGAACAATCGAAAAAAAGGCAGAGCTGGTAGCCAGATTTGTTAATGAAATTGCAGATGCATCTAATTCTCAAGCTGCATCGCTAAGCCAGACCAGTTCTGGAATAGAGCAGATTTCATCTGTTGTTCAGGATAATTCTGCTACTGCCGAAGAGAGTGCTGCCTCCAGTGAAGAGCTGTCCGGATTGGCAGAGTCTCTGCGTAAACTTATAGAGCAGTTTAAGCTTAGAAGCGAGAGTGTTGACTTTGAGTATATGTGATAATCCAAAGGGTACAATGTGCTACCCGATGGAATGCAGCTCAAGGCATTCTGTACGGACAAAATTTATGATGAAAATATTGGTGGATGAAGCGTTGAAGCGCGGACTATATCCGGAAATTCTCTCATACGAAAACAATATGATAATTTCAAATGCGGCATTATTTCATGATCTGGGAAAATTAAGCATTCCCGCTTACATTCTTAACAAACCTGGTAAATTGACTCCGGAAGAATATGAAGTCATTAAAACCCATACTACAATTGGAAGAGATGTGTTATTATCCTGTAAAGATATCCTTGGGTATAATGATAAAGAAATTCAGTTTACTTCAGAGATTGTATATTCTCATCATGAGCGTTGGGATGGTTCAGGTTATCCTCAAGGGTTAAAAGGCAACGAGATTCCTGTATCCGCACGTCTGATGGCAATAGCAGATGCCTATGATGCAATGACAGGTAAGCGTTTATACAAGGAAGCATACGATCACAAGAAAGCGGCAGAAATAATTATCAAAAGTTCGGGAGCACATTTTGAACCTCAAGCGGTGGAACTTTTTATGGCACTGCAGACTGCTTTTTATGATGTTGCGTTTCAATACAGAGACAAATAGATTTTATTACAATTTATCTTTGGATACCGGTATTATTAGAAATAACTTCCGCCAAAAAAAATCTATAATAAGTTTGAAAATATTTATTTAATAATATATAATTAATATTAATTTATTATAGGAGATGCTTATGAACAAGACTAATATTCATGCTGAATTAAAGGGCAATATGGCATTTGAAATGCAAATAAACGGACATACGGTAATAACAGATGCTACACCGGAGCATGGGGGCAACGGCTATGGACCGAGCCCAAAGGCATTGTTGCTGGCAGGGCTGATTGGATGCTCAGGAATAGACATAATGATGATTACTAAAAAAATGAGACTTGATATTGAAGACGTTAATGTTGAAGTTGAAGCTGAATCAAGAGATGAGGACCCCAAAATATACAATTACATAAAGCTTATATATAAATTTAAAGGGAAAGACCTTTCATACAGCAATATTGAAAGAGCAGTAAAGCTTTCAATAGAGAAATATTGCGGTGTTGCGGCAATGCTTAAGGAAGCGGTGCCCATAACATATGAAATAAAAATAGAAGGCTGATAACGGGAGAAAAAATGAACTGGACTGAAGTTTCAATATATACAACAACGAACGGAATAGAAATAATTAATGGGGCACTGATAAAACTGAGTATTAATGATGCAGTCATAGAAGACTCAAGTGTATTTGAAGATTTTTTACAGAATGATACATTAAACTGGGATTATTATGATGAAGAGCTTTCAAAAATGCAAAATTGCGAAAGCTGTATAAAGGTATACTTGGCTGACAATGATCAAGGCAAAACATTATTGCAGGAAATATATAATTTCATAGGAAATTTACAAAATGAAAATAAGGATATGGATATGGGAAGACTAGAAATAGTTACCAGGACCTTAAACGATGAAGACTGGGCAAATAACTGGAAACAGTATTTCAAGCCATTTACCGTATCAGATAAAATTATAATAAAACCATCGTGGGAGGAGCTGACTGAATCAACAGACGGGAAAATTATCCTTGAAATTGATCCGGGTATGAGCTTTGGAACCGGTCAGCATCATACTACGAGACTGTGTATAGAGCAAATTGTAAAACATATAAATGAAGGAATGGAAGTTCTGGATATGGGCTGCGGCAGTGGAATACTTTCAATTGCCTCAATATTGCTGGGTGCAGGTAAGGTAACCGGAGTTGACATAGATGAAAATGCAGTGAGAATTGCAAAGGAAAATGCAGAGCTGAATAATATTTATGATGACAGATTTTCCGTATACTGCGGAGAAGTAACCGAAGATAAAAATTTACAGGCGGCAATAGGCTTCAATAAATATGATATTATAGCAGTGAATATCATTGCTCAAATAATCATGGGGATGAGCTTTACTTTCCCCAAATTTCTAAAACATGGCGGATTAGTTATTGCTTCAGGTATAATAAAAAAATATGTCGATGAGGTAGAAGATAATTTCAAATCTCTGGGATTTGAAATATTAGAAATTAACTATAGCGAGGAATGGGTCAGCATAACTGCAAGATTGAAATAGGGCTAGGGGATTCTTCACCTTCGGTTCAGAATGACGAGGGCTGCGCTCACAGAATGACAGTGAGTGAGGCATTTACAGCAATGACATAGACAGGAGGATTTTATGTTCAGGTACTTTTGTGCAGAAGAAAATATTGATGGCAATAGGGTGCGTGTAACAGGCGGTGATGCCAGACATTTAAAAACAATATTGCGTGCCGAAGCAGGAGAGCTGATTTCTGTTGTTACTGATACAAAAGAGTATAGAGCTGAAATAACAGAAATAAACAAGGATGATATAATTTGTGAAATTGTTGAAGAAATAGACAGAAATAATGAAGCGAAAATTAGCATAACTCTGTGTCAGGGAATTCCAAAACAGACAAAAATGGAAACAATAATTCAGCAGAATGTGGAGTTGGGAGTGAAAAACTTTATTCCGTTAATTACAGAACGAACTGTGGTTAAGCTCAATGACAAGGACAGAGAACAGAAAAAGCTTGATAGATGGAGAAAAATTGCAAAGGAATCTTCCAAACAAAGCAAGCGAAACATTATTCCCACAGTAGAGGATATAATGACGGTTAAGGAGCTCATAGAAAGACTAAAAAATGAAGATGCAGAAGTTATTGTCCCCTATGAGCTGGAGGACATGAAAATATTAAAGGATGTTTTATCAGAACCAAAAAAGAATTATTACATTATCATAGGACCTGAAGGCGGATTTGACATTAAAGAAGTAGAAATGTTCAAGGAAATCGGAGCACATATTGTGACATTGGGCAAAAGAATTCTGCGTACAGAAACTGCCGGAGTTGTGTCTGCATCAGTAGTTATGTATGCCTGCAATGAAATGGAATAATGAATACGCTCCGGTTGCCTTCCTTCCGGTGCCTTGAAGTATGAACTTTTTCAACAATCTGCCATCTTGATGACTTTGTCATCAATTCGAAGCTGCTTAATTGCAGCTTTTTTGTTTGCGTTAAAGTATGACGTATTTATTATTAAATATGTTATATATTTGTAATATAAAGAATATTTGTCATAAAATTAGTTTTTGGAAGAAATTTCGCTAGAGACAAAAATAGCTCATTCAGTTATAATGTTTGGAGGTTAATTAAAAGGAGGATATTTAATGAAAAAGTTACAATTAACAACCAAAATTTTTATCGGTTTGGCATTGGGTATTGTTTTAGGAATCATTCTTCAGCCAAATCCGGACATTGCAAATAACTTTATTAAACCATTCGGAACATTATTTTTAAACCTTATTAAGCTGGTAATCGTGCCATTGGTATTTTCATCATTAGTAGTAGGCGCATGCAGTATGGACGATGTAAGAAAGCTTGGAAGAATTGGCGGTAAGACTGTAGCTTACTACATGCTCACAACTGCATTTGCTGTTACAATCGGACTTGTTTTAGCTAATGTTACAAATGTAGGCGGAGGATATAGTATACCTGTTGATGCAAAGGCACAAGAGATAGCTGCAGCTCCAAATGTGGTTGAAACTTTGCTGAATATTATACCGTCAAATCCTTTAAAGGCATTAGTTGATGGAAATATGCTGCAAATTATTGCATTTGCATTGATTATTGGTGCCGGAATCATAGGGATAGGTGAAAAAGGTAAAAATCTGCAAGGCTTCTTTGAATCATTTGCGGAGGTTATGTACAAGATAATTGCTGTAATAATGGAATTTGCTCCTATAGGTGTATTTGCCCTTATTACTCCGGTAGTAGCCGTTAATGGACCATCTGTGCTGCTGCCGCTGCTTAAATTGATTATAGTTGTTTATGCCGGCTGCGCATTGCATGCTGTTATCACTTATTCTGCAACAGTAAGTATATTTGCAAAGATAAGTCCTGTAAAATTCTTTAAGGGTATTGCACCGGCTATGGTATTTGCATATTCTACGGCAAGCAGCTCATCAACACTGCCTATCAGTATGAAAAGATGCCAGGAAAATTTAGGAGTTTCTAAATCTATAAGCAGCTTTGTGCTTCCGCTGGGTGCAACTATTAATATGGACGGAACCGCTATTTATCAAGGTATTTGCGCATTCTTTATAGCTCAGGTATATGGTCTTGAATTATCAGTAGGCGCTCAACTAACAATAATATTAACAGCAACACTGGCATCTATAGGTACTGCAGGAGTTCCCGGAGCAGGAATGATAATGCTTGGTATGGTTCTTCAATCAGTTGGATTGCCTATAGAGGGTATAGTGTTAATAGCCGGTGTAGACCGCATACTTGATATGATGAGAACTATGATTAACGTTACAGGTGATGCAGCCTGTGCGGTAGTTGTTGCGGCAACTGAAGGTGAAATAAACAGAGAAGTTTATGGTAATACTGCTAAGACATCAGCAAAATAGAAAATTGAATTAATTTAATATTAATGATATAATCGGAGCTGGAAACAGCTCCTTTTAAAATTTAATTTACTACGAGGTACTATGAAAAAATTAGGAATATACATTCATATCCCATTTTGCAAAAAAAAATGTAATTATTGCGATTTTTATTCCATTAAATGGGAGGGTGAATCGGAAAACAAATACATACAAGCAGTCCTGAACGAAATTGATGACTACAAGCATAGGCTAAAGGACAACTATATAATTGATACTATATTTTTTGGCGGAGGAACTCCAACCATTATAAAGCCGGAAAATCTCAGACGGATAATCGGCTGCTTGAGGGAGGCAGCTGACATTGACAAGGATTGTGAAATAACTATTGAAGCAAATCCAAACACACTGACTTTGGAAAGTTTAGAATTATATAAAAAATCAGGAATAAATAGATTAAGTATAGGAATACAGTCATTAAATGATGAGATACTAAAAAAAATAGGCAGAATCCATAACAGTATTGAAGCTCTTGAAGCTATTGACAGGGCAAAAAATGTCGGCTTTAAAAATATAAATGCCGATATAATGTTTAATATTCCAGGGCAGACAGTAAAAGATGCGGAAGATACAATATTAAAAATAATTAAAAGAAGTGTTAATCATATTTCTTTTTATTCGTTGAAGCTGGAAAAAGGTACACCTATGTACTTAATGGAGAAAAAAAATAAAATAGTCATGCCTGATGAAGATACTGAAAGAGAAATGTACTATAGCGGCCGCAGGGCTATGGCGGAAAATAACATACTGCAATATGAAATATCTAATTTTGCTGAAAAAGGATTTGAATGCAAACATAATTTAAAGTATTGGAATCAAGAGGAATATATCGGCCTTGGACCCTCAGCTCATTCATTTTTAAATAATATTAGATACAGTAATCCTTCAGATTTAAAATTATATTGTGAAAATTCCAAATTTAATTTTCACGAAAGGATAATTCAAGAAAAGTTAAGCACAGATGATTTAATGTTTGAATATATAATGCTTCAATTGAGACTGACAAAAGGGCTTGATATAAATGAATTTAATTTTAAATTTTCCGCGGATTTTAAGGAAATGTATAGCCTGCAGATTGGTTTTCTATTAAAAAACAACTTAGTGGAATTCAGCAATGAGTACATCAGATTAACTAAAAAAGGTATGGATGTATCTAATTATGTTATAGAAGAGTTTATGGAATAAACAGAATGTTACTATTCACAGTCAAAGTGAAAGCGAAAAATAAGAAAAATATCCGCTCACGGTTTCGGACACGAATAATTCTAAAGCTCATTGCGGCTAAAAATCCTACATCCCGCAAACTCGCTGACGCTCAAACGGTGCAAGCTGCTTAACGGATTTTCATCCTCCATTCCCTAAGAATTATAATCGTGTCCTGCAAATGTTCGCTATATATTTTTCTTAGGTTTTATGGATAGTAACTGTGAATAGTAATCATGATCAATAACAATATAAAATTTTTAATATTCTCTATTGACAAAATAAATGTAAAGTAGTAAATTATATATAGATTTAGCACTCAACCAACGAGAGTGCTAACAAAGAGGTGAGGAAATGTCTTTGGATAAGAGAAAAATAACCATATTAAAAGCAATTATCAATAGCTATATAGATAATGCAGAAGCAGTTGGCTCAAGGACAATTTCAAAAAAATATGAGCTTGGCGTAAGCCCTGCTACAATCAGAAATGAAATGTCTGATTTGGAAGAAATGGGTTTCTTAATCCAGCCTCATACTTCATCAGGAAGAATACCAACTGATAAAGCCTATAGATACTATGTTGATGACCTTTGGAAAAGAGTATTGGGATCAAACAATCCTAATATTGATCAGTTAAGAAATATTATAGAGGAAAAGGCTGATGAGATGGATTCGGTTTTTAAAAATTCAGTTCGAATTCTTTCTCAGTTCACAAAATATACATCATTTATTATTGCACCTCAGCTTAAACAATCGGCAATTAAAAGAATTCAGCTTGTGCCTGTTACTGACAGAAAGATACTTTTGGTGTTAGTATTACAAAGCAATATAGTAAAACAAGTAATGCTTAATTTGAACAGTCCTATACCGTCAGATCAAATGGACAGAATATCTGCGTCATTGACAGAAAAGCTATATGGATATAAATTAGAAGATATAGATTCTATTAAGGATACTTTAATACAGGAGCTTTACCATTTAAGAGAAAGCAGCAATGAATTGATTTTGGAGTTGTTGCCATTTTTGATGGATCAAGTAGGTAAATTGGAAGATTTCAATATTTATTCGGATGGAGTAACTAATATATTAGATTTGCCTGAATATAATGATGTTGTAAAAGCAAGAGAATTTATTTCATTTGTTGAAGACAAGAACAGTCTGGCAAAACTATTCCAATATACCGGAGGAAATGATTTAAGTATAAGCATTGGACGCGAAAATGAATATGAAGAATTAAGAGATTGCAGTTTAATAACAGCAACATATAAATTTAATGGCAAGCTTATAGGTAAAATTGGAGTAATAGGACCCACCAGGATGGACTATAGCAAGGTAATTTCAACTGTTAAATCGATATCAGATGCAATGAATGAAATAATAAGTCAGAACTTTGACGAGGAAAATAAGGAGTGAAGAAATGGCCAAGGCAAAAAAAGAGATGGAAGAAAAACTAAAACAGGATCAAAACCTTAAAAAGGAAAGCATTAATGAAGCATCAGACATCAGTGAGGATGCTAACGAAGAAGGAAATGAAACTTCTGAAAATTCAAAAATAAATGAGTCAGAGAGTGAAGATGCAGCTCAGGCAGAAATAAAGAGTCTTAATGATAGGTTATTGAGATTACAGGCTGACTTTTTAAATTATAAATCAAGAACGGATAAAGAAAAAACTTCTACTTACAATAGTGCTGTTTCAGATTTTATTTCAGAGATGCTGCCTGTTGTGGATAATCTTGAAAGAGCATTAGCAGCAGATAATTCTGAGTTAAGTTCCTTCAAAGAAGGTGTTCAGATGGTTTACAATCAACTTTTAGGCATACTTGGTAAAAAGGGTTTGAAAGAGGTTGAAGCATTACATAAACCATTTGACCATAATATTCATTACGGAGTAGGATTTGAAGAATGTGACGAATATGAAGATGGAATAGTAATCGATGTATTACAAAAGGGTTATACTTTAAACGAAAAATGCATCAGACCATCAATGGTAAGAATCTGCAAGAAGCCTTGAGCGATAGCGGGCAAATAAATTAGTGAACGAGATTGCGAGATTAATCTAGTTAAAAAGCAAATAAATATAATAAAAAATAAAAATAAATTATATTCAATTATATATGGAGGAAAATAATGAGTAAAGTTATGGGAATTGACTTAGGAACAACAAACTCTTGTGTTGCTGTTATGGAAGGCGGAGAAGCCGTTGTTATAGCAAATGTGGAAGGCAAAAGAACAACTCCTTCAATCGTTGCGTTTACAAAAGACGGAGAAAGATTAGTAGGAGAAACTGCAAAAAGACAGGCTGTTACTAATCCTGATAAAACAATCGCATCAATTAAAAGACATATGGGTTCTGACCACAAGGTAAAAATTGACTCAAAAACATATTCACCACAAGAAATATCTGCATTCATACTTCAAAAGTTGAAAGCAGATGCGGAAAGCTATCTTGGTGAAACAGTTACACAAGCAGTTATTACTGTTCCTGCATATTTCTCTGACAGTCAGAGACAGGCAACAAAGGATGCCGGAAAAATAGCGGGATTAGAAGTTAAAAGAATTATTAATGAACCAACAGCTGCAGCATTGGCATACGGTATTGACAAGGAAGACCATATGCAGACTATAATAGTGTATGACCTTGGAGGAGGTACATTTGACGTTTCAATACTTGAAATCGGAGAAGGTGTGTTCGAGGTTAAAGCAACAGCAGGAAACAACAAGCTTGGAGGAGATGATTTCGACCAGGTAATTATAGATTACTTAGCAGAACAGTTCCAAAAAGAAAACGGAATAGATTTAAGAAAAGATAAGATGGCACTTCAAAGATTAAAGGAAGCTGCAGAAACTGCCAAGAAGGAATTGTCAAGTGCAATGTCTTCAAATATCAATCTTCCGTTTATCACAGCAACACAAGATGGACCAAAGCACATGAATATGGATCTTTCCAGAGCTAAATTCAATGAGCTTACTGCATTCTTAGTGGAAAAAACAGTTGAACCCGTTAAAAAGGCAATGTCAGATGCCAAATTAACAGCTAATGATATTGACAAGGTATTGCTGGTTGGCGGTTCAACAAGAATCCCCGCAGTTCAGGAAGCAGTAAAGAGATTAACAGGAAAAGATCCTCACAAGGGAATCAACCCTGATGAATGTGTTGCATTAGGAGCAGCAATTCAAGGTGGTGTTTTGACAGGTGAATTTGGAACAGATATATTGTTGGTTGATGTTACTCCGCTTTCATTAGGGATTGAAACATTAGGCGGAGTATTTACAAAATTAATAGACAGAAACACAAGAATACCAACAAAGAAAAGCCAGGTGTTCTCAACAGCAGCAGACAATCAGCCGGCAGTTGATATTCACGTATTACAGGGTGAAAGACAAATGGCTAACGACAATATTACATTGGGCAGATTCCAATTAACAGGAATAGTCCCCGCACCAAGAGGAATTCCGCAAATTGAGGTAACATTTGATATTGATGCCAACGGTATAGTTAATGTAAGTGCCAAGGATTTAGGAACAGGTAAAGAACAAAAAATAACTATCACTGCTTCAACAAAAATGTCAGATGCTGACATTGAGAAAAAGGTCAAAGAAGCCGAACAATATGCGGAAGAAGATAAGAAAAGAAAAGAAGATATAGAAATTAAAAACAATGCAGACACATTATTATACCAAACAGAAAAAACATTAAAGGATTTGGAAGGAAAAATTTCTGCAGAAGAAAAATCATCAGCAGAGGCAGCGGCAGGTGAGTTAAGAAAAGCTATTGAAAGCAATGACACAACCCAGATCAAGGAAAAAACAGAAAATCTTACAAAGGTATTTAATGACCTTGCACAAAAGCTGTATGCTCAGGCAGGACCGCAGGGCGGACCTCAACCGGGAGCTGACTTCAGCCAGGACTCAGCACCGGGAGATGACAACGTAGTTGACGCGGATTTTGAAGAAATCCATGATGATGACAAATAAATTGGTGAACGAAACTGCGCTGCGCACTTGCAAAACAATAAATTTTAATATATAATAAATAAGTTAATGCCAAGCTAAATCCTGGTGGGGTTTAGCTTGGTTAATGTAGAAGCCCTAACCCTATTTTTCAGAGTGGTTTTTTCTGAAAAATAGCGGTAGGTCTTTTGCAACGAGTTCCCAATTTATGCGAGCGATAGCGAGCAAATAAATTGGTGAACGAGACTGCGCGAAGCCCTAACCCTATTTTTCAGAATTATGTAACAAGGTGGTGAGAAAGTGGCAAAAAGAGATTATTACGAAATACTGGGAATCAGCAAAGACGCTGATGATAAAGAAATAAAATCAGCATTCAGAAAACTGGCAAAACAATATCACCCGGACTTAAATCCTGATAATAAAGAAGCTGAAACAAAATTCAAAGAAATCAATGAAGCCTATGAGGTTCTGAGTGACCCTGATAAAAAAGCCAAGTATGATCAGTTCGGCCATGCTGCATTTGACCAAAATTCAGGCTTTGGCGGTGGCGGAGCAGGCTTTAATGACTTTGGAGATATATTTGGCGACATATTTGGAGACTTTTTTGGAGGCGGTTTTGGAGGCGGTTCAAGAACTCAAAGAACCGGCCCTAAAGCAGGTTCAGACTTAAAAATCAAGCTTGATATAGAATTTGAAGAAGCAGCCTTCGGAACTAAAAAGGAAATAAAGATAAATCGTATAGAAAGCTGTCATGTGTGTGACGGCTCAGGAGCTAAGAAGGGAACCAGCAAGAAAACATGTCCTACATGTAACGGTACAGGAAGCATAAGAACAGTTCAGAGGACGCCATTCGGACAATTTGCAAGCACGAAGATTTGTACAACTTGCAACGGTACAGGTGAGATTGTGGAAGAACCATGTACAGCATGCGGCGGAACCGGCAAGGAAAAAAAATCAAGAAAGCTTTCTATCAACATTCCGGCAGGTGTTGACACAGGTTCGGTGATTCCGTTACGAGGTGAAGGCAACCACGGTGAACGGGGAGGCCCGGCAGGAGACTTGTATGTATATATTAACGTCAAGCCTCATGAAATTTTTGAAAGAGACGGCAACGACGTATGGTGTGAAATACCTGTAACATTTGCAAAAGCAACTCTCGGAGGTTCAATCCAGGTTCCTACTATTGAAGGAAAGGTAAAATATGAAGTTCCGGAAGGAACACAGACAGGCACAGTTTTCAGACTAAAAAATAAAGGTATTAAAAACCTGAGAGGTTCCGGAAAAGGCGACCAATATGTCAGAGTAAAAATAGAAGTACCAAAAAAACTTACCGAAAAACAAAAATCCATTTTGCAGGAATTTGCCAATGAAATGGGAGAACAGCATGACAAGGATGATAAAAAAGGTTTTTTCGGTAAAATGAAGGATGCTTTCAAGGATTAGACATTAATTAATAAGATATTTTAGACGCTTTCGGGCGTCTTTTATTATTGCGGGCTGTCAATGCCTATGCTATAATGAATAAAAAAATGAAGAGGGGACTATATGAACACAGCACTTGTAGCTTTATATGGGGTAGCAGGTTTTTTTTTAGGTTTTCAAATCCCGTACATATCCTTAAAAATTATAAAATACAAGAGGGGTGAAAAAACAGAACTGTCTAAAGAATTCATGTACTCTGTTGTTTCAAAATCAGTATTATGTATATTTACCGGGGCGGTGTGGTTTATGTCGGCCCTTATGTGTGATAATTTATTTATAGCTTTATTAGTAAATATACTTATAACTACCGGAATGATAATTGCATTTATCGATGTTAATATCAGAATTATTCCAAACGAGCTTGTTTTAGCGGTAATAATTTTTGGCTTGATTTTTCAATTGCAAAATTACGGCTTAAAAGGACTTATACCTTCCGCAATAAGCATGGTTGTTATGATGGCGGTATTTTCGGCAGTTGCAGGTTTTATGGGATTCGGAAAGGTAGGGGCCGGAGACGTAAAGCTTGCCGGAGCAATAGGCTTTGCACTTGGATATCCGTTAATTGTAATAGCAGTTGCAGTAATGTCAGTTGTCTTGCTTGCATTTATTATAATAGGATTGGCACTCAAAAAAATATATTTGTCAACCATGCTGCCGCTGGCTCCATTTATGATATCCGGATTTATCTTTTCTTTAATATTTTTCTTTTTGAAAATACAGATATAATATCATACAAAATAATAAAAAAAATTACAAAAAACTACTTGACAAGATAATTTTTTCGTGGTAGGATTTTGTTAATTTAATAGTGGCAAAATTTTCTAAAGAAAATGACGCAAAGCTATAGGGTCTAAGCTATCTAGTATAGTATGACAGCCAGTTGCTGTACAACGCAAGTTGTATATTAAGTGTACATAATTATTTTAATATATTTATTGTACATATTTAACGAACCTAACTTTGCTATTTCCGGCAAAGTTTTTTTTGTTAAAAATTTAATTTCTCTCTATTCGTATTTGCTGCTATTAAAAAATACATAGGAGGGAACAAATGAAAAAATATTTACAATGGTTAAAGGACGAGGAAAGCGGACAAGGTATGGTAGAGTATGGTTTGATAATTGCTATTATTTCAGTTGTAGCAATTGCTGCTATCAGAGGTATCGGAGGAAATGTTCTGGGATTTTTCCAAGATGCGGAGACTGCAACAAACACGCCTACTCCATAATGTATGTAAACTTTCCAATAAAGAGCACCGACTCGCCCGTAAGGTCGGGAAGGTGCTTTTTACAAATATCGGGGTGAAAAATATGGATTATAAAAGTGAGAGCGGTCAAGCGATGGTTGAATTCGCACTTGTTTTGCCGATATTTTTTTTAATTATAGGCGGAATAATAGATTTTGGCTGGATTTTTCATCACCAAACAATTGCAAACAATGCTTGCAGGGAAGGTGCCAGATATGCTGCAATTCATTCAAGCGAGTCCGGATACAATGTTAATGTAACTGAAAATATAGTTAAAAGCTATTTTAGTAATTTTAGTGCTGATGACAATGTAACTGTAGCTATAGAGGCGGATAATATTATATCTGTTTCCGTATCATACAATGTAGATATACTAACTCCATTCACACCGTTAATTATTGACGATGATGGTGACGGCAAATATATTGTAAGCGCACAAACAAAAATGAGAAAAGAGTAAATTCGGAGGAAGTATGAAGAAGGTAAAAATATTAGCCTTACTGTCAGCAATAATTGTTTCTCTGCTTCTGTATAATTTTTTAAATACTGTAAGTGAACCGGTTATTGTTGAGGTATCAAAGACAGAAGTAATTACTGCCGCACAAAATATTCCTCCAAATACTCCTATAACAAAAGATATGCTTAAAGCTGTTATGCTGCCTGATGAAGCAGTATTAAGCGAATCTGAAAAAAATATGGACAATGTTGTAGGCAAGGTTTCAACTGCTGAAATTATAGCAGGAGAACAAATCTTGTCTTCCCGTTTGGTAACTTTGGGAGAAGCAAAATCCGTCAGGTATTTACCATATGCAATAAACCGGGGTATGAGAGCGGTTACGGTCGGGGTGAACAATATTTCAGGATTATCTGACATGATAGTACCGGGAAATAAGGTTGATGTGATAGCTCAATATGAAGTCGAAAAAAAAGAACCTGACGGAGATACAATCACAATTGATTACACAGTTATGCTTTTAGAAAATATCAAGGTATTGGCAGTGGATGACAGCGTGACAGAGCAGGAAAAAATTGATAGTGAAGATCCATATGTTTCACTGACACTTGAGGTAACGCCTGAGGAAGCGATGGAAATCAGCATGTCCGAATACAAAGGGCAGTTAAAAGCAGCATTAAGATCGCCATTAGATGACAAAAAAACATCCTTACCGGCATTAACAATAGACGAAATAATATTTAAAAATAAGTAGGTATGCCATGAAAATAAATGTATTGCTAATCAGTAAAATGGAAAGCAACATAAATACCCTCAGGCAATTAATAGATGATGATGAGATATTTATACTCGGAGAAACAACAGGCGGCTCCTTGGCATTAGACAAAATTGAAAACACATCCCCGGATATTATAATAATGACATTGGGTGCCGGAGACACAGATGTGCTTAATTTGGCCGAGAGAATCATAATGCACAGACCACGGACATTTGTCATACTGGCAGCGGAAAATCTGGATGTTGAAATGATGCAGGCAGCTGTAAATGTCGGTTGCCACAACGTAGTGGAGCTAAAAAAGTCACCCGGCGAATTTTCCGAATACATAAAGACAGTATACACCAATGAAAAGATCAGAATCAAATCTCTCGGAAAAAATGAAACAATTCTTTGGTCATCTACAGTTATTTCAGTGTTTGGGGCAAAAGGCGGCTTGGGAAAAAGCACCATTGCTACAAACCTGGCAGTGTCGCTGGCTGAAAAACGTAAAAAGGTAGTGCTGGTTGATTTAGATTTGCAGTTTGGTGATGCACATATATTTTTAGACATAGAACCAAAGGATACAATAACGGAATTAGTGCAAGATGTCATAACTCCGAACATTGACTCGGTCAGAAGCTATATGGCAGTTCATTCAAGCGGTTTGCACGTACTTTGTGCACCAAAAAGCCCTGAATATGCAGAGCTTATTTCACCGGAGAAAATAATGAGCTTATTAAGCCTTCTCAGAACATATTATGACTATGTGATTATTGATACTGCACCTTCCTTTTCAGAGGTGAATATTACTGCCTTAGAATCTTCATCTCTGATACTTTTTATTTCAGGCTTAGATGTTTCAATACTAAAAAATTCAAAAATTAGTGTATCTCTGTTAGAATCACTGCAGCAAACGGACAAAATCAGGGTAATAATTAACAGGGCGGTAGACATGAACACCATAACCGTGAAGGATGTGCAAAGAATTATCGGATACCCCATATGGGTTAAAATCCCCAGCGATTACAAAGTTGCGGTAAACGCATTAAACAGGGGGATTCCGTTCGTGACCGGAGCACCTAAAAGCAAGCTGAGCCAATCCATGAAAGAACTGGTCGATATAATATTAAAAGGGGCAGGCAGCTATGACATTCAAATGAAAAAAACTAAAAAGAATATTTTTTTCAGAAACAGAAAGTAATGAGGTAGAAAAAAATGAGTTTATTAGACAGGCTGGAAAAACAAAGATTAATAAGCATTGAAGAAAAAAATTCAGAAAAGAAATCTCAGGATATGCCTGTTGCAAACAATAAAATATATCACGATGAATTTGCAGAATTCAAGGAGCATGTGCATAAACAATTTATCGAAACAGTTAATCAACAGGATTTAAAATTATTTAACATAGATGATGACCAGGAGCAGCAATTACTTAAAATAATGGAGTCCATAGTTGATTCCATGCCGGTTAATATTTCAAGAAGTGAAAAAGCAAGACTGCTAAAAGAGATATTTAATGATGTAATGGGTCTGGGACCTTTAGTACCGCTTTTAAATGACAATGAAATATCAGAAATAATGGTCAATGGTCCACATCAGATATATGTTGAAAGAAAAGGCAAGCTTGAACTTTCACCGGTTGTATTTAAGGATGACACACACGTATTAAATATTATTAACCGAATAGTAACATCTGTAGGCAGACGTATAGATGAATCCAGTCCCATGGTAGATGCCCGTTTAAAGGACGGTTCACGTTTCAATGCCGTAATCCCTCCTCTTTCTTTAAAGGGCCCTGCCATGACTATTCGAAAATTTTCCAAAAGGCCGCTGACAGCAGGTGATTTAATTAAATATAATTCAATTTCTCCTAAAATGGTATCATTTTTAGAAGCCTGTGTAAAAGGAAAGCTGAATATTATTGTATCCGGCGGCACAGGCAGTGGAAAAACAACCTTGCTTAATGTTTTATCAAGCTATATACCGCCAAACGAAAGAATAGTTACCATTGAGGATGCTGCAGAACTTCAATTAATGCAAGACCATGTGGTTACATTAGAAAGCAGACCGGCTAATCTGGAAGGTGCAGGGCAGATAGGTATAAGAGAATTAGTTCGTAATTCACTCCGTATGCGGCCAGATAGAATTATAGTGGGGGAGGTTCGCTCAGGTGAAACCCTGGATATGCTGCAAGCAATGAATACAGGTCACGATGGATCTCTTACCACTGCCCATGCCAATTCACCCAGAGAGCTTATGTCACGTATAGAAACAATGGTGCTGATGTCAGGAATGGAGCTTCCGGTAAGAGCAATACGTGAGCAGATACATTCAGCATTGGATATTGTAGTACATCAGCAGCGTATGAAGGATGGTTCAAGAAAAGTAATAAATATTACAGAAATTGCCGGGATGGAGGGAGATACCATCACCCTCCAGGATATTTTCACCTATAAGGCAGAAGGCCTGGATTCATATGGAAGGATCAAGGGGAGCTTTACAGCTACAGGTATCAGACCTAAGTTTTTAGAAAAGCTTTCTTCTGTAGGGATTCTTTTAAGAGACGACTGGTTTATAAATTGAGGTGTGTATGGAAAAATTATTAATAGTGCTGTTTGGAGCCTTAACAGTTTATTTAATTGTATATATTTTATTATCCTCATCAGGCAGAGAACAGGTTAAAACCAGAATATCAAAATATTACAACGAAAACAATCCCGATGACGTCCAGGAGCAATTTATCAGAGAAAGAAACAAAGAGCAAAAAAATAAAAAAATTGGATTTAAGCTTGTCAGCAAGGAGCTTGCAAATTACATAGCTTCCTCAGGATTAAAGCTTACTGCTCTTGAATTTATATATTTTTGGATAGGTGTGACTATTGTACCTATGCTGTTGACTGTTATATTTGACGGAAACATTATTACCTCAACTGCAGTGGGATTCATCGGATTTATAATACCTCCTATTTTAGTAAACAATGCAAGAAAAAAACGTTCGGAATTATTCAGCAAACAGCTCAGTGAAGGGCTTGTGATTATGGGAAACAGTATAAAAGGAGGCTTTACGTTTTTACAGTCCATGCAAAGCGTGGCAAATGATATGCAATCTCCTATTTCTACAGAATTTACAAGGGTACTAAGAGAAATACACTATGGTGTAAATCAAGAAACAGCACTAAGGCACATGGTTGACAGAACCGGCAGTCAGGATTTGGAATTATTAGTATCAGCTGTTACTACATCTTCGCAGGTCGGAAGCAACTTGACAGAAATTTTGGATACCATTGCCTCCACAATCAGAGAACGAATAAAAATAAAGCAGGAGATAAATACACTTACTGCCCAGGGACGTATATCCGGAATGCTGATAGGTGTCTTGCCCATAGCAATCGTTCTGGCAGTTATGGTGCTGAACCCTGATTATTTTGCAGGATTTTTTGAAACAAATATGGGCAAAATCTTACTTGCAGTATCAATTACAATGGAAACATTGGGATTTTTATTTATAAGAAAAATCATTAATATAGAAATGTGAGGAGCATATGACGGCCTTTATTTCCGCACTATTCGGAGTTACAGTATTTTTAACATTGACAGCAGCGTTTTATCAATACGGAACAAACAAGGACAATCTCGACAGACGATTGGCAGCTATATCCGGTAAAAGTATTGAAGATGTTGTTGACGAAGAAATGAAGAAACCCTTATGGGACAGATTTTTTAAACCTATAATTAATTTAACAGCTAAAATGTGCAATAAATATTTATATACAGCAAATGATTCTAAAAAGTCAGAGCAGTTGAGAAAGATGCTTCGCCGGGCAGGTGTTACCATGTCGGTCGGTGAGTACAATGCAATCAGATTTATTGTAATAATATTCTTTGCAGTCTTGTTATTATTAATCGGTTATATGCTGAAGCTTAAGGGTCTTGCCATAATATCAGCGCCTCTTTTAGGTGCATATTCGGCCTTTGCAATAATGCGTTTTAATCTGGCATCAAATATTACCAAAAGACGGGAAAAAATGGAAAAACAGCTGCCTGATATTTTAGATATGATAAGCGTAAACGTAGAGGCAGGACTTGGATTTGAACAGGCAATCCTGCATGTTATAAATCATTTTGAAGGACCCTTGGTTGATGAATTTACCATAACCTACAGAGAAATGACCATGGGCAGGAACAGGAGAGACGCATTGGTGCTCCTTGGCGAAAGATGTGATATTGAAGATATAAAATCCTTTACAGGAGCAGTAATTCAAGCAGGCAAAATGGGTATATCATTAAAAAATGTACTTAGGACACAATCACAAGCCATACGCCAAAGCAGACGAAACAAAATAGAGGAGCGTGCTATGAAAATTTCGGTAAAAATGCTTATACCTATGGTTATATTTATATTTCCGGTAATTTTTATTTCATTAATGGGGCCGGCTGTTATCAGAATTATTGAAGAATTAGGTGGAAAGTGATGATTGTAATATGCAATGATAAACACTTAGCAAGTGAAATAACACTGGCTGATACATTTTATAAAAGGTTGAAGGGTCTTTTAGGCAAGAGCTCAATTAATGCGCAGGAAGGTTTATTGCTTAAAAACTGCTCATCAATACATTGCTTTTTTATGAAGTTCACCATTGATGCCATCTATCTTTCCAAAAACATGACAGTAATTGAAAAAGAAACAATCAAGCCTTGGAAAACAGGCAAAATGGTTAAGAATACAGCTCATGTTTTAGAGCTTAAAGAAGGTGCATCACAAAATGTAAAAGCAGGAGACACACTGTTATTTGTGGATTAAAATAAAGGAGTTGCAAAATGGAAAACACACTGAATAATAAAGATAACATAGTCAATCAACTAAGAGAAAAAACGGAAGCAGCAGATATGCACAAGTATCTAAAAAATGCATTTGGAGGATATACAAAAAAATCCGTACAAGAGTATTTTAACCTGTTGAGAAAGCAGTATCAAACCGCACAAGAAAATTTCAACAGAAATTTAGAAACGATTTTTCAAGAAAAAGAAAGCCTCCGAAATGATTATGAAGTAATTCTCAACCGTTACAACAAATTATCTCTTGAATATGACAACCTTACGGAATCCATAAAGACAATAGAGCTTCTGGATACAAAATACTCACAGGAGGAGCTTTTAGCTTTACAGAAAAATACAATAGCATTAGAAGAAGAACTTAAAAAATCATATGAAGAAAATAGCACTTTAAGCAATACCATAAATAAGCTTAACAAAGATGCTTCTGATTTGAATTTGAGCTTGGAATTATCAAACAAAGAAACAGAGGCACAAAAGCAGCTGCTGATATCCGAAAAACAAGAATCAAGAAAGCTTCGTGATAAGATTATAACTGTTTCAAGACAGCTGGAAGAAGAAAAAAACGAGGTCAAATACCTGAAAAATACTATGACAGAAGGAAAATTTACACAGCTTAATTCTAAAATTAGCGAGTTAAGTGAACAGCTTTCATCGTTAACAGAAGTAAATAAAATACAAGCAGCTGAAAAATTATTAAAGGAAAAAACAATTGCTGAATTAAATGAAGAAGTTTCACTTCTAAACCAAAAATTAAACAGTATACAGAAATCAGAGCAAACAACAAGCTTGCAAAACAATAAGCTGTTATCAGCAAACGAAGCCTTGAAAGCTGCACTTGAAGAAGAATTTAAAAAAACAATAAATTTAATAAATGAAAAATCATGTGTTACAGTTGATAAATTAATTGCAGAACAAAGCTTGAGAGATTCTGAAGCAAGACTGGCTGAAATGGAAATCAAGGCCGAATCAGTGAAATCCGGTATCTAGCTCATTTTAAAGCCAGTGGGCGGGACTGTCATTCTGAGAGCGCAGCTCGAAGAATCTTCTCTTTACAACATTGAATGTCAGGACCACACATTAAAAATTGTTATTGAAGGAGAAGCCATGAAACTATTAAAGCTGTTTAAAGCAAATGAATCCGGGCAAAGCATGGTTTTTGCCGCTGTGATAATGTCAGTGCTTCTGGGGTTTGGAGCATTGGCTGTAGATACCGGGTATATGAATATTGAAAAAGGCAGGCTGCAAAATGCCTTGGATGCGGCATGCCTTGCAGCTGCACAGGAGCTGCCTGACACGGTAAGAGCTTCTTCTGTAGCAAATGAATATATACAGTTAAATGGATATGAACCAGATGATATAATAATCAGCTTTGCCGATTCGGACAAAACCATAGCGCTCTCGGGAGCTAAGCCGATTTCCTTCGGGTTTGCAAAAATCCTGGGTTTTAACGGTACAAACATACAAGCTGAAGCGGCAGCAGAAAAAGTAAAAAAATCATTGGGCGGAGCATTTGATTATGCAATTTTTTCAGGCAGCACCACACAGCACATGCAATTCGCCTGCAGCAATTTTAATATAACCGGCAGTGTTCACAGCAATCATAAATTTAATTTATATGTCTCAAGCACAGAAATAACCGGAGCGGTTGAAGCAGTGAAAACCATCGACATCCAAGGAAGCCATATTGACGTGGGATCTAAGTTACCTGATTCGGATATAATTGAAATGCCGGATTTTTCGGATATTATTAAAAACCAGGCTCAGGCAGCAGGGACTTACTATCCAAGCAATAAGACATACAGCGGAACTACTTTCAATGCGGAGTCTGCAATGTATATAGACGGGGATTTACAGATAAACTCAAGCAGCTTTACCGGAAATGGCATAGTGGTAGCTTCAGGCAATATTACAATCAACACCAGCAACCTGGCAAATCTTTCCGACAGCGATGTTTGCTTTTATTCAAAAAACGGGAACATAAATATAAATGCTTCAGGTGTTGACTTAAATGGGATTGTATACGCACCAAAGGGCAAAATTGCTATAAACTGCTCATCCGTTACTGTTCATGGCAGAGTTATAGGCAATGAGGTAACCAGCTATGCAAGTACCATTAATATTATAAGCTCGGATGATGATCTTGACAGTCTTCCATCCACCTCATTCACAGTTAAATTAAAAAGGTGATAACCCAATAATAATCCTGTCATCCTGAATGACAGGGTGTGGGGGTATTCATAACAATGACACACATTACACAATCAATATTTGACAAATTATGATATTCCTTTGTATAATTTATTTATCTTTCAACGGAGGGTATCATGAAAAACGAACAAGAGCTTCAAAGTCCTAATACACCACTTGCATATTTTCTTCCCGTCATATTTATTATTGCAATAATCCCTCTCATCACATATGGAAAAATAATAGAGCTCTCACCGGAAGAAGCTGATTTCTGGAAGGGTGGGGCAATCCAGGTTGATTTTTTCAGCTACTATAAATCAACATGCTTTATAATAGCAGCATGTGCGTCTTTGTTATCATATGCACATATATTTCTGAAGCAAAGACTTCCATTTCAAAATGACAAAAGATACATTGTGCCAATGACTGTATATGTATTATTTGTAATCCTGTCAACTGTTTTTTCACCATACAGAAACGTGGCGCTGCTGGGTTTTATGGATATATTTCAGGGAATGTCGGTTCTTTTGAGCTACATATTAGTTACATTTATTGTAATGAATTTATTAAACTCCGAAAGAGATATAAAAATAATAATTAATTCCGTAATTTTTCTTACGGCAGCTGTAGGGATACTAGGGCTCAGTCAATATTTCGGACATGATTTGCTGCAGACAGATATCGGAAGGAAATTAATAACTCCTGAAATACTGGAGGATGCGAATTTAAAGTTTACCTTTGGAAAATACACAATTTATGCAACTATGTACAATACAAACTTTGTAGGAAGCTTTAGCGCCTTGGTTCTGCCGATTACAGTTTTTTTATTTTTAGGTGCTGAGGATAAGAAAAAAGAAATAATACATTTAATAATCACAATACTTGCATACACCACCTGGATAGGCTGCAATTCAAGAGCGGGATACCTGAGAATCATCACCGCTGTTATTGCAGCGATAATATTTTTCAATAAATTAATTAAAGGGAAATATAAGAAAATAATTCTGCTTATTATTGTTTATTTAATTATCTCAATAATATTCAACCTTGTATCAGGCGGCAGAGTTCTGGGTCAGTTTACCAGACTGAGCCCGTTAACCGAAGCAGAAAAACTAAAAAAAGTACAAGAAGAACAAAAGGTGCGATTTGAAGAAATATCAGTAAAAGACAATACCTTTACAATCAAAACAACCACAGAAGAATTAACCGGCATATTTGAAAATAACGAATTAAAATTTATAGATAACAACAATCAATTGCATACAACAATTGATGAAAGCAATAAAATTACTTTTACAGATAAAAAATATTCGGAGTATAATATTGAAAAAGCTGAAAATTTTCCGTTTATTAAATTATCAGTCTACAAAAGACCATTGAATCTATATATAACAGAGGATAATACAATAAAGGTCATTTCAATGAATTATAAATTGACAGAACCGGTTGCCGCACCCCGCATAAGGCTGTTTGACGGCAAGGAGACCTTTGCATCAAACAGAGGATATATATGGTCAAGAACAATACCCATGCTTAAAGATACAATCATTATAGGATACGGACCTGATAATTACTGCCTGATGTTTCCCCAGGAAGATTATGTGGGAAGGTTCAATACAGGTGTGGGTATGACAAATATAGTTGTTGACAAGCCTCACAACATGTATATGCAGACAGCAGTTAACACAGGCGTAATATCATTGATATCACTTATTATTATATGGACAGTATACTTGCTGGATTGTATAAAATTATTTAACAAAAGAGAAATAAACAGTTTTTCAGAATATATGGGTGCCGCCGTTTTCCTTAGTATAACTGCATATCTTGCGGCAGGAATGTTCAATGACAGCATAATATCAGTCGCACCATTGTTTTGGGTAATACTGGGACTTGGTATAAGTATAAATAAAATGATTAAAATTGACAATTTCCATAATCAATGCTAGAATAAGCTTGTCATTGGGCAATGACAAGAGAGCAAAAATTTGGAGGTTAAAATGAAATCAATAATCAGAATCAGAATGAGCGCACATGAAGCTCACTATGGCGGAAATTTAGTTGACGGAGCAAGAATGCTGGGACTTTTCGGAGATGTGGCAACAGAACTGTTAATCAGAAATGACGGAGATGAAGGATTGTTCGTGGCATATGACAACGTAGAATTTTTAGCACCTGTTTATGCAGGAGATTATATTGAGGCTGAGGGAGAAATTGTTTCAGTAGGTAATACTTCAAGAAAAATGAAATTTGAAGCAAGAAAGGTTATAGTTCCAAGAAAGGATATTAATGATTCAGCTTGTGATTTCCTGGATGAACCAATAGTGGTTTGCAGGGCCAGCGGAACATGTGTTGTAACAAAAGACAAGCAAAGAATTAAAAAATAAATAGTGACATACTCATACTAAACATGAAGCAGAAAATATCTGCTTCTTTTTTGTGTAATTAAAATATAATTGAAATAAAATTATAATGAAATGTAAAAAAAATATGTATGTAATATTTTTAGAATATAATTACAGTAAAATTATTATTCATAGAATATTTTTTTTATAAAAATTTTTGGTGTTTTCCGTATAACGTTGAAAATCAAGAGATTTTTTAAGCTTCACATGAATAAATAATTGACAAATATCAATAACTAAAATATAATAATTTTGAACAATATTCATAAAAATTCGACAAAAAATATTGTCAGTGTTATTTTTCAGCAAAGGAGAAAACATGAACAGATCAAATAAAATAGCAAGGCTCGGAGATATTCTTCTGCAAAAAAAGGAAATAACACAGGAACAGTTGCTGGAAGCTCTTAAAGCCCAGAGCGGAAGCGGTAAAAAGCTTGGTGAACTACTGATAGAAAAAGGGTTTGTAACTGAAACAACTGTTATGCGTACACTGTCTGAACAACTAGGTTTAGATATAGTAAATTTAGATAATTATCATATTAATATAGAAGCAACAAAGCTAATATCAGAAAAGCTTGCAAAGAGAACTAATTCCATTCCGTTAAAATTAATAAACGACAAAATTATTGTAGCAATGAGCGAACCACTGAATATTTTCGATATAGAAGATATTGAAATGGAATCAGGCAAAAAAGCTGAAATAGTTTTAGCTACCAAGAGTCAAATCAACAATGCAATAGAAAAATACATGGGCAGAAGAAGCGCTGAAAAGGCAGTAGAAGACTTTAACAAAGAGAATCTTTTTTATGATGATTTCGATGCCATAGATGAAGAAAAAGACTTAAATGTAAGCAACTCACCTGTAGTGAGACTTATAAATTCTCTCATAAGACAAGCACTGAAAATGGGAGCGAGTGATATACATATTGAGCCGCTTGAAAACAGAGTAAGAGTAAGAGTAAGGGTGGACGGAGATTTGCAGGAAATATTAACACCGTCAAAGCATACCCAATCCGCCATAGTTACAAGAGTAAAAATTATGGGCGGAATGAACATAGCAGAAAAAAGAATTCCTCAGGATGGCAGAATTGAATTAAAGGTAGACGATTCGGTTGTGGACCTTCGTATCTCCGTACTGCCCACAGTGTACGGAGAAAAAATAGTTATGCGTCTGCTGGACAGGGGAAACTTCTTAAAATCAAAAAAAGAGTTAGGGTTTACGCCTGTCAACATGGAGCTTTTTGATACCATATTGAGTGCTCCCAACGGAGTAATCTTGGTAACAGGGCCTACGGGAAGCGGAAAAACCACCACGCTTTATGCAGCACTAAATGAATTGAATAAGATGGACAGAAACATAATTACCGTTGAAGATCCGGTAGAATATAAAATAGAAGGCATAAATCAGGTGCAGGTTAATACAAAGGCAGGTCTGTTGTTTTCAACAGGATTAAGATCAATATTAAGACAAGATCCGGACATAATAATGGTTGGAGAAATCCGAGATGAAGAAACTGCCGAAATAGCAGTAAGAGCTGCCATAACAGGACACCTTGTTATATCAACCCTGCATACAAACGATGCACCGTCAACCATAATGAGATTGCAGGACATGGGAATCAAACCATTCCTGTTGGCAGCATCTGTCAGAGGAATAGTTGCACAAAGACTTGTAAAAAGAATTTGTGCTAATTGTGAAACAGAGTACGAAGCAAGCGATGTTGAAAAAAGATTGCTGGAAATAGACGGAGATGTAAAGCTGCATAAGGGAAAGGGGTGCCCTAAATGCTACAATACAGGCTACAGCGGCAGAATAGCAATACATGAAATTTTGAAAATAGACAAGGCTGTGAGAGATGCAGTACAAAGCGGCAAAAGTGTTGATGAAATAACAAGAGAAGCAGAAAAGGGCGGAATGAAAACACTGAAAGACAATTGCAGGGAATTAGTGCTGGCGGGAGTAACCACGGTAGAAGAATACTCACAAGTAATATACAAATTAGACTGATGGGGGTAGTAATGAATATTAATGAAATGCTGTGCAAGCTGATAGATATGAAGGGTTCCGATTTACACATATCTGTCGGGTGTGCGCCGATTTACAGAGTTAACGGTGTTCTTATAAACATAGGAAGCGAAAAATTATCTCCGGATGATACGGAAGAGCTGGTCAAACAGGTAACCAATGATGAGCACCTTAAAGAAATAAACGAGATAGGCGATTTTGACATGTCCTATGCGATTCAAAATTTAGGACGCTTCAGAATAAATATATTTAAACAAAGAGGAAGCTATTCTATAGCAGTCCGTGCAGTACAAATGGAAATTCCCACATTAAAAGAAATCAACATGCCTGAAATCTTGTATGATTTCACACAAAGGCAAAGAGGTCTGGTATTGGTAACAGGACCGACAGGCAGCGGTAAATCAACCACATTAGCTTCTATGATAAATATTATCAACAACGAAAGAAAATGCCACATCATAACGTTAGAAGACCCGATAGAATATTTACACAAGCATAATAAAAGTATAGTTAATCAAAGAGAATTCAGAAGTGATTTTAAATCCTTTACAACCGGACTTCGTTCCTGCCTGAGACAGGACCCGGATGTAATACTCCTGGGTGAAATGAGAGATTTAGATACCATGGAAATAGCTCTTACAGCAGCAGAAACAGGACACCTGGTTTTTTCCACACTGCATACCACCGGTGCTGCGAAAACAATCGACCGTATAATAGACGTATTTCCGCCTCACCAACAGCAGCAGGTTGTTGTACAGCTTGCAAATGTTTTAGAAGGAGTAATATCGCAGCAATTGGTGCTTGACATAGAAGAAAGAGGACGTATGGCGGCAGTAGAAATAATGGTTTCAACTCCCGCCATAAGAAACCTTATAAGAGAAAAGAAAACTCATCAAATTCAGAATCAGATACAAACAGGCTCCAAGTTTGGCATGCAGACAATGGATTCAAGTCTGCTTAAAATGTACAATGAAAAGAAAATATCAAGACAGACACTGCTGAAATCAGCAGTAGACCTGGAATATGTAATGAAACAAATTTAGGGGACATTCCTCGTATCCTCAGAGACTCACCCTATAAAAGAGGTGTGTCCCCATACCTATGAAAAGGAAGGTAGCTATGGCAGTATATAAATGCAGTGTAGTAGATTATGCAGGCAAAAAACATAAAATAAAACGGAGTGCAGAATCCAGGTCAGAAGTAACAGACTATTTAAAACAAAATAACTACGTAATAATAGACATCAAGCAGTCAGAAGGCTCCGTAAATTTAAGCGAATCAAATAAAAGAATCAAATCCAAGGATCTGGCGGTTTTCTGCAAGCAGCTGTATGCCATGCTGAAGGCAGGTGTGACCATAGTAAACAGCCTTGAAATACTCAGGCAGCAGACAGAAAACAAAAAACTTGCAAAAATAATCGGTCAGATGTATGAGGATTTGCAAAAAGGAAATACATTTTCTGAAGCACTGTCACATCATAAGGGTGCGTTTCCCACAATTTTTATAAGCATGGTTGAGGCAGGAGAGCTTAGCGGTAATATAGACATTATTATGGACAGGCTGTCCACTCACTTTGAAAAAGAATACAAAATAGAAAACAAAGTGAAAGGAGCCATGACATACCCTATGATACTGGCAATAGTGTGTATTGCTGTAGTAATATTTCTTCTGACGACAATCATGCCGACCTTCGTAGATATGTACTCAAGCTCAGGAGTAGAGCTTCCTAAGATAACTCAGGTGATGATTGCAGTAAGTGAAGCCCTGAAAAATTATTGGTACATAATTGCTCTGGCTGTAATTGCAATAATATTTGTGGCATCAGCAATCGGCAAAAATGAAAATGTCAAGCTAAAGGAAGATTATTACAAGCTGCAAATACCGGTAGTTAAAAACCTGATACTCAAGGTAGCGACCTCAAGATTTACCAGGACGCTGTCAACCCTCATGGGCAGCGGTGTACCGCTGTTGCAGGCACTTGAAACAGTATCGGGAGTAACAGGCAATACATATATAGGAAATAAAGTTTTAGAAGCAAGAGAAGACGTAAGAAGAGGTCTTGCACTGTCACAGCCCCTGAAGCAGCAGGGAGTATTTCCGCCCATGGTTCACTCCATGATAAAAATCGGCGAGGACTCAGGTTCCATCGAGGAAATTTTGGACAAGACCGCAGATTTCTATGACGAAGAAGTAGACACAGCAGTAACAAGACTTACAACCATGCTGGAGCCTATAATGATAGTATTTATGGCAATAATAATCGGCTTCATAGTAATAGCAATGGTAACCCCGATGTTCGACATGGTAAAAACAGTGCAGTAAACGTATTTAAACTTTCAATAACAGCGTTTGCAATATTAATACAAGTTAAATGTTAATGAACACAATGTTATTGAAAGATTAAAATAAAAAATAAGAAGAGAAGAAGAGAAGAAGAGAAGAGGAGAAAAGACATTATGTTTAGATTAATCAACAAATTAAAAAACAGAAAAGGCTTCACATTGATTGAATTGATTGTTGTATTGGCAGTATTGGCTATAATCATGGCGATTGCAGTGCCGAGGTTCTTGGGAGTGCAAGAAACAGCAAAGAAAGATGCTGATAAAGGTACAGCAGCATCAATTGCTAAAGCAGCAGAATTGTACGTAATATCAGAAAATAAGTCATTGCCAACTTCAGTAGATTTATCTGATTTAGCAGCAAGTGGGAAATATTTAGACAGTGATACAAAATTTCAATATTACGGCAATACATCTGGAGGAGCATTGGCAGATGTTACTATATCAGTTGATGCAGAAGGTAGAGCTAAAGTTGTTGGTAAAGATGGCGGAACTAATGTAACATTATATGATTAAGAAGGATACTACTTGTCATGCTGATGTAACATGTAGAGAAATTTAACTTGTAGTGTGACATTTCAGGGACGGTTCTTTTTATTATAATTCAATTTAACACAGGAAATAATAATGACATTAATTTTTTTAATCTACGGTCTATACATAGGCTCATTCCTGAATGTATGCATTTTTCGCATACCTTCAGGAATTTCAATAGCATATCCGCCATCCTCCTGCGGGAGCTGCGGACACCGGCTTAATTTCATAGATATGCTGCCTGTTATAAATTATGTAATTAATTCAGGCAAATGTAGGTACTGCGGTTCACCGTATTCTATCCAGTATCCTTTGATAGAATTATTGAACGGGCTGCTGTATGCCTTGGTGTATCTGAAATTTGGCTTAACCTTAAACTCTGTATTATATTGCTTAATCATTAGCCTGCTTATAACAATCAGCATCATAGATTATAAGCACAAAATCATACCTGACAGCCTGAACATTGCCGGGGCAATAATAGGAATTATTTATATTTTTATAAACAAAACAATACTTAGCAGTTTTGCAGGCTCTTTAACAGGACTGGGACTGTTTTTGCTGATAGCACTTTTAACAAATGCCATGGGCGGAGGAGACATAAAGCTTATGGCTGTAATGGGACTGATATTTGGCTTGAAAGGAGTGTTGTTTATAACTTTGTATTCCTTTGTGCTTGGAGCCATCATATCGGTAATTTTAATAATACGGAAAATTAAAAGCAGAAAAGACGAAATACCCTTTGGACCATTCATATCTTTATCTGCTTTAATATATATATTCTTTGGGACAGAAATAATCAACTGGTATTTTAATTTATTTATATAAACTAGAACTGATGTATCACAAAATACAAACTGGAAGGTAAAAGACATGGGGAGAATTTTATCTGTAGAAATTAAAAATCGTAATATAAAAATAGTGGAAGGAGCTAAAAATGGCTCTTCAGTATCAATCTTCAAAAGCTTATTTATAGACATTGAACCCGGAAGTATTGATGACGGAAAAATTATTGATATGGATTCAATTGCAAGTACGATAGATTTGGCATTGAAAAAGAACAATATCAAAACAAAAAACGCAATATTTATAATTAACACAAATGCAACCATCACCAGAAATCTGGAGCTGCCTTTATTAAAAAGTAATTCAGAAACATTCTCCATGGTAAAAAGTGAACTCGACCAGCTTTTACCTGTAGACCTTAATCAATACAAAATAGTATACAAAAAAACAGAGACTATAAAGGTTGACGGAGCACAAAAGGGTACATACATAGTAAACGGTCTTCCTACAGCTATTTATGAGCAATATATAGATCTGGCACAAAGACTCAGGATGGAGCTAGTTGCAATGGACCTTGCTTCCAATTGTCTGGACAAAATTTCATTGCAAAAAATAACCATTAACAAGCAGGCTTTAAAAATCGGAGCTTCTGCAGCATTTATTGATATTGGATACAGCAATATACTGTTCAGCGTTGTCAACAACGGAAAGAATGTTTTTTCAAGAATATCTTCCAACGGTCTTCATGATATAGTCAGAAATTTTGAAACTGCCTTTGACATAAGTCAGGAAGAAGCATTAAATGATATAGAAAGAACAGCTCTCAATGACAATACGGAGATAAATCAAAATATTTCTAAAACAAATATCTTAGAAGATAACATAAATATGTGGATAGGTGAATTTAATAGATTCATCAGATACTACAATTCAAACAACAAGGACAGACAGATAGAGAAAATATATATTTATGGAAGCTTTGCAAAAATTGCAGGTCTTGAACACTATTTAGAGTCTCGTTTAAGTGTAAGCACCGAGGAAATAAATGAATTATCAAATGTTATAATTAAGGATGCAAATAAAGATATACTTGATGTAAAATCATATTTTAACAATATTTTATCCCTGCATATTGATAAAAAGGATATAAATTTCTTATCAGATAAAAAGAAACAGCACAAAAGCAAGTTCAATACAAGTGTTGCTTTTATGGCAATTGCACTGATAGCAGTGTTAACAGCCGCATATTTCGGCTATGATTACATGGTTGAAAAAGCAGCCGTAGAAAAGGACCTGGCTGCTGTAAATGAATTTCTCAGCAAGGAAGAAAATATAAAATTAAATAAAGAAGCATTGGAAATGAAAAACAAAGCATCATTGCTTCAGACCTATAAAAATGAGATTGATAAATTGCAGCTTGCAATTAAAAACGAGGATGCGGTAAACACCGTTATATTTGAACAAATATCAGCGGCCTTACCTCTGGGAACAAAAATAAATTCTATGTCCATAGACAACGAAAGCATACAAATGCAGTGTAGCTCTGCTTCAAGACAAGAGGCTGCACAGCTTGAAAAAAATTTGAAGAATATAGAATTCATCAACAACGTATACATACCGGCAGTAGTAGACGGAGCCGAGGGCGGAATCATAAGCTATAACTATTCGGTTGTATGTGACATAAAGGGGGGCAATGCATATGAAGCTGAGTAAAAGAGAAAGGGTACTTATTTTTATATTTATTATAGCCCTGGCTGTATATGCAGGATATAAATTTATCCCGACATTGAATTTATTTAATCTGGAGACTTTAAAAGCTGAGTACAATTTGAAAAAAATTGAATATGACAACATGTCACAAAATATATTGCTCAAATCAAAATACGAGGAAAATGTACAAGCCCTGAGCGAAGAAATAAACAGTCTGGATGTTATTTCAAACCTGCAGCAGGAACAAATCATTGTATTTTTAAACAGCTGCTTTGACGGCAGCAATATTGATGCAAACAATATAAGCTTTACTGATGCTGCAGTTGTTCCAATGGGCGCAGCAGTGCCTGAGAAAGAGGCAGAGGAAAAAAGTTCACTTGATGTGATAATGGCAGATATTAATAAAACACAAACAACAGAACAGAATGCAGAACAAATTTCTTCAGACAACAACACAAAGACTGATGCTGACAGCAATGAAGCCAAATCTTCTGAGAAATCAGCACAGCAGCAGGATGCACTGTCAGCTCGGTCAATATCAGCAACTGTTGCTTTTGAAAGCACTTATAGCAATATGATTAATTTCATAGATGCTATTCAAGACAACTCTGTAGATATGTCAATTACAAATATAAACACTGTTTCAGCTGAAGAAGGTGTACTTCAGGGAGTGATTACCCTTAACTTCTATGAAATACCTAAACCTGAGGGCTTCAATGAGAACAATTCGGAATGGATTTGGAAAGACCTTGCAAAATCCGGAAAAGCAAACCCGTTTTCTACCGGCGGAGCATGGGAGACAATTGGCAGTTTAGGAGCTAAGTTTGATTTTTACGTAAATTTAGAGCCTGAAAGCTCAGACTTACCCACTGTATTAATAGGAAAGACAGAGGATTCAACCAGGAGTACATATATATCAGAGAACAGCAATGCTGTGGAAAATGTACAATTCAATTTTAAAACAGAGAACAGCAAGTATTACTACAGCTACAGTACGAAAAACAATGCTTATCCGAAGGCAGGAGCGTGGCAGGAGTTTTCACCCTCTGAAGACGGCATTATGATTAGAATTTATTGCGCCGGCAGAAACTCAAAAACTGATTCGGTGGGTGCCAGCATAGGTGTTACAAATACCTCCGGCTTGAAGGTGTATTTTGAAATAGAAAATGACAGCAGCACCAATCCCAGGGTAACCTTTAATGAGCCTAAATCTGTTGTTGTAACCAGAAAGTAACATGTTTGAGATTAAGCTAAATTATAGAGGTGTCAGCATGAAAAAAAAATTAAATAATAAAGGACTGACATTGATTGAAATAATTATAACATTGGCAATACTTGGCGTTGTGGTTACACCGTTAATGTCAATGTTCGTAACCTCTCAGCGAATTAATCGTGAAAGTGAGATAAAATACAGAGCTATTCAGCTGGCTCAAAAATATATGGAGGATGTTAAATCCGAAAGCAGCCTCGATGTATCTACAGGCAGCGGCTACATGGGCATGGATGGTGATTATTCCAGGGAAATTCCAAATGACAGCGGATATCGGCTTGTTGTTTCAATTAATGAAAATGATGTTGTTGATATTGACGATGTAGATTCTGTTGATGTTCCCGGAGATGGTGAGTATGACGATATTGTTGATGTTACGGTTCCTGATGATTTAAAAACGATTGATATAATGAATGATGATGCAGCAATCAGAGTTAATTTGAAAACCGATAATGGAAAGCTAAAGGTTGAAACATCGACTTTTACCGGTGCAAAGCTGTACATGTTTAAAGATGACAGCAGCTATAATTATACAATATCGGGAAATGCAACGGTTATTGAAGTTCAGGAAGGCATGGACAAGCCGGATAATATACTATACTATATAACAATTAATGTCTACGACGGAGCCAGACTGATTGAAACTGTCAAAGGCTCAAAGGTTTTTAACAGCATTATAACTGATTAGAGTAATGAAAAGGGTGGTAGTATGCTAAAAAAAATTAAGAATAATAATGGCTCAACTCTGATTCTGCTTGTAATGACAGTTGCCGTAATTTCATTGCTTGGGACATCTATTTTAGGTGTTACAATGATGAACTATAAAATTAAAAAGACAAATTCTGATTTGAAATATTCATTTTACATGTCGGAGTCAGGCCTTGACAGGGCCTATGCCGAGGCGTATTCGGTGGTGCTGAAGGCTGCTGATGATGCAAATAATGCTGCAAAGAACAAGATAAATGAGTATGACATTGTTAAGCTTACAGAGCTGGCACTTAATCCGGAAGCAAACTCAGATATCATAGAAG
This sequence comes from Bacillota bacterium, assembly GCA_023453025.1. GTDB lineage: Bacteria > Bacillota > Clostridia > Tissierellales > Sedimentibacteraceae > Sedimentibacter. The sequence goes on from JAEXUD010000013.1 coordinate 36,584, forward strand.
ATTCAGACGGAGATGGTGTTTATGAATACAGACAGGAAAGAATCAAGGAACTGGCTAAAGAAGCATTTGAAACTAAATATGTTGAAATAGTCAAGCAGGATATTATTGAATCCCTGATGGGTGCTTCTCTGGACGGCATACTGGTTGATGATGCTGCTGAAAAATTAAAACTGGATGTTGTTGAAGAAGAGTTTGACGATTTTGATGTTGACACTCCCATGAAGCTTGCCATAAGCTCCGAGTATACAAAAAAGAAAGAAAGTATAACCAGGACTACAGATGTTGATTTAATAATTAAGGTTCCCGATTATAATGATTCCTACGAAGTTGAAACGGTAAATCTGGAATTGAATCCATTTTGGACAAAAGTAATGACTTCCGAAAACCTTAATATTAATAAGCAGGGTGAGACAATATTTAACGGTGAGGTATTCGTAAATAATGATTTAAACCTTCTGGGAAGCGGCAGAGTATCATTTATGCAGGATTTAGCGGTTAAAAGCAATATTAAAATTATTAATAACAAGGAAATGGTTGCTGCAAATGTATATACAAGCAATATTTTGCTGAACGGTGCGAATGCAAAATTTACTTCAACCACCATGAATGATAACACTGTTGATTATGAGGGAGTGGTAGTCTTAGATGATTTGGAAATGAATGCCGCAGGTCAGGAAGTGACCATAAACGGCGCATATTACGGTTTCGGGTATGGCGGCGGCAGCAGAGACAACACCTTAAACAGCTCTATCATCATAAACAACAACAATATTGCAGGATTAACAATTAATAAAGGAAATTTAGCCAGAGGTAAATTATATTTATTAGGAACATCATATATTAAGGGAATATCCCCTTATGCCACAGGCGAGTCACTTTCTGTACGCGGTAATTACGCTGCGTACACAAAGCCATTAAGCTACACGGAATCTGGTGCAGCAGGAAAATATGATGAGAGCAACGTGCTCTTTAATTATGAAGACTATTTGCCTTATTTTCCTCAGCTGGTTGAGTGGTTTAAAGGTGGGGGAGGAGAGATCACAGCATACGAAAAAGCCGAATATATAAAAAAATACCAGGAATTGGGCGGCGGCTCACTTGAATTGCTGGGCGGTAAAATAAGATTAAATGATACCGATATTGTAACTCTGGGTGCCTATATAAACAGTCAGTTTATTGAAACCTCCACAGCACCTCTGGAAGGATGGCCTGGATTAAAAGCAGATATAGGTGAAGCCTTTGATACCAAGATTAACAAACTGGGATATGATTATTCCGAAGACGGCAGCGATATATATTCAACCTCTGAAATTTTTGATAATATTCCATTGGATTACAATATGGAAATATTCAACGGAGACGAGCTGCTTTATGTCAACAAGGTTGCGAGAACACCGGGAGACAATAAAAAATATGAGCTTGCAGATGATGTAAAAAGTGGCTTGATAATAACAAATGAAGATATAGATATTTCCGGAACAGTTGACTTTACAGGTGTAATAATTTGTGCAGGTGATATAAGCATTCTGGATGACGGAGGAAACAAGACCTTCAACTATAATAAGGGTGTAGTATCAAAAATAATTTCTGAAAATGGATTGCAGGAAACAGTGTTTAAAAATACAACAAATGTAGGTTCAGTAAGTATAACTACTTTTGGTTCAGGAAGTAGTGAGATAAATGTAGATTTTAGTCCATTGTTAAAATTAGAAAATTGGAGTATTCAATAAACCACAGGGGAGGGTTAAAATGAAAAAGGTATTTTTAAAAACATTCTTTTTATTAATAGCAATGATAGTAATTATTCCGATAGTACTGAATTTTGAAGCAGAAGCCGGAACCGGCAGCAAAGAATACCATACATATTCGAATATATGGCTGTTAGAGACCAACAAAGAAAAAAGCTCCGGCGGTAATTTAAGATTGTTGATTAAAACATATATCAAGAATGATACAGGTGAATATGTTGCCAGTCCTTATATTCAAGATACAACAATTACTTACAGCAGTCAGCCCGGAAACTCAACGCTTACCTTGGAAAGCGGTTATAGCCTGAATCGCATGGAACTATGGAAAAACAGCACAAAGCAAATTGATACCGGCTCGTCATCTAACCGCAATGCAATAAATATACAGCTGGAAAGCGGTACAACCAAGGTATTGAAAATTTATGTTGATGAAAGATATAATGATCTTGGTTATGATAATTCCAATACAAGCGGCGGAGATGTTAATTTAAATAAAACAGCTGCTCCTGTAAGCGGTAAATCAAATGAATTTGATCTGGAATTCTCTGTTCTAGGCGAAGCCATTACAAGAGGGAAAAATGCCGATATAATTCTTGTGCTGGACAAATCCGGAAGTATGAGAGAAAATATCAGCAGCAGTAAATCAAAAGCAGCGGTTCTTGAAGAAGCGGCAGATAGATTTATTGATGCTGTTCTGTCATCACAACAATCTGGTGATAACAGAGTTGCGGTGGTTGCATATTCTGATGAAGCACAGATAAGACAAACATTTACCAGTAATAAGACAACCGCCAAAAATTCATACAATAATTTTTATAATTTGTCTGATGGAGGAACTAACAGTGAGTCAGGCTTTATAAAAGCAAGAGAATTGTTTGGAACATCCTTCAGAATGGGTGCGGAGAAATATGTTATATATATGACTGATGGTGAACCAACACAATACTATGATATTAATGGTGAAGTTGTGGGACTTGGAAATGAGTTTGATGTCAATGCTAAAAATGCAGCTATAGAAGAGGCAAATTTATTAAAAAATTACGGTGGAAGCGGCATTAAAATATACACTATAGGGTTTGCACCGTCAAATACCTCTGATATGCAAGCACTTTTAAATCCTTCAACCAATTCTTATCAAGAGGGTTACTATCATGCCAAGACCGCAGATGATTTGACTAATATATATAGTATAATTGCTGATACAATAATCGATTCTATTGCTAAAAATGCAACTGTAACAGATACATTGCCGGACAGTTTTGAATTTATTAAAGATTCGTTGCCTGAAAATGTAACTGTATCTGAGGATGGAGTTATGACATGGGATTTGGGCTCGATTACTACATCTGAATCTTCAAAAATAGTAAAGATCAGATATACAGGCGAGAATTATGGTGTTAAATTTGCCAATGAAGGAGCAGAGATTAGCTACAAGCATGTATTAACACCTAATGTGCTTACAGAAGAAGACTTCGTCAATCCATTAGTTGTTATAACGCCTAATGTAGCAGAATATGTTTATTACACAAATAAAGGTGAGAACATTATTATAACACCTCCTAATATGAGTATAGTAAATGAGGCAGGAGATGATTATACAATAAGCGATTTAAAAATCAAGGTGGATGATCCCCCACAAAAACCTAACAGCAAAGCAACCCACAATGCAGAACATACAGAAATTACTTATGTTCCTCAATCTCAAGGCTATACGGAAGATTCGTTCAGCTATATAGTATATTTTACTGTCAGCAGCGATAGTGACCCAAAGGATTTATTTTCGGGAACATCAAAAACGTTTGAAAGAAATGTAAATGTGATAATTAATCCACATCCCGATGTAAATCTAACAATAAACTATTTTGAAGTGCTCAATGGTGAAAACAGGCCGTTGTCAGTTAATGGTGCTACTTCAGTAGTAAAACAGCTGCCTAGAGATGGCTTTATTGATGAATTTGCACCTGTAATAACAGGATATAATTTAATAGATATAAGCTATGATGGAATTATTAATCCTGTTCTGGCGGGAAAAAGACTAACAGGACAGGCCGGTAAAAACAATATAGAAATAAATTATTATTATAACAGAGACAGCAGCCTGGTATTTGACAACATACTATATAATAACTCCATGTACAAAAATGATGCTTTACAACCATTAGGTGACAATGCTGATTATTATGATGCGGTAGCCGGAATCAACTATAGATTTGGTGTCAAATTCCAAACAGGTCAGAATGTTGATAATTTAGATATAGTTTTTACCGGAGCAGGAAGCTTTACCTTGACTAACTTTAATTTATATGACGAAGATAATAATTTAGTTCATGGACCGGTGAATGATTATAACTTAATCAAACCATTTATTGGCGCAAATAGTATTTATACTGTTACGTACAACGTAAAATCTGACAGTCCCGGATTAAGCATGAATGTACAAGTAAATAATGCAAACCTGGAATCACCGGATGTTCCGTCACAAATAACAATAAATTCTATAGGAACATTAGAGCTTGAGTAATAAAACATTAAGATTTTGGGCTTATTATATAAGCTCAAAATCTTTCTTTAACATCTGCGAGGTAACATATGAAAGACAAAAGAGGTTTTACATTAATTGAATTAATAATTGTTTTAGGACTTGCAGGAGTAGTAATTTCTGTTGTTATGTCATTTTTTATAGCTAATTATAAAAGCTATGAAACCATAAATACAGAATCAGAAGTACAATACCAAAGTCAATATATTATTAATTATATGACAAATAAAATATTAGAAGCAAAATCATTTGAGGGTAAGACAGGAAATCAATTTATTTTTAGATATTCTGATGGAAAAGAAGCATCATTTGAGAAGGACAGCAAAAAAATAAAATATGCTTATGATACTGAAGCGCCTGTTGATATAGGAAATTATGTAAAAGATATAAATATTGAATCTTCAGGAACAAATGAAGTCAGGATAACCCTGATCCTTGAAAAAGGCAGTCATGACACTTACAGCGCCGAACAGATTGTATACCTGAGAAATTCAAACTAAACCCACACTCCGGGGACGGACCTCAAAATAGGTTTTTCGTTCCCGGAGCTTTTCCTTTCCAAGCTTCTGTACAATGAACGTCCTTATATTTTTTGTTTCCCGATATTACACCATCTTTTTTAGTTTTTGTAGCAAAACCTGCATTTCTGCATACTATGGGTTGTACATCAAAGTAAAGGAAGTTTTTATTATGTCAAAAATAAAATTATGCGTGATTGAAAGAGAGATATGGTGAGCATCTTTATGCAAAAAATGATTTACGTAGTCTGCGATATTTTCTGCTTTATCTTTTCTAAATCTTGAATGACTTATTTTTTATGAAGGTTTTTCATTGAAATATACAGGTTCTTGTTAAAAGGCCTACACCAAAAAATTTTCGATTATTATGCACTTTTAGAGTATTAATATTCACTCATTAAATAGGTACCCTGCATTTGTGAAAAGTCTCGCATAATTGTACTTCAGGGACAGACCTTAAAATAGGATTCTCGTTCTCGGAGTTTTTCACTTCTTACAATTTTCTTAAATATATTTAATAAAACAAATTTTATATGATATTTTCTTAATATTAATTATTTTGACATTTTCCTCCAATTTTTGTATAATCTCAATATACCAAAATTTTCTATAATTCTTAATTTATGTAAAAGTATTAACTATATTTAAAGGATAACCTACATGATTTTGTCAGTTGAAATAAAGGATAAAAAAATTAATATTATTCAAGCTTCAAAAAAAGGCGAAATATTATCAATTTTCAAATGTATTTCGATAAACATCTCATCTGGGGTTATAGACGGAAGTATTGCTGATATGGATTATATACATGGTGTTTTAAACGAAGCATTAATCTCTCATGGCATAAAGACTAACAAGGCTGTCTTTGTAATCAATTCTAACAAAATCATAATCAGAAAAATCAAGCTTCCGTTATTAAAGAAAAAAAAAGAAACCATATCCATGCTTACAAATGAACTGGCTCAGCTTATACCCGTTGATTTAAATCTGTATAAATTTAAATATGAAATCATAAAAATTAATGATGATGAAAACAATTATGCTCATTATGTTGTATATTGCATGCCTTTAAACATATTAAATCAATATTATGAGCTGGCTGGCAGGCTTAAGCTTAAATCTTCTTCGGTGGATGTTTCATGCAATTGTTTGAATAAGCTTTCATCCCATAATTTACATATTAACAAAACCGTTATCAAAGATAATGTGGCTGCAATTGCTGAGATACGCGCTGATAAAATATTTTTTTCCGTATTAAATAAAGGTGTGACTGACTTTTCCATAACGACCATGCTTGATAATGGGTACAGTGATGAAGCTGCAGACGAGTTACAGGCTGCTCATATAGCAGGTGATTTTCATGTCAATGATAATTTTTCGTACAAGCTTTTGGATGAAATCAGCAACTGCATCAGATTCTATCAATCAATAGACCATGAAAGCAAAATTAATAAAATATATATTTATGGATTAGCTGATAATTTAGATAGTTTATTGTTAGTTATATCCTGATGCTTGAAAATGGAAGTTGATATAATAAGAAATATCTCTAATTTGAATTTCAATGATTATATGGCTGAAAAGAATTTTAATATGAATATTTTTTTTATTGCTTTGCTTGCAGCATTTAACGATAAAAAGGATATATGCTTTAAACAAGACAGAAATGGAATTATATCAAGAATTATCAGACATGATTACGCTGTTATTCTTTCTGTTTCAATTTTTGTATTTTCTTTATTAAGCATTTTAATTGCTTCGAGGGTAAGTGATTTAAATGCTATGAAAAACTTTGTTTCGGATGACAACAATATAATGTTAAATAATGAAATTATAACTCTGAAGAAAGAAATAACTCATCTGGAAAACTTGCTTAATAATATGGAATTATTAAAGACTGCTTCTGCAAACGAAGATTGCGTTCGTTCGGAAATATTCAGAGAAATAAAATATGCTGTGCCCCCAAGTACTATAGTAACCTCTATATCTGTTGACAGAAGCGAAACACAATTATATTGCGACTCGGATTCTGTGGAGGAGGTTACTATATTTTTAAATAATTTAAGAAATATTAGATTTATAGAAAGCATATATGTCCCTAGTATTGAGGTTAAACAGGATTTGAATGGAAAATATTCATATACAGCCGTATGCGTATTAAAGGAAGTGCAGGAAGTTGTCAATTAAGGGTATTAATAAAGTATTACCTTTGGCATTTGTTAGTATTGTTTTAATTATTTTCATCATCAGTGACATGCCGGAGAAGATCTACTTGAGTGTGAATAATTTAATTAAAGAATATAAAGATATTAAGTCAGCTTATGAAGCTATGTCAAGCAATTTCAAAATGAAGGACCAGTATGAAAAAAGAAGGACAGAGCTGTTGAATGAAATTAAATCCCCAAATTACAATACCGAAATATTTCAGGAAGATATTATATCACTGATAAATTATAATTGCATTAAAAACAGCATAAGCATCAGCAACATAGTTTTTCCTGATATACAATCTGTCGGAGAAACTGGGGAGGATATGGAGCTGGCCGGCAAAGAGGTTACTCCATTTGATATACAAAGAGTTACGGTTGATTTTAAATGCAGCTATAAAAGCTTGCTGTTGTTTATTGATGCCATTAAAAATGAAAATGCAGATATTGCTATTGTTAATATGAGGGTTGTTAACTGGAATGGCGATATTGTTTATGTGACAAGTGATTTAAATTTTTATATATTAAATATGGAAACACAGGTGGAATAAATGTACAAAGGATTAACATTAATTGAGGTTATTATATCTCTTGCTGTACTGGGAGTTGTCATAGCGCCTCTTATGTCTATGCTTGTAGTATCAGCTAAGATAAACCGTGAAAGCAGCATATATTATAAGTCATTGCTTACCGCTCAAAGGTATATTGAAGAAATTAAGGCAATGGAAAGAATAAATATAGATGATTATAATTATAATTCAAGCACCGGAGCTTATGAAAGAGTAGTGCCGCAAACAGATAAAGAATTTGGAGCAGAAATCAGGATAAGATTTGAACAAGGTTTTTTGTATGCCATAGAGGTCTTTGTCATAAATGATGGTAAAACTATTTATTCCTTAGGCGGAAGCAAAATAGTGAATCAGCCATGAGAAGGCTTAAATCAAGCAATGATGGCTCCACTTTGGTTTTACTGGTAATTATTATTGCATTTACGGCAGTATTGGGTATATCTATATTAAATATATCCATGAACAATTATAAAATAAAAAAATCAAACAATGAATTAAAAAAGGCTTTTTATATTTCTGAGGATGGACTGAATAAAGCTTATTTGCGAATTTATGATTTAATATGTGAGGCTTCGGAAGATTCCGTTGAAGTAGCGGATGATTATTTGATTTATTATCCTGAGGATTACAGCGGTGCATCAGGTGTATTTATAAGCAATTACAAATTATATATTTTAAGCTGTATCAGAAATCGTGTTTTCAGCAGCGGCAATCCTCATACAGAGGTAATCGGAGCAGGTAATTTGGTGTTTATTAATGATAAACTAACGGTCATGGTCAAATCAAAATATATGTCAGATTTAGGAATAGAAAAAAGCATAGCTGCAGATATTATTATATTGGTACCGGATTTCAACAAAATAAAATCCGGAGAAACAGACTTATTTACATTGCTTTTTTTTAACGGTTTTGATATATAATGAGGTAAATATGAAAGGCAAGACAGAGGCATTTACATTAATAGAAGTTTTAATTACAATCGGATTGATTAGTGCTGTCGCATGTGCTGTAATGATGTTTTTCCTTGTAAATATCAATAGCTTTGCCATATTAAAAAATGATACGGAGCTGCAATTTCAGTCACAATATATAATGAATTTCATTTCCAAAAAGGTTATGGAATCCAGGTGTGTAGAGGATATAAGAATAGGCACTTTAAGTGCCATAAATTCTACAAGAGAATACAGTATTTCCAGGATTTCTTTACGATATGGGGATACAAATCATGATTGTTATATATTTGAAATACGAAATAATAATGAGATTTTTTATGGAAACGGCAATTATAATAGTTCAGCTGAGGCTGAACTGGGGGTATATGTAAAAGAATTAAAGGTAGCTCCTTATCCGTCAGGAAAGAGATTTGCTCAAGCAGATGCACTAAGGATTACTCTTTGCTTATATAATAAAGGTCAGGAGTATGAAGCAGAACAAATTATATATTTAAGGAACAGCTAAAAATCTGAGGTTTTTCATTGCGTTTAAAATGACATGAAATCGTGGCCTGAAATTTCAGCTGTTATTAGTAACTATTTTTTGAAAATATAGCACATTAAAGAAATTAAAACATTGACAAATATTGAATTAATTTATAAAATGGGATATGTAATTATATCCTTGAGGGATGACTCGTGAAAGATGATGGCTTTACTCTTTTTGAAATAATTACGGTATTTTCTTTGATAGGGATTATTGCAGCGATATGTGTACCTAAAATAACAACAGATTTTAGATACATGGATAAAATGGCGGAAGAATTTTTAGTTGATGTCAGATATATTCAAATGGAAGCAATGAAATATCCGACTCCCAGATACCAGCTGTCTGTAAATCCTGGTGAAAGAAAATATTATCTGAAGGATGAATATAAAGTTGTAAAAACTGTTTCATTTAAGGACAGATATACAATTGATTATACAGGAATGGGAACCTTGTACTTTAATATTGAGGGAACACCTGTTCATCCGGGCACTTTTACCATAGTTGATACAAAGACAAATGAGTCAAAAAGTGTTACTATTGTTCCCGCTACAGGAAGAACAATTATATTAGAATAAGCAGCAAGACGCTGGTTATAATATACATAGGAGGAGAGACAATTTATGGTTACAGCAAGTGATTTTAAAAAGGGCATTACTATATCTTGGAATAATGGATTATGGCAAATAGTAGATTTTCAACATGTTAAACCTGGCAAAGGAGCAGCTTTTGTCAGATCAAAATTAAAAAATATAGTAACAGGAGCAATAAGAGAGGAAACTTTCAACCCTACAGAAAAATTCCCACTGGCAAGAATAGAAACAAAGGATATGCAGTACTTATATAATGATGGCGAATTATATTATTTCATGGATCCTGAATCCTTTGAACAAATTCCATTGAATCATGACCAAGTAGCTGAAGCTATTTTGTATATTAAAGAAAATGAATTTGCACAAATGAGATTCTACGAAGGAAAGCCATTCGAAGTAACAGCTCCAAATTTTGTTGAACTGGAAATAACTGAAACAGAACCTGGCTTCAAGGGAGATACTGCAACAGGTGCAAACAAACCTGCTATTGTTGAAACAGGTGCAAAGGTAAATGTGCCGCTGTTTGTTGAGTTAGGCGATAAAATCAAGATAGACACCAGAACAGGTGAATATCTATCAAGAGTATAAGGAGGTAACACAATGGATTTTCTATATGAAAAAATTTCTTATTTGAGGGGTCTGGCTGACGGTTTGGATGTTAAGGCAGACACAAAAGAAGGCAAGTTGTTTAATGCTTTAATGGAAGTTATCGAAGAAATAGCTGATGGATTGAGTGACATAGTAGAGGAACAAGACGAGGTTAACGAGTACTTAGATTTGTTAGATGAAGATTTATCAACAGTTGAAGAAGAATTATTCGGTGATATGGAAATCGATGAAGACGATGATGACTATGAAGATTTTGACGATGATTATGACTTTGATTTTGATGATGACGAAGAATATGACGATTACGATGATGGTTTAGAAATCACGGACAAAGAAGATTAATAATGAGTATTAAAAAAGCATTTCTTAAAAAAGAGATGCTTTTTATATGCCCTACGGCCATATATCATCAGGGTCTACTCCGTAAATCTGAACCACTTCAAATAAGTCACTGTTTGCAATATCCTTCGGAGTAACCAGCCAAGAACCGTCAGAATCCACATCATAACCGTATTGCATAAAAGGATACCATACAAGGTGAGAACATTGTGTGGACCTTATTTTATCAGTTTCAGGATTTTTTTTGCTTGTTAAGCCTATAGTCAATCCATATGGTATGTCATACAAATTATTCTTTGCGAATCCTGCTATTTCATTTAGTGTTTCCTGTGATGTATCCTTTAGTTTTAACATCATAAATGAGGGATAAACTCTCCATTTGTTTATATTTTGCAGCCTGGTATTGCTCCCCAGTATTACAGCCTCCAATGTTTCATTGTTTTCAGAGTTGGTTACAACGGCAGCATGTCCATGCCGCCATCCTAATGAATGGGTCGCCTTGGTAATAAGGACATAGCCGTTTTTAACAGGGGCAAGGTCAAAGCCGTACATTGTCTTACCCTCGTCATTAACAATGGATTCCTGGCTGGTAATTATCCCTATTGATTCGCATAAAATCTTGTTTTCTTTAAAGAAATTATCCTGAAACTTTAGAATTTTAGCCGTTCCGTTTTCTTCTGCCAGAATTTCATCAACAGCTGTTTTTCCCAGTCCGGTCTGATAAAACAATTCTTTATAATCATCCTCTGATAAGTTACTTTTTTTCAATATAGATGAGATTTCGGTTTTATCATAATTTGGACGAATATATCCTGCCGGCTCAATTACCGCTTCCATTACTGCTATAGATACAAATATAATCAATAGTACAGCTGCTGTAATTAATAATTTCTTATGTTTAGTTTTTTTTATCTTATCGTATATCATATAATTTAATGTCATTCTGAGAGCGCAGCTCGAAGAATCTCCTCTCTTGACTAGGTATACATTAAATTATATATCATCATAAAAAAATTACAATGGAAAAATTTTTTTTGAACATGCATCTATTAAATTTATGATTAATATGTTAAAATATATATCATTAAATTATGGAGGATTCTTATGAATAAATATAACAGAGCAAATAGAATGAAGAGAGTCATTTGTTTAGTCTTGGCAGGAGGTATGATATTAACTGCATTTATGAGCATGCTTATTTATTTTATGTAGGAGATAAATATGAAAGAAATAGTAGACAGAATCAATAAAAAGGAGTTAGCATATCCGGAGGATGAAAGACCTATACATCATATTAACTGCGCAGAAGCATTGTTGATAGCTGCAAATGAAAAGTACAAGCTTGGTCTTGACGACAGATTTTTAAAAGCAGTATGCCCGTTTGGCGGCGGAATACAATCGGAAAAAACATGCGGAGCACTTTTAGGTGCGGCAGCTGCATTGGGATTGATGTATGCAGAAGAGAGACCTACAACAAACGATAAAATGAAGGAATTGACCAAAAGGTTTGTTGAAGAATTTGAAAAAGAATTCGGAGCTCTGGACTGCACAACCATAAAGGCTCGTTACAGAAGTGAAACAGAAGGCTGCAGTCAAGTAAAAATAAGAGCAGCAGAGGTTTTTGAAAGAGTAATTAATGAATAGGTGTATCATGGAATACTTTGATTTTTTAAAAAACAACTATGGGATAGAATTAAATAATCAACAAATGGAAGCAGCCTCCTTTAATAAAGGAAATGCTCTTGTGCTTTCCACTGCAGGTTCCGGAAAAACGACTGTTACAATTGCAAGAGCCGGAAGGCTTCTTTATGAAAACAAATGTGACAGTAAAATACTGACCATCACATTTTCAAAAATGGCAGCCAGTGATATGAAAGACAGATTTCAATCATTATTTGGCGGAAGATATAATGCTAAAACTGAATTTTCAACCATTCATGCCTTTTCCTATAAAATTGTGAGAAACTTTTACAAAAGGAGGGGCATTAATTTTGACTTGCTTACAAATAATTATCAGGTGTTGGGAGAAATACTTAAAGACTATTATTCAAAATCATATTTCAACTATGTAAGCGAAGAAGAAATCGAAAGCTTAGCCTCATCAATAAGCTATGTTGACAATATGATGATTAATCCTGCTGAATACAAGGATTATGGTATTGAAATAAAGGGCTTTGACAAATTATACGAATCATACAAGGCGTATAAAGCTCAAAACAAACTGATTGATTTTGACGATATGCTGATATATGCACAAAAAATCATTAAAAATTCAAATAATATCAAAGACTACATCAAGAATTTATTTCAATATGTTCAAATAGATGAAATGCAGGACACCTCAAAAATTCAGTATGAAATAATAAAGCAAATAACGGATAATAATCTCTTTATGGTTGGAGACGATGATCAGGCTATTTATTCATTCAGAGGAAGCGATCCTGATTTTATGCTGGAATTTATGAATATCTACAAGGACGGTAAAATATTTTATTTAGACAATAATTATCGCAGTGATAAAAACATAGTTGAAGGTGCACGAAGCTTTATTGAGATAAATAAGAACAGATATAAAAAAGAAATTACTACTGAAAATTCAAGGGAAAAAGAAATTAATCTGATAAAGGTCAACAGCCGGGCTGAGCAGGCCAAGTTAATAACTGAAGAACTCGCAAAGGTGTCAGATGGGAGTACTGCAGGGGTTTTATTCAGATACAATATGTCGGCGTTGATTCTGGCAAATAATTTTAATGAAAACAAAGTGGATTTTTATATAAAAGAAGACAAGACCAGATTTTTTAACAGTCCTGTATTATATGATATAATGGCGTTTTTAAATCTTGCTTTAAATCCTAAAGACAGAGAGGCATTCTCACGAATTTATTATAAAAGCTACACTTATTTCACCAAAAGCATGTGCCGAATTGTAACAGAAAGCTCAAGAGATGATTTGACGGTGTTTGACATATTGGACAATTATAGATATTTTGATAACTATGTATATGATAAAATTCATCAATTTAAAATAGACATAAATTATATCAACAAACTAAGACCAAAAGATGTAATAAGGTTTATCAAAATTGAACTTGAATATTTAAGCTATCTGGAAAGAATGAAGGATGAAGGACGAAATAATTTTGTTAATTCATTGCATATACTTGAGATTATTGAGGAGATTGGTTCATATTGCAGCAATATAAAAGAATTTATTGAAAAAATTGATAATCTTCAAAGTATAATTAAAAATGCATCAGAAAATAAAAATTCAAACGTTACTCTTACCACAATACACAGTGCAAAAGGTTTGGAATACGACCATGTATATATGATTGACAACATTGATGGAGAATTTCCATCTGAAAAAAGAAATATGTCTGATGCCGAATATGAAAAAATATTAGAAGAAGAAAGACGAATATTTTATGTCGGGATGACAAGAGCAAAAAAATCATTATGTATAATATTCCCGGGCAAACACTCTTTATTTGTAAAGGAATTAATTGAGGCAAACAAGACTGAGAGTCTTCCAATTGCTAAAAAAAATATATAAAATTATTGATAATTATCAAATAAAAATGTATAATGGGATAAATTGTAAAAATTTTGGGGGAGTTACTTATTATGAAGCTCTATATAAATACTTTGGGCGAATTTGATATTAAGATAGATAATCAATCAGTTATGCAAGAATCCGGAAGAACCTATAAATTATATAGGCTATTTGAATATTTTTTGACTTTCAGAAATAAAAAATTATTGCCGGAAACGATTATAGATAATTTATTATCTGACAGTGAATCAGATGACCCCAAAAATATGCTGCGAACCCAAATATTTAGATTAAGAAAAATTATTAAAACATTTTTGCCGGATGATTTTAATGAATGTAAATATTTGAATATTAATTTCACTAATGGATACTATTTTCTTGAAATTGGAGAAAATACTATAATTGACGTTGATGAATTTGAAGAACTCATTAATCAAGCGGATTTAGAGCGAGAATACAATTATGATATGGCAGCGGAGCTTTACGAAAAGGCTTTGAAGCTTTATAAAGGATTATATCTTTCCGACAACTCATATGAAGTATGGTTGGTTCCAACAAGAAATTATTATCAGCGCCTTTATTTAAAAACTTTATACAAGCTAATTGACATATTTAAGAAGTACAATGAAAATGAAAAAATTATTGCATTGTGTGAGAAATCACTTCTTATTGAGCCGTATGAAGAAAATATCCATACAAATTTGATGGAAGCAATGCTTGCGCAGGGACAGCAAAAGAATGCCATTAATCATTATGAGTATTCATCAAATTTATTGAGAAAAGAGTTAGATACAAAGCCTTCAAATCATTTTACAGAAATGCATAACAAAATACAGAATTATTCGCTGAGAGAAGAGCATGCAGATATCAATAGCCTGGAAAAAGAATTAGAAGACAGAAATTTGTTTGGCGCTATGCAATGCAGTGTTGAATCATTTAAATTCCTGTTTAATCTTCAGAAAAGGAAATCTGTCAGAGATGATGAGAATGATTATCTCTGTATTGCAAATGTTAACTGGAATGACGGAAGGAGCTCAAGGGAACTGACAGAGCTTTTCAGAAATAGCTTAAGAAAAGGTGATGTGTTTACATTTTGGAATCAAGATCAAATTGTAATGATGCTTCACAACGTCAGAAAAGAAGGAATAAAAATAATAGAAGACAGAATTTATAATAATTTAGATAAATATACAAAATTAAGCAGCAATAATATAAATATGACTTTTCAGCCGTTGATATCGGAAAAAACAATAATATAGTTAGTTTATCAGATATCGCGAAATTATATGTTATACTCAGGAGTTTCCAGTCATCCTGAGTTTTTTGCTGTCCGGGGTTTTTGTTATCCTGAGCATCCCTAGGTCATTGTTATGAGTAAACCACGCACTGTCATTCTGAGAGCGTAGCTCGAAGAATCTCCTCTTTTGTAATCAAAATGTAATTGCGATAAAATCAAAATGTATTTTCTAAAAAATTTAAATGTAATCCTTGAAATATATAATAAAAAACATGATAATGATGTTTGTATTCATCACAGGAAGGAGTAGAGGAATGGAATACCCTGCAACTGATTTTTACTTGAAATTTAAAACCATATACAATAAAGAAGGAAATTTTATTGATTATGTGGTGATATATATCAGCGACAAATTCTATGAATTTACTAAAATTGACCCAAATAGGCTTCTGGGCAAGAAGTTTTCGGAGATTGTTGTAGACAATGCCAATAAACTATACTTCAAAGAAATATATATCAATATGATTCCGAATACAAAATTAAAGTTTGACATACATATTGACGAGCTTGACCGCTGGTATCTGATAAATATATTTACCGACAAAAGCAATGACGAAGATTATGTAATTATGTACTATGCAGATGTGACCGACATTAAAAACAATTTACAACAAGAGATCATGCCCGAAGACGTTCAAAGCGAAATTATAGATTTGAAAGATAAAGTAAGACAATACTACAAAGATAAACTGACAGGTTTATACAATAAAAATTATTTTGAAGAAGAGCTCTCCAGATTAGACACAAAAAGACAGCTGCCAATAAGCCTCGTTATAGGTGATATTAATGGACTTAAACTTATTAATGATGCATTCGGCCATGCCATGGGAGACAGTGCATTAAAAAGAGCCGCTGATATCATGATTAATTCATTAAGAGACGAAGACATCATAAGCAGAGTCGGAGGAGACGAATTTATTGTTCTACTGCCAAAAACATCAGAAGTGACTGCACAGAGAATTGTGGAAAGAATCAAGCAAAAATTTGAAAGCAATCCACTGGATTATATTAAAATGAGTATCAGCCTTGGTGTTGCAACAAAGACAGATGAAAATGAAGATATTCAAAATATACTGAAAAAAGCTGAAGACAGAATGTATTTTAAAAAGCTCAAGGAAAGCAAGGAAGCAAAGCTGTCCATGATCAGGTTCTTAAAAAGCAGACTTGAAAAAATCACATACGAAACAAAATCACATTATGAAAGGCTTAAAGATTTGACTTTGATGATGGCAGATGCATTAAACTTATCGAACACTGAAAAGGAGGAACTTAGACTGCTTTGTGAATTCCATGATATTGGGAAAATAGGAGTTTCTAAATCTATTCTTCAGAAAGAAGGAGCATTGGACAATGACGAATGGGAAAATGTAAAACGCCACAGTGAAATAGGCTATTACATAGCAAAAGAATTCAGGGATGCTTCTCCAATCGAAGAATTAATTCTTATTCATCATGAGCGCTGGGACGGAAACGGTTACCCCGGGCTTTTCAAACAGGACGAGATACCTATTGTAGCAAGAATATTTGCCATAGCCGACGCATATGATGTTATGGTAAATGACCGACCCTATAAAAACAGAATGTCCAAATATGAAGCTCTAAATGAAATAAAAGAACAATCAGGCAAGCAGTTTGATCCACACTTAGCAGGCTTGTTTATAAATCTAATTGAAAAAGAAGAAATAATTGTGTAATGGTTTTTGAAAATTATGTTTACCGCATCGGTTTTGTGGTATAAATACCATACAATAAACATTGATAAAATTTAACAATAGGCAAACCTGCCGAAAGGCAGTGACGCAAAGCTTTGAAGTCTAAAGCAGTACAATATAACTGCCATGACCGTTCAGCTGCAAAATAATAAATTATTTTGCAGCTTTTTTAGTTTAATGATTGTCGTCATCCTGAGCGACAGCGAAGGATTTCCTCATTACTCAGTTAGAATCCAACTGCCTCAAACCAAGGGGTAAGTTGTTTCTATATAAACATAAGAACATTGGAAATTAGTAACTAATCAAGAAAGGGGGTGATACAAATCAAATGGTTATTAATGATTCAATCAATAGGAGAAATAAAGAACCAAAAATCTTAAAGAAAGGAGGACAAATCATGCAAAAAAATCTGTTTAAAAAAATTCTGTGTTTTACAATTGCGTTGTTGATGCTGATGCCGAGTATGCCGGGGAATACGGTGAGTGCGGCGGAGATTGTGAACAATGATTATGTGACGGTTAATACTGAACACAATACTAATAGCAGTGGTAATAGGTATATGAAGGTTATGGTTTATGTAGACAATGAATTAATGTCTAATACAGATTATCGTTTTAATAAAAATGGAAGCGATAAAGGACCTGGTGACGTTACAGTCGCTCCTAAACCTGGATATACTATTACAAGTTTGTACAGATCAGAAGAAGGAAATATAGATGGTGGTAGTGAATTTACAAATGGCACAAATTTTAGTATAAGCAGCGAGTGGTATAACTATAGGACATTGAGAATTTATCTGGAAGCAAATGAACCTGATGAACCAGAACCAACCGCAGATGACATCGAACTTACTAAGACTGCTACAGCAGTTGACGGTCAGGACAACACCTATGAGATTCAATTATCAGTATTAGGTGAAAATCTGGTTATACCAAAGAAAGCAGATGTGGTTCTTGTACTGGATAATTCAAACAGCATGCACGATGAAGACGATGGCAATGGAAATTCATTAGCTGAAATCACAGAAGATGCTGCTCATGCTTTTATTGACGGCGTATTAACGGGTGATAATGATAACATCAGAGTGGCTGTAGTACAATACGGTACTTATGCAAGAGCAAGTCGCTTTTATGGTAACTGGACATCATATTGGAGCAGTGGATTAGATTTAGATGATGTAACTGTGTATACATCAAATAATTCAGTTGCTAAAGCTGCTGTGACAAGTGCCACAACAAGATTCTACTATAACAGCTATGGCGGAACCAATACCGAAGGCGGATTCCTGATGGCTCAGAAGGTAGTCGGACAAAGTAGAGCAGATGCTGAAAGCATTGTTATATTTATGACTGACGGAATGCCAACCTATAGATATAACAGTAGTGGTGATGCTGTATCTGATAGTTACGGTGATCAAACTTCTCAAGAAGAATTAAATGAAGCTATTGCGGCAGCACAAGCATTAGATACTACAAGCGACATCTATACTATAGCATTGCTTAGTGCGTATTCCAGAACAAGCAATGAAGCTAAATTGGCAGCCAACTTATTGAGTACATCACCTAAAACATATTTATACGATGCCAATAATGTCAAGGAAGATGTTAACGATCTTAATGAATGGGCTCCGGCTACTAGTTATACACAAGCATACTATCCTATATTCTCAGATGATGACGCTTCGGAAGAAATCGAAGGAATATATGAAAACCTGGCAGATACGGTAAGAGCTTTAGCTACAGGATATGTAGAAGATACTATACCTCAGTATTTCCAATTAACACCTGATTCAGTAGCTGAACTTGAAGAAGCTGGAGCAACTGTTATTGAAAATGTAGACGGAACTACTACAATAACATTCCCTGATGTAAGAGCAAGCGCAACTATAACAAATTTACATGAATATACAGTAGTTGCCAGACCTGGTTATTATGGTACAGCTTATACAAATAAAGATGAAAATGGAAATTCCGCAATCTACCATTATACTTTAAATACATCAGGAAACGAGAGTGGAGCAAAGGAATTTCCACAACCAGTAGTAGCAATTAATCCAACAGCTGCTGATGACTCAACAACAGCTGCAGGTGATTATTATACTGCACATATGAATGTATCTCTTGAAGTGAATGAAGCGGATGGTATATTGAAAAATGACGGAACTACTATACTCAATGAAGACAATTACATAATATCTCCATTGAGAGTTCATTCGAGCTACGTAGGAGTTAATATTACGACTGCAGCTAATGGCGTTGTAGTAGTTAATGAAGATGGCTCATTTGTATATACACCTGTATCAGGATTTACAGGCGAAGATTCATTTACTTACAAAAACTTTGTAAATGTAAGCAAAACAGACGGTGCATTAAACGGTGATTATGAGTCGAATTTAGCTACGGTTACAATTAATGTATTTCCTAAGCTAACGTACAATGCCAATGGTGGAACTGGTGAAATGAATGACAAGTTTGCAGCTGTAGGAACAGTATTTGACTTGGATGAGAACTTATTTACAAGAGAAGGATACACATTTGAAGGCTGGAGTACAACAGCAGCTGGAACAGTAGAATATGCAGACGAAGCATCATTCACAATGCCGGCAGGCGGAGATACTCTATATGCAATCTGGGTGGAAAATGAAGCTGTAACAATCACCTACGAAGCAGGAACAGGCGGAACAGTAAGCAGAGCAAGCGAATCATTGGCACCGGTAACAGGAACAGCCCAAGGCTCAACTGCAACTGCAATAACAGGATACCACTTTGTAAACTGGACTGTGAAGGGAATAGAAACAGTTGCAGGTACAAATGAAGTATTAAGCACTGCAGAAGTTGATGCGATAGCCAAAACAGGCGGAATCTATGCAGCGACAACATTTGTTGCAAACTTCAAGGAAGATGCTGAGGAAAAAATAGAAATCAATGTTAGAAAATTCTGGGTTGATTCTGCTAATTTAATCCAAACATCAGAAATGCAGCCAATGATTAGTTCGCAATCTGTTCAAAGGCCAGATAATATCGTTTTAAATTTAGTCGATAAAAATGGTAATGTAGCAGGTTCTATAACATTATCATATGAAGATGGTTGGTCAGGAACCTTTGTATTACCTAAGTACGACATTGACAACAATGAAATTGACTACTCTGAATATACAATTGAAGAAAATATTCTTGATAATTATATTTCAGTAGTAGAAAATTGGGGATTAAGTGATGGTTTTGGAGTTTATAATATTGAAGCTATCAATATTCCTGTAACTAAGGTATGGAATGGTCCTGAAGCAGATGAAGTAACAATAACATTGCTTGATGGTGATGGTGAATCAACAGAATATTCATTGGAATTAAACGATGATAATGATTGGAAAGGTTCATTCAAGTTACCTAAATATGAAATTCTTGAAGCTCCATGGGACTTCCGTGGTATTGACTACACCGACTACACAATATCTGAACTTGAAATAGAAGGCTATGATGTTGAGATAACAGGCAGCTTTGAAGAAGGGTTCACAGTTACTAACACTGCTCAAAATGTTGAATACATTGTAAACTATTGGGAAATTGGAAATGAAGTGCCTATGGAAACAGTAACAGGGAGCGGCATTTATGGTTCACAGGTAACTGAAGTTGCTAAGAACTTCCCTGGCTTCAACAAGGTAGGCCAGACTGAGAAAACTATAACCCTGGGACATGGAGATAATGTTATTGATTTCTATTATACTGAGGTTGAAGTAATCGCAGCTGACAAGTATGTCATCAATTGGAATTACGAGGATGGATTTAAAACACGTGATTACGAAAAGGAAGACACAACAGGCGTGCTTGAAGATTCCGAAGTTGAACACGATGGTGATGGTATTGACATTCAACATTATGTAGACTTGGGAGAGAAAACCGGATACACATATTTTAGATATGAACAGGATTCAGTTACAGTACCGGAGTATATAGAGGTTCCGGTAACAACGGGCTCATCAATAACAGGAACGGCTATAACAGGTACTGCAATAAAATATGTGACAACTACTACAATAGATTTGTTATATAATATGGATAATGTAACAAGAAATATTGAAGTGACAAAAATTTGGAGTGGTGGTTCAGCTAGTAATAGACCAAGTATAACAATCAATTTGTTAGCTGATGGAGTAAAGGTTGGAGAAATAGTATTGACGAATGGAAATACTACTCACACATTTACAGTACCAAGGTATAACGAAGAAACAGGAAGCGCAATAAATTACACTATAACAGAAAACTCTGTAGCTAACTATAGAGCAAGCATTAACGGATTCACTGTAACCAACACCTACACCGGCGGTGGCGGCGGAGGCGGCGGTGGCGGCGGAACCATCATCGAGGAACCGGAAGTTCCGTTGGCCGAGCTTGAGAAATTTGATCACTTTGCTTATATCATAGGTTATCCTGAGGGAGATGTAAGACCTCTCAACAACATAACAAGAGAAGAAGTAGCGATGATTTTCTACAGGCTTTTGACCGATGAAAGCAGAGATGCGTTATTGAGCGATGCGAACCCGTTTACGGATATGCAAGGTCACGACTGGTCAAACAGAGCAATTTCAACGTTGTACAACGCAGGCATACTGGCAGGGTATCCTGACGGAACATTCAGACCGTCAGATCCTATATCCAGAGCAGAATTTGCAACTATCGCAGCTAAGTTCGATGAACTTGAGCTGGAAAATACTACGAAATTCACAGATATCACCGGACATTGGGCAGAGAAGTATATAACCTCAGCTGAAATCAAGGGATGGGTTAATGGTTATCCAGATATGACATTTAAACCTGAACAAGATATCACGAGAGCTGAATCAATGACATTGGTTAACAATGTTCTTGAAAGAGCAGTTCCTGAAGAAAATATACATCCTGATGCAATGTTCTGGCCGGATATGACAAGTGATGACTGGTATTATGAAGCTGTAATGGAAGCAACCAACAGTCACAATTATATGTATGAAGAAGATGGTGACGAACTCTGGACAGAAATGAAAGCCAATAAAGTATGGCCGTAACAATTAAATAAATAGAAAGGCTGTCTCAAAAATAATGAGACAGCTTTTTTATTTTTAGTGGAAATAAAATAAAGTTAGTGTTAAACTATTCTTATTATAAATTAAAAGATAATAAAAATAATAATACTGCAGGTATAAAATTTTAGATAACAACCTTAATATTAAATCTAAATAGTTATAATAAATGTTACACTAGTGGAGGAATGATGGAATTTAAATTAAAAAAAGATAAAGAATATGTATATGCATCTATAAATGATAATTACAAGATAAACACATTGATTCCCGGTGAGCAGCAAAGCTTTGAATCAGAAGAGCTGTTGATAAAAAATGCGCTTCGGTCTCCAACCGGAACAAAACCACTGCATGAGATTGTAAATACAGGGGATAGTGTTGTTATTGTCACAAGTGATATTACAAGACCTGTAAAGAGCAAGACAATTCTTCCGTATATAATTGAGGAATTGAATTCGGGCGGCATCAGAAATGAAGACATAACCATTGTATTGGCGCTGGGGAGTCACAGAAGTCATACTGAGGAAGAAAAAAGGGCACTGGTGGGTGATGCTGTATATGAAAATATCAGGGTTATAGATTCTGATATGAATCAGTGTAAAAATTTTGGCGTTTGCAAAAATGGTACACCTGTAGATATCTTTACTCCTGTTGCTGAAGCTGACAGAGTTATTTGCATAGGTAATGTTGAATTTCACTACTTTGCAGGCTACTCAGGCGGTGCCAAGGCAATAATGCCCGGTGTTTCAAGCCGTGAAGCCATACAGGCAAATCATTCTAATATGGTTAAGGACGGAGCTTACGCAGGCAACATTGATACAAATCCTGTGAGACAGGACATAGATGAGGTTGGGGAGCACTTTAAAATTGATTTTATATTTAATGTGCTGCAAGCATCTGATAAAACCATAGTCGGGGCATTTGCGGGACATTATATCAAGGCTCATAGGGCAGCCTGCCAGGCACTGGATGAAATGTATAAAATAAAAATTGATGAAAAGGCTGATATTGTAATTGTTTCTCCGGGAGGGTACCCGAAGGATATAAATATATATCAGGCTCAAAAAGCACTGGACAATGCGCGCCATGCTGTGAAGGACGGGGGGATAATTATTTTATGTGCCTCATGCAAGGAAGGCTTTGAGAATAATACTTTTGAAAAGTGGATGACTACAAAAACCAAGGAGCAAATGGTCAAGGATATAAAGGAAAACTTTGTTTTAGGGGGCCATAAAGCAGCGGCTATCGCCATGACACTTATGAAGTCAAGTATTTACACTGTTACTGATTATGACGGAGAAATTATGGAGAAGATAGGTTTTGAATATTTCGATAATTTGCAGGATGCTGTGGATAAAGCATCAGCCGTGACAGGTGAAAAAGGAACAGTAATTATAATGCCGGCGGGAGGCAGTGTCCTGCCAACAAATTTTAGCAATGGAGGCTAAAATGAAATTAGAAAAAGTTACTGACATATGTATGATTGCACCAACTGAAAGATTAGCCAAAAAAGCAAGGCAAATAATCAGCTCAAAGAATTATCCCATAGATGTCTTTGTAGCTGCTTTGGATGAAGCCAGTGATTTATGTGAAATTCTCATAAAAAAGGGTGCAAGGGTAATAGTCAGCAGAAGAGGAACAAAGGCTGTAATTGAAAAAAATCTTGATATTAATGTGGTTGAAATTAAATTAGAGCTGTCGGATTATATTGATATTATTAATAAAGCAAGAAAAATTGATGGTTCCATAGGGTTTTTTACCTACGGAGAAATTGCAAATGGTGTTAAGACCATGTGTGAGCTTCTTAATTTAGATGCAAAGTATTACAGATTTTCAAATGATGCAGAATCGGAACAATGTATTTTGGATGCAATCAGAGATGGAATCAAGCTTGGCATCGGAGGAGGAACTACTGAAAAATATGCAATCATGTATAATTTCAATCATATAGTTGTGGAAGATTCTGAAGCCTCAATTTCAAATGCTTTTGAGTCGGCTAATCAGCTTTTGCTTGTTATGAATGAAGATTTAAAGAAGCAAGAGGAATTAAAAATTAAGCTTGAAAGATACGAAACAATTTTTAATTACACACATGACGGCATAATAGCTATTGATAACAAGGGCTATGTAACTGTTTTAAACAGCATGGCCGAAAAATTAATAAACAAAAATGGCAGCTCATTTATAGGCGAGAACATAGAAAATATACTGTATAATACAAGAATGCTTGATGTTTTGAAATCAGGGAGAAAAGAGCTGGATGAACTGATGAATATGAACGGTACTCTTGTTAACACAAATAGAATACCGGTTATAGTAGACAATGAGGTTAAGGGTGTTGTTGCAACATTTCAGGATGTAAAGGTTTTGCAAAACAGTGAGAAAAAAATAAGATTGAAAATGTACGAAAAAGGCCTTGTAGCAAAATATAACTTCAATGATATATTGGGAAATTCTGAAAAAATTAAAAATACAAAAAAAATCGCGAGAGGCTTTGCTCCTTTAGAATCCACAGTGCTTATTTATGGTGAGACCGGTACCGGTAAAGAATTGTTTGCTCAAAGCATTCACAACGAAAGCAAAAGAAAAAAATCACATTTTGTAGCAATAAACTGTGCAACACTGCCTCGGAACCTATTAGAATCAGAATTGTTTGGTTATGTAGAGGGTGCATTTACGGGCGCCAGTAAGGGTGGCAAGGCCGGCCTATTTGAAATTGCTCATGGGGGAACAATTTTTTTAGATGAAGTAACTGAGCTTCCGATTGATATTCAAGGACAGCTCTTAAGAGTCCTGCAGGAAAAAGAAATAAGAAGGTTAGGCAGTGATATTGTTACACCTGTGGATATAAGGGTGATATCTGCAACAAACAAACCTCTTGAAACAGAGGTTTCTGAAAAAAGGTTCAGAGAGGATTTGTATTTTAGGTTGAACATTTTAAATATAGTGTTACCTCCGCTGAGAGAACGAAAAGAAGATATTGAAATTTTATGTCTCAGCATGTTTAAAAGATACGCCGGTGAGAAATATAACAGATATGCTGATTCTTTTATTGAAATTTTAAGATGCATCAATGATTATATCTGGCCGGGGAATGTAAGAGAATTAAATAATTTTGTTGAAAGATTTTCTGCAATTATTAGTGATTACAATATTGATGAACTGAAAAAAATAGCTTTAGGTATATACAACAACGACAATGCTTTAATTGCTTCTAAACTGAACAATGAAAGAAATGCAAATAACTATGTTCAAACTAGTGAGAATAAATCTAAAAATGCTGACTTGAGCAATTGGGAACGCAATAAAATTATTGAAGTTTTAAAAAGAAACAATCTTGTTGTCACTAAATCAGCAGGTGATTTGGGAATGAGCAGGTCGACTTTGATAAGAAAAATGAAAAGGTACAATATTAAGCTGTAGTTGCGTCATATTGTATCATCGCAAAAAATAATGAAACAATACGATACATAACGATACAAATTAAAAAGCAAGAGTTTATTTTACTATAATAATATCTCTTGTTATTTTTTTATTTAAAATATGTTGAAATAATAAAGAAAATTTTAAACACAAATTTTTATAAAAAATTTCAAACAAAAGGTTGGCATAATAATTGCTAAATAGTAGGTGTAACAAATTTAAGGAGTGAAATTATGTCAAAAGGAATTTTAAGTGGTATTAAGGTATTGGATTTAACCAGAGTTTTAGCGGGGCCATACAGTGGTATGCTCATGGCTGATATGGGAGCTGATGTTATCAAAATAGAAATGCCGGGCAAGGGAGATGACAGCAGGGCATTTGGTCCGTTCATCAATGGTGAAAGTGCGTACTACATGAACCTTAACAGAAATAAAAAGGGTATAACCTTGAATTTAAAATCTGAAGAAGGCAAAAAAATATTTTTAAAAATGGTAAAAAAAGCTGATGTCGTACTGGAGAACTATCGCCCCGGTACTATGGAAAAGCTTGGACTTGGATATGAAACATTAAAACAAATAAACCCGGGAATTGTATACGGATGTGTTTCCGGATTCGGACATTACGGACCATACAGTCAAAGAGCAGGATATGATATCATAGGTCAGGCAATGGGAGGGCTTATGAGCACTACAGGCTGGCCTGGTGGTGAGCCTACAAGAACAGGTACTGCAATGGGTGATGTATTAGGCGGATTAAGTGTTACTATCGGTGTGATTGCAGCTGTGGTTAATAAGCTTCAAACCGGTGAAGGTCAAAAAGTGGATGTTTCTCTTGTTGACTCAGTGGTATCATCACTTGAAATCATTAACCAGATTTACTTGTCAACAGGCAGAATACCTGAAAGAATCGGAAACAGATATGAATCCACATATCCTTATGATTCGTTCAGGGTTAAGGATGGAAGCATTGTTATAGCATGTGGCAATGACAAATTATTCAATATTCTTGCGAACGAAATGGAACAGGTTGAATTAGTCAATGACGAAAGATTTGTCAAGAACATCGACAGAGTAAACAACCATGCAGCTTTAAAGGAAATTATAGAAAAATGGTCAATTAACTTTACTATTGATGAATTGGTTGAAAGACTATTGGAATTAGGCATTCCCACAGCACCAATCAACACAATCGACAGGGTTGTTAAGGATCCGCATATTGCAGGTGCCAGAGAAATGTTTGTTGAAGTTGATCATCCGGTTGCCGGAAAAAACAAGATTACAGGCAATCACATTAAATTTAGCGACCTGAAGGCTGATATAAGAATGCCTGCTCCTGTTTTAGGGCAGCATAATGATGAGGTTTATTCTGAGCTTTTAGGACTCAGCGAAGAAAAGATACAGGAATTAAAGGATAATAAGGTTATATAGGAAGGCGTTGGTATTTTGAAGGCAAATATAGTAGAGGTTGGACCAAGAGACGGGTTTCAATCGGTTAAAGAATTTATCCCCACTGAAACAAAAATTGAAATTATAGAGGGGCTGATCAAGGCAGGAGTAAAAAAAATTCAGGCCGGCTCATTTGTCAGCCCCAGGGCTATTCCCCAGATGAGGGATGCCGGTGATGTGTTTTCATTTTTCTTAGAAAAATACAAAGATTCTGATATTGAGTTTTTAGCATTGGTGCCAAATTTCAGAGGAGCCGAAAATGCCTATAAAACAGGTGTCAGAAAGGTTTCGTATGTGATATCTGTAAGTGAGCTTCACAACAAGGCAAATGTTAATAAAACCTTGGATGAATCCTTTGCAGAGTTAGAAAAAATATTGCAGGAATTTCCGGACTTAAAGGTATGTCTGGATGCGGCGACGGCATTTGGATGTCCGTTCGGCGGTGAAGTAAGCCTGGATTCTGTTCTTGAATACACTGAAAGAGCGTACAACATGGGCATAAGAGACTTCAATATATGTGATACGATTGGTGTCGCATATCCCTCACAGGTTGAGTCGACGGTTAAAACATTGTTAGGGAAACATGATGACTGCACATTTGATATTCATATTCACGATACAAGAAATATGGGCATGGTAAATACATTGACAGCAATACAAAATGGCATTATTAATGTTCAGACAGCTCTGGGAGGATTAGGAGGGTGTCCGTTTGCGCCCGGTGCTTCAGGAAACACATCCACGGAGGACTTGGTTTATATGCTTGATAAAATGAACATATCTACGGGAGTCGATTTTGACAAGCTGCTAAATGCTGCTAAACTTCAGAAGCAAAAGGTTACCGGAAATTACAGCGGACATCATATAAATATAGAAAAAAACGGTTGTAATGCTTAAAAAATAAAATAAAAAAATGGAGGGTTTTATGCAATTAGATTTATTATCATTATTATTTTTAATCGGTGCAATAGTACTAGGTTTTTTAAGAAAAATCAACACAGGTTTAGTAGCAATTGGTTTATCTTTAGTATTAGGTATGATAGGCGATATTAGTGCAAAGACTATAATATCAGGCTTTCCTACCAGTTTGTTCGTAACATTGCTTGGTGTAATGTTCCTGTTCAGCATATCACAGGAAAACGGAACCTTGGAATTACTGGCTAAAAAGACAGTTTCATTAGCAGGTAAAAGAACTAATATGATTCCGATAATTGTATTTATATTTTCAACTGTTTTGGCAGCAGTCGGACCCGGAACAATACCGGTTATGTCACTTATGGCTGTGTTTACTTGTGCTTTGGCTGCCGAAATGGGAGTTTCACCTTTATTATTGTCTGCCACATCAGTTCTTGGTGCCGCAGCCGGCGGTATTTCTCCAATAGCTCCTACAGGGATACTGGGAATATCATTGGCGGCAGAACAAGGAATCACAGGTATAGAAACAGGATATTTTATAAACTCTATTATTGCTCAAACAATTTATTTCATAGTGCTTTACATTGTACTGGGCGGATACAAGATGAAATCTGATATCGTATTAAATATCAAAGATTTGCCTAAATTCAATAAACAGCAAAAAATTACAATTGTAGGTATAGCTGCACTTGTAATCGGAGTTATAGGTCTTGGAATGAATGTAGGCTTATTGGCATTTACAATAGGCTTGGTATTATTGATACTTGGAGTTTCTAATGAAAAGAAAGCTATACAGAACATCCCTTGGAGTACATTGATTTTAGTTTCAGGTGTAAATGTGTTAATGAGCATAGTAATTGGTTTGGGCGGTATAGATCTGCTTGCAAGAGCACTTGCCAGCATTATGACGCCATTTACTGCTCCTTCATTGACAGGTTTAACTGCAGGTATAATGTCTTGGTTCAGTTCAACATCAGGTGTTGTTATGCCGACATTAATCCCGACAGTTAACAGCTTGATTGAAAATGTAGGAGGAAATGTATCTGCGCTTGCACTGGTATCAGCAATTACCAACACAGCTCACGTTGCAGGCACAAGCCCGATATCAACAGGAGGGTCATTAGGTCTTGCTTCATATGTTCAGACATCACATGTAACTGAGGAACAGCAGCAGAAATTATTTATTCAGATGTTCCTTGTAGCTATAGGCGGAGTATTAGTTGTTGCTTTGGTTGCAGGCACAGGAGTATACACTTTATTCCAATAATTAATTCAGGAGGTATTAATAAATGGGTATGACAATGTCAGAAAAAATCCTGGCTAAATCTGCCGGTAAAGCAGATGTAAAGGCAGGAGATATCCTTTGGGTTGACATAGATAAGGCCATGATGGATGACATCCTTGGTCCGCGTATTGAAATAGCCGAAAAAATGGAAAAGCATAATTTCAAGGTATGGGATACAAACAGAGTAATAGTTATCTCAGACCATTACACACCGCCGGCTAATGCCCGTCAGGCAGAGATAGTAAAGTTTACCAGAGAATGGTGTGAAGAAAACAAGGTAGAAAATTATTACGAATTTGAAGGGCCCTGCCATCAGGTGATGATTGAAAAAGGACATGTTTATCCCGGTGGTGTTATTGTGGGAACGGATTCCCATACATGCTCCTACGGCGCGTTGGGAAGCTTCGGAACAGGCATAGGATCAACCGAGATGATTGGAGTTCTGGCAACGGGACAGACTTGGCTCAGGGTGCCTCAAACAATTAAGGTGAATTGGACCGGTAAATTAAAACCGGGTGTGTATGCAAAGGATATTTCTCTAAAAACAATAGGCGAAATAGGGCATGCAGGAGCAACATATAAATCAATTGAATATTTAGGAGATGGAATCAAAGATCTCATCATGGATGAAAGAATTTCTATTACAAATATGGCAGTTGAAGCAGGTGCAAAAGCAGGATTAATGGAATTTGACGAAATAACAAAGGAATTTTTAAGCCAATTCGGAGATGTTGATGATTACAGCTGGATTAATCCTGATGCGGATGCTCAGTATGTGCAGGAATACAGCTTCAATGCAGGCGAATTGGTACCCCAGGTGGCATGTCCGCATGAGGTTGACAATGTAACTGATGTGACCAATGTTACAAGTAAAAAGTTCCATCAGGCTTATATCGGCTCTTGCACAGGCGGCAGATACAATGATTTTAAGGTTGCGGCAGAAATATTGAAGGGCAAAAAAATAGCAAAAGGAATCAGGCTATTGGTTTCACCGGCATCCAGATCTATTTATGAGAGATGCTTGAAGGACGGGATATTTGAAATACTTTCAGAGGCAGGAGCAACAATACTTGCATCAAGCTGCGGAGCATGCCTGGGAATACATTCCGGGGCATTAGGCGCAGGTGAAGTAAGCATATCATCAACTAACAGGAACTTCCTTGGAAGAATGGGTTCTAAAAATTCTGAGGTCTATCTTGCATCGCCGGCAACAGTGGCAGCATCGGCAATAACCGGATTTATAACTGATCCGAGAGAGTTCTTTTAGGAGGTTTTAGGATGATTAAAGGAAAAGTATGGAAGTACAAAGATAACATAAATACAGATATTATTTCTCCTCCGGCATATATGGAGTTACCGATAGATGAGGCTGCAAAGTATGCCATGAGTCCGGTGGATGCTGAATTTGCATCCGGTTATAAGCCTGGTGATATATTTGTTGCAGAGAAAAATCTGGGTTCAGGCTCAAGCAGGGAAACAGCGCCTCTCACACTCTATGCATTGGGTGTGAGAACTGTAATAGCAAAATCATATGCGAGAATTTTTTACAGAAATTGCATTAATGTGGGGATACTGGCTATAGAATGCAGCGATACTGATAAAATATCAAAGGATGATTTGATAGAAATTGATTATGAAGCAGGGATAATAGAAAACAAGACTAAGAATGAAAAATATAAATGTGATATAATTCCTGAGCATATTATGCAAATAGTGAAATGCGGCGGTTTGCTGAATTATCTGATAGAAAACAGAATATCAAAATAAACAGTTACTATTTACAGTTACAAAGTCACGGCGAAAAATAAGAAAAATACCCGCTCACGGTAGCAACTGTAAATAGTAATAAATAAATATCTGACTGCGGTTAATTCTGCAGTCAGGCTATTGAAAAACCCAATCTGACCCGCTTTTGGCGGGTTATTTTAATGAGAATATGTTTAATATTCCACAAAGAGGGTATAACTTATTTTGTCAGATTAAATTTGTGGAGGATATAATGAAATCATTTAATGAAGAAATGAAAACATATAAATGGAAATGCACTGTGTGCGGAGAAACAGTAGAAGGTTCAGAACCCCCTGAAACATGTCCTGTATGTGGTGCCGGTCCTGAATATTTTGAAAGGACAGAAAATAAAGAAACAAGCGATATTTTAAGCAATAACGAAAAAATACTGATTATTGGAGCAAGCGGTGCGGGAATGAGTGCTGCAAGCGAAATAAGAAAAAGGGATAGATCAAGTGATTTGACTATAATTTCAAAGGAAGACGTAAAAGGCTATTACAGACCTCAGCTTTCCAAAATGCTTAGTAACGAAAATATTACAATAGAATCAATGACGATAAAAAATGATAAATGGTTTGAAGAAAACAATGTAAAGCTTCTTTTAAATAAAGCTGTTACTAAAATAGATAATGATAACAAAAAGGTTTTATTAGAAAACGGTGAGGAGTTGGAATATACGAAGCTTATAATAGCATCAGGTGCTGAGGTGTTTGTCCCTCCATTTCCGGGTAAAGATAAAGAAGGTGTATTTACTTTAAGATATGCAAAGGACGGGAAATTAATAAAAGAATATGTAAAGGATAAGAAAACAGGCGCAGTTATCGGAGGAGGGGTCTTGGGTCTGGAAGCTGCCAATGAGCTTAAGAATCTTGGACTTGACGTAACTGTTATCGAAGTGGCGGACAGAATACTTCCAAGGCAGCTGGATGCTGAAGCATCCGAAATATTAGAAGAAATAGTAGAAAAAGCAGGTATTACATTTAAAAAGGGTGTAGGAACTAAAGAAATTGTAGGGGACGAAAGAGTAAAGGGAATTCTTCTTGACAATGGTGAAACAGTGGGTGCAGATGTGGTAGTAGTTTCAACCGGGGTTAAGGCAAACAGCACTATCGCCGAAGGATGCGGAATCGAAATTAAAAGAGCTATAGTTGTAAACAATAAAATGGAAACAGCAGCTGCTGATGTGTATGCCTGCGGAGACTGTGCGGAATATAACGGTATCAATTATGCTCTGTGGAGTGAAGCAATTGAGCAGGGCAAGGCGGCTGGTATAAATGCGGCAGGTGGTAGTTATATTTATGAAACAATTATACCCTCCACAACTTTAAATGCCTTTGGTTCAAAAGTATTTTCGATTGGCGATGCAGGCTCTGATCCAAATGTCAAATACGAAACATACAAACAATATGATGGCAAAAACTTTAAGAAGCTTTATTTTAAAAACGGCATATTATCAGGAGGAATACTTATAGGTGACACAGTCAAGACATTAGTGTTAACTGAGGGATTTAAAAAAAGAAAAAATATGGAAGAAATGATAGGAAAAATCAAATCATAAATTTGAAAAGTTACTATATAAAAATGCATGGCTTTATTCATAAGCTATACATTTTTTTTTATTTTTGAAGACACGTTATGACAAAATATTTTTAATTAGTACTTTATAATGAATAACATAATTGCTGTAAGAAACAAGCACTATAATATGATTATGCGAGGTGGAGATGGTTTATTATATTGAATATGTCTTCGCTGAAAATTTTATAATTGATTTTATATTGTTATTTGTTACGGGCAGGCTTGTTAAACGAGCTATTGTCTATAAACGGCTTATAGCTGCTTCGATTATAGGTGCATTGTACGTTATATTGACTGTCTACGTTGGTAAAGCGTTTATGACTTATTTTATTGTTAAATTAAGCGTTTCTGTATTAATGATAATGATTGCTTTTGATTCAAGGGGAATTTTGACAAATATAAGAGTTATACTTTGCTTTTACATAACGTCATTGGTAATGGTTGGCATTATAACCGCACTGTACTATTTGACGGATGATAGATTAACAGTGAATGCAATTGTAATATCCTTTTTTTTAGGATACATGGCATTGCATTTCTTTTTTAAAGAAGTAAAGTCAAGAATTCAAAAAAGTAATTATATGAGAACAGTGACAATTAATTTAGGCAGTGCCAGCAAGTCCATAAAAGCGTTTATTGATACCGGAAATGAACTTTCAGACCCAATGACAGGCAAACCTGTAATAGTTGTTAATATTGAAAGTATAAAGAATATCTTAGGAGATGAATTATACAAAGACATTTTAAATTTTTACTGTTTTAAAGATGGCAATTATGAAAAATTATTAAATGAAAATAATAATGTTAATCTAAAGATAATCAGGTATAACACTATCAGCACCAAAAATGAAATGATGGTTTGCATAACCCCTGAAGAAATACAAGTCAAGGACAATGAAAATCGCATTATCAGAGCTGATGCAGTTATTGGAATAAGCCTTAAGAAAATAAGCCAGAAGGAGGACTATGACGCATTGTTATTCAATAAAATACTAGAATGGGAGATGGAACAAAACAATGAGCTTGTTAAATCATGTTAAACATTTTTTTAGAAAAATATTTAACTTTATAATAGATAAGCTGGGATTGTCAAAGGACATATTTTATATCGGAGGAAGCGACACACTACCGCCGCCGTTATCCCAGGAAGAAGAAAAGGAAGTTATTGCTAATCTCAAGGATTCTAATGAAGCAAAGACTGTTTTGATAGAGCACAACTTAAGGCTTGTAGTCTATCTTGCAAAAAAATTCGAATCCACAGGAATCAATGTTGAAGACTTAATATCCATTGGAACAATCGGACTTATAAAGGCGGTAAACACATTTAAAGCAGAAAAAAACATTAAGCTGGCAACATATGCATCCAAGTGCATTGAAAATGAAATATTGATGCATTTAAGACGTGTGGGCAAGGCTAAGACGGAAATTTCACTGGATGAACCGCTTAATATAGACTGGGATGGAAATGAACTTTTGCTTTCTGATATTTTAGGTACAGAGGAAGACATTGTATTCAAGGATATGGAAAGCGAGGTTGATTTAAATCTCTTAAATGATTCAATCAAGAAATTGAGCAAAAGAGAATTTATGATTATGAAATTAAGGTTTGGTCTTAATAATTCTAAAAGCTTCACCCAGAAGGAAGTGGCTGATATGCTTGGAATTTCCCAATCTTATATATCTCGTCTTGAGAAGAAAATACTAAATAGACTAAAAAAGGAAATTAACAAGGCAGTATAAAAAGCATATACCGGGAAATAATTTTTAAGGGGGATAATATTTTTAAAGGGGAAAAACGACGATGATGAACAAAGTAGTTATATGTGGCGTAAATACTTCTCAATTGCCTACAATTAAAACATCTGATATGAGAGGTATGATTCAGAAAATCCAAGAAGGCGACAACGAGCTCCGAGAGCAGTTTATTAAAGGTAATTTAAGACTGGTTTTAAGCGTAATTCAAAGATTTAATTCTAAAAATGAGCCTGTTGATGATTTGTTTCAAATCGGTTGTGTCGGTCTGATAAAGGCCATTGATAATTTTGATTTGTCTTTGGATGTTAAGTTCTCTACATATGCAGTTCCAATGATTATAGGAGAAATCAGAAGATATCTGAGAGACAACAACTCTATCAGAGTATCAAGGTCTATGAAGGATACGGCGTATAAAGCTTTGCAGGTTAGAGAAAGACTTACAACCAACAATTCACAGGAGCCTACAATCGCCGAAATAGCTAAAGAAATTGGTGTTGACAAGGAAGATATCATATTTGCATTAGAATCAATACAAGAGCCAATATCGTTGTTTGAACCTATTTACAATGATGGAGGAGATGCTCTGTATGTTGTGGATCAAGTCAAAGATGAGAAAAATATCGATGAGAGATGGATTGAAAAAATAACATTGGAGGACAGCATAAATAATTTATCTGACAGAGAAAGGCAGATAGTAGATATGCGTTTTTACAAGGGCAAGACTCAAATGGAGGTTGCCGAAGAAATAGGCATATCTCAGGCACAGGTTTCAAGGCTTGAAAAATCTGCATTAACACAATTAAAAAAAGGCTTCAAGTAAGCAGACAACCAAACGAGGAACGCATATGCGTTCCTGATTTTTTGCGATAATATTTTCTGTCATAATATATACAAGTTGTACATACTCTATAATATATCTAAATAAGGCATAAGGAGTGATGAATGCTTTGACTAATTATTGGGATTTAGTAGAGAAGGATGTTGTTAACATTAAGAATGGCGAAATAATGGGCAGATTTGATGACGTAGACATAGATACAAGAGTTGGCAAAATTCAGGCTTTTTATATAGAAGAAGTCGGCAGATTTATGGGAATGATCGGTAAGTCAAAAGCAAAAAGAGTTAAATGGGAAGAAATACTAAAGATTGGTATGGACGTAATAATTGTTAATGTTGATGACGATATAAATAACAGAGCAATAAAGGATATGCTTGATTAAAGCTAATCCGGGGACGGACCTTAAAATGAGGTCTGTCCCCGGATTGCGAATTTAGATTAACTCTGATATTTTATTCTTTGTCCATTCTTCTGCTTTTAATATTGCTTCGACAGAATCAATTTCTTTAGGAGTATGCAAATTCATAATTTTTTCATTTAAGTTTCCGATATCCAGGAAGCTTATTTTTTTGTTTAAGAATAAGTTTACGCAAGCCTCATTTGAAGCATTTAAAACGGCAGGCATTGTTTTGCCCACCTTCAAGGAATCAAAGGCAAGTCTTAAGCATTTGAATGTCTTTGTATCAGGCTTTTCAAAGGTCAAGCTTGCAATATCAGAAAGTGACAGACTTTTGTATGTGTTTTGCACTCGTTTTGGATAAAAAAGGGCAAATTGAATAGGCACACGCATATCGGGCAGTCCAAGCTGTGCAATAGTCGAATGGTCAATAAATTCTATTCCGGAATGAATTATGCTTTGAGGGTGAACAACAACCTCAATTTGTTCCGGAGCTATATCAAATAAATATTTAGCTTCTATTACCTCAAGTCCTTTGTTCATCAAGGTGGCCGAATCAACTGTAATTTTCCTACCCATTGACCAATTTGGGTGCTTTAATGCATCTTCTATGGTGACGGTTTCTAAAAAATCATTTGTTTTGCCTCTGAAAGGTCCTCCGGAGGCTGTAAGAATTATTTTATTTATGGCTTTTTTATCATTTGACATCAAGCTCTGAAAAATTGCGCTGTGTTCACTGTCAACAGGGATAATTTCTGCGTTGTATTCTTTAGCCAGATTCATTATGTAGCTGCCGCCGGTAACCAGGGTTTCTTTATTGGCCAGTGCAATTGTTTTATGTTTTTTGATTGCGGCAACTGTTGGCTTAAGTCCGATCATGCCCGAAATTGCTGTTACGATAATTTTACTTTGCTCAAATTCGGCTGCAGCTATGAGTCCTTCCATACCGTACATTATTTCTGTTCTCACATTGTCGGGAAGCATATTTTTTAGTGCTGATGCTTTATCCTTGCTCATAACAGAGGCCAGTTCCGGCTTGAACTCTAATATTTGTTCTCTTAACAACCGGATATTGTTATTTCCTGTAACAGCACAAACCTTTATATCATCCGGATGTTCGCGTACCACATCAAGAGTCTGCGTACCTATGGAACCTGTTGAGCCAAGTATACTGATGTATTTCATGATTTACTCCTTGCAATCAATTATTTAATGTAAACAAACATACTATCTCACCCAAGGCTTATTTTACCATACAATGATTTTATTGCAACAATAAATCAATGTAAATCATTAATATAAAATTCATAATAATGAAAATGTTTTTTTCTAAAAAACACTTGTAATTATTTTAAGAACAGTGTATGATATGTAATCATGATGAATTACAACGGAGGGAAAAATGTTACAAAGTTATGAAAGCACCAGGTCCTTGAATTTAAAGGCTTCTGCTTCAAAGGCAGTGCTCAAAGGCATTGCTGATGACGGCGGTTTGTATGTTATGAGAGAATTGGACAGTAAAAAAATCGGGATTGAAAGCTTAATAAACAAAAGCTATGTAGAAATCGCAGAGTTGGTTTTAAAGGAAATGCTGGATGATTTTTCAGAGGAAAAAATAAAGGAATGTGTTAATAAGGCATATACAAATAAATTCAGTACAGAAGAAATTATTCCAATAGTCAAAGTAAACAATTCATATATAGCAGAGTTATTTCACGGTCCTACATCAGCATTTAAGGATGTTGCTCTTTCCATATTACCCCACTTGATGACAGCTTCTTATGAAATGAATGATATTGAAGGTGAGGTATTAATTCTTACTGCAACCTCTGGAGATACCGGCAAAGCTGCCTTAGAGGGATTCAGGGATGTTAAGGGTACAAAAATTGCAGTCTTTTATCCTGACGGAGGAGTAAGCCAGGTGCAGAAATCTCAGATGGAGACACAGGAAGGTTCAAACGTATATGTGTGTGCAATTAAAGGAAATTTTGATGATGCACAGACAGGCGTTAAAAAAATATTCACTGATAAAGCACTGATTAATGAACTTCAAGAGAATAGTATATTATTTTCTTCCGCAAACTCAATTAATATTGGCAGGCTTGTACCGCAGATTGTTTATTATTTTTATTCATATGTTAAGCTTGTGGAGAACAAAGCTATAGACATGTGGGACAAGGTTAATTTTTCGGTACCAACAGGAAATTTTGGAAACATATTGGCAGGGTATTATGCAAAGATGCTTGGACTGCCGGTTAACAAGCTCATATGCGGTTCAAATGAAAACAACGTGTTATATGATTTTATTAAAGACGGAGTATATGACAGAAACAGAAAATTTTATAAAACAATATCTCCTTCAATGGATATTCTGGTTTCCAGCAATCTTGAAAGACTGCTGTATTATATGAGCGGAAAAGATAATAATGAAGTAAAAGAACTTATGGATGCTTTAAATTCATCCGGAAAATATGAAGTGAGCCAAGAGATGAAAAATAGAATAGATTCTGATTTTTATGCAGGCTGTGTATTTGAAGATGATACTGAAAAAACGATTAAGGATACGTTTGAAAAATATGGTTATTTACTGGATACACATACGGCTGTTGCTTATAAAACTCTTGAAGAGTATAGAAATAATACAAAGGATGAAACTGTAAGTATAGTGCTTTCAACAGCCAGTCCCTACAAGTTTTCAAAAAGTGTATACGAATCGCTGTATGGTAAGTCGAATAAAGAAGAGTTTGAAATTATGGAAGAGCTTTCTGCTAGAACAGGGGTTTGCATACCGAAAAATTTAAAAGGTTTAAATATGAAACCAATATTGCATAAAGAAGTATGTGAAATAAACGAAATGGAAAAATACGTAAGAAAGATAGCGAAGTAACAAGGAGGCAGATATGGTAAAGGTAACTGTTCCGGCTTCTACAGCAAATTTAGGTCCTGGATTTGACACATTAGGACTTGCCCTTAGTATGTATAATATATATGAGTTTGAGGAAATAAATGAGGGTGTTGTAATAGAGGGCTGTTTAGATAAATATAATAACGAAGAAAATTTAGTTTACACCTCCTTTAAAAAGACTTCTGAAATAATAGGCAGGAACGCTAAGGGAATAAAAATCTCAATGCATACCAACATACCTGTTTCAAGAGGGCTTGGCAGCAGCTCTGCCTGCATAGTCGGCGGTGTGTTTGGAGCAAATGCTTTATTAAACGGAAAATTAACCAAGGATGAGCTTTTTAAAATTGCAGTAAACATTGAAGGTCATCCGGATAATATAGCTCCGGCGGTTTATGGAGGGCTTACGGCATCTATTGTCGAAGATGACATACCTTACTGCATGAGTTATAATATAAATAAGAACATAAAGCTTTGTGCGCTGATACCTGGCTTTGAAACATCAACCTCAGAGGCAAGGAAGCTTTTGCCGGAGGATGTATCCTTTAAGGATGCAGTGTTTAATGTATCGCGTACCGCTGTTCTGCTAAAGGCTTTAGAAGAAGGAAATTTCAAGGTTATAAATGTGGCGTTAAAAGACAGATTACATCACAAATACAGAAAATCTCTAATCCATGAGTGCGACGAAATAAAGAAAATTTGTGCTGAAAATGGTTCGGAAGCATTGTTCATCAGTGGATCAGGACCTACATTGATGAATATTATTAAAGATTTTGATTTTACAAAAAATATAAAAAATAGTATAATGAATTTAAACAATAATTGGGAAATAAAATACCTGTCAACCGATACAATAGGAGTCAGGCTAAATATAAAACAATAAGAGGTGGACAAATGCTAAAAAAATATTTAATCGTAAGTAAAAAAATATTGCCGGATGTTTATGAAAAGGTTATTGAAGCCAGGAATTTAATTAATACCGGCAGCGTCAAAGGTATAAGCGAAGCAGTTAAAATGGTAGGAATAAGCAGAAGCACTTATTACAAATACAAAGATTATGTATTTTCTCCTTCTGAAAATTCCATAGGAAGGAAAGCTGTTATATCCATGATGCTCAGGCACGAAAAGGGAGTATTGTCAAATGTATTAAATTATATGTCAGCAGAAAAAGCCAATATCCTTACAATTAATCAAAGTATTCCTATTAACGGCAAAGCTTCTGTTAATTTATCTCTTGATATTTCAGATATAGTTAAATCAATAGATGATGTAATAGCGGAGCTTAAAAAGATTAGTGGTGTAAGCGGCGTGAAATTATTGTCTATTGAGTAGGAAACTAAAATGTATGGATTGGTTTTAGAGGGCGGTGGCGCCAAGGGTGCATACCATGTTGGTGCCTATAAAGCGCTTAGGGAGCTTGATATTGAAATAGGAGGTATTGCCGGAACGTCAATAGGTGCTATAAATGGTGCAATGATGGTTCAAGGCGATTATGATTTATTAGAGAAGGTTTGGTACAGTATAAATTCATACGAATTGTTTGATATAGACGAAAAAGCAATCATAGATTTAAAAAATTTAAATTTACAGGAAATAAATTTTTCTTATCTGCTGCATCAGTCGAAGGAAATATTAAATAATCGCGGACTGGACACAAGCAGAATACGGTTATTATTTGACACGTACATTGATGAAGAAAAAATATTAAATTCCAGTATTGATTTTGGAATTGTAACTGTGGATTTAACTGACATGAAACCTTTGGAACTGTATAAAGAAAATATACCAAAGGGAAAACTCATTGATTTTTTAATAGCAAGTGCTAATCTTCCTGCATTTAAAATAGAGGAAATGGATGGCAAAAAATATCTGGATGGCGGTTTTTACAACAACCTTCCAATAGGGCTTCTCATCAAAAAAGGGTATAAGGACATTATTGCTGTTCGGACTATGGCAGTAGGCATTGTTCGGAAGGTCAAGGAAAAGGATATAAAAATTACATATATACAGCCTGCTGACGGCAGTCTCGGCAGCATGCTTGGAGCACTGGACTTTAACAGAGAAAAGGCAGAACAGTTAATTGAGCTTGGATACTATGACACAATGAAGGTGTTTAAAAAACTCAAGGGCTTTAAATATTACTGTGTACCTTACGATGGAAGCTTTGTTGAAACAATGATTAATTTCTTGATTAAAAACAGAAATAAAATAGAAGGTGTTTCAAAGATATTGGGATTTGATGATATAACTATTGACCGTGTAATATTTGAAAAAATTATGCCCCGTCTTGAAAATATCCTTGATATGAAGGGAAGGGCAGATTACGAAGATATTGCCATACGACTTGCTGAAAGAATTGCAGAAAAGTTGAATATTGAAAGATTTAAAATATACAATACAATGGAATTTTTAAATATAACTATTGAGGAATTCCGAAAAAAACCAATTTCATTTACTAAAAACGTACCGGCGTTTATAAAACAAAATAAAATACTGTCGTTGGCAGTAAGTGATGACCTGATTGTAGAAATTTTTAGCGAGCTGTTTTTATAAATTTAATAAATCTAAATAAAGAGGAGATTCTTCAGGCTGCGCCTTCAGAATGACATTTGTCATTGCTATGAATAACCCATGCGTTGTCATTCTGAGCGTTAGCGAAGAATCTCTTTTTTAATTAAAATAATCAATTATACCGTTTGCGATTTTTTCTGCCATGGTATCCTGAAAGCTTCCGTTGTGGATATTCATTTCTTCAATGGGATTGGACATGAATCCTATTTCAATAAGTGCAGCGGGAGTGTTTGTTTCTCTCAGCACCTCATAGTTGCGGTCCAGAATTCCATCTCTGTATACTCCGTTTACTGTTATAGCGTTTAAATAAATTGATTCTGCTAAATTATAGCCATGCTTTAAATCTTTGTATTTTATGGTGTTGTAATAGGTTGACAAACCGAAGTAGTCACTGTTGTTCAAGGAATTGTGGTGAATTGAGAGCAGTATGTCAACACCAAGCTTGTCAGCCATTTGTCCTCGTTCTTTATTGGTTATGTAGTAATCTCCGGTTCTTGTCATATACACCTTTGCTCCCATGGATTCCAATATATCTTTTAATTTGTTTACAACCTCAAGATTCACATATTTTTCGTACTTGCCTGAGGAGCTTATGGCTCCGGGGTCTTTGCCGCCGTGACCCGGATCAAGAAGTATTGCTTTACCTGACAAAGGACGGGTTTCTGTTAAATAATCTCCTGAACACCAGCCTACGAGACCACCTTCAGTTATAATTTTGTCCCATCCGTTTTCTACGCTTATTACCGTAACAACTGAACCCTTTTTAAGCACGTGAACCTTTGAATGCTTTATTGAAGGACCTGCTCTTAAGTTTAAATCATCTGTTGTTTTTTTATAGCCCAGACTTCCCTCGGAATAATAATTTTTATTATGTGTGGTAAGCCATCCTGCAATGTAGCCGGTTTGACCGTCAGGAAGCTTTATCATGAACCAGCCGTTATTTTCGCTTATAACCTTATAGGAATCATATCTGTTACCTACTGCAATTACATTGCTGTTCAGGGACGCATTGTCCCTGATATTTATTTTGTCGTAAAGAAGAAAAATTTCTTGCGAATCTTCATATTCAATGTCTGTAAGCCAGCTTGCCACATAACATTCCTCGTTGTTATATTCTATTATATGCCAGCTGTGGTATGTATCTATGTATTTTGCTTTTTCTCCTGGTTTTAACTGCCCAACTGTACTTGAAAGCGTTGTCGGAGAGTTGCGGATGTTAATTTTGTACTCTGAATTATTTGCTGCATATTTTTCTGCAGGAACAGTTATAAAATATTTTTCTATCCAGCCTGATGTTCCTTCGGATGTTTGGACATTGTACCAGTTGCTATGTTCTTCAATAATTTTCAGTTTAGTGTTTAAGCTTAATATGTCAGTCACTTTTGAAGCATAGTCAGCACTTTTATACAATGCAATATCTGATATATTTGTATATCCGATTGTCTCCGCATATGCAGCAGCACTGTACAGGGTTAATATGACAACTATAAAAAACAATAACTTTTTCATGCTACCCCCTTCATTTAATATTTACACTACAATTTTAACATTTTTCGACAAAATTTCAATTACAGTCTTGTTACATTGGAGGAAACAATTAGAAAAAATTGCTTGATACAATCATTAGCGTATTATATAATTATTTTAAAGTAAAAAGAGGAGATATTCTTATGAAGCTTTACAATACATTATCAAGATCAATTGAAAATTTTGAGCCTATAGATAAAAATTTAGTAAAAATGTACACATGCGGACCAACTGTATATAATTATGCACATCTGGGAAATTTAAGGATGTACATACACGAGGATATTCTTGAAAAAACTTTAAGATACCTGGGATACCCTGTCAAAAGGGTAATGAATGTAACAGACGTCGGTCACCTTGAATCAGATGCTGACGACGGAGAGGACAAAATGCTCAAAGGAGCAAAAAGAGAAAACAAAACAGTATGGGAAATTGCACAGCATTATACCGATGCGTTCTTCAGAGACATAGAAAAATTAAATATTAAAAAAGCTGATGTTGTGGCAAAAGCAACAGACTATATAAATGAATACATAGAGTTCATAAAAGGTCTTGAGCAAAAAGGCTGCACATACATTGCTAATGGCAATGTGTACTTTGATATTACAAAAGTTGAGGATTACACAAAGCTTTCAGGAATGGATCTGGAGCAGCTCAGAACAGCATCTCGTGAAGAAGTATCTGTTGATGTTCACAAAAAAAATCCACAGGACTTCGTTTTGTGGTTCACAAAATCAAAATTTGAAAACCAGGCAATGAAATGGGATTCGCCATGGGGAGTAGGCTATCCCGGATGGCACATAGAGTGCTCTGTTATAAGCCTAAAAAATCTTGGTGAGCAGATGGATATTCACTGCGGCGGTGTTGATCATATTCCTGTCCACCACACCAATGAAATTGCCCAGACAGAAAGCTACACAGGCAAGCAGTGGGTCAAGTACTGGTGGCACGGTGAATTTTTGATTGACCAGGATGGCAAGATGAGCAAATCAAGCGGCGAGTTTTTAACACTGTCATTAGTTGAGAAAAAAGGCTTTAATCCATTATCATACAGATATTTCGTATTAAATTCACATTACAGAAAGCAGCTTTCATTTTCCTTTGATTCTCTTGCTTCTGCCGAAAATGCCTACATGAAGCTTAAAAGCAGAATAAAAAACATTAAGGATAATGCAGACAAATCCCAAAGCACAGATGAATTGAGTGAAGCAGCAGCTAAATATAAAGAAGAATTTAAAAACTGCCTTGAAGATGATTTAAATACTGCCAATGCGATTACTGTTTTGTTTAACATGATTAAGGCAGATAATTTAAATAATAATGAAAAAATTAATTTAATAAATGATTTTGAACGAGTTCTTTCATTAGATTTGTTAAAGGAAGAAGAAACTTCAGTCCATGATGAAATGGCTCAATATATAGAGGAAATGATCCAAAAAAGACAGGATGCAAAGAAAAATAAAAACTATCAGTTGGCTGATGCTATCAGAGCAGAGCTCTTAGAAAAAGGTATAGCATTAGAGGATACAAGACAGGGTGTAAATTGGAAAAAAATAAATTAAATAACGACAATGAATTAATAAGGTTAGCAAGCGACAAAATATTAGACGATAAAAAAAATAAAACGATGTATTCACCTGCACAACTAGCTTAT
This sequence comes from Bacillota bacterium, assembly GCA_023453025.1. Taxonomy (GTDB): domain Bacteria; phylum Bacillota; class Clostridia; order Tissierellales; family Sedimentibacteraceae; genus Sedimentibacter. Next base: position 80,881 of record JAEXUD010000013.1, read on the forward strand.
GCAGGTGATGCTGTTTATGAACTTTTAGTGCGCAGCTATATAATTAATAACAATGATACAAATGTAAATAAAATGCACAAATTGGCTGTAAAATTTGTGAAAGCAAATGTGCAAGCCTTTTTAGTCAGTAAGCTGGATAATCAGCTTACTGATGAAGAAAAAAGAATAGTCAAAAGAGGCAGGAATGCCAAGGTAACATCTTCTCCCAAAAATGCGGAGCTGATGGATTACAGATATGCAACAGGCTTTGAAGCTTTGTTCGGATACCTGTATTTGAATAATGAACTTGACAGACTGATTGAACTATTTGATAAGGTCATTGAAATACTGAATGAAAAGGATGAAAAAAATGAGGATAATTGAAGGCAGAAATCCTGTTATTGAAGCATTAAAAAACGATACGGATATTGATACTGTTTTAATCAGTAAGGAAGCAGCCCAAGGTTCATTAAATAAAATAACAGAGCTTGCAAAGGCAAAAAACATCATTGTTAAAAATGTTGATAAAGCAGCTCTGGACAGATTAAGTGAAAATAAAAGACATCAGGGAGTCATTGCACAGGCTTTGGAATATGAATATAAAGATATTGAGGATATACTGAATTATGCAAAGCAAAGGAACGAAAAACCTTTTATAATTATACTTGACGAAATAACAGACGTACACAATCTTGGAGCTATTATACGTTCAGCAGAATGCCTGGGAGCGCATGGGGTTATCATTCCTAAAAGAAGAGCAGCACAGGTTAACGGAGTTGCAGCAAAATCATCAGCAGGTGCCATTGAGTATCTGCCTGTTGCAAGAGTTACAAATATAAGTCAATGTATTGAACAGCTTAAGGAAAAAGGCTTATGGATTTACGGCGCCGACATGGACGGCAAAAATGTCTATGAGGAAAATTTTGATACACCGGTCGCCCTGGTTATAGGCAGCGAAGGCTCCGGAATAGGCAGGCTGGTCAGGGAAAAATGTGACAATCTTGTTAAAATACCTATGAAAGGCAATATTAATTCATTGAATGCTTCCTGTGCTGCTTCAATTATAATATATGAAGTAATAAAGCAAAGAGGCATCTGAGATGTCAAGAACTAAAAAGGAGTATCTCTTCATAGATGGCTACAATATAATAAATCAATGGAGCTATTACAGAGATATGTCAAGAAATATAGCTAATTCAAGAACCAAGCTTATTGAGCTTTTAATAGAATATCAAGCATATAGCGGCATAAGGGTTATAGTTGTGTTTGATGCGCATCTGGTAAAGGGCAGTGTCGAAAAAAAGGAAACTGTTGCAGGGGTTGAAATTGTTTATACAAAGGAACATGAAACAGCTGACAGCTATATTGAAAAACAGTTGGACAAGATTGGAAGGTACGAGAGTGTTCAAGTAGCAACCTCGGATTCAGCTATACAGCAAATAGTAATCTCCAGAGGAGGAACACGTATATCTGCTCATGAAATGATTTTGTTACTTGAGAACACTAAAAAGGATATCAGGACAAAAACCGACAAACCTCGACAAAAAGGAACAAATATAGACCAAATCATCGATGAGGAAACTTTAAAAAAACTTGAAAAATTCAGAAGAAATATTTAGCGTATTGACATTTATTGTAAATATTAATATAATTTTCACAAGATTCGTTAAAATTCTATTAATTATCTATTAAAATTATATTAATATCCAGCTGGAGATGCCAATGATAAGATCGATAAGTATTTATAATAATTTAAATTATTATAAAGAGGAATATAACAAGCTTACTGATGAAGAGCTCATCAGCAAAATAAAAGACGGTAATGAGCAAGCTGAAAGATGTTTATATAAAAGATATTCGTTTATAATAAAAAGAATAACAAGTTCTTTTTTTATTATTGGTGGAAGCATCGACGATCTGTTTCAGGAAGCCATGATTGGGTTGATTAAAGCTGTAAATGGATACGATGAAAACTATGGAAGCAGATTCAGAAGCTATGCGGAGGTTTGCATCAGACGACAGGTAATATCTGCCGTAAGAAGAACAAAGCCCTACGATTCTTATAATAAATGCATGTCTTTTTATGATTATACCAATGGAAATGAAGAAATGGCAATCATGGAGGAATTTGCGGACTTAGAACGCCTGAATCCTGAAAATATGGTAATTTATGAAGAAGAAAAAAATAACTATTATATAAAAACGTCAGAATTTTTAAGTAAATTTGAAAGAGCTGTATTGGCAGAGTATGGCAAGGGCAAATCCTATGAAGAAATATCTGTTGCACTTAATAAAAACACTAAATCAATAGATAATGCTTTACAAAGGGTTAAAAAGAAGATATGCTTCAATAAGGAAAAACTGATGAAATGACTGAATGGCTAAATATTTATTTAGCCATTTAATTATTTTTTTGTTACTATTCGCAGTGAGTCAAGGCGAAAAATAAGAAAAATACCCGATCACGGTTTCGGGCACGAATAATTCTAATGAATTAAGGTGAATTTTTCTATTGATTTATTTTGTAATTGTTGGTATAATGAACATTGACAAATTTAGACCAATCGACATAATGCTTGCGTAGCTCAGGCGGTAGAGCACTTCATTGGTAATGAAGAGGTCGGCAGTTCGAGTCTGCTCGTAAGCTCCAAATAATATTAAATAAAATCCCAGGAGGAATCTTATTATGGCAAAACAAAAATTCGAAAGAACTAAGCCGCATGTTAATATAGGAACAATTGGCCACGTTGACCATGGCAAGACTACTTTAACAGCAGCAATTACAAAGACGTTGCATGAAAGATACGGCACAGGAGAAGCTGTATCCTTTGAAAACATCGACAAAGCTCCGGAAGAAAGAGAAAGAGGAATCACAATTTCAACAGCACACGTTGAATACGAAACTCCAAACAGACACTATGCACACGTTGACTGCCCGGGCCATGCTGACTATGTAAAGAACATGATTACAGGTGCTGCACAGATGGACGGAGGTATCATAGTTGTATCAGCAGCTGATGGTCCGATGCCTCAGACAAGAGAGCACATCCTTCTTTCAAGACAGGTTGGTGTTCCTAAATTAGTTGTTTTCTTAAACAAGGAAGACATGGTAGATGACCCTGAATTAATCGAATTGGTTGAAATGGAAGTCAGAGAGCTTTTATCAGAATATGAATTTGACGGAGACAACACTCCAATAATTAAAGGTTCGGCACTAAAAGCACTTGAAGATCCGTCAGGCGAATGGGGAGATAAAATCCTTGAATTAATGGCAGCAGTAGACGAATGGATACCAACACCGGAGAGAGATATTGACAAACCATTCTTGATGCCGGTAGAAGATGTATTTTCAATTACAGGCAGAGGAACAGTTGCTACAGGAAGAGTTGAAAGAGGAGTATTGAAGGTTCAGGATAAGATCCAAATCGTAGGATTAGCAGATGAACCTACAGAAACAACATGTACAGGTGTTGAAATGTTCAAGAAATTACTTGACCAGGCACAAGCGGGAGACAATATCGGAGCGTTGTTAAGAGGTGTTCAGAGAAATGAAATCCAAAGAGGTCAGGTATTGGCTAAACCGGGTTCAATCACACCACACACAGAATTCAATGCAGAAGTATATGTGTTGACAAAAGAAGAAGGTGGAAGACATACTCCATTCTTTAACGGATACAGACCACAGTTTTATTTCAGAACAACAGACATCACAGGACAAATCGACCTTGAAGCAGGCGTAGAAATGTGTATGCCTGGAGATAACGCAAGATTCATAGTAAAATTAATCCATCCGATAGCTATTGAAGAAGGATTAAGATTTGCTATCAGAGAAGGCGGAAGAACAGTTGGTTCAGGAGTTGTTACTTCTATAATTAAATAAAAACCTGCAAAAAACTATTGACAAACACAAATTAATCATTTAATATATTAAAAACAGCAAAGGCGCTGTAGGTAAAAACCTACAGCGCCTGTTTTTTTAGCTAAAAATCCGGAGAGGGATATTAGTTACACAATGGCGTGTATATACAAATAAAAAGTATATACACGCTTTTATTGTCTTATGCAGCAGAGTACCAATTTGTGCGATCGTTAGGGAGCAAACAAATTGGTGATGAAGCCTGCGAATTATATTATAAGGAGGAATTATTATGTATTCATCAGTAGACACAATTTGGGTATTATTAGGAGCAGCATTGGTATTTTTTATGCAAGCAGGTTTTGCAATGGTAGAAACAGGGTTTACAAGAGCTAAAAACGCAGGTAATATTATTATGAAAAATACATTGGATTTTACAATAGGTTCAGTTGCGTTTTGGGTACTGGGCTTTGGGTTGATGTTTGGTACATCAATTTTTGGCTTTGTAGGTATACCTGATATTTTCGTAAGAGGAGATTATTCTTCTTCTGTGCCAACGATGGCGTTTTTCATTTTTCAAACAGTTTTTTGCGCTACAGCTGCTACTATTGTTTCAGGCGCTATGGCGGAAAGAACTAATTTTAAGGCATATTGTATATATAGCTTGGTAATCAGCGGATTAATTTATCCGGTTTCCGGTCATTGGATCTGGGGCGGAGGTTGGCTGTCTCAATTAGGCTTCCATGACTTTGCAGGTTCTACTGCTGTTCATATGGCAGGAGGTATTGCAGCTCTGGTAGGGGCAAAAATTCTCGGACCTCGTATTGGGAAATATGATGAAAAAGGAAACCCCAAAGCTATACTGGGTCATAATCTGACAATAGGTGCGCTTGGTGTATTTATACTTTGGTTTTGTTGGTTTGGATTTAACGGAACTTCAACATTAGGAATGTCAGGAGATGATACATTACTATCTGCTTCAAAAATATTTGTTACTACAAACATGGCTGCAGCAGTAGCAACAACAACCTCAATGATAATAACATGGTTCAGATATAAAAAACCGGATGTTTCTATAACATTGAATGGGGCATTAGGTGGATTGGTAGCCATTACTGCAGGTACCGATGCAGTATCAGTAGCCGGAGCAGCAGCAATAGGGTTTGTGGCTGCCTTTGTGATAGTATTTGGTATTGAATTTCTTGATAAAAAAGCAAAGATTGACGATCCGGTCGGAGCAGTGGCAGTCCATGGAATGTGTGGTGCCGTAGGTACAATTCTGGTTGGCGTGTTTGCTACAGATGGAGGAATCCTATATGGCGGAGGAGCAGGAATGCTCGTAGTACAAACAATTGGCGTGTTATCCGTAATAGCTTGGGTAGGTGTAACAATGTTAGCTGTGTTTACTGTATTGGACAAAACAATTGGGCTTCGTGTATCTGAAGAAGAAGAAATTACAGGTATGGATGTAGTTGAGCACGGATTGTTAAGTGCATACGCAGATTTTATGCCTACAATATCACCAATTTCTGCATTCCCTGGTAATCAAGCCGTTGCATCTCCATTACAACTGATTGAAAATGAAGAACAAGATGTTCAGGTAGAAGCAATCAAGTCAAAATCTAACAAAGGCCCCAAGATTACTAAAATAGTATTAATTATAAATCAAGATAAATTCCAGGCCCTGAAAGAAGAAATGGCAAAAATAGGTGTCACCGGAATGACTGTTTTAAATGTGTTGGGATGCGGTGTTCAAAAGGGAATTACAGAGTATTATCGTGGAGTAAAGGTTGATATGAATCTGCTTCCCAAAATACAAGTAGAAATAGTAGTCAGCAAGGTTCCCGCCAGAGTTGTTATTGAAACAGCAAAAAAAGTTCTGCATACCGGAAATATTGGTGATGGAAAAATTTTCGTGTACGGTGTGGAAAATGTAATAAAGGTTCGTACAGGGGAAGAAGGGTACGATGCTTTGCAGGATGATGACATTAATAATCCTGATAAAGAAGTTTCAAAAAATGTATTGACAGACGCAATTTAGTGTTGTAAAATAAATTGTGATTTTTAAGAAGAGCTTTTGCTTTGCAGGAGCTTTTTTTAATGAATGAAAAATTCATGTATTAAATGTAAAAATAAGGTAATCATAAAAATAAATTTATTGACAGCTAAATTGTTTTGTGATATCTTATATTGGATAATGGGTCTTATTGCAAATAAGGGTCTGGAGGTGTTGAAATGAGAGTAGCAGTTAAATTAGCATGCACAGAGTGCAAACAAAGAAATTATGATACAGAAAAAAACAAAAGAGAAAACCCTGAAAGAATAGAGTTGAACAAGTATTGCAAGTTCTGTAAAAAACATACTCTTCACAAGGAAACAAAATAACCGTATTGAGGTGTTGGAAAATGTCAAATAGAGAAAATGAAAAACCAAAAATTTCAGCTCGAGTAAGTAATTATTTCAAAGGTGTAAGATCAGAATTAAAAAAGGTTAATTGGCCTAGTAAAAAAGAATTGACAAATTATACTGTTGTAGTGCTTGCTACTACTTTTGCTATGACACTTGTAATTTGGGGACTAGATCTCATATTCCAGAATCTGGTTAAGCTGATTGTATAAGAAGGAGTAATGCGAGTATGAAGCAAGAATCACAGGGAGCAAGATGGTATGTCGTTCATACATATTCGGGACATGAGAATAAAGTAAAAGCAAATATCGAAAAGCTTGTTGAAAACAGAGAAATGCAGGACACTATTTTCGAAGTAAGAGTGCCGGTTGAGGAAGTAGCAGAAGTAAAAAACGGCAAAAAGAAAATGAAAGAAAGAAAAATGTTCCCGAGCTATGTTATCATTAAAATGATAATGACTGATGAATCTTGGTATCTTGTTAGAAACACAAGGGGCGTAACCGGCTTTGTAGGTCCTGGATCAAAACCCGTTCCATTGACAGATGAAGAAGTTAAAGCACTTGGTGTTGTTGATAGACTTCCTGCAATCGAACTTGTACCGGGGGATACCATCAAAGTTAAAGAAGGACCTTTTGAAGATTTTATTGGTGCTGTCGAAAGCATCAGCCAGGAAAAAAGAAAAATCAAAGCTTTTGTGTCAATGTTCGGAAGAGAAACTCTTATTGAACTTGATTATGATCAGATTGAAAAAGTGTAATGCTTTTCAATAGATACATGCGTTTCGTATGAAGGAGGTGCAACAATATGGCTAAAAAAGTAACAGCTTTAGTTAAACTGCAGATACCGGCAGGAAAGGCTACTCCAGCTCCACCGGTTGGTACGGCATTAGGACCTCATGGTGTAAATATTATGGGATTTTGTAAAGAATTTAATGCAAGAACAGCAGACCAGGCAGGTATGATAATACCGATAGTGTTAACTGTTTATCAAGATAGATCATTTACATTTATCACAAAGACTCCACCAGTAGCAGTTCTAATTAAAAAAGCAGTAGGAATTGAAAGCGGTTCAGGAGAACCAAACAAAAAGAAAGTAGCAACACTTTCTAAAGCAAAATGCGAAGAAATCGCAAAAATAAAAATGCCTGATTTAAATGCTAATACAATAGAAGCTGCTATGAGTCTAGTAGCAGGTACTGCCAGAAGCATGGGCGTTAATGTAGAAAAATAGTAATATGGCACAGTGGGAGGCCTTAAGGGCTGCCGGACCACTAAGGAGGTTAAGGAAATGCCAAAAAGAGGAAAAAAGTATCAAGACAGTATGAAATCAATTGACAAATTGAAATTATACGATTTAGAGGAAGCTGTAGAAGCAATGCTTGGAACAGCAAAAGCTAAATTTGACGAAACAATAGAATTACACGTAAAGTTAGGCGTAGATTCAAGACATGCAGACCAACAAGTAAGAGGAGCTATAGTTCTTCCGCACGGAACAGGCAAGACAGTTCGTGTTTTGGTATTTGCCAAGGGCGACAAAGCTAAAGAAGCGACTGAAGCCGGAGCAGATTTCGTGGGTGAAGCTGAATTAGCTGACAAAATTCAAAAAGAAAACTGGTTTGATTTTGATGTGGTTATTGCAACTCCGGATATGATGGGTGTTGTTGGTAGACTTGGTAGAGTGTTAGGACCTAAAGGCTTAATGCCAAACCCAAAATCAGGAACAGTTACATTTGATGTAGCTAAGGCTATTCAGGAGATTAAAGCAGGTAAAGTTGAATACAGACTTGATAAAACAAACATTATTCACGTTCCTGTAGGGAAAAAATCTTTCGGTAATGAAAAACTGGTAGACAATATTAAAACTATTATGCAAGCTATAGTTAAAGCTAAACCTGCCGCAGCTAAAGGTAAATATATCAGAAGTTGTGTAGTAGCCAGCACAATGGGACCCGGACTAAAGGTCAATACTGCAAAACTAGCTGAGTAATATCGACTAGGAACTATATAAATTGATAATAAAGACAACAATTAAATAAATACCGCAGACAGTTGGTACTCTGATGAGTTTAAATATCCGGCCGAGGTGAGATAATAGATAATCAATTTCTCTTCGTCTGCGGAGAGATTTTCTTTATGTATAAGGAGGTGTAACTGTACATGAATCAATCAGTATTAGAACAGAAAAAACAAGTGGTCAGTGATATAACAGAGAAGCTTAGAAGTGCTAAATCAGTTGTGTTAGTTGAATACAAAGGTTTAACAGTTGAAAAAGCTACTGAATTAAGAAATAAATGCAGAGCTGCAGGTGTTGAATACAAAGTATACAAAAATACTTTAATGCGTTTCGCATTTGAAGAATTAGGATACAACGATATCACTGCAAGCTTGGAAGGACCCAATGCTATAGCTATTTCCTTTGATGATGAGGTTTCTGCAGCAAAGGTTACAAATGACTTTGCTAAGGCAAGCAACGATACGGTTGTATTAAAAGCAGGAATAGCTGAAGGTAAAGTATTGAATGCTGATGAAATCAAAGCATTGGCAAATGTTCCGTCAAGAGAAATCCTGCTTGGACAATTGGCTGGAGTATTACAAGGAAACATCAGGAATCTTGCTTATATGCTTGATCAAATCAGCAAGAAAAATGAAGAAGTAGCGTAAGAAGCCCTAACCCTATTTTTCAGAACGGTTTTCTCTGAAAAATATCGGTAGGTCTTTCGCAACGAAATCCCAAATTTTGCGACGTAAGGAGCAGAAAATTTGGTGATTGAGACTGCGTTGTATAATATAGAAAAAAATAAAAAGATAATTAAAGAAAATTATAGGAGGATATTTAAAATGGCAAGTGAAAAAATCACAAACTTTGTTGAAGAAATAAAGAAACTGTCAGTATTAGAATTAAATGAATTAGTAAAAGCAATTGAAGAAGAATTTGGTGTATCAGCAGCAGCTCCTGTAGCAGTTGCAGGCGGCGGAGCAGCAGCAGCTCCTGTAGAAGAAGAAAAGACAGAATTTGATGTTGTATTAACATCAGCTGGCGCTGGAAAAATCAAAGTTATAAAAGTAGTAAGAGAATTGACTGGATTAGGATTAAAAGAAGCAAAAGATGCAGTTGATGGTGCACCTACTACATTAAAAACTGGCGTTTCTAAAGAAGATGCGGAAAAAGCGAAAGCTGCATTAGAAGCTGAAGGCGCATCAGTAGAAGTTAAATAAATAGGACCATCCCCAGGGGCTGACACTCCTTAAAGGTGTGTCACCCTTCATCTGAAAGACTTTACAAAATTAGTAAGGTCTTTTTTATCTTTACAAAAATGTATAATATTCTTAAAACAGTTAATAATAAATAAGCTTGTATTTTCCAAAATTTGTTTATTAGTTTTTTTAAATAACAAATTTATCTTTTGATATTGTTCAGGACGACATAAAACAACTTTTTATTATACGATTACTGAATAAAACACATAGAAATATTAATTATTTTTAAAATTTGTATTGACAGAAAAAATTTATGGTGATAATATTATATATTGCCATGAGCATAAAATGTTGGCATAGAATTTGTATGCCAAAAAATAATAACTAAGGGGTGAAAAAATGCCGCATCCTGTGAAAATAGGTAATAGAGTGAGAATGACTTACTCTAAAATTGATGAGGTTTTGGATTTGCCGGATTTAATTGAGGTACAGAAAAAATCCTATGAGTGGTTTTTAAATGAAGGACTAAAAGAGGTTTTCGACGACATATCACCAATCGAGGATTATACCGGCAATTTAATTCTGGAGTTTGTGGACCATTCTTTATATGGAGAACCTAAATTCAGCGAAGTAGAATGTAAAGAAAGAGATGCAACATATTCAGTTCCTTTAAAGCTAAAAGTAAGGTTGATAAACAAAGAAACTGGAGAAATTAAAGAACAGGAAACATTTATGGGTGATTTTCCTCTGATGACAGACAGAGGTACTTTTATCATAAATGGAGCAGAGCGTGTTATTGTTAGTCAGTTGGTAAGATCGCCAGGTGTTTATTTTAACATGAACAGGGATAAGGTTGGAAAGGAGCTTTATGAAGCTACACTTATTCCTAACAGAGGAGCATGGCTTGAATTTGAAACAGACTCTAATGATATTGTATATATAAGAGTAGACCGTACCAGAAAGCTTCCTGCTTCTGTGCTTGTAAGATCCATGGGACTTTCGTCCAATTCTCAGATTATTGAAACCCTGGGAGAAACTGAGCAGCTTTTAAAAACACTTGAAAAGGACAACACTGCCAATTCAGACGAAGCATTAATTGAAATTTATAAAAGATTAAGACCGGGAGAGCCTCCTACATTAGATAGTGCTTCATCATTAATTAATTCTTTATTTTTTGACCCAAAAAGATATGACTTGGCGAAAGTTGGAAGATATAAATTTAATAAAAAACTTAGCTTTGAAAATAGAATTATGGGAAGGCGAGCAGCTGAAGACATAATTGATAAGGAAACTGGAGAAATCTTAGTACATAAGGATGAGCAGTTCAACAGTGAATTAATTGACAAATTAGAAGCATCAGGTATATTTTCAGTAAATATAATTAATGCTGAAGAAAAGGTTACAAAGGTATTAAGCAATAAATTTGTAGACCCAAAAGTATTTGGATTAGATATAGATTTTGAAAAATTAGGATTAAAAGAACGTGTTTTCTATCCGGTAATGAAGAAAATATTTGAAGAAAACAGTTCAGTTGAAGATATAGAAAGAGCAATAGTTGAAAATATCAAGCTTATTTCTCCCAGACATATTATTGTTGAGGATATGGTAGCTTCAACGAATTATCAGTTTGGATTATTTAAAGGCGTTGGCAACACTGACGATATTGACCACTTGGGCAACAGAAGATTAAGATCTGTAGGAGAACTTCTTCAGAATCAGGTTAGAGTTGGATTGTCCAGAATGGAAAGGGTGGTCAGAGAAAGAATGACTATACAGGATGTTGATGTTGTAACACCTCAGGTTTTGATAAACATCAGACCTGTTTCTGCTGCAATCAAGGAATTTTTTGGTTCAAGCCAGCTGTCACAGTTTATGGATCAGACAAATCCTCTTGCAGAGCTTACACATAAAAGAAGAATGTCAGCTTTGGGACCAGGCGGTTTATCAAGAGACAGAGCAAGCTTTGAAGTCCGTGACGTTCACCATTCGCACTATGGAAGAATGTGTCCTATAGAGACACCTGAAGGCCCTAATATAGGTTTGATTACTTCTCTTGCAACCTATGCAAGAATTAATGATTATGGATTCCTTGAAGCTCCTTATAGAAGAGTCAGCAAAGAATCTGGACAGGTAACAAATCAAATAGATTATATAACAGCAGATATAGAAGATACAAAAATTATAGCTCAGTCAAATGAACCGCTTAATGAAGACGGCACATTTGCAAATACTCGTGTTGTTGTACGAGGTATTGACGGTGTTAACGAAATTGTATCAAGAGATAAGGTAGATTACATGGAAGTGTCACCTAAACAGGTAATATCAATCGGTACAGGTATGATTCCTTTCCTTGAAAACGATGATGCCAACCGTGCACTGATGGGTGCCAACATGCAGAGACAGGCAGTTCCTTTGTTGATAACTGAAGCACCGGTTATAGGAACAGGATTAGAATATAAAGCAGCCAAAGATTCAGGAGCAGTTATAGTAGCAGAAAATGACGGAGTTGTAGCCTCTGTAACAGCGGCTGAAATATTAATCAAAAGAAATGACAACAGTATGATTGATAAGTATCCGCTTTTGAAATTTAAAAGATCCAACAGCGGAACCTGCGTAAATCAGAGACCAATCGTATTTAAAGGCGATGAAGTAAAGAGAGGTCAGATTATAGCTGACGGGCCTTCAACTGATAATGGTGATATGGCAATCGGAAAAAATCTTCTTATCGGCTTCATGACATGGGAAGGCTATAACTATGAAGATGCTATGCTGCTGAATGAGAGATTGGTTATGGATGATGTTCTCACATCTGTCCATATCGAAGAATATGAATCAGAAGCAAGAGACACTAAGCTTGGACCGGAAGAGATTACCAGAGACATTCCAAATGTCGGTGATGATTCCCTTAAGGATTTAGATGAAAGAGGAATTATAAGAATAGGTGCGGAAGTAGATTCCGGAGACATTCTTGTAGGTAAAGTTACTCCTAAGGGAGAAACTGAATTGACAGCTGAAGAAAGACTTTTAAGAGCTATATTCGGCGAAAAAGCAAGGGAAGTAAGAGATACTTCGCTTAAGGTGCCTCACGGTGAAACAGGTATAATCGTTGACGTTAAGGTATTTACAAGAGAAAACGGCGATGAATTAAGTCCCGGAGTAAGCAAGATGGTCAGGGTTTATATTGCAACCAAACGTAAAATAAATGTTGGAGATAAAATGTGCGGGCGCCACGGTAATAAGGGGGTTATTTCCCGTATTATGCCGGAAGAAGATATGCCATTCCTGCCGGACGGGACACCACTTCAGGTAGTTTTAAATCCACTGGGCGTTCCTTCACGTATGAATATCGGGCAGGTGCTGGAAGTGCATCTTGGCTTAGCTGCTAAAAAATTAGGATGGCAGGTCGCTACTCCTGTATTTGACGGAGCTATAGAAGATGATATATGGGATGCTCTTGAGATGGCCGGATACCCAAGAAGCGGTAAAATTGAATTAAGAGACGGACGTTCAGGTCAATACTTTGACGGTCCTGTAACTGTTGGTTACATGTATATGTTAAAGCTTCACCACTTGGTTGATGATAAAATACATGCGCGTTCAACCGGACCATATTCACTGGTAACTCAGCAGCCATTGGGAGGTAAAGCACAGTTCGGAGGACAAAGATTCGGAGAAATGGAAGTTTGGGCATTGGAAGCATATGGTGCAGCTCATACGCTGCAAGAGATTCTTACAGTTAAGTCAGATGATGTTAACGGAAGAGTCAAGACTTATGAAGCCATTGTAAAAGGTGAAAATATTCCTGAACCTGGAATCCCTGAATCTTTCAAGGTGCTTGTAAAAGAATTGCAGAGCTTGTCGCTGGATATAAAGATTATTACAAGCGAACAAGATGAGGTTGAAATAGTCGACACAATGGATATTGAGGATGACGCGCAGGCAGACAGTGAAAATCTTGGAGACGTGAAGTATGTTGAAGAAGAAGGAATGCTGGAAGTTGACATGCAAATTGACTCCAATACTGTGGAAGACATAGATGATATAGACGTTGAGGATATAGATGATATTGATATCTATGATGAAGATATTGACTTAGACGATGACGATTATGACAATGATGATGATTTTTAAGGCAAGCACTATAAAAATTTATAATGAAGGGAGCGAACTCCTTGATAGATTACAATAATTTCGAATCAATTAGAATCGCCTTAGCTTCTCCGGATAAAATCAGACAATGGTCCAGAGGTGAAGTTAAAAAACCTGAAACAATTAACTACCGTACATTAAAGCCTGAAAAAGATGGTTTATTTTGCGAAAAAATATTCGGACCAACAAAAGACTGGGAATGTCATTGCGGAAAATATAAGAGAGTCAGATATAAGGGAGTAGTTTGTGACCGTTGCGGAGTAGAGGTTACAAAAGCAAAAGTAAGAAGAGAAAGAATGGGACACATTGAGCTTGCAGCTCCTGTTTCCCATATCTGGTATTTCAAAGGTATACCTTCAAGGCTGGGACTTATATTAGACATGTCACCCAGGGCTTTGGAAAAAGTATTGTATTTTGCTCAATATGTCGTTACAGAAGCAGGTGACACTTCATTGTCAGAAAAGCAGCTGTTATCTGAAATGGAATACAGAGAATATAAGGACCACTATAAAAACGCATTTAAAGCTGAAATGGGTGCAGAAGCAATAAAAAAACTTCTGGAAAAAATTGACCTTGAATCAGAAGCAGCAGAGCTTAAAAGCCAGCTTAAGGACAGCAAAGGACAGAAAAAAATCAGAATTACAAGAAGACTTGAAGTAATTGAAGCCTTTAGAGTTTCAGGCAACAGACCTGAATGGATGATTCTTGATGTTATACCTGTTATCCCTCCTGAACTGAGACCAATGGTTCAGTTAGACGGCGGACGCTTTGCAACCTCGGATTTAAATGATTTATATAGAAGAGTTATAAACAGAAACAACAGATTAAAACGACTCCTTGATTTAGGAGCCCCTGATATAATAGTAAGAAATGAAAAAAGAATGCTTCAGGAAGCTGTCGATGCATTAATCGATAACGGAAGACGTGGAAGACCTGTAACAGGTCCCGGAAACAGACCTTTAAAATCACTTTCAGATATGCTTAAAGGTAAGCAAGGACGTTTCAGGCAAAATCTTCTTGGAAAAAGAGTTGACTACTCAGGACGTTCAGTTATAGTTGTTGGTCCTGAGCTGAAATTCAACCAGTGCGGACTTCCAAAAAAAATGGCTCTTGAGCTGTTTAAACCGTTTGTAATGAAAAAACTTGTTGAAAACGGAACAGCTCATAACATAAAGAGTGCAAAGAAAAAGGTAGAAAAAGTTGATAATGCAGTATGGGATGTATTAGATGAAATAATCAAAGACCACACAGTTATGTTAAACCGTGCTCCAACTCTTCATAGACTTGGAATCCAATCCTTCGAACCTGTGTTGGTTGAAGGCAAGGCAATAAAGCTTCATCCACTGGTATGTACTGCATACAATGCTGACTTTGACGGTGACCAGATGGCTGTCCATGTTCCATTGTCGGTTGAAGCTCAGGCAGAATCAAGATTTTTGATGATGTCAACAAATAATATTTTGGCTCCAAAGGATGGAAGACCAATTACAACCCCTACACAGGACATGGTTCTTGGAAGCTACTATATGACGCTTGAAATTGAAAATTCAAAAGGTCATGGAATGATATTCAAGGATTATGAAGAAATGATGATGGCATATTTCAACAAAAATGTTGATTTGCATGCCAGAGTTAAAATAAGAAAGACAATTGACGGTGAAACAAAGTTAGTTGAAAGTACAGTTGGAAGATTTATATTTAATGAAAACCTTCCGCAGGATTTAGGATTTGTAGACAGAGATAAGGATAGATTCTCTCTGGAAATAGACAAGACAGTTACTAAAAAGTCATTAGAGGAAATAATATACAGATGCTTTAGAAAATATGGTAATTCGGCAACAGCGGATGTATTGGACGGAATCAAGTCAAAGGGTTACCAATACTCAACCAAAGGAGCTATAACCATAAGTGTAAGCGACATTACAGTTCCGGAAGCAAAGAAAGATCTTATTGAAAAAGCGGAAAAACAAGTTATTGAATACGAAAAGAAATACAGAAGAGGTTTGATGACTGATGAAGAAAGATATGAAAATGTAATTAAGATTTGGAATCAGACTACAGAAGACGTTACAAACGCACTTATGGAAAACCTGGATCCTTTAAACTCTATTTACATTATGTCAGTATCAGGAGCCCGTGGTGGTCGTAACCAGATCAAACAGTTAGCCGGTATGCGTGGTCTTATGGCCAGTGCAACAGGTAAGACTGTTGAGGTTCCGGTTAAATCAAACTTCCGTGAAGGACTGACAGTACTTGAGTTCTTCCTGTCTGCTACAGGAGCTCGTAAAGGTTTAACAGATACGGCACTTAGAACAGCCGATTCAGGTTACTTGACCAGAAGGCTCGTTGACGTAAGCCAGGATGTTATTGTAAGAGAAGTAGACTGCGGTACTACAGACGGAATTGAAGTCGAATCATTTGTTGATGGCAAGGAAGTCATTGAAGAAATGAGCGAAAGATGCTCTGACAGATACTCATCTGACGATATAATTCATCCTGAAACAGGAGAAATTATAGTTAAATCAGGTGAATTTATATCAGAAGAGACTGCTCATAAAATTCAAAATTCAGGCATCAAGAAAGTAAAGGTAAGATCAGTTCTAACCTGTAAGACACCTCATGGTGTTTGTGCGAAATGTTATGGAACAAACCTGGCAACCGGAAAGCTTGTTAATGTAGGCGGTGCAGTTGGTATAATTGCAGCTCAGTCAATAGGTGAACCTGGTACACAGCTTACAATGCGTACATTCCACACAGGCGGTATTGCTGCAGCAAGTGATATAACTCAAGGTTTGCCTCGTATCGAAGAACTTTTTGAAGCAAGAAAACCAAAAGGTCAAGCTATTATAACAGAAATACCCGGAAGAGTTACGGTAACAGAAAAAATTCATAAAAGAGAAGTTACCATTACAAATAATGAAACAATGGAAAGCAAGACATACTTGATTCCATATGGTTCTAAAATATTGGTTTCAGACGGAGATTATGTTGAAGCCGGAGATAAATTAACTGACGGTTCAATTAATCCACATGACATAATGAACATCAAGGGCATGAAAGCTTTAGAATCTTATATTCTTATGGAGGTTCAAAGGGTTTACAGAATGCAGGGTGTTGATATTTCCGACAAGCACGTTGAAGTTATTGTCAGACAAATGGTAAACAAGGTTCGTATAGAGGATGCAGGAGATACTACACTTCTTCCCGGAAGTCTTGTGTCAACCTTTGAATTTAAGGAACAAAATGATTTAGCGATTGCAGAAGGCAAGGAGCCTGCAACAGGTGAGGTCGCACTTCTAGGTATAACCAAGTCATCGCTTGCTACGGATTCATTCCTGGCATCGGCATCATTCCAGGAAACAACAAGAGTATTAACTGATGCAGCAACAAAGGGCAAGGTCGATAATTTGTTGGGTCTTAAAGAAAATGTCATCATAGGAAAATTAATACCTGCCGGCACAGGGATGAAGAAATACAGAAACATCGGAGTAACCACTCAAGATGTTGAAGTAGAGGAAAAAGACGAAGCTGTCAATGAGTAAAGGCGAAAAATAAGAAAAATACCCGTTCACGGTTTCGGACACGAATAATTCTAAAGCTCATTGCGGCTAAAAATCCTACAGCTTGCAAACTCGCTGACACTCAAACAGTGCAAGCTGCTTAACGGATTTTTAGCCTCCATTCGCTAAGAATTATAATCGTGTCCTGCAAATGTTCGCTATATATTTTTCTTATTTTTCTTAGGTTTTATGGATAGTAACGGTGAATAGTAACTAGTAAAGAGGAATGTTTTCCAAATAGTAAAAAATTATTTGACATCTAAAAAATAAGATGGTAGAATACTTGAGTGCAAAAATGAATAGAGACACACCATACCCAATAGCAAGGGTGATTGAAATGAAAGATAATAACAAGATAGTAATCGGAAAGAAGCAGACTTTGAGAGCTTTATCCAGAAATGAAGCTGAAAAGATATATATATCAAAGGATGCTGATTTGTATGTTACTAAACCCATCGCAGATGCATGCAAGGAACAGAATATTGAGATAGTTTATTTCAATACTATGAAGGAACTTGGATTAGCCTGCGGTATCAGTGTAAACGCAGCGGCTGCTGCCGTTTTAAAATAAATAATATACTAAAAGGAGGTGCACGAATGCCATCAATTAACCAGTTAGTGAGAAAAGGAAGAGAACAAGTTACTTACAAATCCAATTCTCCAGCATTAAATGTAAGCTATAACACACTTCAAAAGAAGATGAATGAATCAACTTCACCTCAAAAAAGAGGAGTATGTACTTCAGTTAAGACTGTAACACCTAAAAAACCTAATTCAGCTTTAAGAAAAATTGCCAGAGTTAAATTAACAACAGGTATTGAAGTTACAGCATACATTCCGGGAGTGGGCCACAATTTACAGGAACACAGTGTTGTTCTTATAAGAGGTGGAAGAGTTAAAGACTTACCAGGGGTTAGATATCATATTATCAGAGGTACCCTTGATACAGCTGGTGTTGCTAAGAGAAAACAATCTAGATCCAAGTATGGAGCTAAAAGGGAAAAACAGAAAAAATAATTAGACGATATCCGGCACACTATGCAGGTTATGATGCTGCAAACGCGCCATAATTTATATATATTTGCATTTTGTGCACAACGGCATATTAATTGTCGAGTACCTGTGAATTAAATTTATTATTAAGGAGGGAAGTACAGTGCCAAGAAAAGGTCACATACCTAAAAGACAAGTAATGGAAGATCCAATATACAAAGATAAGGTTGTATCAAAATTAATCAACCAGCTTATGTATGACGGAAAAAAAGGTGTTGCTCAAACAATTGTATATGATGCATTTGACATTATAAGAGAAAAAACAGGTGAAGAGCCGATAGAAGTATTCAATAAAGCAATGAACAACATCATGCCAGTACTGGAAGTTAAAGCAAGAAGAGTCGGTGGAGCAACTTATCAAGTACCGATAGAAGTTAGACCAGAGAGAAGACAGACTTTGGGATTAAGATGGCTCGTAGGTTATTCTCGTAAAAGAGGAGAAAAAACCATGCGTGAAAAGCTTGCAAAAGAATTAATGGATGCAGCTAACAACGTAGGAGCAAGTGTTAAGAAAAGAGAAGATACACATAAGATGGCAGAAGCTAATAAAGCATTTGCACATTTCAGATGGTAATATTGTTAAATTAAGTAAAAGCTTAAATTAGCAGCGTGAAGGAGGTTAAATATGAGTAGAGAATATTCTTTGGAGAATACTAGAAATATTGGTATCATGGCGCATATTGATGCGGGAAAAACTACAACTACTGAAAGAATCCTGTTCTACACCGGGAAGATTCATAAAATAGGAGAAACTCATGAAGGTGCATCTCAGATGGACTGGATGGAGCAAGAGCAGGAAAGAGGAATTACAATTACTTCAGCTGCTACTACTTGTCATTGGAAAGATGTAAGAATAAACATTATAGATACACCAGGCCACGTAGACTTTACAGTTGAAGTTGAAAGATCACTTAGAGTGTTGGATGGTGCGGTAACGGTTTTTGATGCTAAAATGGGGGTTGAGCCCCAATCGGAAACTGTTTGGAGACAGGCAGATAAATATGGTGTACCAAGAATTTGTTTTATAAATAAAATGGATAAGATGGGTGCAGATTTCTTCTATTCTGTAGGAACAATCATTGAAAGATTAAAAGCAAATGCTGTTCCGATTCAGCTGCCTATAGGTGTAGAAGAGAACTTCAGAGCTATCATAGACTTAGTAGAAATGAACACTATAAACTATGGTAATGATGACGGCACCGACATAACTATTACAGAGATACCAGAAGAATATGTAGATC
Organism: Bacillota bacterium; assembly: GCA_023453025.1. GTDB lineage: Bacteria > Bacillota > Clostridia > Tissierellales > Sedimentibacteraceae > Sedimentibacter. The sequence continues at coordinate 100,322 of JAEXUD010000013.1, forward strand.
AAGCAAATGAATACAGAGAAAAGTTAATTGAAGCTGTAGCAGATACAGATGAAACATTGATGGAAAAATACTTAAACGGTGAAGAAATCACAGTCGAAGAATTGAAAAAGGCAATCAGAGTTGCGACTACCAATGTTCAGATGATTCCTGTACTTTGCGGAACTGCCTATAAACATAAGGGTGTCAGACCTATGCTGGATGCAGTAATTGATTACTTGCCAAGTCCGGTAGAGGTTCCTCAGATGAAAGGGTTTGATCCTGAAACCAAGGAAGAAGTCAAGGTCGGAGTTAAAGATACTGATCCTTTAGCAGCTTTAGCATTTAAGATTATGACTGACCCGTTTGTTGGAAAACTGACTTTCTTTAGAATTTATGGCGGAACATTAGAATCAGGAAGTTATGTATTAAATTCTTCAAAAAACAAAAAGGAAAGAGTTGGACGTATCCTTCAGATGCATGCCAACAAAAGAGAAGAAATAAAAACATCTTATTCGGGAGACATAGAAGCAGCAGTAGGTTTTAAATTTACCACTACTGGGGATACATTGTGTGATTTTGATCATCCAATAGTGCTGGAATCTATGGAATTCCCTGATCCAGTTATAGAAGTAGCAATTGAACCTAAGACTAAAGCAGGACAGGAAAAAATGGGAATTGGTCTTCAGAAGCTTGCTGAAGAAGATCCAACATTTAAAACATATACAAATCCTGACACAGGTCAAACAATTATTGCCGGAATGGGCGAATTGCATTTGGAAATCATAGTTGACAGACTATTAAGAGAATTCAAGGTTGAAGCAAATGTAGGTAAGCCTCAGGTTTCATATAAAGAAACAATTTCTGGCAATGCTGATGTTGATGTCAAGTATGCAAGACAGTCAGGTGGTAAAGGACAATATGGTCACGTTAAAATCAAGATGGAACCTCTGGAACCGGGCAAAGGTATTGAATTTGTCAATGCAATTGTAGGCGGAGCCATTCCAAAGGAATATATTCCAGCCGTTGAAGCCGGAATAAGAGGAGCAGCAGAAAATGGTATACTTGCCGGATTCCCTGTTATTGATTTTAAAGTTACATTATATGACGGTTCTTATCACGAAGTAGACTCAAGCGAAATGGCATTTAAAATTGCCGGTTCTATGGCTTTCAAGCAAGCTATGCAAAAGGCAACACCAGTATTATTAGAACCATACATGAAAGTCGAAGTAACAACACCTGAAGAATATTTGGGAGATGTTATGGGAGATGTTAGCTCTAGAAGAGGTAGAGTTGAGGGCTTCTCTGACAGACACGGAATCAAAGTTGTTGATGCTTTTGTGCCATTGTCAGAAATGTTTGGGTATGCTACGGTACTCCGTTCTATGAGCCAGGGTAGAGCAGCTTATTCTATGGAATTTGATCACTTTGAAAAGGTACCAAATAACGTAGTTGAAAAAATAACAATAAATAATTAAAATAACTCAGGAGGAAATTAAAATGGCAAAACAAAAATTTGAAAGAAATAAGCCGCATGTTAATATAGGAACAATTGGCCACGTTGACCATGGCAAGACTACCTTAACAGCAGCAATCACTAAGACATTACATGAAAGATATGGCACAGGAGAAGCTGTAGCTTTTGACAATATCGATAAAGCTCCGGAAGAAAGAGAAAGAGGAATCACAATTTCAACAGCACACGTTGAATACGAAACTCCAAACAGACACTATGCACACGTTGACTGCCCGGGTCATGCTGACTATGTTAAGAATATGATTACAGGCGCTGCACAGATGGACGGAGGTATCATAGTTGTATCAGCAGCTGATGGTCCGATGCCTCAGACAAGAGAGCACATCCTTCTTTCAAGACAGGTTGGTGTTCCAAGATTAGTTGTTTTCTTAAACAAAGAAGATATGGTAGACGACCCTGAATTAATTGAATTGGTTGAAATGGAAGTCAGAGAACTTTTATCAGAATATGAATTTGACGGAGACAACACTCCAATAGTAAAAGGCTCAGCATTAAAGGCACTCGAAGACCCAAGCGGTGAATGGGGAGATAAAATCCTTGAATTAATGGCAGCAGTAGACGAATGGATACCAACACCTGAAAGAGATATTGACAAACCATTCTTGATGCCGGTAGAAGATGTATTCTCAATTACAGGCAGAGGAACAGTTGCTACGGGAAGAGTTGAAAGAGGAGTATTGAAGGTTCAGGACAAGATCCAAATCGTAGGATTAGCAGATGAACCTACAGAAACAACATGTACAGGTGTTGAAATGTTCAAGAAATTACTTGATCAGGCACAAGCGGGAGACAACATCGGAGCATTGTTAAGAGGTGTTCAGAGAAATGAAATCCAAAGAGGTCAGGTACTGGCTAAACCGGGTTCAATCACACCACATACAGAATTCAATGCAGAAGTCTATGTATTGACAAAAGAAGAAGGCGGAAGACATACTCCGTTCTTTAACGGGTACAGACCGCAGTTTTATTTTAGAACAACAGATATCACAGGACAAATCGACCTTGAAGCAGGCGTAGAAATGTGTATGCCTGGAGATAACGCAAGATTTATAGTAAAATTAATCCATCCGATAGCTATTGAAGAAGGATTAAGATTCGCTATCAGAGAAGGCGGAAGAACAGTTGGTTCAGGAGTTGTTACTTCTATAATAAAATAACTTCGTTATTTTAGCTTAATAATAGCTTAACTATGCTCAGCTATTGTTAAGCTATTTTTTTATTTAACTTGTCACCCCTAAATTGAATTACTATCTCCAATGAACTTTAAAAAAATTATGGTTTTTTGTACATGTGCAAGATAATTATACATATTACATTATGAATTTTTTGACAATATTTTGAAAACTTAATGCATAAATCTTATATGATATAGCCTGCTGTACTATATTACTGCATTGTGCGGTTATAGAATAAAAGAGAAACGTTGGCATAATAGTTGCATATATTTTATTTAGCTTGTATCATTAACTTAGAAGTTGTTTTGTTTTGACGAATTGTTAATTTTCAAACAAAGAAATCATATGTATGAAAAGTAAAAATAAATGACAATCTTTTTAGTACAGACACTAGTTACGATATTAAGCGTATTGTTAAAGAAAACATTATCAACTAATCTTAGAGGCAGAGTTATGGTTGAAAATAAAGAAAGGAGGTATAAACTCACCTTATGCCGTAACAACAGGAAAGAAATGTGTAAGTGATAAAAATTATAATATTAAGAAGGAGAAACAATTAGATGGATTTTTTAATTAAATTTGTTGATTGGGCAAATGGCTATATTTGGGGTGTCGGCATGCTTGTGCTCATAGCCGGTGCCGGTATTTATTTTACAGTTAGATTAGGTTTTTTCCAATTTGTTCGTTTTAAAGATATGTGGAGTCGTATTATGGATAAAGGTGAATCTGAATCAGGTATTTCATCCTTTGCATCTTTCTGTACTACAATGGCTATGCGTATTGGTACAGGTAATATAGCAGGTGTTGCTGTTGCAATATATATGGGTGGTCCTGGTGCGTTATTTTGGATGATTCTTATAGGTATGACCAACTCTGCAGTTTGCTTTGCTGAGTGTACACTTGGTCAGCTTTATAAAATCCGTGTTGACGGCGAATATCGTGGTGGCGGCGCTTACTGTGCAGAACGTGGTCTTGGTTGGAAAGCATACGGTACATTTATGGCTGCAGTCTTTGGTGTGGCTTGTGCTGTATTTATGCCGGCGGCTGCTACATACACAATTTCTGATGCATTCCGTGAAGCAACAGGTATCCCAATGGCAGTTACTTCAGCTGTTATTGCAATATTACTATTTATAACAGTCTTTGGCGGCATCAAACGTATCAGTTCAGTTGCTTCCATGATAGTTCCATTTATGACAGTTGTTTATATGGCAGTTACTTTAATAGTAGTTGTGTTAAATATTACAAAAGTTCCCGCACTGATTTCTAATATTGTTACTTCAGCATTTGGATTAAACGCAGTATTTGGCGCTACTATTGGAACGGCTATTCAACAAGGTGTTAAGAGAGGTACTTTCTCATCTGCATCAGGTATGGGTGAGTCTACACCAACAGCAGCTGCTGCTGAAACCAGTCATCCTGTTAAAATAGGCTTATCAAATGCAGCAGGTGTGTGGTTAGATACAGTTATAGTATGTACATGTTCAGGTTTTTTGATTCTTTTAACTGACACTTTCAATACAGCAAGTGGTTACAATGGCAGCGGTATTGCCGCAGATGTTACCGGCGGTGTTGTATTCGTTCAGGCAGCTGCAAGTACAGTTCTTGGTGGATTAGGACATATCTTTATTGCAGTTATGCTGTTATTATTCTCTTTCACATGTTTAATCAGCTATTACTATGAAGCAGAAACAGCGGCTTTATATTTATTCCAAAAACCAGAACAGCAAAAAATTCGTAAAGCTATAACAAGAACTATGCAATTTGGTATGCCTGTTCTTGTATTTTTCTGGGGTATCATTGAATCCAGTACAGCTTGGAATCTTTCAGATCTTGCACTTGGTACAACTACATGGGTTAATATGTTAATCGTTATATTACTGTTTCCAAAATGTATCGCCTTGTACAATGACTATGTTGAACAAATGAAAGCTGGAAAAGATCCTTACTATGATCCTGACAAACTTTCTTGGAAAGGTGTTGATGTACAGCTCTGGAAAGAAATCAATGCTAAAAAAATACAGGGAAATAAATCGCTTTAACAATTAAAATAGGGGCTATTCAAGTCACCATCCAGGAAAATTTTTGGGTGGTGTTTTTTTTCTGATGTGATATAATATATATGTGTAAAAAAATTAACAGTGGGTGATTAAATGGATTACAAAAATATTTTAAAGCTAATATCTGAAAATATCTCCAGCGGATTATTTATTGTAAATAAGGAAGGAATTGTCGTTTTTTATAATCAGTCGGCAAATAATCTGGCGGGACTCAATGTGGAAAATGCCATAGGAAAGCATATGCTGGAGATATTCCCCAAGCTTACAGAGGAGACAAGTACAATAATAAGAGCATTAAACACCGGTGAAGTCATAAAGGACTATGTTCAGAATTATTATAACTATCAGATGAAGCTTGTAACTATTTTGTCAAATACAGTGCCATTTTACGAAAACGGAGAAATTGCAGGTGTAATTGAAATATTTTCAGATGTTGACCAGTATAAAAATAAAGATAAATATAATAAAAAACAGAAAGGTAATATAATAGATAAAGCTCACTATACAATCGATGATATTGTGGGAGTAAGTCAGTTTGTAAAGGATATCAAGCTAAAAATAAAAAAAATAGCGGACAGCAAATCTCCCGTATTGGTTTACGGAGAAACAGGGACAGGAAAAGAATTAATCGTACAAAGCATTCATAATTTAAGCCAAAGATGCGATAATCCGTTTATAGCGCAAAACTGTGCGGCTATTCCCGGAACCTTGCTGGAAAGCATGCTGTTTGGTACCGCCTTGGGAAGCTTTACGGGCGCTAAGGATTCCAAGGGACTTATAGAAGCGGCTGACGGAGGTACCCTATTTCTGGACGAAATAAATTCAATGGATATAATGCTTCAGGCAAAGCTTTTGAGAGTGCTTCAGGAGGGTCAGATAAGAAGAATAGGTGAAAATAAAACCAGATTTGTGGATGTAAGGATTATAACCGCATTGAATCAAAATCCATACAAAGCTATAGAAGAAGGCAGATTGAGAAGTGATTTATTTTATAGGTTAAATGTCATAAACTTCAGTCTTTTGCCACTTAGAGAGAGAAGTGAGGATTTGGAAGTGCTTTCATATTATTTTTTAAATGAATTCAACAGATCTTTAAATAAAAATATAAAAGGTTTTACTAATGATGTTATTGGATTTTTTCATAGATACAATTGGCCCGGAAATATAAGAGAGCTGAGGCATTTAATTGAGCATGCCGTAAATATGACCGAGAAAGACATTATAGCAACAGAAGATTTGCCGAAATATGTTGATATAAATCATAAAGTCACAGATTATTTCCAGGAAAACATCAAAGAGGAGAAAAATGTAATAATTATTAATGAATCTCTTGATGAAATGATGAATGAATATGAGCGTAAAATAATAAGCGAATCATTAAAGCAGAATGATTACAATGTAGTGAAAACATCAAAAGGATTGAATATTCCGAGGCAGACACTGTATTATAAGATGAAAAAGCTGGGAATAAAGGTTGATAAGAGTCTGGAATGATTTATAAATGTTTTTTTATGGATACAATAGGATTTAAAGACTAAAATATTCCACAAAATAATTATTAAATTTCTGAGGAATTAAAAATCAGCATGATATCAAGCAAAAATACGTTAATAATGTCAGTGAAAACACAATCTTTATTAATGGAATGCAATAAAGGTTAAATATTTGTAACAAATAGAAAAATGCAAAAAAAAGACTTGATTTATAGGTTTTTATGGTATATTATTATAAAGCTTGCCACATGCGATGACGCAAAAGGTTGCTGAAATATCAGGGAATTTTTGCAGAGTATGTCCTGTTAAGAAACAGGGCGACCGGTATTGCACTTTTTTAAAAATACGAAACACCCGGTTAGGTGTATCGAGCAATTCCGAGTTGTATGGATGACATACGAAGAAGGAGGTAAAAAAATGGCAAACGCACAGAAAATAAGAATTAGGTTAAAAGCTTATGATCATCAATTAATTGATCAATCTGCACAAAAAATCGTGGAAACAGCTAAAAGTACTGGTGCAACTGTAGCAGGACCAATTCCGCTACCGACAGAAAAACAAGTTATAACAATACTTAGAGCAGTTCACAAGTACAAAGATTCCAGAGAGCAGTTTGAACAAAGAACTCATAAAAGATTGATAGACATAACTAATCCTACTCCTAAGACTGTAGATTCATTGATGAAATTGAATTTGCCTGCTGGTGTAGACATCGAAATTAAACTGTAAGAAAAAAGCAAGTAGAGAAAAATATATTATATACACTCTGCTTAGAATGATTACTTGTAAATTGGTAATCCGCTGTAAGAAAATAGGAGGTGTAAAGATGAAAGCAATTCTTGGTAAAAAAGTTGGGATGACTCAAGTGTTCACTGAACAAGGTGATGTTGTTCCTGTAACTGTGATTGAATCAGGCGATATGGTTGTGGTTCAGAAGAAAACAGTTGAAAAAGACGGTTACAATGCAATTCAGGTTGGTTTTGGAGATATCAAATTAAAGAATGTTGTTAAACCTATAAAAGGTCATTTTGATAAAGCAAAAGCAGAACCAAAGAGATTCTTAAGAGAATTCAGAGTTGAAAACATTGATGACTATGAAGTTGGTCAAAAAATCGGCGTTGATATATTCCAAACCGGAGAAAAAGTTGACGTTGTAGGAATTTCCAAAGGTAAGGGATTCCAGGGATCAATTAAAAGACATGGCCACCATACCGGTGATGCAAGCCACGGTTCGAAATTCCACAGATTAAGAGGTTCTTTAGGAGCATCTGCAGGTGTTGGAAGAGTTGTAAAGGGAACTAAGGCTCACGGACACATGGGTCATGAAAAAGTAACAGTATTAAACCTTGAAGTAATCAGAGTTGATGCAGACAAAAATGCGATACTTGTTAAGGGTGCGATACCGGGACCTAAAAAGGGTTTAGTAAAAATAAGAGAAGCAGTTAGAAAATCTAAGTAATAATTGCACGGAAAGGAGGATTAAAGATGCCAAAAGTAGCTCTTTATGATATAACAGGCAGCCAAGTAGGTGATATCGAGTTAAACGATGCAATATTTGGTGTAGAAGTAAACACTCATGTAATGTATGAAGCTGTAAAAAATTATTTGGCTAATCAAAGACAAGGAACTCAGTCAGCAAAGACAAGAGCTGATGTGAGAGGCGGCGGAAGAAAGCCTTGGAGACAAAAAGGAACTGGTCGTGCCAGACAGGGAAGTATCAGAGCACCGCAATGGAAGGGCGGCGGAGTTGTATTTGCTCCAAAACCAAGAGATTACAGCTATGCTATTCCTAAGAAAGTTAAAAGATTGGCTCTTAAATCAGCATTAAGTTCAAAAGTACAAGATCAAGAAATAATTGTTGTAGATAAATTAGTGCTTGAACAACCAAAAACAAAAGAAATGGCTAAGGTATTAAAAAATCTTAACTCTGGTAAAAAGACATTGGTTGTAATTCCTGAAAGAGATGAAGCAGTAGTCAGAGCAGCAGCTAACATTCCGGGAGTTAAAACAGCTTATGTAAACACAATTAATGTATATGACATTTTAAACTGTGATTCTTTCTTGATTACAAGAGAGGCAGTTAATAAAGTGGAGGAGGTGTACGCATAATGCGCGATCCACACGATATTATAAAAAGACCTATAGTAACAGAAGCCAGTATGGATGCTATGGCAGAAAAAAAATACACTTTTGTTGTTGATAAGAAGTCTAATAAAACAGAAATAAAAAATGCAGTGGAAAAAATATTCGGAGTTAAAGTAGCAAGTGTGAACACAATGAACATGCTTGGAAAGAAAAAGAGAATGGGCGCAAACATCGGCAAAAGAGCTGACTGGAAAAAGGCCATTGTTACTTTAACAGAAGACAGCAAAACAATAGAATTCTTTGAAGGAATTTAAGAAGCCCTAACCCAATTTTTTCGACCGATAGGGAGAGAAAAATTGTTGGTAGGTCTTTCGCAACGAATTCCCAAAATGTGCGACCAAAGGGAGCAAATATTTTGGTGAATGAGACTGCGCATCGTTAGTTAAACGAAATATAGAAATTATTAAAAAGGAGGAAAATCTCATGGGTATTAGAAAATACAGACCAACCTCTCCGGCGTTGAGACAAATGACAGTTTCAACATTTGAAGAAATAACAACTAATGAACCTGAGAAATCTCTTTTAGCTCCATTAAAAAGCAAAGCAGGAAGAAACTCTTATGGCAGAATCACAGTTCGTCATCAGGGCGGTGGAGAAAAGAGAAAATATAGAATCATTGATTTTAAAAGAAATAAAGACGGAGTACCTGGAAAAGTTGCAACAATTGAATACGATCCAAACAGAAGCGCAAATATAGCACTTATTAATTATGTTGACGGAGAAAAAAGATATATTATAGCTCCTTACAAATTAGAAGTTGGAGATACGATTGTTTCCGGACCAGACGCAGATATTAAAATAGGAAATGCACTGCCTGTAAGAAACATTCCGGTAGGTACTATGATTCACAACATTGAGTTAAAACCGGGCAAGGGTGCTCAGATGGTACGTTCAGCAGGAAATGCCGCTCAGCTTATGGCTAAGGAAGGCAAGTATGCACAGGTAAGACTTCCAAGCGGTGAAGTAAGAATGATAAGCATGGATTGCAGAGCTACAATTGGTCAGGTTGGAAATTTAGACCACGAGAATATAACAATAGGTAAGGCCGGAAGAAAAAGACATATGGGAATCAGACCTACAGTAAGAGGTAGTGTAATGAATCCTAATGACCACCCTCATGGTGGTGGAGAAGGTAAATCTCCTATTGGTAGATCAGGTCCTGTTACTCCTTGGGGTAAACCGGCACTTGGCTTAAAAACTCGTAAGAAAAATAAAAAATCTGATAAGATGATCGTTAAGAGAAGAAATTCCAAATAGTTAAAACAGGACTGAAAGGAGGAAATAGTGAATGGGTAGATCATTAAAAAAAGGGCCTTATTGTGAACCAAGTCTTATGAAAAAGATCGTGGATATGAATGAAGCCAACAAGAAAGTAGTTTTAAAAACCTGGTCTAGAAGATCAACAATATTCCCCGAAATGGTAGGCCATACATTAGCTATACATGATGGCAGAAAGCACGTTCCTGTATATATAACTGAAGATATGGTTGGACACAAGCTCGGTGAATTTGCGCCAACAAGGACTTATAGAGGACATGATAAGACTGATAAATCTTCAAAAGTTAAATAAGTATATAGGAAGGAGGCAAGCTTAAATGGAAGCTAGAGCAGTTGCTAAATATATAAGAGTATCACCCAGAAAGATGAAATTCGTGTGTGATATGGTAAGAGGAAAACAAGTTGACGAAGCTTTGGCAATTTTAAAATTTTATCCAAGCAAGGGAGCTAAAATTTTAGAAAAGGTAGTTAAATCAGCTACGGCTAATGCAGAAAACAACTTTGAAATGGATAGAGATAAATTATATGTTACTGAAGTTTATGCTAATCAAGGACCAACTCTCAAGAGATGGAGACCAAGAGCAAAAGGAAGCGCATATAAAATACTAAAAAGAAGCAGCCACGTTGGTGCAGTAGTTAAAGAGAGAGAATAACCACAGTAAAGGAGGTAAAAAATGGGTCAGAAGGTAAATCCTCATGGACTTAGAGTTGGTATAATCAATGATTGGGACTCTAAATGGTATGCTGACAAGAAAAATTTCGGCGAAAATTTAACAGAAGACTTCAAGATTCGTGAGTTTATAAAAGATAGCTTGAATCAAGCAGGAATAGCTAAAGTTGAAATCGAAAGATTTGCCAGCAGAATTAAAGTAAGTGTATTCACAGCAAAACCAGGTATGATAATCGGTAAGGGCGGTACTGGCGTTGACAGCCTGAAAAACTCTATCGAAAAAATAACCGGTAAGACTGTTATAATTAATGTAGAAGAAATAAAGGTTCCTGAGTTAAATGCTCAATTAGTTGCTGAAAACATAGCCAGCCAGATTGAAAAGCGTATATCTTTCAGAAGGGCTATGAAACAGGCGATGCAAAGAACAATGAAGTTAGGTGCAAAGGGTATAAAGACCAGTGCGTCCGGAAGACTTAACGGAGCAGATATGGCTAGAACCGAAGGATATTCAGATGGTAAAATTCCTCTTCAGACATTAAGAGCTGATATAAGCTATGGATTTGCAGAAGCAAACACAACATTCGGGAAAATAGGTGTTAAGGTTTGGATTTGCAGAGGTGAAGTTCTTAGAAAAAAAGGTTCATTATTATCAGATTATCAAGAGCCTACAAAAGCACTTAACGACAATAGAGACAATAAGAAAAAAAGAAGACCAAACAATAACTTTAAGAGAGACAAAAAGTAATAAGTCCTGAAGGAAGGAGGAACAATTATGTTAATGCCTAAAAGAGTAAAACGCCGTAAACAACAAAGAGGTAGAATGACAGGTGTTGCTACAAGAGGCAATACTGTAACTTACGGCGAATTCGGACTTCAAGCATTAGAACCAGCTTGGATAACATCAAACCAGATAGAAGCTGCCAGAAGAGCTATGACTAGATCTGTTAAGAGAGGCGGTCAAATTTGGATTAAAATATTCCCAGATAAACCAGTAACTAAAAAACCAGCCGAAACTCGTATGGGTAAAGGAAAGGGATCACCTGAATACTGGGTAGCAGTAGTAAAACCGGGCAGAATATTATTTGAAATGTCAGGGGTTTCTGAAGAAGTAGCGAGAGAAGCAATGAGACTTGCCATGCATAAATTGCCTATCAAATGCAAATTTGTTACCAAAGATCAGGCATCAGAAAAGGATGGTGAAGCAAATGAAAGCTAATGAATTAAGAAATAAATCTGTTGAAGAACTGAATAAATCTGTATCAGATTTAAAAACAGAACTTTTCAACTTAAGATTTCAACTTGCAACCGGAGAGCTTGACAATCCGATGAGAATAAATAAAGTCAAGAAAGATATTGCACGTGTTAAAACAGTTCTGAGAGAACGTGAATTAAATATTAATGCGCAGTAATAAGAAAGGAGGATCTTTACTTTGGAAAGAGGCAACAGAAAAGTAAGAATAGGAAAAGTAGTCAGTGATAAAATGGATAAAACTATAGTAGTTGCTACCGAAAAACTTGTAGCACATCCTCTTTATAAGAAACAAATAAAAATGACTAAAAAATATAAAGCACATGATGAAGAAAATGTGTGCAAAATTGGAGATACAGTAAAAATAATGGAAACCAGACCATTATCAAAAGAAAAATGCTGGAGATTAGTAGAAATATTAGAAAGAGCAAAATAGACCCTAAGACAATTGAAGGGAGGTAGAAGTCATGTTACAAACTGAGTCAAGGTTAAGAGTCGCAGATAATTCAGGAGCTAAAGAAGTTCTTGTTATAAGAGTAATGGGCGGTTCAGTTAGAAAATATGGAAACATTGGCGATATAATTGTATGTGCGGTTAAATCTGCAACACCTGGAGGAGTTGTTAAGAAGGGTGATGTAGTTAAGGCTGTAATCGTAAGATCTAAAAAAGGTGTAAGAAGAAACGACGGCACATATATCAAATTTGATGAAAATGCTGCCGTAATTATTAAGGAAGATAAGACACCAGTGGGAACTCGTATATTCGGACCTGTTACAAGAGAATTAAGAGATGGAAAGTTCATGAAGATAATCTCACTAGCACCGGAAGTACTTTAATGGGAGGTGTATAAAGATGCACGTAAAAAAAGGCGATAAAGTTGTAGTTGTTGCAGGCAGTGACAAAGGCAAAATCGGTAAAATACTTACTAGTATGCCTAAGCAAAACAGAGTCATCGTTGAAGGCGTAAGAATGGTTACAAAGCACCAAAAAGCTACTAACCAAATGCAGCAGGCAGGTATACTGCACCAGGAAGGCGCTATAAATGCTTCAAACGTTATGCTGTACTGTGATAAATGCAAATCAGGCGTAAGAACTGAAGTTAAAATAGAAAATGGTAAAAAAGTCAGAGCATGTAAAAAGTGCGGTACAGTTTTATAATAATGCTCGAAAGGAGGTACGAACTATATGGCTAGATTAAAAGCGACATATAATGAACAAGTAGTGCCGGCACTGATGGAAAAATTTCAGTATGAAAGCATTATGCAGGCACCTAAAATAGAAAAGATAGTAATTAATATGGGCGTTGGCGAAGCTAAAGAAAATCAAAAGTTTTTAGAAAACGCAGTGGAAGAATTAACAATTATTGCAGGTCAGAAACCTGTAGTTACCAAGGCAAGAAAATCAATATCTAACTTCAAGGTAAGAGAAGGAATGGCTGTAGGATGCAAGGTTACTTTAAGAGGAGCTCATATGTATGAATTCTTTGATAAACTTGTAAATATTGCATTACCAAGAGTTAGAGACTTCAGAGGAGTTTCGAAAACTGCCTTTGACGGAAGAGGAAACTATGCTTTAGGTATTAAAGAACAGTTGATTTTCCCGGAAATAAATTATGATAAAATAGATAAAATAAGAGGTATGGACATAATCATAACAACCACAGCTAACACTGATGAGGAAGCTCGTGAGCTATTGAAATTAATGGGAATGCCTTTTAGTAAGTAAGGGAGGGAACGATAATGGCAAAGACATCTCTAAAAGTTAAACAACAGAGAAAACAAAAATTCTCAACTAGAGAATATACAAGATGCAAAATTTGTGGAAGACCTCATGCTTATTTAAGGAAATTCGGTATTTGCCGTATATGCTTTAGAGAACTGGCTTACAAAGGTCAGATACCTGGCGTTAAAAAAGCTAGTTGGTAAAATTTTATATAATGGAAGGAGGTTACTTACATGGTAATGACAGATCCTATCGCAGATATGTTAACGAGAATTAGAAATGCTAATCATTCAAAACATGAATTTGTTGATATACCGGCTTCAAAGATAAAGAAAGAAATAGCAAACATATTTTTAGAAGAAGGATATATTAAAGGCTTTGATGTTATAGATGACGGTAAACAAGGTATTATAAGAGTTGAACTTAAATACCAGCAAAACAAAGAAAGAGTTATAACAGGCATTAAGAGAATATCAAAACCCGGACTTAGAGTTTATGTAGGAAAAGACGAAACTCCAAAAGTATTAGGCGGCTTGGGTATAGCTATACTTTCAACATCACAAGGAATTGTGACTGATAGAAAAGCAAGAACACAGGGTGTTGGCGGAGAAGTAATCTGCTACGTATGGTAATTATAACGAATAGGAGGTGCTAAGATGTCAAGAATAGGTATTAAACCTGTAAATATACCTGCGAATGTTGAAATATCAATCGATAAAAACAATTACGCAGTTGTTAAGGGACCAAAAGGACAAATAGAACAACAGCTTCCAAAAGCAATGACAATTGAAGTTGAAGGTTCTGTGATAAATGTTTCCAGACCAAATGATGAAAAGGAAAACAGATCACTTCATGGACTTACAAGAACTCTTATCAGCAACATGGTAGTTGGAGTTACAGATGGATTTTCTAAAACACTTGAAATAGTAGGTGTTGGATATAGAGCACAAAAACAAGGAAAAAAATTAGTATTAAACTTAGGTTATTCACATCCTGTTGAAATGGAAGATCCGAATGGAATTGAAACAGCTGTTGAAGGAACTAATAAAATAATAGTTAAAGGTATAGATAAGCAGCAGGTAGGTAATTACTCAGCTGTAATCAGAGACTGGAGAAGACCTGAACCATATAAAGGCAAGGGCATTAAATACTCTAACGAGGTTGTTAGACGTAAAGCAGGTAAGACTGGTAAATAACAAGTAAAGAAAGGAGTGAGTATTAGTGCTTAAAAAAATTGATAAAAATCAAAAGAGAAAAGAAAGACACTATAGTATAAGAAACAAAATCGTAGGAACTCCTGAGAGACCAAGATTGAATATTTTTAAAAGCTCTAAGCACATATACGCTCAAGTAATTGATGATGCTACCGGAATAACTATAGCTTCTGCATCTACATTAGATAAAGAATTAGCTGCTCAAACAGCTGAGCTTACTAAGACAGAAGCAGCTAAGCTAGTAGGAAAGACAGTGGGAGAAAGAGCGAAAAATAAAGGTATAAATGCAGTAGTTTTTGACAGAGGCGGATATTTATATCACGGAAGAGTAAAATTACTTGCAGATGGAGCAAGAGAAAGCGGACTTGAATTTTAATAAGGAGGTTAGTCATGGAACAACGTGGACGTATAGATGCAAGCCAATTGGATGTAAAAGAAAAAGTTATCAGCATCAACCGTGTTACTAAGGTTGTTAAAGGCGGTAGAAACTTTAGATTTTCTGTGTTGGTTGTTGTTGGCGATGAAAATGGTCATGTTGGAATAGGAATGGCAAAAGCTATAGAAATTCCAGATGCAATCAGAAAAGCCATCCAGGATGCTAAAAAGAATATGATTGAAGTGCCACTGATTAACACGACAGTGCCACATGAAATAATCGGCAGATATGGCGCAGGCAGAGTTCTTGTAAAACCGGCAAAAGAAGGTACAGGAATTATTGCTGGTGGTCCTGTTCGTGCAGTGTTAGAGCTTGCAGGAGTAAGAGATATAAGAACTAAATCACTAGGATCAAGTAATCCTAGAAATGTAGTTAATGCAACAATTGAAGCCTTAAAACTTCTCAAAAAACCTGAGGATGTAGCAAAAATCAGAGGTAAATCCGTAGAAGAAATATTAGGTTAAGAGGTGAAAATTATGGCAAAGATAAAAATCAAACAAATCAGAAGCATAAATTCTAAAACTCCTAATCAGATTAAGAATATGAAAGCTTTAGGTTTGAGAAAAATAGGCCATGTGGTTGAAAAAGAAGATACACCTCAAATCAGAGGAATGATCAAAAAAGTAGACTTCATGGTAGAGGTTATTGAATAAAACTATAAGGAGGTGTTAAAAATGAAACTTCATGAATTAAAACCTAATCCTGGTAGTTCAAAAAACAGAAAAAGATTAGGAAGAGGTACAGCCACAGGACAAGGAAAGACTGCAGGTAGAGGAATGAATGGTCAAAAATCCCGTTCAGGCGGTGGAGTAAGACCAGGATTTGAAGGCGGACAGATGCCTCTTTACAGGAGACTTCCAAAAAGAGGATTTACAAACATTTTTGGAACTCAGTTTGCTGAGATTAATGTTGAAGTGTTAAATAAATTCGAAGATGGGGCAGAGATTACTCCGGAACTTCTTAAATCAGAGGGTATAATTAAAAAACAACTTGATGGTATTAAAGTGCTGGGAAACGGTGAACTTGCTAAGAAGCTTACAGTTAAGGCTCATAAATTCAGCAAATCAGCGGTGGAAAAAATCGAAGCTGCCGGCGGAAAAGCTGAGGTGATTTAATTTGTTTGAAACTTTAAAAAATGCATGGAAAATACCTGATTTAAGAAAAAGAATGCTATTTACATTTATGATGTTGGTTGTTTACAGACTTGGAGCTGTTGTGCCTGTACCTGGTATCAACAGAACGGTTGTAGACAGCATGTTTTCGGGAACTGCAGGGGGCCTGCTGGATTTCTTTGATATGATGTCCGGCGGAGCTTTTAAAGACTTTACAATATTTGCTTTAAATATTTATCCATACATTACGGCTTCAATTATTCTTCAATTATTGGCGATAGCAATTCCAAAGCTTGAAGAAATATTCAAACGTGAAGACGGAAAGAAAAAAATGGCTCAATGGACCAGATATGTTACTGTTATACTGGCATTGATTCAAGCTACTGCTTACAGCGTTGGATTCTTTAATTCAGCAATCATAGACCAGAGCTTCCTATCAATCATTTCAGTAATAATAGTTCTGACAGCCGGTACAGCATTCCTGATGTGGTTAGGAGAGTTAATAACAGAAAAAGGTATCGGAAACGGTATATCACTGATTATCATGATTGGTATTATATCAAGATATCCTTCAGATGTAGGAACAATGATTTACCAGGCACAAAATGGTACTGTTAATATATTTGAAATTTTGATATTCCTGGTTTTTGCTTTATTTATAGTTGTAGGCGTTATAGCTATTCAACAAGGAGAGAGAAGAGTACCTGTTCAGTATGCAAAAAGAGTTGTAGGAAGAAAGATGTATGGCGGACAAAGCACACACATTCCTATGAAAGTGTTAATGGCTGGAGTTATGCCGGTAATATTTGCTTCAACACTTTTGGCAATACCACAAACATTAGCATTCTTCTTCCCAAATATGGCTGAAGGTGTACAAAGATATTTCTCAACTGCACAAAGTCCTGGAATATATATATATACAATATTAAATATATTGCTTATAATATTCTTCACATATTTCTATACAGCGGTACAGTTCAATCCATTTGAATATTCAAATACCCTGAAAGAAAACGGAGGATTTATACCGGGAATCAGACCTGGCAGACCAACTGCAGAATATTTGAACAAGGTTTTAAATAGAATAACAATAGCAGGAGCAGTTGCACTTGCAATTATAGCGACAATACCAACATTAATTTTCTCGTTTACAGATTTAAACATTTATTTTGGCGGAACTTCGCTGCTGATTGTAACAGGTGTTGCTCTTGAAACAATGAAGCAGGTAGAGGCTCAGATGCTGATGAGACACTACAAAGGTTTCTTGAAATAATAGAGAAAGAGGTAAGGAAAATGAGAGCAATTTTATTGGGACCACCGGGAGCCGGAAAAGGAACTCAGGCAGAAACAATTGTAAAGGAATTTTCAATACCGCATATTTCTACAGGAGATATATTCCGAAAAAATATAAAAGAAGGAACTGTTCTCGGGAAAAAAGCTAAAGAATATATGGATCAAGGGTTGCTTGTTCCGGACGAATTGACAGTTGAACTTGTAAAAGACAGACTGCAGCAGGATGATTGCAAGAATGGATTTCTATTAGACGGATTTCCAAGAACAATCGTCCAGGCAGATGCATTAGGAGATGCATTAAGCAGTATGAATCAAAAGTTAGATTACGTTGTTAATATAGAAGTAAGAAAAGAACTTCTTATTGAAAGAGCTGTCGGAAGAAGAGTATGTAAAGACTGCGGTCAGACATATCACACGACTTTCAACCCTCCTTCAAAGGAAGGTATATGCGACAAATGCGGCGGCGAGCTTCTTCAGAGAAAAGATGATATTGAGGAAACAGTTGCTAAGAGAATCAATGTCTACCTGGAGCAAACAGAACCACTTATTGATTATTATTTCAAAAAAGGTTTAATAATCAATATTGACGGAGAAAAGCCTATAGCTGAGGTCGGCAAAGACATTGTTGCAAAATTGAGGAATAAGTAATATGATTATTCTCAAGACAAAAAGAGAAATAGAAGTAATGAAAAAAGCCGGAAGTTTAGTTGCAAAATCCCACGAGCTTGTGAGAAATTATATTAAACCTGGTGTTACTACTAATGAGCTTGACCGGTTGGTTGAAGAATTCTTAAGATCTCAAAATGCAATACCTACATTTAAAGGTTATGGTGGATTTCCATTTTCAATATGTGCTTCTGTAAATGAAGAGGTTGTTCACGGATTTCCTACTGACAGAAAGCTTGTAGAAGGCGATATAGTCAGTATAGATATCGGTGCCACCTTTGAAGGATACGTGGGAGACAGTGCAAAGACATTTTACGTCGGAGAAGTTGATGATGAAAAAAGGCGGTTAGTGGAAGCTACAAGACAAAGCTTTTACGAAGGAATCAAGTTTGCCAAGACAACATACAGACTGTCAGACATATCACACGCAATACAAAGTTATGCTGAGAGCCAAGGCTTTTCTGTTGTAAGAGATTTTGTAGGACACGGAGTTGGTAAGAATATGCATGAATCACCGCAAATACCGAACTTCGGAAAGCCTGGCAAGGGACCGCGGCTGCAAGAAGGAATGGTCCTTGCTATTGAACCTATGATCAATGCAGGAACGTATCATGTGAAGGTACTTGACAACGACTGGACAGTAGTGACTGTTGATGGAAGACCATCGGCTCACTACGAGCACACGGTTGCAATTACAGATGGAGAACCGGAACTATTAACCGTAGTATAGGGGTGATTTATTGGAATTAACAACAGATTTGAAAATTGGTCAAATAGTTAAATCAAAAGCCGGCAGAGATAAAGACAGAGTTTTTATTGTAAGCCAGATTTTAGATGAACAATATGTTTTAGTATGTGACGGAGATCTTAGAAAGCTAAGCTCCCCTAAAAAAAAGAAAGTGAAGCATTTAGTGATTTATAATACAGTATTGACAGAATTTGCAGATAAGTTACAAGGCAATGAAAATCTAGATGATGCATTGGTAAAAAGGCTTTTGGAGCCATTTACTCAGGATGCATCTAAAGAAATGGAGGTTGAGTGATCAATGTCCAAGAAAGATGTAATAGAAGTCGAAGGGAAAGTCCTGGAAGCACTTCCTAATGCAATGTTCAAAGTTGAGCTTCAAAATGGGCACCAGATTTTAGCGCATATTTCTGGAAAACTGAGAATGAATTATATCAGGATTCTTCCAGGTGATACAGTAGCTGTTGAATTATCACCGTATGATTTGACAAGAGGAAGAATAACCTGGAGGAAAAAGTAAGGAGGTATTACAATGAAAGTAAGACCATCAGTAAAACCTATTTGTGAAAAGTGCAAAATTATCAGACGCAAGGGAAAAGTTATGGTAATTTGTGAAAATCCTAAGCACAAACAAAAACAAGGTTAAGATGAAAACAGTAAATATATTAAGTAACTACGTAGGTAGGAGGTGTAAACTTAATGGCCAGAATAGCAGGTGTTGACTTACCAAGAGAGAAAAGAGTAGAAATTGGATTAACATACATTTTCGGTATTGGCAGAGCAACTTCTAACAAAATATTAAAAACAACAGGAATTAACCCTGATACAAGAGTTAAGGACCTGACAGAAGATGAAATACAACAATTAAGAACTGAAATAGATAAGCGTCCTGTAGAAGGTGATTTGAGAAGAGAAGTAGCGTTGAACATTAAGAGATTAAAAGAAATCAACTGCTACAGAGGAATCAGACATAAAAGAGGATTGCCTGTCAGAGGACAAAACACTAAGAATAACTCTAGAACTAGAAAAGGTCCTAAGAGAGTTTCAGGAAAAAAATCTAAAAAGTAAAAGGAGGGACTTAAGTGGCAGCTAAGAAACAACAAAAAACAACAAGAGTAAGAAAAAGAGAACGTAAAAATATAGAAAAAGGCCAGGCACATATTAAGTCAACCTTCAACAATACGCTTGTAACTCTTACCGACTTGCAGGGAAATGCGATTTCTTGGGCAAGCTCAGGACAGTTAGGATTTAAGGGTTCAAGAAAATCTACTCCATATGCAGCAAGCATGGTTGCAGAAGAAGCTGCAAAAAGAGCTATGGAACATGGCTTGAAAACAGTAGAAGTATATGTTAAGGGACCAGGCTCAGGAAGAGAAGCCGCAATAAGATCATTGCAGGCAGCCGGACTTGAAGTTAATTTAATTAAAGACGTTACTCCGATACCACATAATGGTTGCAGACCGCCAAAACGTAGAAGAGTATAATAGAAACGAGGTGAAAAGATGGCAAGATATACTGGACCTGTATGCAGAATATGCAGAAGAGAAGGCTTAAAGTTATATTTAAAAGGCGATAGATGTTATACAGACAAGTGCTCAATAGGCAGAAGAAACTATGCTCCCGGACAGCACGGTCAAAACAATAAAAAGTTAACTAACTATGGTATTCAGTTAAGAGAAAAGCAAAAGGTTAGAAAATATTATGGAGTTTTAGAAGGTCAATTTGCAGAATATTTTAAAATAGCTGATAAAATGACCGGCAAGACTGGTGATAATCTGCTAAAACTGTTAGAGCTTAGATTTGACAATGTTATTTACAGATTAGGCTTTGCAAGTTCTAGACCTGAGGCAAGACAATTGGTAGTTCACGGACACTTTACAGTAAACGGTAAAAAGGCAGATATTCCGTCAATGATTCTTCAAGTAGGCGATGTAATCCAGGTTAAGGAAAAGAGCCAAAGCTCAGATAAATTTAAAGCTTTAGTTGAAAATCACAAAAAGACTGCACCACAATGGATGCAGGTTGAACCTGATAACTTTACAGGAAGAATAATAGCAGATCCTGCTAAAGAGGATATCGAAATACCAATAGAAGAGCATCTGATTGTCGAGTTGTACTCTAAGTAATAGGGAATTAAGAATTATTACCCTCGGCAAACATCACATCTAAGGAGGGTTGGGATGATAGAAATAGAAAAGCCTAATATTACGTTAATTGAAAAAAATGATGATAACACATATGGGAAAATAGTAGTTGAACCACTTGAAAGAGGTTATGGAACAACACTTGGAAATTCACTCAGAAGAATACTTCTTTCATCGTTACCAGGAGCAGCTGTAACATCAATCAATATCCAGGGTGTATTGCATGAATTTTCTACAATACCGGGAGTCAGAGAAGATGTAACAGAAATAATTCTTAATATAAAGAATCTCGCTGCTAAAATGAATGTAGCCGGACCTGCACAGCTTCTTATAGATGCAAAAGGACCTAAAGAGGTTACAGCAGCAGATATAATAACAGGTACAGATGTAGATATAATCAATGAAGACCTGCATATTGCAACTCTTGAAGAAGGTTCCGAACTCATTATAGAAATGGAAATGGAACAAGGAAGAGGGTATGTAGTTGCAGAAAGAAATAAAAAGGAAAATCAGTCAATTGGCGTGATACCTATAGATTCTATTTACACACCTGTTAAAAAAGTAAACTTCACAGTTGAAGATACTAGAGTAGGAAACAGAACTGACTTCGATAAACTGACTATTGAGATATGGACTAACGGAACAATTGAACCTGAAGAAGCTGTTTCTTTAGGAGCAAAAATATTAAATGAACATCTAAATTTATTCATATCATTGACAGACCACGTAAACGATGTGGAAATTATGGTAGAAAAAGAAGAAGATGAAAAAGAAAAAGTTTTAGAAATGACAATAGAAGAACTTGATTTATCAGTAAGATCCTATAATTGTCTGAAGAGAGCCGGAATTAATACAGTAGAGGAGCTTACATACAAGTCAGAAGATGACATGATGAAAGTTAGAAACCTCGGAAAGAAATCTTTAGATGAAGTAGCGAAGAAACTTGAGGAATTAGGTTTATCATTGAGAAAAAATGATAATTAGTTTGTAAAAGGAGGACTAAGCATGGGTAGTCACAGAAAGCTTGGTGTCAAATCTGACCACAGAGTAGCAATGCTTCGTAATATGACTGCAGACCTTATTAATAACGGCAGAATTGTTACTACAGTAACAAGAGCCAAAGAATTAAGAAGAGTTGCAGAAAGAACAATTACTCTTGGAAAAAGAGGAGACTTACATGCAAGACGTCAAGCAGCAGCTTATTTATACGACAAAAATGCAGTAAGTAAGCTATTTGAAGAAGTTGCTCCTAACTACAAGGAAAGAAACGGTGGATACACCAGAATTCTTAAATTGGGACCACGCAGAGGCGATGGAGCAGAAATGGCGATAATTGAGCTTGTGTAATTGTCGAAGCTCTGCGCTTTGGCATATAAGTTCATTAAAAATTAAATAATTAACTGTCAGGGATATTTCCCTTTCAGTTTGAAAAAAGCAATTTAAATAACGCGTGCGTTTAAATTGCTTTTTTTATTGCAAGCTAACAAAATTTTTCGCTGTACTTAAGATGATATACATCTGTGAGCAGCAACGATTAAATTATGAAAATATTACCATTAATAAAAAGGCTTTACATTTCTTAATAAATGTATTAGAATTCTTAAAATAAATTAATGAATTTATTTATGTAAACCAATAATTTCAATTGAATTTAAAAAAAAAGGAAGTGATATGGAAAGAGAAATTGCATTATTATGTATTATTATGTTTTTAGTATTAATAAAAAAATAAGGAGGATTTATTATGCAAATGAGTCTAATATTCGCATTTTGTGTAGTACTGGGTGTACTATCAATCGGAGATGTAATCTCAACAAGAACAAAGGCTTTTGTTCCATCTGTATTTGTAGCAGCACTATTATTTTTATTTGGATTTTGGACGTTTTTTCCTGAAGATATTGTAACTTTAGCAGGATTAGGCGGACCTATAACAACATTGAGTATGTTACTCTTAATTACTCACATGGGTACTATGATGAGCATTAAAGAATTAGCAGGAGAATGGAAGACAATATCCATTGCAATTATAGGTATTGTGGGAATAGCTTTAGGAACCTTGACCGTAGGTAGACTGCTGTTTGGATGGGAAGCTGTTGTAATAGCAACTCCTCCATTAACAGGGGGTATCGTTGCAGCTTTGGTGATGTCAGAAGCGGCAGCAGCAAAAGGACTTACTGAGCTTTCAGTATTAGCAATACTTATGTATGTAGCGCAAGGATTTGTTGGATATCCTTTAACTGCTTTGATGCTTAAAAAAGAAGGAAAAAGGCTTCTTACACTGTTCAGGAATGGAGAAGCACATGAATGGAATGCAAAAAAAGCTCTTGAGAAAGAATCGGGACCAAGTGAGACAGCAGCTGAAGCAAAGAGTAAGTTTAGAATAATTCCTAAAATACCGGATAAGTACAATACTACTTATGTTGTATTTTTAAGATTAGGTCTGGTTGCATGGGCTGCATCAGCTTTTGCAGCTGCATTAAACGACGTTATATCACAGTGGGTTGTATGCTTGTTTTTCGGTGTTATAGCAGCAGAAATCGGATTTGTTGACAGAAAGCCATTGAACGTTTCATCCTCATTCGGATTCTTCATTACGGCTTTGATGGCATTTGTATTTGCCGGACTGGCACGAGCTACACCGGAAATGATCATGAAAATGGCAGTTCCGTTAATAGGAATAATAATCTTAGGTGTTTTTGGTATGGCTGTACTGTCAATTCTTCTTGGAAAATTCCTGGGATACACAAAGGAAATGTCTTTTGCAATTGCACTTACAGCACTTTACGGATTCCCGCCAACATACATATTGCCTGATGAGGCATCAAAGGCATTAGCAGAAAACAAAGAAGAGTATGATTACCTTATGGACTGTATGCTGCCAAAGATGCTGGTGGGCGGATTTGCCACAGTCACAATAGCATCTGTAATTATTGCAGGTATTTTTGTAAACTTTCTTTAATTTTTAACAAGCAGTACAATAATTATTATAATAAAGGTGGTTTGTTTGAAAACTAAATTAATAAGAATTCAAAATGATATAGAACAACTTTCAAATTTTAACGCAACTCCAGGCAAGGGACTTACAAGAATGTCTTTTACCGAAGAAGACAGAGGAGCCAGAGAATACATAAAAGAACAAATGAAAACAGCAGGTCTTGAAGTGTATGAAGATGCTGCCGGCACAGTTATAGGAAGGCTTGAAGGACAGTTAAAAGATGCACCTGCAGTGATGGTAGGTTCTCATTATGATTCAGTAAAAAACGGCGGAAATTTTGACGGGCCGGCCGGAGTAGTTACGGCCCTTGAAACTGCAAGGGTTATGAAGGATAAAGGGTTAAAACCAAAATATCCTGTAGAATTTGTCGCTATGATAGAAGAAGAAGGCGGACGATTTGGAGGCGGACTTTTTGCAAGCAGAGCGATGGTTGGAAAGGTATACAGAGAGAGTCTTGATTCTTTTAAAGACAGTCAAGGTGTTTCTATTGCTGAAGCCATGATGAATTTCGGATTTGATCCTGACAAAATACAAGATGCAGTAAGAAAGCCTGAAGATGTAAAAGCATTTCTGGAGCTTCATATAGAACAGGGACCTATATTGGAGTCAGGAAATAAGGATGTTGGTTTGGTAGAGTACATAGTTGGTATCTGTCAGGTAGAGGTTGTAGTAAAGGGAAGACCTGATCATGCGGGTACTACTCCAATGAATATGAGGGCAGATGCTTTGGATGCTGCTTCACTTGTTATAAGTAAAATAAGCACCTTTGCGAAGGGAGCCGGTGAAGGTACCGTTTCTACAGTTGGTACTTTAAGCTTGGTTCCGGGAGCTGCAAATATTGTTCCGGGTGAGGTAAAGTTTACAGTTGATATCAGATCCAAAAAATCTGAGTGCATAGAAGAAGTAAAAGGAAAAATTGAAGCCTTACTTGCTGAAGTTGCAGCATTAAAAGGAGTGAAATATACATTAGTTGAAAAACTAAGCGTGCCTCCTGTCAAGCTGGCTGAAGATATTTTGTCTATACTTAACAAAAACAGTGATAAGCTGGGCTTTAAAAAACAAAGCATGTTGAGCGGCGCCGGTCATGATGCCATGGTTATGGCCTCAATAACAGATGTTGGATTAATATTTGTGCCAAGCAAAGATGGAAGAAGCCATTGTCCTGAAGAATGGACTGATTATATAGACCTCCAAAAAGGTATAGAAGTTATCTGTGAAACAATAATTGAAATTTCGGAGGCAGTTTAGTACGGATATAAGGAATAGGACTCAAAAACCTGACTAGTCAACGACTAATCAGGTTTTTATGTACTAATTTAACTTTAACCTACCAACAATACCATTCAACAGCACATAGATTAAAAATTAATCAATTTAATGAGCAACAAAAACAATTGCAGAATATAATATTGTGTTATTATTTATATGGGGGGGAAATAATTGCTTATTCATGTTGTAGATAAGGGTGAAGTATTATGGCAGATAGCAGAGCTTTATGATGTAGATATAAATGATATAATCCAAACCAATGAACTGACAAATCCAAACCTGTTGCTGGAGGGGCAAGCATTGCTTATACCAATCAGAAGTATACTCTATACTGTAAAATATGGTGATACGCTGTGGAATATTGCACAGAGATTTAAAGTGTCGTTGATTGACTTAATGACTTTAAACAAAGTTGTGAATCCAAATTTTATTTATCCGGGAGTTGAATTGATTATACCGCAAAAACCGAGGCCGGCTATTGAAGTTAATGCGTATACCTTTGTATTTGGTGAAAATGATATTCCTATATTAAGAACCGGTATAGATTATTTGACATATCTTACTCCTTTTACTTATATAGTCGGTAAAGACGGAAGGCTTATGACCATTAATGATGAACCGGCTATTCAGTTTGCGTTATCTAATAATGTAATTCCGGTTATGTGTATTTCTAATTTTACATTCTATAACAGCGGAGAAGATACTGCTCACACTGTATTGAACGATCGAGCTATAATTAATTTATTAATTGATAATATTATTTATACAATGAAAGAGAAGGGCTACAGAGGTTTAAATGTTTACTTTGAAGATATTCTGCCCGAAGATAAAGAAGCATATAATAATTTTATGCATATGACAGCAAGCATGCTGCATGCCGAAGGGTTATTTCTATCAGCTTCATTAACACCACAATTAGATGATAATGGAGATTTGATACATATTCATGATTACGAATCTCTGGGAAGGATACTTGATTATGTTATATTAATGTTAAATCCTTGGGATAAAATGGATGGTTCACCAAAAGCAGTTTCGAGCATTGTTGAAATTAGGAAAATACTGGATTATACAGTTCCAGCTATACCGAAGGAAAAGATTTTATTGGGGTATCAAATCATTGCAAAGGACTGGGCTATACCTTTCGTTGACGGACAACAAGCTGAAACAATCAATATGCAAACAGCAATGAACAGGGCATATAGAAATAGAGCAAATATACAATATGATGAAATAAGTCAATCACCTTTTTTCAATTATAGAGATGGTCAGGGCATAATACATGAGGTATGGTTTGAAGATGTAAGAAGTGCGCAGGCCAAATATGATGTTATTAAGGAATTTGGATTAAGAGGTATAAGCTATTGGACATTAGGCTATCCTTTTTCACAAAGCGGGCATTTGCTTAAAGGTAATTTTATTATAATCAAGGATTAAAATAATAAGTGTATTTGTCAACTGAAAATTAGGTCAAAAGACCATTCAATTTTAGGTCACTTTTTTGTTAATAAATGTGCCTCTGAAAATTGTACAAAGGCACAATAGTTCTAAACAATTAGTTTATCAAAATTC
>JAEXUD010000061.1 GCA_023453025.1 Bacillota bacterium
ATATCCACCTTCACCTTTTAAGTATGCATCAACAACCTTTTTCTTAAATTCATAGCCATATTTTGCCATAAAAAGACCGACCTCCCAATCGTTAGATTTTTGGTCTAACTTTTGGGGGTCGGTTCAACATGACCTGCTCTTTACTTTTTAATTTTTAATATTTCCCAGTTTGTCAATTATTTTTGCTGTAATAGCAGAAGCCTCAGCTCTGGTCAGGTAATCATCCGGGCAAAAAATTCCTGTTCCTTTACCTGACATAATACCGTTTGTATATGATGCTTTAACAGCCATTGTTTCTTCTTCACTTAATCCATCTAAGTCCGAAAAAATTGATTGAATATTTAGTTTTTCATATTCTTTATTTTCCCCGAATATATTTTGTATTAATTTTGCAGCTTCTATTCTTGTTAGATCTTCTAATGGATTCAGCTCACCTTTATAATCTTCTAATAAGCCTAAATCATTTAAATTCTGAATAAATTCAACTGCCCATGGGTGAATTTCTTCGGCATCTGTAAATGGCAATGCATTTCCTTCTGTTACAATTGTATCCTTATCTTCATTGTTTCCGGCAATTTGATTCTCTTCTGATGCTTCTGTGTTTTTTGTTTCTTCTGTCTCATCTGTTTCTTCTGTACTTTCTGCTTCTTCTTTTTCCGGTATGTTCTCTTCACTGTTGTCTATTGCTTTACTTAAAAAAATTAAAAATTCTTCTTTTGTTGCTATATTGTCAGGGTTAAAGGATGATGCCTCATTGATTACCCCTTCACTGTAAAGTTCCATAATATCTTTTCTTGCCCAATGGTATGATATGTCATCAAAGACATATCTGCCGTGTTCTGTGTCTCCTGTCCTTAATAACCAATTTCTCTCAATCCAGCCTTCCTTGTATTCATCGATATATACCTTATACCAGTAATAACCATTTTGAAGAACAGGACCTTCTGTTATTATTCCAAGCTGATTTACTTCAAGCTCATGAATATACTTACCTGCAGGAGCATCTCTTAACTGATATTCTGTTCTTATCCCATCAGTTCTAACATAGTCTCCTACATCATATAGGATTATATTTCCGCTGTTTGTATATTCCGGTGTCGGCACAACCAAAGACCTGCTTGGTTTACCTGACTTAGGCAGATAAGAAAAATCAATATTGTTGATTGTTTGTCCATATTCTTTTTCAGCAATATAATATATCAGCTGCTGGTAAGTAAAATCCTTATTGTATGTGGATAACATATTTGGGTTGTTACTCTGAGCCCAGCCATTGTAAGCCCAAAGTGCAAAATACCAGTTTTCCAGGATATTAGGATCCATATTACCAACACTTGATACGCTTTGATATGAACTCATGCTCCACTTATTTAGCAGCACATCTGCCCCTGCTTCGATATTATACATTATATCATACTTGAGTTTATCGGTATCATATCCGCCGTATCTATTGTTTATTTGCATTAATCCAATGCTGCTTCCGGTTATTTTCGGGCTTCCATCGGAATTAAAATGCTCATAAACAGATTCCACTCTTGCAATGGTCTTCAATATAACTGAAGGTATTGCTCTCTTTTCTGCAACTTCTTCAATTTTAGCTTCTAATTCTTCTCGTGGAGGATTATAGCTTTGTGCATTTGCAAGTGTGTTAATCGTAAATATAAAAATGAAAATCAACACTATAATTTTACGGGTTTTGGTTTTCAATACTTTCATATTTACAGCCTCCCATTTTAGATTTTAACCGTTAACTGCTAACTGTTTACTTGTATACGGTCAATTAAGTTTAATATTTCTTTCTTTGCCTTTTCCAATATTTCCATGGATTTGGCTCTGTTTTCCCCCTTAATTGAAAAATAAACCTTTAATTTCGGCTCTGTTCCCGATGGGCGAAGCACCAGCCATGAACCGTCTTCAAATGTAAATTTTAATACATCTGATTTAGGATAACTTAATTTTTCAGTCTTCCCATCAATCAAATTTAAAGCAATACCCAGTTTGTAATCATATATGTACGGTATATTTTTTTCAGCCAATTTATTAATTTTATTCTCCCTGAAGTATTCCATTATGGATTTCATTTTGCTAAGCCCGGCAACCCCCGTAAAACTTAATGAAACTGTTTCTTCTATATAATAACCATGTTCCCTGTAGATATCATTAAGAACATCTAAAAGCAATTTTCCTTTTTTCTTATAATATGCAGCCATTTCGCAAATGAGTACTGATGCAATTACCGCATCTTTATCTCTGACAAAAGTTCCTGCTAAATAGCCATAGCTTTCTTCATATCCGAATAAAAAACTATGTTTCTTTGAATCTTCAAACTTCTGCATTAATTCAGCTATATATTTAAATCCTGTTAATGTGTCAAATGCATCGACATTGTACTTAGATGCAATTGCTCTTCCTATTTCGCTGGTAACTATTGTTAATACAATTGCTCCATTCTCGGGAATTCTACCCTGTTCACTCATAGAGCCAAGAACATAATTTAAAAGCAATGCTCCGGTTTGATTTCCATTTAGCGGAACGTACTCTCCCTGATGGTTTTTAATCACCAAGCCAACCCTGTCACAGTCCGGATCAGTGCCTATAATTATTTCTGCATTAGATTCCTCAGCCCTTTTTATAGCTATTTCAAACGAGCTTATTTCTTCAGGATTAGGAGACTTAACTGTTGAAAACTGTGGGTCTGGTTCTTCCTGCTCCTTTACAACAAATATATTTTTATATCCTAATTCATCAAGTGCTTTTCTCACAAGCATATTGCCTGTACCATGAAGAGGTGTGTATATTATTTTTATATTTTTATCTGTATCATCGTTAAGACTTAATTTTTTTACTTCGTTTATATACATTGTATCAATTTCATTTCCAATTATATGAATTTTTTCATTGTTATCAAATTTTGAATACTTAATGTCCTTTAACATTACCATCTTAATTTTATTAACAATTGCATCGGCATCTTCCACCACCTGTCCTCCATATTGGTCATAAACCTTGTATCCATTGTACTCCGGAGGGTTATGGCTGGCTGTAATAACAACTCCTGCTTTACATTTGAATTGTCTGACTGTAAATGAAAGCTCCGGTGTAGGTCTTAAGCTTTCAAACAGATAAACATTTATATTATTAGCTGCAAATACACATGCTGCTTTCTCTGAAAATTCTCTTGACATATTTCTCGAATCGTATGCTATAGCAACACAGATTTCATCATTGTATTTTTCATTTAAATAATCAGCTATGCCTTGAGTTGCCTTTGCTACTGTCACAATGTTTATACGATTAGAGCCCGCCCCGATTTTCCCCCTCATTCCTCCGGTGCCGAATTCTAATTCCTTAAAAAATCTGTCTTCTATTTCTGTATCGTCTTTTTCGATTTTTTTCAGCTCTTCTTTTAATTCATCGTCAACATATGGGCTTTCAAGCCACATATCATATTTTTCCCTATACATATTAATCCCCCTATAAATCTAACTTGTGTAAATATGCCTTAAATTCATCCCTTAAATCATCCCTTTTAAGAGCATAATCGACTGTTGCTTCAAGAAATCCTATTTTGCTCCCAACATCATACCGTCTGCCTTCAAATGTATATGCATAAACATTTTCAATATTACATAATTCCTTTAATCCGTCTGTAAGCTGTATTTCCCCGCCTACACCCTTTTTTGTTCCTTCGAGTATTTCAAATATTCTTGGAGTAATTATATATCTGCCAAGAATTGCTATGTTAGTTGGTGCAATTTCCTGAGACGGCTTTTCAACTAAATCCTTAACGGTATAAACTGAATCATTCAATTTATCCCCTGAAACTATACCGTATTTGTTAACATTTTCCCACGCTACGGGTTGTACACCGAGAATTGTAGAATTGTACTGTTCAAATATTTCAATCATTTGCTTTAAGCATGGTTTTCGTGAATCCACTACATCGTCCCCGAGCAATACAGCAAAGGGTTCATTGCCTACAAATGACTTTGCGCAATAAACAGCATGACCTAATCCAAGTGGGTTTTTTTGTCTTACAGTATGAATGTTAATCATTCTGGAAATTTTTCTGACTTCTTCTAAAAGCTCTTCCTTGTTTGTTCTCCCAAGGTTCTCTTCAAGTTCAACAGCCCTGTCAAAATGGTCTTCTATTGAGCTCTTATTTCTGCCCGTAATAATTAAGACGTCTTCTATTCCGGAAGCAATTACTTCCTCAACAATATACTGAATTGTTGGTTTATCTACTATTGGCAGCATTTCCTTGGGAATCGCCTTAGTTACAGGCAAAAACCTTGTGCCTAGACCGGCTGCCGGTATAATTGCTTTTTTTATTTTCATATCAAACCTCTATTCTAGACAATAAGACTCTGGCAATATTTATTGCCAGAATCATATTTAATATATTACCTATTATAATGATGCACCGTAATTAGTTTTAATGTTGTCAGTAATTAAAGAATCTTTTAGTACATCCATATGTTCAAGGGATTGACCTGTTCCTTTTGCAACACAAGAAATTGCATCGTCAGCTATTGTTACATCAAGACCGGTTCTTTTAGCTATTAATTTATCTAATCCTTGAATCAGACATCCGCCGCCTGTCATAACAATACCCTTTTCACTAATATCTGCTGCTAATTCAGGAGGAGTTTTTTCAAGTACTGAATGAACAGCGTCTGCAATTGTAGTTATGGTTTCTTCTAATGCCTCAAGCATATCTGAAGATGATATTGTCAAGTTTACCGGCAAGCCTGTAACAAGATTTCTTCCCCTTACTTCCATATACTTTTCTTCTTCGGCAGGGAAAGCAGCTCCTATACTTATTTTAAGCTCTTCAGCGCTTCTTAAACCAATCATTACATTGTATTTTTTTCTTACATATCTTACAATAGCCTCGTCACATTTGTCTCCGGCAACCTTTATTGACCTGCTTACAACAATTCCGCCTAGTGAAATTACAGCTATATCTGTTGTTCCTCCACCCATATCAATAATCATGTGACCGGATGGTTTAGTGATATCTAGCCCCGATCCTATAGCCGCAGCTACAGGCTCTTCAATTAAGTATGTCTTTTTTGCTCCTGCGTTCAGACTTGCTTCCAGCACTGCTCTCTTTTCAACTTCTGTCACTCCGCTTGGCACACAAATGATCACTCTTGGTTTAATAATTGAATTCCCAACTGCTTTTTTGATAAAATACTTAAGCATTTTTTCTGTTATGTCAAAATCTGATATAACACCCTCTCTTAAAGGTCTTATAGCAACAATGTTGCCCGGTGTACGTCCGAGCATCTTTCTGGCTTCTTCACCGACCTCTAATATTTTATTAGTATTTATATCAATTGCAACAACAGAAGGCTCATTAATAACAATTCCCTTTCCCTTTATGTATACCAACACGCTGGCAGTACCAAGGTCGATTCCAATATCCATTCTGAAACCCATTTTTATCCTCCTGTATAAGATACCTGTTTTATTTTGCTTATTCTCATTCAAACTATGCAAAATTTAACTTATAATCATAATGATAAAAATTATATCATATAATAAACATAATTTCAATTATTTGTTTTAGTTTTAGAAATTCTACTATGATTTTTAGTCAAAGTAAAATTAAAAGTCATTTTGAGTTAACATAATTACTCTAATGACTTCTTAAATGATAATTTATTTTTTTAAAAGCTTCTTAATTTTCTGAACAGGATCCAGCAATTCACTTAAGGATCCGTCATAATTCAATGTATCAATAATATTTGCTATATATTTTGACATGTCAACTTCTGTATACCATGATTTTTGTAAAAGTTCAGGTTTTCTGTATATCATATTGGTAGTAAATATTCTTTTTATTGTACCTTCTTCGTATGCCTTGTCAAATTTAGCAAAACCTTCTGTAAAAAGGCCAAATGAAGCAAATACATACACATTCCTTGCTTTTCTTTCCTTTAATTTTTTTGCAACATCAATCATTGAATCACCGGAGGCAATCATATCGTCAACAACAATAACATCCTTGCCTTCTACGTTATCACCTAAAAATTCATGACTTACAACCGGATTTTTCCCATTTACAATAACAGAATAGTCTCGTCTTTTATAAAACATACCAAGATCTAATTCCATAACTGACGAATAATAAATACATCTCGACATTCCGCCTTCATCAGGTGAAATAACCATCATGTGATTTCTGTCTATTTGTGCATCAGGTTCAGTTTTTACAAATGACTTAATCATTTGATAATGCGGGTGAAAATCTTCAAAGCCATGCAAAGGAATAGCATTTTGGACTCTTGGGTCATGTATATCAAAGGAAATTATATTTTCAACACCCATTGAGGTAAGCTCCTGTAAAGCTAATGCACAATCAAGTGATTCTCTTGTTGCTCTTTTATGCTGTCTGCCTTCGTAAAGCATAGGCATAATTACCGTTATTCTCTTTTCTTTACCATTCATGGCAGCAATTATTCTTTTTAAGTCCTGATAATGATCATCTGGACTCATTGGAACATTCATACCGTACATTTTAAATGTAACGCCATAGTTAAATACATCAGATATAATAAAGACGTCATGACCTCTTACAGTTTCATTAAGTACACCTTTTGCTTCACCGGATCCAAATCTTGGACAAGCGGCATCAAGCAAGTATGTTCTTACAGGAACTGATTCTTCAGAATATATAACACCATTTTCATCCTGTCTCCACTCTTTTAAATAAAAATCAATTTTAGCTGCAATTTCTTCACAGCCTTTCATGGCTATAATAGACAATTGACCAAATGGATGAGGCTCATTGTACGTAAATTCATTTATATTCATTTTTTCCTCCTGTAAAATATAGCAACCTTCTTCGTTTTTCTTTTACATTCTATCAAATATTTATTAATTGTCAAAACAAAGTGAGATTAATTTTGTTAAGATATCTTAATAAAAAAACTATAACAGGTTTTCGACCTTGTTATAGTTTTTAGTTTTACATATATATTTTAGCTATTTGTACAGATAAATCTTCATATGTAAATGGCTTATGAATTATTACTTGACCTTGTTTGATAAGGTCCTCATAATCTGCCTGCCTGGCATAACCTGTAATAAAGAACGTTTTAGTATTTTTATCTACTTTCTTCATTTCTTCATACAGCTGTTTGCCTGTCATTACAGGCATTGATAAATCAATTACCGAAAAAGCCAGTTTACTGAAGTTTTTATTGTAATATTCCAATGCCTCCTGAGGCTTGCAGAATTTAATAACATCATACCCCAGGTCCTCAAGAAGTTCTGATTCTACATCAAGCACATTTTCATCATCATCAACCAGCATAATCAAGCTGCTTTTTATGTCAAATCTTACGTTAGTATGTCCAGCTTGTTTTTTATTGTACACAGGTAAAAAGATTTCAAACCGTGTACCATTTCCAGTCTTGCTTTTCACATTAATGAACCCTGAATGGGATTTAACTGTCCCAAAAACAACTGATAGTCCCAGACCGGTTCCTTTTGATTTTGTTTTAGTGGTATAATACGGTTCAAATATTTTCATCACGACATCATCGCTTATACCCATTCCGTTATCCTCAACATATATGGTTATATATTGTCCTGGTTTTAATGTTTCACCATGACTCAGAACAATTTCTTGAAAAACAACGGTATCAACAGTTCCCACTTCAATTTTTCCAAATGAATTTTCAAAAGCATCTCTGGAATTCAGAATCAAATTAACTATCATATTTTCTATTTGCGCTTCGTCTCCCAATATCATTTTATTGGAAGCACCGTATTTGTACGTCAGTTCAGCTTTTTTGTCAAGTATGGACTCAACCATGTTACATGAGTTGTCCATTACGCTTTTTAAATTAATGAGTTTGTTTGTGCTGCTTTCCTTTTTAGAAAACATTAGTATTTTCTTGGTCAAATTTGCCGTGCTTTGAGAAATATGAATTATTCTTTCAGCATATTCCTTAATTTTAGTCAAGTCTTCCGTCCGTTGTATCATAGTGGCATTACCTATGATACTCATTAATTGGTTGTTAAAATCATGAGCAATGCCTCCTGCCAATTGACCCAAGGCTGCCATTTTCTCGCTTTGTCTTCTTGCAACTTCCTGCATTTCCTGCAAGTCCTGCAAGTCCTCGATGTCATTAAGATCTTTTAAATCTTCTCTTGAAATTACTTGCATCTCTTCGCTACTAATCATTTGTTCCCCTTTACCTTCTCTAAGTTATTTATCCATGTAAATATACAATTATTGAAACGAAAATTTTGTAGAAAAATGTTGTAATATTAAAAAAAATATAAAATAATTTGTTTTTTGCCGGAAGACATTTCACATCAATATTTATTAAGAAAAATACTGGTAATCAAACGATAAAATTAAAAATATGCAAGTCCCTTCTCCAAATAATTGCTGCGCAACTTTAACCGGAGGTACATAGGCCGTCCTTAATGGCAATAACGTTCCGTCCTTTTGCAATCCTCGGTTTTTTATTAAGAGAACTTTTCCAGTATATAAAAAAGCAACATCCAACGTCGCGAAGAGCGTCAAATGTTGTTTATAATGGTGATCCATCGGCGATTCGAACGCCGGACACCTTGATTAAAAGTCAAGTGCTCTGCCTGCTGAGCTAATGGATCATATTTTCAATAACTTTTATATAATAACAAGCATGTCTAATCTTGTCAATAATTTTTTTGGATTTTATTCTGTTAATCATTGCATGCTATATAATTAATATTGTATTTTGCACAAAATAATAATTTTTATGTATATTAATAATGTTGACTTATATTTTTTATAATGATAGAATTAAAGAAAAAACGAGGTGATAATATGGCTATTAATATGGTTGCGTCTCATGCAAAATGGCCTGAGGAAAATGATGCTATTTTTGGCCTGGCTGCTAAGGCAAAAAATGCCATTGATAAATACGGAAAAGAAAATGTAATTGATTCAACACTTGGTGCATTAGTTGATGATGATGGAAATCTTATCTGCTTAGATACAGTATACAGTGAATTAAAATCCCTTCCAAATGCAGCAATAGCAGCATATGCTCAGGTTGCAGGCCAGTCTGATTTTCTGGAGGCTGTTCAGGATGCGTGTTTCAGGGAATATAAGCCTAAGGCTTTCATAAAAGCAGTTGCCACACCTGGAGGAACCGGTGCTGTGAGACATGCAATATGGAATTATACAAACCCCGGAGATTCAATATTGGTATGTGATTGGTTTTGGTCACCATATGTAACTATTTCAGAAGAATTCGGAAGAACTGTTACGAATTTTGAATTTTTTAACGAAAAGGGCGAATTTAATATACTCTCATTTAAAGAGAAATTTGAGGCTCTCCTTAATAAACAAAAAAGACTTGTTACTATATTAAATACCCCTGCTAATAATCCCACAGGCTATAGCTTATCAGATGAAGAATGGGATGAAGTTTTAAATATAGCAAAAGAAAATGCAAAAAACCCGGAAAATAAAATTATATTTATGGTTGACGTAGCTTACATAGACTATGCAGGCATAGGCTCTGAAAGAAGAAAATTCTTTGAAAAATTCTCTGAGCTGCCTGAAAATGTTTTTATAATGATTGGATATAGCATGTCAAAGGGCTACACTATGTATGGTATGAGATCCGGAGCAGCTATTGGTATTTCTTCAAAAGAAGATATAGTTAATGAATTCTATTACACATGCATGCATGCTAACAGAGCTAACTGGTCAAACGGAACAAGAGGGGCTATGTCTGTTATGACTAATATTGCTAAGGACCCAGAAAAGAAAAAGGCATATGAGGATGAAGTAAACAAATATAAAACTATGCTGAGAAACCGTGCTAATGCATTTGTTGAAGGCGCTAAAGAATGCGGCTTGGAAATATTGCCTTACAGAGATGGATTTTTTGTGAGTATACCATGCAGCAATGCAAAAGAAGCTTCTGAGGAATTAATTAAAGAAAATTTATTTGTAGTTGCCTTAAAGAAGGGATTAAGGTTTGCAGTTTGTGCAGTTGCTGAGGATAAATGCAGAATTGCCCCTGCAAAAATAAAAAGAGTCCTGGATAATTTGAAACAAATATAACAGCAAAACACCGGAGTCTTGATTCCGGTGTTTTTTAACGCAAATGTAATTACGTTTAATTATCATACATAAAATCTTTTACACGAATATAACTGTTTTCATCACCGACAAAATAAAAAATGTCATTTTCTTTAAATTCCGCATATGGTCCTGGAGACAGATAAATATTGTTGTTCCGTTTTATTGCAATTATAGTAGCATTAGTATTCTGCCAGAAATTGACTTCAGATGAGGATTTCCCTAAATATTTTGACGCACTTGTAATTTTCATTTCAAAAGGTACAAATGGATTAGATTGAAACCTTTGAGTATTCTCAAATAACAGGTCAAAATTATGTTTTAAATGCTCTATTTCCTTTTTTTGGTTTTCAAGCCCTTCATTAATTTCTGAAATTATAGACTTTACTGTTTGTTTACTGCTAAAATTTCTGATATATTTAACTGCATTTTCATAAGACTTTATAATTATGCCGCTGCCTTTCATAGTTTCTACAATATCTAAGTCTGCAAGAATATTTATTGCTCTTCTTGCTGTTTCGGGAGAAACATTGTATTGACTTGCTATAGAAGACCTTGCGTATATTTTTTCTCCAACCACCAAATTATTTTCTACTATTCTTGAAGATATATCTAAAGCAATCTTTTGATAGACAGAGCTTTTAACTTTATCGCTCATATTTTAATCCTTTCATATAGAAAATCAATATCAGTGTAGCACATTTTAATATAATAAACAAATAATTCAAAAAAATTAAATAAAAAAAGTGGCATCATATAGTTGCCACTTTTTTATATACTACTTGATTAACCCTTCCGATTGAAGCCATTCTCTGGCTACTTCTTCAGGTTCTCTTTCATTTATGTCAACCTCATAATTAAGTTTGGTTATCGTTTCAGTATCCAGCAATAAAGCTATTTTGCCAAGAATTTCTTCTATTTCCGGATTGCTTTCAAGCATTTCCTTTCTGACTACCGGAGCAGCATTATAAACCGGGAAGAATGCCTTGTCATCCTCTAGGTTAACCAAATCATACGCAGCTATACGACCGTCTGTTGCAAATCCCATAGCAATATCAACTTGTTCTTCTTTTAAGGTCTTGTACATTATGCCTAGATCCATTATTTTTATTTCATTTTCACCTTGAGTAAATCCATAATGTTCTTGTACGCCCGGATAACCGTCAGGTCTGATTGAAAACTCATGATCTATTGCTGTTATTAATTCACCTGGATTTTCATTGATATACTCAGCTAAATCACTTATAGACTTTATTCCTAATCTTTCGGATTCTTCACGACGCATCATTAATGTATAGGTGTTATTTAAAGATGCATATTGCAGCCATTCAAGATTATTTTCCGCGTCCTCTGCCTTAACCTTATCATATGCATCCTGGGAATCTGTTATTGGATCCTCATGCTGAAGAAATGACAGCCAGGCTGTTCCAGTATACTCCCAATACATGTCAAAATCACCGTTTTCTAATGCCAAACGCACCTTATCTGAACCTGCCACACCTGTCTTGTCTTCAACTTTATATCCGGCATCCTCCAATGCAAGAACCGTTATTTGTCCTAAAAGCAATTGCTCTGTAAATTCTTTAGAACCTATTTTTATAGTTTCCTCACTCTTACCTCCACATGCACTTAAAACGCCTGCAATAAGTATTAATACCAGTGCAAAAACAAAGCCCCTCGTAAATATTGATCTTCTTATCATAACTCCTCCTTTAATATTTATTTTTTAAATGAGCTTCAATTAAACCCATTAAATAATCAGTTAATATAGCCAGCAATGCTGAAAGCATCGCCCCTAATATTACAATTTGCCATCTGTTTATATTATTGCCTGCTATAATTAAATCTCCTAATCCGCCTGCCCCTATGAATGCAGCCAATGTCGCTGTCCCTATATTTATAGTGACAGCAGTTCTGATTCCTGCCATAATTACCGGATATGAAATTGGAAGCTCTATTTTAGTCAATACTTTTTTTGGTGTCATTCCCATTCCCTTGGCAGCTTCAAGTATAGATTTATCAACACCTAAAATACCGGCCAACGTATTGTTTAATACAGGAAGCAGAGAATATAACCAAAGTGCAAATACTCCGGATGAAAATCCTACCCCTAACATACTGACAAACAGCGCAAGTATTGCCAGGCTGGGTATTGTTTGTCCAATATTTACAATACTTACAACTATATTAGTAAAGTGCTTGAATTTAGGTCTGGTAAGAAATATCCCCAATGGTACGGAAACTATTACTGCCGCACCTGCTGAAACCAAAACAAGGCTCACATGCTGACATAATAGCTTGAAAATTTTGTTATATGTTACATAGTTTGCTACGATTTTGTCTTGAGGGTAATTTACTACATAAAAGCTATATCCTATACCTATCATTAAAAGTATCAGAGGAAATATTAATTTCTTAGTCTTGAAATTGCTTATAGAATTAGTCATTGTCACTCACCGCATTTAAAATATCATTTATTCCTATCCAGCCTTTTAGCTGCTCCTTCTCATTCGCCACATATATGTATCTTTGACCAATTCGAAGCATTTCTGAAAGTGCATCATTAAGTGACATTCTTTCTTCTACAGTAACCTCTAATTCCTTCTTATAGTCTCCGGCTAATCCATTCTTATTTTCAATATCCTTTAACTTGATATAGCCATGAAGCTTGTCTCCTTGCTCTGTTATAGCAATTGTTTTTAAACCGTTTCGCAGCATTATAGATCTCGCATCCTCAATAGGCGAATTCATCTTTACACTGAATGTATTATGCATGACTTCTTCACATGTAATAAGATTTAAGCGTTTTATTGACCTGTTACCACCCACAAGATTTTCTACAAATTCATCTGCAGGGGAGCTTAAAATATCATTTGGAGTACCTTGTTGTATTATTTTTCCTTGCTTAATTACAACAATTCTATCTCCCATTTTTATTGCCTCATCTATATCGTGAGTTACAAATACTATTGTCTTTTTAATTTTTTCTTGAACATGCAAGAATTCATTTTGCAGCTTGCTTCTGGTTATAGGGTCAAGAGCACCAAAAGGTTCATCCATAAGCATGACCGGGGGATCTGCTGCAAGTGCTCTTGCTACTCCCACCCTCTGCCTCTGACCTCCGCTAAGGTCTGATGGTTTTCTGTTCTTGTAAATGTCAGGGTTCAGTTCCATTAGCCTAAGCAGTTCATCGACTCTCGCGCTTATTCTTTCTTTCTCCCATTTTTTCTCCTTGGGGACTGTTGCTATATTTTCTGCA
This sequence comes from Bacillota bacterium, assembly GCA_023453025.1. GTDB lineage: Bacteria > Bacillota > Clostridia > Tissierellales > Sedimentibacteraceae > Sedimentibacter. The sequence continues at coordinate 13,359 of JAEXUD010000061.1, forward strand.
ATTGTCATATGCGGAAACAAACCAATATTCTGTATGACATATCCGATATTACGTCTGAGCTCAACCGGATTTTGACTTATTATATTTTTGCCATCAATGTAAATATTTCCTGATGTTGGCTCTATCAATCTGTTAACCATTTTCATAGTTGTTGTTTTTCCGCATCCTGAAGGACCAACAAGTATACAGATTTCTCCTTCTTTAATATGAAGATTTAAATTATCGACTGCAAAATTTTTTGAATTAGGATATTTTTTACATACATTTTCAAATTTTATCAAATATTATTCCTCCATTCCTATCCTACTTTACTTGACTTCTACTTTTTTTTGGATGAAATATAAAAGCCTGTCCATAATGATTGCCAATAAAGAAATCATTATTGCTCCAATAACTACCATTTTATCATTAGTTCTTTGAATACCTTGGAAAATGTAGTCTCCAAGTCCGCCTGCACCAACATATGAAGCAATTGCTCCCATTCCCACGCCCATAACTACTGCAGTTCTTACTCCTGCAATTAAGACCGGAAATGCTAATGGCAGCTTAATCTTAAACATAATTTTCAAATTAGACATACCCATGCCCTTTGCGGATTCTATTATTGCCGGGCTGATATTTTTAATTCCGGTATAGACATTCCTCACAATCGGAAGCTGTGTATATAAAACCAGACCTATTATTGCAGGAGTTGCACCAATATGAAAAATTGGAATCAACACGGCGAATAGCGCCAAGCTTGGAATTGTCATAAGTACTTCAGCTATGCTAAGTACAACCTTTGCAGAATTTTCATTGAATGTTATTATAATTCCCACTAAAACACCTAACATAATTGATATAGCCATAGCAATCAGTACCATTAAAAGATGCTCCCATGTTAATTCTATTATAGAGTCTAATCGATTTATAAAAAAATCAATAAATTTCATAATACTCCCCCTTTTAGTATAAATTAGAAGTAACTACTTTATTGTATCATATAAGTTGTCAGTTTGACTAGTTTTTTTTATGCGCATTTCGCTATTCATTTTTTATAGTAAGTTTTATCAAAATAAGATTATTCAGCTGGGGTAATGATAGGTTTTAGACTATACATGACAAAGACACTTAGTTTAAAAAAACCGCTATATGCACTATAGCGGTCCGATTGATGACACAATTATCAATATGGCAGGTTTTTGAAAGAATTTTTTTATTCTTTGAAACTGTACTTAACTTGTGGAGCATTTTTCTTGCTGTTTAATTCATTTAAAGCTTGAATTTTATATGGCAGACTATAAAGATTGATAAATCCTGTTGCATCCTTTTGATCGTATAAATCACCTGTTGAAAATGATGAAATTGATTCATTATATAGTGCATGGTCAGAAGCCATTCCTGCAAATTTAATATTTCCTTTGAATAATTTAAGCTTTACTGTTCCTGTTACATTTTTTTGTGTTGAATCAACAAATGCGTCAAATGCATTTTTAAGCCCTGAGAACCACATTGCATTGTATACTAACTCAGCATATTTTTGACCGATGATATCCTTGAAGTGTGAAGTTTCTTTTTCTAACACAAAGCTTTCAAGATATTTATGTGCTTCAACCAGCAGAGTTCCTCCAGGTGTTTCATAAATACCTCTTGATTTCATACCCACAAGTCTGTTTTCAAGTAAATCTATTACACCTATACCGTGAATGCCTCCAATTTTATTCAATGCGCTCAGCATTTCTTCACCGTTTAATTTCTTTCCGTTTAACTTAACCGGTATTCCTTCTTTAAATTCTATTTCAACATATTCAGATAGATCCGGTGTCTTTTCTACTGTGTTACTCATAACCAAAATCTCATCAAAATCAGGTTCAACTCCTGGATTTTCAAGCATACCGCCTTCATGGCTTATATGAAGTATATTTTGGTCTCTTGAATAAATTTTTTCCTTTGTTATTCCGTGAAGGTCAACGTTTTTAGTTTGAGCATAGTCTATTGCTTCTTCTCTGGAAGTTATGTCCCATATACGCCATGGTGCAATTATTTTAATTGCAGGATCAAGTGCTGCTATAGCCGTTTCCAGGCGAACCTGATCATTCCCTTTTCCTGTGCACCCATGGGCAATGTATTTTGCCCCTTCCCTATGTGCTGTTTCAACTAATTTTTTTGCTATTAAAGGTCTTGCATAAGCAGTACCTAAAAGATATTTTCCTTCATAGATAGCATTTGCCTTTAAGCCTTTGTAAACATATTCTTCTACAAACTCATTTACTACATTTTCAATATATACCTTACTTGCCCCAGATGATAATGCCTTGTTTTTTACAAAGTCCATATCATCCTCCTGACCTACGTTAACGCAGCAGGCGATAATATCCAGGTTATCATAATTATCTTTTAGCCAAGGAATAATAATTGATGTATCAAGTCCTCCTGAATAAGCTAATACTACTTTTTCTTTTTCCATTTCCAAACCTCCAAGGTGATTTATTAGTATTTAACGATTGATAAACGTATTTTTATTCATTTGTTGATTGTTAATTAATGAAAGTCAAGATAAGCTATGACATATTACAGGTTTACCTACCGCAATTTTTCAGAAAAAACGCTCTGAAAAACAGGGTTAGGCATACAAAAAATCTGCCTATGAAGAGGCGATTGATATCGCGTTACCACTCTTCTTCTAAGCAGATTGCTATCTCTTTCATTATAACGGTATTTAACCGTACTCTCATACTACTAATTCTGAGAATCTTTTCATGGATTCTATTCGATTAAATATCACTGCCGACCTCACACTCTGTACCGGCTCGCTGAAGTTAAATTTAATTTACTGTTCCAATCATTAAATTATACATAATAAATTATTTTTATACAATTATATGATGCGCTTTGTAATTTGTCAATAGAAATTTTAAAAAATTTCACTAAATCTTATATTTATTCCATTTAAGTTTATTGTTTTATTAAAATAATATGACTTAATGTCTTCGTTTTCAAAAATATATTCGCAGGCTCCATCTCCAATTTATTTACTACCTTACGGTCGCATAAATCGGGATTACGCTGCATAAGACCTACCGCCATCTTTCAGAAAAACCCGTTCTGAAAATTAGGGTTAGGGCTATAAAAAAAGAATGTTTTTCAACACTCTTTCTTAATGGAAACTATAGGGCTCGAACCTATGACCCCCTGCTTGTAAGGCAGATGCTCTCCCAACTGAGCTAAGCTTCCGAAATATTTAATTATCGGTGAAAACAATGTTATCACAATTATAATCGCTTGTCAATATTTTTGAGTCATCTTTTAAGATAATTTTTATATCTGAAATGTAGAAATAATATATATAATGCTTTATCTGCTTAAAGTCCTGACGATTTCAAAGAATCATTAATTATTTGATGATTATGTCAGAGTTTGTTATAATAAAAAATATACTAAATTAATTGGAGGTTATTATGGTTAAGGTTGTTGCAAAGGGATATTTTCATGAGGGTAAAACAGAGGAAGCAATCAAGCTTTATAAGGAGCTCGTAAATGAAACAAGAAAAGAAGATGGCTGCATAGCATATAATTTGTTCAGGGATACAAAAAATCCGTCAATTTTGACAATGATAGAAGAATGGGAAAGTCAAGAAGCATTGGATTTGCATATGAAGACAAAACACTTCACAACACTTGTTCCTATGATAAGCAATTATAGAAAAACCAGCGAACTAAATATATATGAATTGGAATTATAATATTGTTGTAAATAATAATTTTGTACTGTATTAAGAAGTTCTGCGTATTAGCCAGAACTTTTTTATTTTTTATAAAAATATTGCCATGCTTCATTAGCTATTTTTTATTGCGTTAGCTCTGCACCTTTCGCCGGTACTAATAAGGATTAGGTTTTGAAATTAATTTTATTTTTTTGAAATATGCTCTTTTAATATAAGTCACTATTTGTCAATTCATGAATAATATAGGTATAGCTATTGATATATTTAATGGTAAATTAAAAAGAAGGGAATGAATACTTTGCATATAAATAATAATGATAATTTTGTACCAATGGTCCCATATATGCCTGAGAACCCGGTTCCAGGATATGCTTATGTTCCTTATCAGATTAACCCGATGTATTACAACAATATCAACGAAGCATTTGTTCAAGGAACAATCTTTCCTGAATTGGTTACTCCATATTTAGAATTCTTTCAAAGAGGGGTGCAGTCATGATTAATAAATACCGAGATATGCAATTGTTAAATGAAGAACGTCGTATGCTTTTAGATATTCAAAAATTAGAGTTCGCCATTTATGACCTGGCACTTTATTTAGATACTCATCCAAATGATCCAGTTGCTCTATACAAACACAATATGCTTGCTGAGCAGCACATGATTTTAAAAAATGCATATGAAGCTCAATTTGGTATAATGTCTGTAATGGGTCTTGAATCAGGAGACACATGGCGCTATATAAATTCTCCATGGCCATGGGAAAGATAATTTAAATATATAGAAAGGGATGTGAATTAGTATGTTTATATATGAAAAAAAATTACAATATCCTGTAAGAGTATCAAATAAAGATGTAAGAATGGCACAAGCAGTACTAAACCAATACGGCGGTGCTGACGGCGAGGCAAGTGCAAGCATGAACTATCTTACACAAAGGTTCAACATGCCATTGAATGAAACCAAAGCATTACTTACAGATATTGGTACTGAAGAGCTTGGTCATATGGAAATGGTAGCTACTCTATTTAAAAAATTGATAAAGGGCGCTACAAGGGATGAACTAATTGCAGCCGGTTTGGGAGGCTACTATGCAAACCATGAAACCTGCCCATTTTTGCTGGATTCATCCGGTGTGCCATGGGATGCGAAATATACTCAAGCGAAAGGAGAGCCTGTAGCAGATTTATACAATGACATGGCCGCAGAACAAAAAGCAAGAGCAACCTATGAAAATCTAATAGTACTAACCGATGATCCACTGGTAAAAGATACCCTGAGATGGTTGAGAGAACGTGAAATCGTCCATTTCCAAAGATTTGGTGAAGGTTTAAGACTAGTCGAAGAATACTCCACCCAAAAAAGATATTTCTAAGTGAACTCGTTAAGCCAAAACTGAACATGAAGTTGAAAAAGTACTCCCACTTATAGAAGTGGGGGACTTTGTTACTTAATGGTAATTATAATCCTTACCCTGTCTTTTATCAATTATATAAGACTAATCAGAGCAGAGAAAAGCTTAAGTCATTGACTTAAGCTTTTGAAGTTTTCATATATTTTTTCAGTGCAAATATTAATGCGGGGATAAATATCAATTGAATTATTATTCCAGGTATACCTGTTACTACAGCACCTTTTACAAATAATACAGGATCTAATTTAACACCAAATAATTGAACTAAAGCTGCTACTGTAATTCCTGCCGCGATTCTTCCCGTAATCATCGAGATAATCAATGAAGGGATTACTGATAGATTAAATTTTCTGGTTGCAACCGAAGCAGTAAGCCCATACACTCCTAGTTCAACTGCCATAATAACTGCCATAGGAAACATAACCGGCATGCCTGTAAGTAAACCGCTTAATATAGGTGTAATTATGCCGAGAATTAATGCCAAATGAGGCGATAATAAAAATCCGCCAATTAATACAGGTATGTGCATCGGCAGCACTATGGGTCCTGTCATTCCAAACGAATGGAATATCGAGGGAAGGATTAATCCTGATGCCAATAATAATCCACTTAACACTATTTCTTTTGTTGTAGAATTTCTGTTCATTTTTTCCTCCTAATAAAAAATAACCATAAAGTTTCATACTTGCTAAACCTTCATGGTTATTTCTCTTCTATTATTTTTTTAATTGTTTTTGTAAGCTCATTAAAAATTGTTTTAAATTGAAGACTTTCAAGTCCAACAACCTCAATATTGCACTTGCTTACAGGAAGCAGAAGTTTTTTTGCAGAACTGCCTGCAATGGCTTCAGCCATCTTAGGGCTTATTTCACCCATCATAGAATTTGCAGCAATAATGGCCAACGGTCCAATAATTATATCAACCTTCCGGCTCATCCATGAAATTGCATTTTCGCCGGTTGCGCCTTCATGAGCTCCTGATTTCAACATGTTGGCAGTTGCCTGGGAGTTCGTTCCCAATGCGATGATTTCAATATCATTGTTATTTAAAGACTTCAGTCTTTCTACTGCCTGGCTTCCAATTCCTCCGCCCATTCCATCTATAACAGCTATTTTCATATTAATTAACCTTTTATGCTTTCCAGAAAGCTTTCTATATCTTTTAACAGCTCATCAATACTATTCGATTTAAGTGATAATGTTTCGACCGGACACATTCCTGTCTTTTCTCGATTTTTAATAAATGGAGTTCGTATATCAAACTCATAAATTATTTTGGTTTCCTTTAATACATTTATTGCATTGTCAGAAATCAGCTTTGTTTTTAATTGTTTTATTCCCGCATGTGTGCAAAGCATTGCTGCGGCTTTTCCTGTTACCCTATCTGCAACACTTGAGCCTTCAAGCTCAATTTTATGCTCTTCGTAAGCTTTATATAGTGGTTTAATACCCCTGCCGCTGCTTTTGTAAATTACTCTGCCATCCTTGACTATTGCCAGTGCAAGACTTTCTTTTTCCAATAGCTCAGCTGCTATGTCTACGTCTTTCATTAAATGGCTCCCTCATTTAAAATATAATCATTATTAATAAAATAAACCCTTGTCTGACCTCTTAAAGGCTAAATACATAACATATTTATACTCTAACAAATAAATGAAAAAAAGTCAATTGTCAGTAAACAAATTATATACATAAAAATAATCTGGAACTTCATAATTATTAGCCTGTGAGAAAAATGTCCATATAAAACTTGAATAATTTTTATTTTAATTATATAATTGAAGCCATATCAAACAACATTACATTTTTTTATAAAACAAACCTGCCGCTATATATTTAGGAGGTGCTCCGGTTATGGAGCTTCAAACATTACAATATGTTGAGTTAAATTGTTTTTCAATGGCAATATTATTATTGATATTTATGAACATTCGTCGTCAATACAGTCAATACTTAACAGACCAAAAACTATTTTTGGCACTTGTTTCTGCGGCTTTTCTTATTCTTTTTTTTGATACCGTTATGTGGGTTTTAGACGGCAGACCAGGGAATCATGTTAAAATGATATATGTATCCTCAACAATTCTGTATAACATTCTTAATCCAATCATATGTGTTATATGGTATTCTTATGTAGATTTCTATATAAATGGCAGCAGAGAACATTTAAAAAATATTTTGTTTCCGATGCTCACACTCGTTTTAATCAATACGATACTATCCATTGCAAATATTTTTATTAATATTTATTTTATAATTGATGATAACAATATTTATCACCGCGGAAATCATGTGTATATATTGTTGGTAATATGCCTGTTAATTATAATTTATACAACTGTATTTATTGTACGAAACCGAAAAAAATTGAGTAAAAAGGAATATATGTATCTTCTTTTCTTTGGTATTCCTCCTGCAATCGGGGGAATTATACAATACTTTTTTTACGGCGTTGTTATTATTTGGATTTGTACAACTATATCCATACTTATTGTTTTTATTAACATTCAGAATGAACAGCTTCATAGAGATTATCTTACAGGGCTTTATAACAGAAGATCTCTTGACAGCTATATAAGCGCAAAAATGAAAAACCGAAACAATGGTATTACTGCCGGTATTATGATTGACCTGGATTCTTTCAAGATGATTAATGATTTATATGGACATCACAACGGAGACCAGGCACTTAAACATATTGCTTCTATTCTTAAGAATACTTTCAGAAAAAAGGATTTCATTGCAAGATACGGGGGAGATGAATTTATCGTTATAATGGAAATATCCGAAAAGTCAGATCTTGTTAAAATGATACAAAGACTTAAAGAAAATGTATCTCTGTTTAACATTCAAAAATCCGTCCCTTATGAAATCAGCCTGAGTATAGGCTATGATTGCTTTTCAAACAAATCAGTAAAAAAAATGACTGCGGAGAAATTTTTGAATCATATTGACAATTTGATGTATTTAAATAAACAAAGGCTGCATACGCAAGAAAATGCGGTAAAATAGTATATTCAGAATGAATATATACTACTATCAGACCGCTCCTTGTAAAGGCTAAAACGGTCTCTTTTTAAAACATGTACAATTTGAAATCAAGTATATCACCAATATAATCGAAATAACATAAGAAACATTGATGAATCAATGTTTCTTATGTTATTTTTTCGTAATTTTCTGCAGAATTAATAAGCAATTATAAAATCAAGGTAAAAATTGCTTGCTGAATCAACACTTCATCCTCAGGAGTGTATTAACATCAGCTTCGCCAATTTTTAAACTTGTCCTTATTTACATCCCACAACAAATTTCCAATTGTTTGACACTATGGAAGCAATAGACGGATCATACATAATTCCGCTGTTATTTATAATCTCTTTTTTGCATTGTTCAGAGGTCAATGGTTTTCTGTATGACCTCTCACTCATCATTGCATCAATTGAATCACAAACAGCTATAATTCTAGCTCCTAACGGAATATCGTTTTGACCTATCTTATTCGGATAACCTGCCCCATCCCATCTTTCATGATGACAAAGCACAATATGCGCTACTTCCGAAAGTCCCTGACTTCTGCTTAATATATGTGCCCCTATTTCAGGATGCTCCCTAATTATCTTCCATTCATGTTCGCTTAACTGACCCGGTTTCATCAAAACAGAATCTGCAATTCCGATTTTTCCTATATCATGTACATGCGCCGCCATATGTATTGTTTCAGACTCCTCCTTAGGGAGTCGCATAAGTCTGCAAACCTGTTCACACATATCGCTCACTCTGCGTGAATGGTCTGCGGTATTCCGATCTCTTGCTTCCAATGCGACGATAATACAATCGATAATGTCATGATAAAATAAAATACCTTGTTCTCCTGTCATTATACACCTATTATTTTTTCCGTCATATTAATCCACTTGATTACTACACATCAGTAATTTCTAGCTATTATCAGGTTAGCATAAGCTAACTATTTTGTCAATACTAGTAATTTTTAAATATTTTTATAAAATTTGCTTTTTTATTATGTATATGATAAAATATAGTTAGTTATATTTAACTCATATTAGGAGATGATGATTTGAAGATTCAGGAATCGGCTGAAATGTACCTTGAAACCATCTTGATTTTATCCAAGAAAAATCATCAGGTACGTTCTATTGATATTGCAAACGAACTTGACTATGCAAAACCCAGTGTCAGTGTTGCCATGAAAAACCTCCGCGAAAACGGTTATATCGAAATGGACAGCGATTGGCATATTACTTTGACTGAAAAAGGGAGAGCTATCGCGGAGGCCATGTATGAAAGACACACTTTACTTTCCGAATGGCTGGTATTTTTAGGTGTTGATAAAAAAATTGCCACTGAGGATGCATGCAGGATTGAACATGTAATCAGCGCGGAAAGCTTTGAAGCTATAAAAAAACATACTCGTGGTTATGATTTGAATTAAATTTAATCTTTAAACAAAATAACAGAACCATTGAATATCTGGTTCTGTTATTTTGTATTTTTATATAGCTAATGATTTTCCTAAAGTAATGCAGGCATTTTTCGCATCCTGATCCGGTGCTTCATTGCATATTACGCTATCACTTACAAGTACCGCTCCTAATGACTGACAGCTTTCCTCCCAATTTCTCATCCATTCACCGTCTCCCCAGCCATAAGATCCAAAGAGTGCAATTTTCTTACCTTTTAGTCCAGGTTTGCATGCAGAAAACATAGGCTCAAATTCATTTTCCTCCAGCTCTTCAGCTCCCATTGACGGACACCCGAAAGCGATGGCATCATACTGTTCTAAAGTACCTGGTTCAAATTCAGAAGCAGAATATACCGTTACTTCAGCTCCCGCCTCTTTTATGCCTTTTGCAACAAATTCTGACATCGATTCAGTATTACCTGTACCGCTCCAAAAAACGACTGCTATTTTACTCATAAATTTATACTCCTTTTTTCTTAAACTATTATTATACTATATTAAGCAGCAACTGTAAGCTGCATAATAGACCTGCCTCCGGCAAATAACTTCATATATACTTTTCTGCACTTGTTATATCGTTCAAATAATTTTTCCGCGCTGAATTCATCGCTGTAAACTTTCCAAAATCCCGAACATTTGCTGTTTTTTCCGCCATTCTCAATGAACCCTACGACATCCTCCAGAGGATATCCCAGGAATACACCGATTTCATGCGGAAAGCTATCACTGAAGGCAAAACGTTTCTTTAAATGCTCGATACAATATGTAACAGAATTGCAGCTATAGCCATACAAAGCAAGGAAGTCCGAAACACCTTTATCTTGTAACTCCTTTTGAAGTCTGTTTTTACGATAAACAAATATAACGGCCCTTTCATTGTTGTTTTGCAATACATCCAAAAAAACATCCTTATTGTTTAACTCATGATTAGCTTTACATAAGTATAAATTCAATTCAGATGCGGAATTAACAGCACAGCTGAACAGATTGGCTGTTTTCAGACCAGCCAAGGTGGGAGAACAATGTTCAATCAAAAAATGTTCCATCTACGCCTCCATAGGTTTTAAGATATGTTCTTCTAATATGCTGCATAAAGCACTGGCACTGCTTGAATGAGCACGTGCAACAGGTATATTGTTACGTTTTGCTTCTCCGACCGCACTTATAACCATTTTATGCGATACTGTGCTTGTAAAAAGAACCAGAAGATCCGGCAATCCGATTTTTTTCTTGAGCGCTCCATTCTCTTTGGTAAAAACCTTTACTTTGCACCCGTAGTTCTTACAAATACCTTCATATTGACATACCATTCTTTCATTGCCGCCTATAATTACAATACTCAAGATATCACCTCACTTAAATTATGGTTAGTTGTAACTAACTTAAATGTGTTTTTAATGGGCAAATACTCAATTGCCCACAATATATATAGTTAGTTTTAGCTAACTATATGCAGAATATCATAATATTATTATCTTGTCAAGCATAATTATTTTTAATTTTCATCCCGATTTTTACTTAATTTTTTGATATTTAATTTGTGTACCCCATCAAAAAACCATAAAGTCAGAATGACTCTATGGCTTGTCGCTTACATATTTTAATACAGTTCAACTAAATATTTTTTAAACAGCCGCTTTATTGTATGTCAAACTCAACAGCAGCAACCACATTGCCATTTCCGGCAAAAAACTTTTTGACAATTCGATAATGGCCTGGATTCAAATTTTCATAATAGAATTTCAGTGAAAACTCTTTTTCATCGCTCCCGTTCGGTGGCAGTAGATAGCCAATTTCCACCCATGCAGCATCTTCCTTGACAGGTACAACATACCAGCTGCCCTCTTTTTCAATTTCCAAATGCGGTTCTTCACCAAAAACAACCTCGGTATCGGTGTTATTAATGTACTCAATCATTACCGAATCTGTCTCGGTGGTAACTGTTTCGTTCACTATGCGCATCACAATGCCTGTATCTTTCAGTTCTCCATATTCAGAAAGTACAAGACTGTCTATATCGAAACCTTGATCACAGGCTGTAAGCGTCAGCAAAAAAACCATTATAATAATATTTCTTATAATTTTTTTCATTTTAACCTCCTTTGTTATTCCTTTTTCTATAAGACGTATTAACACAATGAAAAGTTCGTTTAATCAGCAAATTTTTTTGTCAAGCTTTCGGATTACATTTCAATATTATTCACCGCTATATTTCTATTATTGATAAAGTTTCATTCTCCGCCTTATAAACTTCAGTAAAATAATTAAAATAATAAAATTGATATTGACAAACTCGCTAGTTAGTGCTACTATATAGCAGTAGTCAGTAACACTTCATACTAGTCATACGAAATAGCAAGGGAGGAATTTATGCAGGAAAATCTAACTGAAATGCTTAAAGGCGTGCTTGAGGGCTGCGTCCTTGAAATAATAAGCCGAAAAGAAACCTACGGCTACGAAATTACGCGGAGGCTTAATGCTCTTGGTTTTACAGATGTTGTGGATGGAACGGTATACACTATCCTGATACGGCTTGAAAAAAACAAGCTGGTAGAGGTCACTAAAAAGCCATCCGACATGGGACCGCCGCGAAAGTTTTTTGCACTCAACGACACGGGACGAAAGGAATTAAGGAAATTCTGGGAAAAATGGGAATTTATCGCATCAAAAATCAACCAATTAAAGGAGGAGCAATAAAATGTCTGATTTTTTCAATAATTATTTAAATATCAAAAAAATGATTGAAAGCAAGCGTGAATACAAGCAACAGATGGCAAGGGTAGATGCTCTGCCGGAAGATTATAAATATGTATTTAAGAAAATCCAGGAACACATGTGGATGTTTGCTGCGGGATCAGGTTATGATATGATGAAAATTCATTATGACCTGATAGATCTGTTCGAGTCCGGCGCGGCAAACGGCAAGGATGCTTTGGATATTACCGGTGAGGATGTGGCCGCATTTTGCGACGAGCTTATGCGCAGTGTCAGCACATACACGGAAAACTGGCGCGAGACCCTCAACCGCGACATACTGAAAAAGCTAGGAAAGAGGAGGGGTTAAAAATGACAGAAACTGCAATTCAAGTGAAAGGGCTGCAAAAGTCCTACAAAAAACTTCATGTCCTTAAGGGCGTAGATTTTGAGGTGGAAAAAGACAGTATTTTTGCCTTGCTCGGCTCCAACGGCGCAGGCAAGACGACGATTGTCAGAATTCTCACCACACTGCTTAAACAGGACGGAGGCACTGCCATCGTAAACGGCTTCGATGTCGCGTCAAAGCCCGACCATGTGCGCCAGTCCATCAGCCTGACCGGGCAATTTGCCGCCGTGGACGAGATTTTGACTGGGCGGGAAAACCTCATTATGATTGCCAAGCTGCGACACCTTGCCAATCCGTGTCAATTGGCTGACGATTTACTAAAACGCTTCAGTTTGACTGAGGCGGCCAACCGCAGGGTTTCCACCTATTCGGGCGGTATGTGCCGCAGGCTCGACATTGCTATGAGCCTTGTGGGAAAACCGCAGCTTATATTTCTCGACGAACCTACCACAGGGCTTGACCCCGAAGGGCGCATTGAGGTTTGGAATACTGTAAAAGAGCTTGCTGATAATGGCACAACGGTATTCCTTACCACGCAATATTTGGAGGAAGCCGAACAGCTTGCGGATCGAATCGCCATTCTGCATGAAGGTAAAATTATTGCGAACGGCACCCTAGATGAACTTAAAAAGCTGTTCCCGCCAGCGAAGGTGGAATACGTGGAAAAACAGCCGACGTTGGAGGAAATATTTCTCGCAATCATCGGCAAGAAGGAGGAAAAATAGATGGACACCGTAAAGAAACATTTTTTCAGCGATATAACTGTCATGCTTGTACGTTCCATGCGCCATATTTTCCGCAGCATGGATACCATTATCACGGTCTGCATCACTCCGATTGCAATGCTGCTGCTGTTTGTATATGTGTTAGGCGGCGCAATTCAAACCGGCACGGACAATTATGTAAATTATCTGCTCCCCGGCATTCTGCTGATTGCAATAGCAAGCGGCATCTCATATACGGCTTACCGATTGTTTATGGACATGAAAAGCGGCATATTTGAACGGCTCCATTCCATGCCGATTGCGCGTTCAGCCGCGCTGTGGGGGCATGTGCTGACCTCACTGGTATCCAATGCAATTTCGGTTGTTGTCATCATTCTTGCAGCGCTCATTATGGGCTTCCGCTCGTCGGCAGGAATATTGTCATGGCTTGCTGTGGCTGGTATACTCGCGCTGTTTACGCTGGCCTTGACATGGATTGCGGTAATTGCCGGACTGTCCGCAAAATCGGTGGACGGCGCAGGCGCCTTTTCCTACCCTCTTATTTTCCTTCCATTTATCAGCTCAGCCTTTGTGCCTACCGATTCGATGCCGCCGGTCGTCCGCGCCTTTGCTGAGAACCAGCCGGTAACCTCCATCGTCAACGCAATCCGCTCTTTGCTCGAGGAACAGCCAGTCGGAAATGATATCTGGATTGCGCTCGCATGGTGCATCGGGATTATGCTCGCAGCTTATATCTTTGCGATGCGTGCATACAAGCAAAAAGCATCTTAACATTCGAATATTTGCACCTTTGCTGTTTAAAAAATGTTCGGCACAAAATATGTTGATACCGCCAAAAAGGAATAAAATGCAGACCAAAGCGCCTGGCAAAAAATAAAGACGGTTCATTAATTAGAAAAACCGCCTTTATTTAATTGTATGCTCAAGTAGTAAATCATGTCCGACCTCATGCAATGACTGCACTTCATGCAGCATATTATTATAAAAAGCTGTTGCAGACGCCTGTCGTTCTGCTGCAATTTCAGTGCCACGATTTGTGTAAAATTGGTTATATAGACCCTCCAGCTTGTACTTAAACTCTTGAAAAAATGATGGTGATGTATCATATGTGCCATCAGAAACCTGTCCATCCTGCATCATCGAGTAAAGCGGTTCAGACACCTGACCCTTATATAATATGGTGCGTGCGATACCAAGCGTCCCTGTAACATCAATCTTATCTGCGTCAAATAATATTTTTGCCTCAATACTTTGTGGCTGAGAATCGGAACGAAAACGGTGTGTCTTTATGCATCCCTTTACTTTTTCAGCATGTTCAGGATTCATGCCTTTAGAAATTAAAAACTTATACGCTTTTTCCGAACCAACAACAGCATGACATAATTGAGGATTTTCAAACTGTTCTCGTCTGCCGATGTCATGAAGTAAACAGGCAGAAATCAGCACGTCGTAATTTACATCTTTCTCACTGCCGGCAATATCCAGTGCAGCATATAATACCCGATATATATGATCTTTATCATGAGCGCTGTCGTCCATACATGCTAACATATACTTTTCAAGCATTTCATAAGTTTTTAAATCCAAAGTATTTCACCTCTCTATGTCGTCTTTATTTTATGGTTTTCTACTATGTATTAAAAACACCTCTGGGGTGTTTTTATGCCAAAAGGAGGTAACTATGTTAGAAGGAATGAGATAAACCTTTTATGGGATATGCTTTATGCCTTATCTGACATAGAACAAAAAAACGGTATGGCGGAGAGGGCGGGATTCGAACCCGCGTGGGATTGCTCCCAAACTGATTTCGAGTCAGCCCCGTTATGACCACTTCGATACCTCTCCAAAACTGAGAACTATATTAGTTTATCTAAACAAAGTTTTTTTGTCAATATGATATTACAAATTTAACTAATTGCTTAGATAATTATTCTTATGTCAATTATAAATGACTTACCGCTATTTTTCAGAAATCACTCTGAAAAATAGGGTTAGGTCATCTGATTTTATGCATATTTATTTTATAACGGTCTTGCCGCCCATATATGGCTGCAATGCGGCAGGTATATTGACAGAGCCGTCCGCATTCAAATTATTTTCCAGGAAAGCTATCAGCATTCTTGGAGGTGCAACAACAGTATTGTTTAGTGTATGAGCAAAATACTTGTTGTTGTTTTCATCTGCAACACGTATTTTCAGCCTTCTGGCCTGTGCATCACCTAAGTTGGAACAGCTTCCAACTTCAAAATATTTTTTCTGTCTTGGGGACCACGCTTCAACATCCACTGACTTAACTTTCAAATCAGCCAAATCTCCTGAACAGCATTCAAGTGTTCTTACAGGAATATCCAATGAACGGAATAAATCCACAGTGTTTTGCCACAGCTTGTCGAACCACATAGGGCTTTCCTCAGGCTTGCAGACAACTATCATTTCCTGTTTTTCGAACTGATGGATTCTGTATACTCCTCTTTCTTCTATACCATGGGCTCCTTTTTCCTTTCTGAAGCATGGTGAATAGCTTGTTAATGTTTGTGGAAGAGCTGATTCAGGCAATATTGTATCTATGAATTTGCCTATCATGGAATGCTCGCTTGTTCCTATTAGGTATAAATCCTCGCCTTCAATTTTGTACATCATCGCATCCATCTCAGCAAAGCTCATTACTCCTGTAACAACCTCACTGCGTATCATAAATGGAGGTATGCAGTAAGTAAATCCACGGTCTATCATAAAATCTCTCGCATAAGAAATAACTGCAGAATGCAGTCTGGCTACATCACCCATCAAGTAATAAAACCCGTTGCCTGCAACCTTTCTTGCACTTTCTAAATCTAAACCATTGAATTTCTCCATTATTTCAGCATGATACGGTATTTCAAAATCAGGAACCAAAGGTTCGCCGTAACGTTTCACCTCAACATTTTCGCTGTCATCCTTGCCTACGGGAACACTTGAGTCAATGATATTAGGTATAGTCATCATTATTTTCAAAATTCTTGCTTCAAGTTCTGTTTCCCTATCTTCCAGTTTTGCCAATTCCTCTTGATTTGCAACTACTCGTTTCTTAAGCTCTTCGGCTTCTTCTTTTTTGCCTTTTGCCATTAATCCGCCAATTTCCTTGGAAATTTTGTTTCTTTCTGCTCTTAGGTTATCTGCTTTTTGTTTTGCTTCTCTGCTTTCGATGTCTAAAGCTATTACCTCATCCACTAAGGGAAGCTTGTTATCCTGAAATTTTTTCTTTATATTTTGCTTTACCGCTTCAGGATTTTCTCTTACAAATTTTAAATCTAACATATTATCTATATCCTCCATATAAAATTCGCAGGCTCCATCTCAAATTTATTTGCTCCCTCCGGTCGCATGAATTTGGATTCTGCTGCATAAGACCTACCGCCATTTTTCAGAAATAACACTCTGAAAAATGGGGTTAGGGCTATAAAAAACTCCCGTCTCTGATTTAGAGACGAGAGATACTCGCGGTGCCACCCTAATTATTATACACATGTATAATCGCTTAATAAGTTATCGCCTGCATACGTCCGGGTTAATTCCCCGGAAACTCCGGAACGGATTCAACAACCACTGTATCAGTTCCCACCAGCCACTGACTCTCTAAAACACTGCATTGTTTACTGCTTTCCATCATCGTCACATATAATTATTTAATTGTAATATATACTAATGAACCTGCTTTGTCAATATTGACTTTTTATTTTATACTAGTTTTTACTTATATAGCGTTACTATTCACAGTTGCTATCCATAAAACCTAAGAAAAATAAGAAAAATATATAGCGAACATTTGCAGGACACGATTAAATTCTTAGCGAATGGAGGATAAAAATCCGTTAAGCAACTTGCACTGTTTGAGCGTCAGCGAGTTTGCAAGCTGTAGGATTTTTAGCCACAATGAGCTTTAGAATTATTCGTGTCCGAAACCGTGAGCGGATATTTTTCTTATTTTTCGCTTTCACTTTGACTGTGAATAGTAACTATATAGTAGTTTTTTCGCTGAATATTTCTTCTTTTAGCTTTTGAGCTGTGGGAGTGATTGCAATTCCTCCCTGTGCTGTTTCTCTCAGTTCCGGAGGAAGCTGCCTGCCCACCTTGTACATTGCCCATACAACTTCATCAAATGGTATTTTACTTTTGACTCCGGCCATTGCAATTTCTGCTGTTGTAAGAGCACTTACAGTTCCTGCAATATTCCTTTTTGCACAAGGCACTTCAACAAGGCCTGCAACAGGGTCACAGATTAACCCAAGGATATTTTTCAGGACTATGGCTGCCGCATCTAATGCCTGTTCGGGAGTTCCTCCCATCATTTCCACAACTGCCGCCGAACCCATTGCAGCAGCCGAACCGCACTCTGCCTGACAGCCTCCTTCCGCTCCTGCTAATGTAGCATTTTTAGCAATAATTATTCCAATTCCGGAAGCCGTGAATAGCCCGTTTATCATGTCTTCTTCTGACTTACCCAGTTTTTCTGCCGCAGAAATTATAACCGCCGGTAAGATTCCGCAGGACCCTGCTGTAGGACTCGCTACAATTCTTCCCATTGCCGCATTTACCTCTGAGGAAGAAACCGCCCTTGCCATAGCCTTTACCATAAAATCTCCAATCAATGTATTACTGCTGTCTGCATACTTTCTGAGCCTGTAGGCATCTCCTCCGATAAGTCCGCTGACCGATTTTATTTCTTTTTCCTGACCGAGGCTGGAAGAGCTTTGCATTACCTGAAGATTATTTCTCATTTTATCAATAACATCTTCTCTGCTTAATTCCGATTTTTCCATTTCAGCTCTTATAGTGTATTCCCATATCGGAATGTTTTCTTTTTTACATACATCTATTAATTCAGCACCAGATGAAACAAACATTATTTTCCTCCTTCAATAATAGGGTTTATAAATTTGACGCTTTCTATTTCTTCTATTTTTCTGATATCATTCATTGCATCTTCTGATATTACGCTGTCTGTTTCAAGCGCCATTGTAGCCATTTTCCCTTTTTCGCTCCTATAAACCCTCATGTCGGCTATATTTATATTTTTTTCATACAATATGGATGATATTTTTGATATAACCCCCGGCAGGTCTTTATGATTAGTCAGTATTGTAGGACGTTCCCCTGTAAATTCAACATTTTGACCGTCTATATTGAAAATAAGTATATTGCCTCCTCCTATGGAGGAACCGGTCACCTCTGTTGTGTATCCATCTTTTTTAGTTATAATAAACTTTACAGTATTTGGATGAACATCTCCTAAATCTGTTTCCGTGAATTTAAAAGATATGCCCTTTTCTCTTGCTATATCAAATGATTTTTTTAAATTTTCATCCCATGGATCCATATTAAGTATACCGGCAACTAATGCCTTGTCCGTTCCATGTCCCTTGTAGGTTTGGGCAAAAGAACCATGGAGCAAAAACTCCACTTTATTAATATTTCCGCCGGCAATTATTGCAGCTACCTTTGCCATCCTGGCAGCCCCTGCAGTGTGAGAGCTTGACGGACCGATCATTATTGGTCCTAATATATCAAAAACACCGTAATCTCGCATAAATTTCACCTCTTAAACCTTTTTATTCAATACTCTTGAATGTTTCAACTGCATGCTTTAATTTGTTCACAATAGGAAGATTATAGGGGCACTTTCTTTCACATTTTCTGCATCTCACACAGGATGTTGCTTTAACGGGCAACGCATCATATTTGCTCTTTCCGTAATCAGGCAGATTGTATCTTATTACATACCCTTCAGCAATAAATACATTGGGTATGTCGATTCCCTCCGGACATGGCTTGCAGTAACCGCATCTTCTGCAAAAATCATTTCCTAATATTTCAATTTCCTTATTTAACTCTTCCTGCTCTTGTAAAGTGAGTACCTCCATTCTTTCTCCGACAGATGCATTTTCAACGACTTGTTCAATCGAATCCATGCCGGGTATTGCAACATTTATTAAATTACTGTTAATAATATATTTCAATGATAATTTTTGTTTTGAAAATGCTCCTCCCGCCATTGGCTTCATTGCAATTGTGCCAATGCCTTTTTCCAATGCTTTGGTAAATAATTCTACTCCCTGTGATTCTACAGGATTAAATGGAAACTGAATTGTTTCA
The DNA here is from genome assembly GCA_023453025.1 of Bacillota bacterium. Classification (GTDB taxonomy): domain Bacteria; phylum Bacillota; class Clostridia; order Tissierellales; family Sedimentibacteraceae; genus Sedimentibacter. The sequence goes on from JAEXUD010000061.1 coordinate 32,923, forward strand.
AATTCATCATGTTCAATTGCCTGCATCAAAATTTCTCTTATGTGTCCTGTGATCCCTATGTGCTTGATTAGTCCATCGGCTTTAGCTTCAATCAGCGCCTTTAAAGCTCCATTTTCAGAAAGAGTTAATTCAAGCTGCTCCTGTTTACTCACATTGTGAACCTGATATAAATCAATATAATCCAATTCCATGGTCTTCAAGCTTTTTTCTATTGCATCCTTCATTTTCTCATAATCATAGACCATCGCTTTTGTAGCTATGTAGAAGTTTTCTCTTCCTGCTTCCTTTAAAGCACTTCCTATATATTCTTCGCTTACTGTATAAGCTTGCGCAGTATCAATAAAATTAATTCCCCTGTTTTTTACTTCAATTATTATTTTTGCTGCTTCTTCCTGATCCACTCTTTGAATCGGTATGCCTCCAAAGCCTACAACGGATACTTCCATTCCTGTGCTGCCTAAAAGTACTTTCCTCATCTCATTCTCCTGATTTTTTATACTTTATTATATAATAGCTGCAAGATAACGTCAACGCACTTAGCAAACAAAGTTGAGTCAGGCATGTGCATCGGAAAAATTGGGTTAGGGCATACTCAGGGGAATACAAACATCCCGCAACTTTTGGGGTTGCGGGATGCCTATATGATTTGGAAGAAGATAAAAAAAGTATTATCTTAGTATAGTAATCTGCAATTTTCCATAATTTATTCATATATTATAAAATTTCTAAATATTAATTTACTGGAAGGTGATTTATTGAAAACTTTATTAGGATTTATCCCTATGTTTATTTTATATATTGCCATATTCAGGTTTATTTATTTAGAAGACGGACTGTCACTTATAGTACATGTCTGCCTTCCAATTCTTATTGGGATTATGTTAGCATCCGTTTTAAACCCCATGCTTGTTTTTATACAGTATAAATTAAAAATAAAAAACAGGTACACAGCTATATTAATAACCTTTTTATTTATAATTATGATTATTTCCTTAATTGTTACAATTATCACGCCTAATATCGTACAAAGCATAAAACAGTTACTGCAAGACCTCCCCGCTTTATTTTACAAGGCAGATAAATACTTGTCTGATTTTGGTAAGGAAAACTACTTTTTAAAAAACCTGCTTGTTGAAATAACCGAAAAATTTTCTTCTCTCATGTCTTCAATGTTGAATTTTGCAATTGAAAAGGTTATAAATATATTTGCTGCACTAGCCAATGCATTGCTGTCTATTATTATTTCCATCTATGTATTAATAGACAAAGAAAAAATAGAAAATTGGACCTTACGTTTTTCTTGCACGGTTTTCGGAAAAAAAACCGCGCAAGAAATGTTTAAAATAATCCACAGCCTATATTACAATTTGTCAAGCTACATTGCAGGAAAATTAACTGCCTCTGTTATTACCGGGATGCTTATATTTATTGGTTCAAAATATATCATCAAGACACCATATCCTGCAATTGACGGGCTTATCATTGGAATAACAAATATAATTCCTTACTTTGGAACCTTCATCGGAGCTATCCCTATTTTGCTTATAAATGTACTTTATAATTCTCAAAAAGGTTTTTTAATGTTTATTTATATTCTTATTGTTCAACAAATAGACAGTTTGATAATTGATCCTAAAATCTTAAGCAGCAGACTTTCAATTAAACCGATAATTATAATTGCTTCTATTATTGTCGGTGGCGGTTTATTTGGTCCTGTGGGATTATTTTTAGCTACTCCTGTAGCAGCATTGATAAAGTCATCTATTGATGCTTATATGAAATATAAATTAAATGAAAATAATGGAAGTCATTTGCCAAAATAATTAAAAGTGTGCACATTTGTGGATAAATCTGTTGACAAGTGCCTAAAAAAGCATAAAATTTGTGTATAACTACTTTTAACAATTTTATATACCTGTGTATAACTCATGGAAAAAAGGTGAATATATAAATGTGGAACGACAAAAGATATCATACCCTGGATTATGAATTGAAAAAAATTTTTGGAGAAAAAACGATTAAATTGTCAATTGATGGTGATTTCACCTGTCCAAACAGAGACGGCACTATTGGCAGCAGGGGCTGTATTTTTTGCAGCGAAAAGGGCTCCGGAGATTTTAATTCTGATAAAAATAAATCTATAACCGAACAAATTAATGAACAAAAAAAATTTATGTCTAACAAATGGGAAAGCAGCACATACATTGCGTATTTCCAAAATTACACTAATACATACGACACTGTTGAAAACCTGCGGAAAAAATTTTATGAAGCCCTGAGCTGTGAAAATATCAAAGGACTTGCAATAGCAACAAGAGCTGACTGCATTGATTCAAATATTTTAGAACTCCTGGAGGAACTGAATTCAAAAACCTTTTTGTGGGTTGAGCTTGGACTTCAATCCATAAATGATAAATCCGCCAATTTTCTCAGACGAGGATACAGGCTTGAACAGTTTGACAAAACCTATGAACAGCTTAAAAATAAAAACATTAAAACAGTTGTGCACTTAATTATCGGAATTCCGGGAGAAGCAAAGGAAGATATACTGCATTCAGTAAAATATATTTCTGGTAAAAAGGTATGGGGCGTTAAGCTTCATATGCTTTATGTTTTAAAGAATACAGATTTGGAAGCATACTATAAAAAAACACAATTCAAAATATTATCATCCGAAGAATACATTGATATTGTTTGTGATGCTATAGAGCTTTTAAATCCTGATATAATTATTCACAGAATGACAGGTGACGGAAAAAAATCTGATTTAATTGCTCCTCTGTGGACATTACATAAATTAAAGGTACTGTCAGACATTGATAGTGAGCTTAAATTCAGGCAAAGTTACCAAGGTAAAAAATTCCCATTGTAATGTTAATGTAATACTATATATGTAGATTTATTATATAATAAACATAGGAAATACTGTATATAGTATTTTTTATTTGAAAAAACAGGGTGTGTAAATATGAAAAAAATTTTTTTATTAATTTTAATTTTACTGTTAACCCTAGCTTCGTTTGTAAACGTATATGCACATGACTTTCCTGACATAAGCAAGGATACAATTCTGGAAGAGGCGGTTGGCTTATTATCAGGCTACGGAATTATACAGGGTTATCCTGATGGCACATTTAAGCCAGACAAGCAAGTGACTCGTGCAGAAATGGCTAAAATCGTTACAATTGCAGCCGGGTATTACGAATATTCCAGGAATATGACATCAGTTTATGAGGATATGAGCGAACATTGGGCGGAAAACTACGTGGAGCTTGCTGATGTTCTTAATATAGTGAACGGAATTTCACCTACAACGTACGGACCTGACAACTTTATTAAATTTGAAGAAGCTTATACTATGATACTCAGACTTCTGGGATACAGCGACGAATCTCTGGTAGGTTATTGGCCTACTAATTACCATGAAAAAGCCGTAGAGCTTAATTTGTTTGAAAATGTTGATACCAATAAGGAATTTGCATCAAGAAGAGATGTTTCCATAATGCTTTATAATGCGTTAAGTTTAGATTTGGTCAAGGTAAGAGAAAACAACACAATATATTCCACAGGCAAAAAGCTTTTATCGTTAATTGGAAAGAAGGAAACAAAAGAAATTACCATATCTGATTTAAAAGCTGAAAGCTTTGATTATACTGATTACCTTTTCAATAAGTGGGATGTTTATTACAATCTCAAAGGAGATGCAGTATATGTAACAAATCCCAGGTATAATGAATTTACGGGTACAGTAACAAGCCAATTGACAAACAGGGTAATATTTGTAACTGATGATTACGGCAATGTAAGAGCTTTTCAACTTCCTGACATACCGATAGTTATAAACGGAGAAAAAGGAAGCTTCAGCAACTTAAATAACAGCAGGATATATGTTGTTTATGAGGATGATTCCTTTAACGGGGATGTTATAGGTATAATAGCTTATAAAGAAACCGATGTTATAGTTGCTGAAAGAGATGACTTATATAAAAAGGGCAGCAAGGTTTTTGCAGGTAAAAGTCTTCCTTTGAAAAACAACGGAGAAATTAATTATAATAAGCTTCATGTTTATGGAGATGCCGCTTCATTAGAAGACATAAAGGCAAATGATGTTGTTTATTTCTTTGAAACAAAAGAGTCAAACAGGGCTACATCTCTTACATTAAATATCGTAAGAAAACAGACTGACGGTTTGGTTACAGACGTACAATCAGTTGATGGCAGCACGTTTTACACTGTAAACAGCATAAGCTATAAAACAGGAGATGATTTTATTTTTACTGAAAAAGCTTCTGTTAACGATACTGTAAAGCTGATTCTGGACAAAAATAATTACATAATTAAACTTGATATACTTAGCTATGGAAAATATCCTTCAACCTTTGGTATAGTTTTAAGTACTGCAAGCGGCACAAAAGACAGTGCCACCGTAAAAATACTTGATGAATTCGGAAGATTAAAAACCTATACTCTTGCAGACAACTCCAGTGTAGTTAATGTAATTGACGATGGTACAGAATTAATAAAAAAGACATATTTAAAAAAGAATGATATAGTAAAATTCGATCCTGTACTAAACGGAAATCTGAAAATAATTGATTATATTCCGTCTCCTGCTTATATTGCAAACAGCTACAATACGGAAACACACACCTTAGCAAACGGATACTGGATATCATCTGATACTTATATTGTTTATGAGCAAAACGGAAAATACCAGCTGCTTGAACCAAGCCAGCTTGACACATATCTGGAGGGTAAAGCAGTTATAGGATATAGTTCCCATATTGATGCATTGTATCTGACGAAAGGAATCAAGACCGAAAATGTCATAACAGTGACTCCCGAGGTTCCTCAAACATATAATGGTACAATTTACGGCATAATCAAAGGTGTCACAAAAATAGATGATACAACAAGCCATGTTCAGTTTTTCAATAACAGCAATGTATTTTCTGTTTCAAATACATCTGCAGCCGGTAAAAGGGTTTTATCTGTATTAAATACGTATATAAGAGCTGAGATAGTGAATGGAACAATCACAAGCATAGAAAAAGTGACATCTGAAACTGATAAGGTTAAAATAACACAGGTTTATTCAAATCAACTGTTGATAGACAGCATAACATATATGGAGTATTCAACAGACTTAAATGTGTATGTATTATCCCAAGATAAGTCAGGCAATGTAACAAGCTTTAAGGCAGGTTCTAAAGGCGACATAAAATCCGGCTCTATTGTACAGCTTTATGATTTATACGGTGGATTTGACGGGATAATTGACGTAGTATTAGTATTTAATTAAAAAGAGGAGACTCTTCGGTTACCCTCAGGCTGACAGCAACGTCATTCTGAGTATGTTGAAGAATCTCCTTTTATTATACTATTTTTGTTGTGAAGTCTTCTATATTCCACACATCTGTTATGAAGCTCTCATAAAAATACGGCTCGTGGCTTACAAGCAAAATTGTCCCTTTAAACTCAGACAATGCTTTTTCTAATTCATCCTTAGCTTGCGTATCCAAATGATTTGTAGGTTCATCAAGCACCAAGAAGTTTAGCTCCCTGAGAAGTATTTTGCAAAGCCTTACCTTGGCATTTTCCCCTCCTGATAAAACCTTCATCATACTTGTAATGTTTTCTGTAGTTAAGCCGCAACGAGCAAGCTCAAGCCTTACCTCATGGTTCGTTAATGAAGGATACTCATTCCAAACCTCTTCTAATGCAGTATTTGTATTATTTTTTGAATCCTCCTGCTCAAAATAACCATATACGACATTTTCTCCAAAAGAAACACTGCCGCTGACGGCAGGAATTAAACCCAGCATTGTTTTTAACAGAGTCGATTTGCCAAGGCCATTAACTCCAACCAGAGCAATTTTTTTGTTTCTTTCTATCTGAAAATTCATTGGACTGGTCAATGGTTGGTCATACCCTATTACCAGGTCCTTTGCATCTATTAAAAATCTGCTTGGTGCTCTTGTTTCTTTAAACTTAAATGTTGGTTTAGGTTTATCCCTTGGCCTTTCTAATATATCCATTTTATCAAGCTGCTTCATACGGCTGTTTGCCATGCCTCGTGTTGCAACCCTTGCCTTGTTGCGTGCAATGAAATCTTCCAGCCTTTCGATTTCTTTTTGCTGCTTTTCATATTCACGTTCTTCTTTTTGCTTGTTTAATTCATATATTCTTTTAAATTCTTCATAATTTCCCACATATCGTGTTAAGCTGCAATTTTCAACATGATAGATAATATTGCATACATTATTGATAAATGGTATATCATGTGAAATCAAAATAAACGCATTTTCATAATTTTGCAGATAATTTGTCAACCATCTGATATGATTTTCATCCAAATAGTTGGTAGGCTCATCAAGAAGCAGTATCGTAGGGTTTTGCAGCAAAAGCTTAGTCAACAGGACTTTTGTTCTTTGCCCTCCGCTCAGCTCGTCAACCTGCTTATCAAGGCCTATATCTCCAAGCCCAAGACCATTTGCTACCTCTTCTATTTTTGTATCGATAAAATAAAATCCGCTGCTGTCCAATATCGTCTGAATATCAGCTGCATCCTCCATCATTTTGTTCACTTCATCTTCCTCGGACAATGCCATGTCCTCGTAAAGCTTCATCATTTCCTGTTCCATCCTGAACAAGCTGTCAAATGCCAGCCGAAGATTCTCTCTTATTGTTGTTCCCGGTTTTAATGCTGAATGCTGATCAAGATATCCCACCGTTACTCTTTTAGACCATTCCACTGTTCCTTCATCAGGCATTAATTTTCCTGTTATAATATTTAAAAATGTAGATTTTCCTTCTCCGTTTGCACCTATTAATGCGACATGTTCTCCCTTTAAAAGCCTGAAAGATATATTTTCCAAAATCGCTCGTGCGCCAAAGCCGTGATTTACATTTTTTACATCTAAAATACTCATAAATTCTCCTTGTATTTGATATAACTGTCCATATTAATATTGTTATCAAAATAAAAACCACAATCCATATAATATTAAAATTTGTCCCGATTGTAAACACATTTTTAAAATTTATATTTTATTCCACTTATAAATTTTTTTCATGACATTGATTTAATTAAATTGATTTGATATAATTAGCTAATAAGTAATTTAGGAGGATTATTAATAAATGAGCAATAAGCTAAGGCCTGCCTGGGTCGAAATAAACAGGAAAAAAGCAATTCATAACTTTTTAGAAGTAAGGAGAGCTGTAGGTCCAAACGTAAAGATATGCGCCGTCGTAAAAGCTGACAGCTATGGAATGGGGTCGATTGCGCTTTCTAAAATGTACTTGGAAAACGGTGTTGACATGTTTGCTGTAGCAGTTATTTCTGAAGCGATTGAGTTGAGAGAAGAGATAAAAGACAAAGATATTTTAGTTCTGGGTTATACTCCTGAAGAATTTTATGATGATGCGATTAACAATAACATAACACTTGCTATATATGACTATGAGCTGGCAGAGAAATTAAATTCAGTTGCTAAGGGTATGAACAAAAAAGCTAAAGTACATATTAAAGTTGAAACAGGAATGAACCGACTTGGATTCCTGCCAACAGATGAAAATGCCGACAAGGTTGCCGCTATTGCCAAAATGGAAAACATCAGCATTGAAGGTGCCTTTTCTCACCATGCCAAGGCAGATGAAAAAGATAAAACAACTGCACACAAACAGGCAGGAAGATTTATAAGCTTCATGAAAATGCTTGATGAAAGAAATGTGGCTGTTCCTATAAAGCATATTGCAAACAGTGCAACTATAATTGATTTACCTGAATATTATTTTGATATGGTTCGACCAGGTATTATCTTGTCCGGCTTTTATCCTTCTGATGAAGTTAATATGGATGAATATAAATTCAAAATTTGTGTAACATTAAAGGCAAAAATTGCAAATGTAAAAACAATTGAAGCCGGTGAAGGTGTCGGTTACGGGCATTTGTTCAGTGCGAGCAAAACAACTGTTGTAGGAACTATTCCGTTAGGCTATGCCGATGGCTATTCAAGACTGTTATCAAATAAAGGCTATATAGTTGTTAAAGGTGTGAAATGTCCGATACTGGGCAAAGTATGCATGGATCAATTTATGGTTGATTTATCAGAGGTTGAAACCCCTGAAATCGGAGATGAAGCAATAATTTATGGAGATGGAACCGACGGTGCAATGACTGCTGAGGATGTTGCAAATATGAGGGGTACCATATCTTATGAAGTCCTTACTAATCTGGGAAAAAGACTCCCAAAAATATACATATAGGAGATATATATGAACTTTGACCTAATTATGCAAAATGATAATGAACTTTACAGCGCAATGATGGAAGAAAAAGAAAGGCAAAACATAAACATCGAATTAATAGCTTCCGAGAACTTTGTATCTGAAGCTGTTCTTCAAGCGATGGGAAGCCATCTGACAAATAAGTATGCCGAAGGATACCCGGGAAAAAGGTACTATGGCGGATGCGAATTTGTTGACAAGGTAGAAAACCTGGCGAGGGAAAGAGCAAAAAAAATATTTAATGCAGACCACGCTAATGTGCAGCCTCATTCAGGCTCAAATGCAAATTTTGGAGTTTATTTCTCAGTTTTGAAACCGGGAGATAAGATTCTTGGAATGGACTTATCTCAAGGGGGACATTTAACACACGGAAGCCCCGTGAACATGTCCGGAGCATATTTCAATGTTGTTTTTTATGGAGTAAGTAAAGAAAATGAAACAATTGATTATGATGAAGTAAGAAAAATTGCAAGACGTGAACAGCCTAAACTTATTGTTGCCGGAGCAAGTGCATATTCAAGATTTATTGATTTCAAGGAATTCCGAAGCATTGCTGATGAAGTAGGAGCATATTTCATGGTTGACATGGCTCATATAGCCGGTATTGTGGCAGCAGGTCTCCATCCAAATCCGGTTGAATATGCAGATTTTGTAACTACAACAACTCATAAGACACTAAGAGGTCCAAGAGGCGGCATGATTCTTTGTAAAAATGAATTTGCACAGAAAATAGACAAAGCCATATTCCCAGGTATTCAGGGCGGACCATTGATGCATGTAATAGCTGCAAAAGCCGTTTGTTTCAAGGAAGTCATGGAAGACAGCTTTAAAGCTTATCAGCAGCAGGTATTAAGTAATGCTAAAATACTGTCTCAGGAACTTTCTGACAGAGGTTTTAGAATTGTATCAGGAGGAACTGACAATCATTTAATGCTCGTTGATTTAAGAAACAAGGATATAACAGGCAAAGAAGCAGAAAAAATGCTGGATGAAATTCATATTACTACAAATAAGAACACAATTCCTTTTGACCCGCAGAGTCCTTTTGTAACAAGCGGCCTAAGGATTGGAACCCCCGCTGTAACAACAAGAGGAATGAAGGAAGCTGAAATGTCTGAGCTGGCTGCTATAATTGACAAAGCACTAAGCAAAGAAGAAGACCAGAATATATTGAGAAATAAAGTTCTGGAGTTAACATCCAAATTTAAATAGAATAGCGAAGAAATTCTTTTTTGTATGCAAAATAAAGGCAGACTCAAATTTAATTTAGTTGTGTTCTGCTCTTTTTTTATTTTAATGTGTCTTTTTAAATCATTTAATGTAAAATATAGTTTTTTATCCGAAAACAAATGTCGTATATTGTATGTCAAATGCAAAAAGTTGTTTCTATATTGCGGAAAATTTGCTTGCAAAAACATGTACAAAGTGTTATAATCATTAAAATTCAATCAATAGGTGAGGAGAAGATTATGAAAAGAAAATTATCATTATTATTAAGCTTATTAATGATTCTTTCAATGTTTACTGCATGTGCTCAAGAACAGGGATCAAACACAGATACCGAATCAGGCAGTGATGTTATAAAAATAGGGGTTTTTGAACCCCTGACCGGCGAGAACGGCGGCGGCGGCTTACAAGAGCTTGATGGTATCAAATATGCAAACAAAATGTATCCGGAAGTATTAGGCAAAAAAATAGAGCTTGTAATAGTTGATAACAAAAGCGATAAAGGTGAAGCAACCACGGCTGTAACAAGACTTATAGAAAAAGATAAGGTTGTTGCAATAATTGGTTCTTATGGCTCAGGTGTTTCAATAGCAGCAGGAGACATAATCAAAAATGCAAATATACCTACAATGGGAGCTTCATGTACAAACCCAATGGTTACTCAAGGAAATGAATACTACTTCCGCGCATGCTTCTTAGACCCATTCCAAGGAAAAGTAATGGCTAACTATGCATTGGATCAAGGTGCTAAAACAGCTGCTGTAATTATGCAGAACGGAGATGACTATTCAATAGGTCTTGGAAACTTCTTTATGGATGCGTTCAAAGAATTGACCGGAGATGATAACAGTATAGTAGATGTATCTGAATTCCAGGTTAATGATACAGACTTTAATGCCATCCTTACAAATGTCAAGGCTAAAAACCCGGATGTAATATTTGCTCCAAGCTCGGCAACAACAGCTCCATTGATTATTAAGCAGGCAAGAGCTCTTGGTATTGAAAGCTTAATTATGGGCGGGGATACCTGGGAAAATCCGGCTGTTATAGATGTAGCGGGAGATGATGCTGAAGGTATTGTACTTTCAACCTTCTTTGATGAAAATGACCCTGCAACCGAAGAAGCAAGAGTGTTTGTTGAAGGATACAAGAAAGAATTGGCAGGCAAAGAGCCTATTATACCTGCAGTTGCGGCTTTAGGTTATGATGCATATCTTTTAGTAAGAGATGCTATCGAGCGTGCCGGTTCTACAGACGGTGCCGCAATAAAAGATGCATTAAACGCTACAAAAGATTTTGAAGGTGTTACAGGTGTAATTAACTTCACCGACGAAGGAGACGCCGACAAAAATATAGCAGTTATTAAAACAGTTGAAGGCGGACAATTTGTTTATATAGACACAGTTGAAGTTAAATAGTTATATAAAGCTCAAAGGGCGAACAAATCGTTCGCCTTTTTGCAATTATCAGACTATTATTGGAGGAAAAATATGACTTTTGAAATTTTCATGCAGCAGCTTGCCAACGGAATTTCCATCGGAAGTCTTTATGCCCTCATAGCCATCGGTTATACAATGGTTTATGGAATATTAAGACTTATTAATTTTGCCCATGGTGATATATTCATGATGGCAGCATATTTTATGGTATTTAGCATGGTCAACTTCAATTTGCCATGGTATGTATCAATGGTGATTGTAATTATTGCAACAATCATGCTTGGCGTATTAATAGAAAAGGTAGCATACAGACCCCTGCGCAATGCTCCGCGTATGTCAATAATGATATCTGCAATCGGTGTTTCATTTCTATTAGAAAATCTGGCAACCTACTTATTTACAGGAGTGCCTAAAGGATTTCCTGATATAGCGATACTGACAAAAGCAATCAGCTTTGGAAATATATCATTATCAGTGGTAACAGTGGTAACACCAATAATTACATTAATATTATTGTATGTTGTTCTTTTTATAACTAATAAAACTAAAATCGGAATGGCTATGAGAGCTGCTTCCATTGATTTTGAAACTGCACGCTTAATGGGGATAAATATAAACCGTGTTATTTCTACCACATTTATTATTGGCTCCGGTCTTGCCGCAATAGGCGCAATACTATGGGGCTCCAAATATCCCTCTGTAATTCCTTTGATGGGTGTTATGCCCGGAATAAAATGCTTTATAGCCGCCGTTCTCGGTGGCATAGGAAATACCACAGGCGCTGTTCTCGGTGGTTTCATTCTGGGAATGTCTGAAATAATGCTTGTAACCTTTTTGCCTTCCTTGACAGGATACAGGGATGCTATAGCTTTCATTATATTAATAGTTGTATTGTTGGTTAAACCAACTGGACTTCTTGGAGAGAAGGTGACAGATAAGGTATGATAAATCAAAGAAAAAATCAAAATATAAAGCTTTATTTAATAATATTTGCAGTCTTTGCAGTCTTCATTGTACTATTAGATTTTAAAATAATAGGTGATAACTACGTAAGACGTGTCTTGAATCTTGCGGCAATTTATACAATAGTAAGTGTCTCAATGAACCTGGTTAACGGATTTACCGGTTTATTTTCATTAGGACAGGCGGGATTTATGGCTATAGGAGCCTATACTGTTGCAATTTTAACAGTTCCTATAGAAAAGCGCGCCGCAATTTTTTATGTAATAGATCAAAATCCGGTTTTAGCTCAGATTGAGCTTCCATTTGCAGCTGCACTTATACTGGGAGGAATTTTTGCAGCACTTGTTGCAATTATAATCGGTATTCCGGTTCTTCGGTTAAAGAGTGACTACTTGGCAATTGCAACACTTGGCTTTTCAGAAATAATAAGGATTATATTTACTAATGCAAAGTCTATAACCAACGGTGCGCTCGGTATAAAAAGCATCCCTGAAATGCCTACAATGTGGGTTTTCTTCGGAGTCATGATTCTGTCCATAGCTTTCGTTGTGCTTCTGATAAACTCGAGCTACGGAAGGGCATTTAAGGCTATACGGGAAGATGACATAGCAGCAGAGTCAATGGGTATAAATTTATTTAAACACAAGGTTATGAGCTTTGCTATCGGAGCTTTTTTTGCCGGAATAGGAGGAGGGCTGCTTGCTTCCTTATTAGGAACTGTTGACCCTAAACAATTTTATTTTACAATGACATACAACTTTCTGCTAATTATAGTGCTGGGCGGTATGGGAAGTATTTCAGGTACTGTTATTGCTTCCTTCATAGTTACGGTAGGTCTTGAAGTGCTGAGATTCTTTGATGAACCTCTCACATTGCTTGGATTTAACATTCCAATATTCAGAGCAGGATTAAGAATGGTAATTTTCTCAGCTCTTTTAATGGTATTGGTACTATTCTTCAGAAACGGTCTTATGGGTCAGAAAGAACTGTCCTGGGACATGATTAAAAGCTGGTTCAATAAGAAAAGCCTCTTTAAAAAAGCAAAAAAAGGAGGTACAGTATAATGGGTATTTTAAAAGTAGATAATGTAATAATGCAATTTGGCGGCGTAACAGCTGTCAATAACCTTAATATAGATGTTGAGGAAGGAAGAATAGAAGCATTGATAGGCCCTAACGGTGCAGGTAAAACAACTGCTTTTAATGTTATAACAGGTGTGTATACTCCTACAAAGGGCAGTGTTTATTATAATGATGAAAAAATCACCGGTTTATCACCCGACAAAATAACTAAAATGGGTATTGCCAGAACCTTTCAAAATATTCGTTTGTTCAAAAACCTGACTGTACTGGACAACATCTTGGTTGCAAACCACCTGCACGTTAAAAGCAATTTTTTATCATATACCACAAGAATGCCCTGGTCGAGAAATGAAGAAAAAGATATGCGCACAAAATCAGAAATGCTTCTGGAAAAGCTTGGACTTCTGAAATTGAAAAATGAAATCGCAAGCTCACTTCCCTACGGCGAACAAAGAAAGCTGGAAATAGCGAGAGCACTGGCAACAGATGCAAAGCTTCTGCTGTTGGATGAGCCGGCAGCAGGTATGAATCCAAGCGAAACAATGCAGCTTTCCCGTTTTATTCATACCATAAGAGATGAGTTCCAATTGACTATCTTTATGATAGAGCATCATATGGATCTTGTAATGGAAATATCTGACAAAATATATGTTCTGGATTTTGGCCAGCTCATAGCTCAGGGAACAGCCGATGAGGTAAAAAACAACCCAAGAGTTATAGAAGCTTACCTGGGGGTGGAAGAAGATGCTTGATATAAAAAATTTACATGTTAACTATGGCGGAATATCTGCTGTAAAGGGCATCAACATAAGTGTTCCGGAGAAATCAATCGTAACTCTCATAGGTGCCAACGGCGCAGGTAAAAGCACAACTCTCAGAACCATTGCAGGACTTGTAAAGCCCAGTATCGGAGAAATAACCTTCCTGGGTAAAAATATAATCGGTAAAGATACAATAGACATAGTAGCAGGCGGAATTACCCTGGTTCCTGAAGGAAGAAGAGTTTTTGCAAATTTAACAGTATTGGAGAACTTAAAAATTGGTGCATATCTTCAAAAAGAATCTTTAGAAGACAGCATAAAAAGAGTATATGATTTGTTCCCGAGACTAAAGGAACGTTCCTGGCAGCTGGCCGGAACCCTTTCAGGAGGAGAGCAGCAAATGCTGGCTGTTGGAAGAGCTCTTATGGCGAAACCAAAGCTGATAATGATGGATGAGCCTTCACTTGGCCTCGCTCCTTTGATAGTCAACGGTATTTTTGATATTATTAAGGAAATCAATAAATCAGGAACTACAATACTATTGATAGAGCAAAATGCAAATAAAGCATTAAAGGTAGCTGATTACGGCTATGTATTAGAAACAGGAAACATCACAATGGAAGGAAAGGGTCTGGAACTTTTGCAAGATGAAAAAGTAAAGGATGCTTACCTGGGCACTTCAAAAAAATAAATTATACAAATGAGGCTGATTTATCAGTCTCATTTTTTTTCAAACAAAAAGGCCGTATAGCTTACGACCTTTTATTTATGTTTATTCTCTTACTAATTTACTGCTTCTTTCAATGATTTTCCTGCTTTGAACACCGGTGCTTTTGAAGCTGGTATTTCTATTGTTTCGCCAGGATTTCTAGGATTTCTTCCTTGTCTTTCCTTTCTGTCTCTAACTTCAAAAGTTCCAAATCCAACTAATTGAACTTTGCCGCCTGCTACTAGTTCTTCTTTTATTGTTTCCATAAATCCATTTAATGCTTTTTCTGCATCTTTCTTTGTAAATCCAGTTTTTTCTGCAACACTAGCAATTAATTCAGCTTTATTCATTAAAAACCCTCCTTAATAATTGTTCTTTTGTTTTTTTATCTAAATTCCTATTGGAACTTTGATTCTTCCCATAACTCATCCATTTCTTCAAGTGTCATTTGTTTTAGGTCCTTGGTTGAGTGTGTTTCAATATACTCAAATCTGTTGATAAATTTGTTAATTGTCTTATTAAGTGCAATGTCAGGATTTATTTTCACGAACCTTGCAAGGTTAACAAGAGCAAATAACAAGTCCCCGAACTCTTCTTCCATTCTAGTTGAATCATTTTTCTCGTATTCCTCAATAAATTCCAAGAGTTCTTCTTTAATTTTTACCACGGCACCATCTGCATCAGGCCAGTCAAAGCCTACTTCAGCCGCTCTTTTTTGAATTTTGTAGCTTCTGCTGAGCGGTGACAGCGCTTTTGGCACATTTTTCAAATTATCTGTATATGTACTTAAGTTCTTTTCCTTAAGCTTCGATGATTCCCAGTTTTCCATAGCCTCCTTGGCATCGCTGGCTTTAACATCCCCAAATACATGCGGGTGTCTTGAATACATTTTTTTGCATAAATTTGTTACTACCTCACTGAAATTAAAATATCCATCCTCACTGCCAAGCTCTGCATGGAACACAACCTGAAACAGCAAATCACCAAGCTCTTCGACCAGATTATCTATGTCATCATTATCAATAGCATCAACCACCTCATAGGCTTCTTCAATTACATGCTGCCTTACAGATTCATGGGACTGTTTCCTATCCCAGGGACATCCGTCAGGACCTCTCAATATTTTCACAATTCTGCATAGATTAGTAACATTATACACTGTATCTTTTGAGATTTCAATAGGCAGAATGCAAAAATATGTTGAAAATCCGTAATTTTTTTCTTGATCCAGCATAAAAAGAGGTATTTTTTTTACTTTTTCCTCCAAAACATCAATTTTTAATACAGGTGCGTCATCATGATATACTTCCATTAACTTCAATTTTAGTTGAGAAGCCATTTCACTATCATCTACTTGGGTTACAATATTCAGTGAATTTATATCAAAGGAAAATTCATCAGCTTCGAGACAATCCAGCACCTTGATTGATTTATAATCTGAATATCCTGAAAGCTTGATGCATTTGTCTAAAAAGCTTATTCCATCAATTATTATTGTATTTATTTGGTTTTTATATTCATTTAACAGCTTTTTTGTTACAGCCTCACCATAATATGGGCTTCCTGCAATGCAATAATTGATTTTACCGTGCTCATTAGCAAGCTCAAATAATTTATCGGCTATATTTTTATAAACTTTATCAAATGTATCGTATTTTTCAAAAAAATCATCAAAACATTCTATTTGAATATCTTTCTTAAGCTTTTGTATAACCGGATGTCTTTCTGTCCTCGCAAATGCAGGTATATTTTCACTTAGAGCTTTGAAAGCCTTTAGCGTCAAATCCTCTTCGCTTCCTGCCCCCAATCCTATAATCTGAATTGTATTCATTTTATTTCCTCACAAACCTTATTAGTTTTTCTCCTTTTGGTATCATTTCCAAATCTTCCTTGGTTATAGCACCTGTAACAAATAAGCTTACTGCATAGACTATAACAGCTATGGCAATTGAACCCAATGTGGCCAAGCTTTGGCTTCCCATCACCGATTTCAGCAGACTGAAGGTGACGCCGGTTGCCAGCGCCATAAATGCAGAGGATAAAAGTGTCCTGGAAGATACCTTTATAAAATTTATTTTTATTTTTGTATTATTAATATCTCTCCAGTTCAGCACGGCAACAACCAGATATGAAATAGTCGTACTTATTGCGGCGCCTCTTATATTTATCGCCGGCATACCAATTAGTATATACGATAATATTACTTTTACTACCAAACCGATGGCTAAATTCTTTACAGGATGAAATTGCTTATTTACAGACTGCAATATTGCGGTAAAGGCTTGAACTAATGTAAGAAATATTACACCGATGGCCAATATTTCAAGTAATGCTCCTGAGCTTGCATGTTTTTCAGGTCCCAATGATGAATATAAAAGTGCAATAACAGGTTCTGCAAGCATAAATAAGCCAATTCCGCATGGGAGCCCTATTATCAGAGACATTTTAACTCCTGCGCTTGCTGTAGCATTAAGCTTTGCAGTCTGATTTCTTGTAAATGCTTCTGTAATAGCAGGAACCAGGCTCATTGCAACTGCAGTAGAAAACACCTGAGGGAAATTTATCAATGTTTGTGCTGTTCCGCTCAGCTCACCAAACATATCCGCTATTTGTGTATTTGTGTAACCAATAGCTGACAGTCTGTTTGATACAATGTATGAATCTGTAATTCCCATAAGCGGAGCTATAGATGCACCTATGGTTATAGGTATCGCTATGTACAAAAGACTTTTAACTATATTCCATACCGGCTCAACCTTATTATGAGATGATGTTCTTATTTCTTCCTTTATGGTCTTTTTACTGAAGAAAAATATCAGATAAATTAATACTAACGCCGCAATACCTCCGGCCGATGCACCGAATGTAGCTCCGGCAGCAGCTTCTTCAAGACCTTTTCCAACAAATGCATATGCCAGGTACAGCCCTACCGCTACTCTGAATATCTGCTCAATCAGCTGTGAAAGTGCAATCGGAATCATGTTTTGCGTTCCTTGGAAAAATCCCCTGTATGCAGATAATAACGGAACTGCAAACAGTGCCGGAACCAATGCCATCATAGAATAATATGAACCCGGAAATCCTAAAAAAGAAACAAGATTTCTGGCAAAAATCAAAATAAATAATGAAGATACAAGTCCTATTATGAACAATCCCCAGCGTGATACTTTGTATACCTCATATGCTCCTTCATAATTTTGAAGTGCTCTTCTTTCTGAAACCAATTTTGCTATTGCTGTAGGAAATCCTGCCAAGGATACAACCAGCAGCAAATTATATATATTATACGCCGGCTGATAATAGCCTATTCCTTCTGTTCCTATAAGATTTGTCAGCGGTATTCTGTAGATTGCTCCCAATATCTTGACAAACAATCCGGCAATGCTTAGTATTGCAGCACCCTTAATAAAATTTTCCTTGGACATGATAATTCCTTTCTTGCTTTACAATTAATATTTAAATTTTTTAATCCCATGTATATAGTATTGCTCATATATGTTTATTTTTCCTTAATTTTTAAGCTGATGCTGAAATAAAGTTTATCACAGAATTATGAGCTTTTAAAGAAAAATTTGTAGTTCTTTTTATTTTTATTATTGGAATATATAAAATTGTGGTATAATTCCTTAAAGGTATTAAAATACAAGGAGTATTTAATGGAATCGCTGAAAGGAACTATCATAGATACAATTTTTCGCAATGATGAAAATGGATATACAGTTGCTTTAATGGAAGCTGATAATGAGGTTGTAACAGTTACAGGGGTTTTTGGATCCGATGTCACAAATGAAACACTTGAGGTGTATGGCAAAAAAATAAAGCACCCGAAATACGGCGTTCAGTTTCAGGTTGAGATATACAACTCAGTCCTGCCATCGACCTTGGATGAAATAGAAAATTACCTGGGTTCAGGTTTGATAAAGGGAATAGGTAAATATACAGCTAAAAAAATTGTTGAGCTTTTTAAAGAAGACGCATTTGAAATTATTCAAAAAAATCCGGAAAGACTGACAGAAATTGAAGGCATTGGTGAAAAAAAAGCCGTGATGATAGCAAAAAGCTTTTCGGAACAGTCATATATTAAGGAAATTATGATATTTTTGCAGAGCCACGGAATCAGCACCTCCTACGCTGTTAAAATATACAAGCAATACGGCAATGATACCATCAGTACGATTAAAGAAAACCCTTACAAGCTTTCTGAAGATATTTACGGTATAGGTTTCAAGCTTTCTGACAAAATAGCAGCCTCATTAGGAGTGGAAAAAAATTCTCCTTACAGAATATCGTCAGGAGTTAAATATGTGCTTTCAGAATATGCCTCAAGCGGGCATACATATGTCCCATACCATATACTGTTAAACAGTACCATCAAGCTTCTTGAAATAAACATGGACAGTGCCGAGGATGAAATTCGCAATATGGCATTTACAGATAAAGTTCATATAGAAACAATAAACAACGAAAGAGTTGTATACTACATACCCTATCATACGGCTGAGATCAATGTGTGCAAGGAATTAATAAATTTGTCCAGGATTGATTTTAATATAAACGAAGAAGATGCCGTGCCTTATCTGTGTGATGTTGAAGATGAATCATCTATTACTCTGTCAGTCAAGCAAAGAGAAGCGATAATACAATCTATAATAAACGGAGTCACTGTAATTACAGGAGGTCCCGGAACCGGCAAAACCACTATTATATTATCTATAATTAAAATTTTTGAAAAAATGCATAAAAAAGTTTTTTTGTGCGCTCCTACCGGCAGAGCGGCAAAACGAATAACCGAATCAACCGGAAGAGAAGCAAAGACCATACACCGCCTGTTGGAATACGCCTTTGGCGAAGATGACAGCAGCCTGGCATTTAACAAAAATGAGAACTCCCCTCTTGACTGCGATGTTATCATAATTGATGAAATGTCAATGGTTGACATACTGCTTATGAATGACCTGCTAAAAGCAGTCAAAAGGGGAACCAGATTAATAATGGTTGGTGATGTGGACCAGCTTCCATCTGTGGGAGCAGGAAATGTTTTATCAGACATAATTAATTCTAATACAATTAAAACAATCAGCCTTGATATCATATTCAGACAGTCAGAAGGAAGTATGATTGTTCAAAACGCTCATTTGATCAATAAGGGGAGCATGCCTGTTTACAACAAAAAAGATACAGATTTTTTCTTTATGAGAGAAAATAACAATCCAGACATAATTGATTTAATAGTTGATTTATATAAAACACGTCTGCCGTCAAAATACGGGTTTAATCCCACAAAGGACATTCAGGTTCTTTCTCCTATGAAAAAAGGAGATGTGGGAGTAATCGAGCTTAATAATAAATTGCAGGCGGCAGTTAACCCTCCTTCCAAGCTGAAAAAAGAAAAATTTTTTGGGAAGTATACCTTCCGTGTTGGTGACAAGGTAATGCAGATTAAAAATAATTATCAGGCAGAATGGAAAATTCAAACAAACAATAAAAGCTTAATAACCGGTGAAGGAGTTTATAACGGAGATATTGGATACATAATTTTTATTGACGAAGACAATCAAGAGGTTACAGTACAATTTGAGGAAGAAAAGGAAGTTATTTACCCCTTCAGCCAGCTGGACGAATTGATACTTGCATATGCAACAACAGTTCATAAAAGCCAGGGAAGTGAATTTCCTGTAATTTTAATGCCTGTTGTATGGGGTCCTCCTATGCTTTTGACGAGAAATCTTTTTTACACTGCCATTACAAGAGCAAGGCAGCTGGTAGTTCTGGTGGGAATTGAAAAATATATGCAGGACATGATTAATAACAATAAAACAGACAAAAGATATTCCGGACTTGATCACAGATTGAGCTCCTCAGTTGCGACATATAGTCTATTGATGGAAGGAATTATTGAAATATGAAAGCATATGCGGATTCCTTCCTAGAGCTTATTTATCCGGAAAAAAATACATGCTTTATTTGCGAGGAATATGATGAAGCAATCATAGACAAATATATTTGTACGAGCTGTGAAAGGCTATTGAAAAAACTGGAGCCTCCCCTGTGCAAAATATGTTCGAAGCCGATAAATTATACTTCATCAACTGACATCTGCCCGGAATGCAGTGGTGAAGAAAGACGTTTTATCATGTCAAAAGCTCCCTTTGCTTACGACGGCTTGATTAAAAAGGCAATTTATTCTTACAAATATTATAATAAACCTTATTATTATAAATTATTCGGGAATCTGCTTTTAACCTTCATGATTAAAGAGGGTTATACAAATTTTGATTGTATAGTACCTGTACCCCTTCATTCATCCAAAATGAGAAAAAGAGGCTACAACCAGTCAGAGCTTATTGCCAGACACATTTCAAAGCATTTATCTATTCCATATGCAGATGCCTTGAAAAGAATTAAAAAAACCCTTAAGCAAAGCGAGCAAAATAAATCCCAGCGAAAAAAAAACTTAAAGAATGCTTTTGCAATAAAAAAACCTGCAGCTGAAATTATCAACAGCTCAGTTCTTTTGGTAGATGACATATACACAACCGGTTCAACGGTTGATGAATGCGCCAAGGTTCTTGTAAATAACGGAGCCGCAAAGGTTTATGTAATAACCATAGCCAGATAAATAAAAACAATGACACAACTGTAGTGCATGAATATTTTAAGTCTTCGCCGCCTTCCACATAAGCTGTTCATTGTTAAATGTTAATTTCATTGATATATATTTTCTTCGGTTATAATCATGTCCATTTTGACATCATGCTGTTCTGCAGGCACTTCATCCAGCACCTGAAATTCATATGCTATCGCAACTGCTTTTGCGTCTTTTCTTTTTTGTGATAAAATCCTGTCGTAATATCCCTTTCCGAATCCAACACGATTTAAGTCCCTGTCAAATACAACACCGGGGGTTACTATCAAGTCAAATTCATGCGGCTCGACCTTGTTGATACTTTCATAAACAGGTTCATAGTATCCGAAGGAGCTTAGGGCAAGGTCATCCATGCTTTTTATTTCTGATGGAATTAATATTGTATTTTTTGTATCTGTATATGGTATGACAACACGCTTTTTATCTGACAGCATTTTATTTATCAAGTCCATTGTCATTACTTCGTTTTTGAAGCTCATATAAACAAACACAACCTTGCTGCCCGCATATTCATCCAAGGCTGTAAGCTTGTTCACAATTATGCTGCTTTTATTTACAGCATCATTCTCAGTCATATTATTTCTTATATTCAGAACTTTTTTTCTTATCTCACTCTTAGTCATTTCATCACCTAAAAAAATATTGATATTAAAAAATTGTACAAATAATTTATTACTGGTCCTATAATAAATCCTACACCTCTGAAAACAATAACAAGAAGCATTGCAAATCTCAGTTGATTATAATATTTGTAATAGAAGTTCCACACCCTGGCTCCTCCGATACTCCCCAGTATATGATGTCCGTCAAGAGGTGGTATCGGAATTAAATTAAATATCATCAGCACAAGATTTATATAGACGGTACTTTGTAATACCTCCCACAATACCTGCGTTGACAAAGTGTATGGCAAAAACATATCCGTAAGCTTCATTAATCCGGTAAACAATAGTGCAACCATAAAATTTGCAAAGGGTCCTGCCAGAGACACCAGTGCGTCATCTCTTCTTGGATTGTTGAAGTTTCTCGCATTTATCATTACAGGCTTCGCCCACCCAAAGCCAAACATAAGTAAACATATGAATCCCATTGGGTCCAAATGCTTTAACGGATTCAATGTTATGCGCCCCTGCATTAATGGGGTATCATCTCCTAATTTCACTGCCGCATAGCCGTGAGAAAATTCATGTATGGAAATCCCCAGTAAAATCCCAGGTAATACTAATAACTTATTTAATAAATAATCCATAAACCCTCCTTTAATACTATGATACAGGATTTGGCTTAAGGATTTCTAAATTAATCCTCATAGTCACTAGTGTCCTGAGATTTATATACTATTGCGGTTTCAAGCCTTCTTCCCTTTATTTCTGTTACCTTTATTTTAAGTCCGTATTCGTTAAGCTCCATTGTGCTGCCATCCTCCGGGATTATTCCAAGCACACCGAAAACAAGTCCTCCAAATGTATCAAAGTCTTCATCCGGCAGACTGATCCCCAGCTGCTTTGAAACATCCTCCAAATATGCGGAGCCTTTTATTTTCCATGTTCCATCATCTATTTTTTCAATTGACGGCGGTTCCGGATTCAAATAATCGTCATCAAAATTGCCGACTATTTGCTCCAGAAGGTCGTTCATTGTAATTACACCGCTCATACCGCCATATTCATCAAATACCACGGCAAAATGATTTCTTGATTTTTTCATATTTTGGAAAAGCACGTCGGTTCTAACGGTTTCCGGCACATAATACGCTGATTTAACAGCTTTTTTCATTACATATTCCCTGGATTTCTCCTTTAACCTGAAGTAATCCTTCACGTTCAATACGCCTATGATGTTATCAGCACTGCCGTCACACACCGGATACCTTGAATGTCTGCTCATTGTTATTTTTTGAGCCCAATCCTCATCTGTTTCATCAAGCCAGAGTATATCCACCTCTGTTCTGTGCGTCATAACCTCTTCCGCTGTTTTATTATCAAATTCAAAAACATTTTGTATCATTTCTTTTTCACTTATATTTATTGAGCCTTTTTCACTTCCCACATCCACCATCATTCTG
Source organism: Bacillota bacterium (assembly GCA_023453025.1). Taxonomy (GTDB): domain Bacteria; phylum Bacillota; class Clostridia; order Tissierellales; family Sedimentibacteraceae; genus Sedimentibacter. Next base: position 56,107 of record JAEXUD010000061.1, read on the forward strand.
ATATCTTCTTCTGTAACATTTTCATCCTCTGAATTCGGATCAATTCCAAGAAGTCTCAAAACTCCGTTTGTCGAAGCTGTCAAAAGCCAAACCAACGGTGCAAACAACTTTGCAATCAAGTATAATAAACCTGACAAAAACAATGCAAGTTTTTCAGCATTTTTCATAGCAAATCTCTTTGGCACCAGTTCTCCAAACACAAGAGTAAAATAAGACAAAATCAAAGTAATTATTATTACGGATATTGTATTTAATGTTGATATAGACATATTTAAACCTAATTTCAACAATCCATCAGTTAATATGCTTGCAAAATTATCAGCAGCAAAAGCAGATCCAAAAAAACCAGCCAATGTAATTGCTACTTGAATAACTGATAAAAATTGCGACGGTTGATCCGTAAGTTTGCTAAGCTTTATAGCACGTTTATCACCTTCCGCAGCCATTTTGTCCATCCTGTTGTCATTCATGGATATAACTGCTATTTCAGCAGAAGCAAAAATCGCATTAACAAAAATCAATATAAACTGTAAAACTAACGGAGCCCATATCGAGCCTTCTTCTAACAAAGTAAAACCCTCCCAAGTAATTAAAAATATTACAAAAATAATAACATACTTATTATAACCAGTCAATATTCATTTATTATTGAACATTTCAAGCGCACATTTATTATAATTTACATAATTCATACTAAACTTTTTTAATTAACCGTTGATATATTATTAGATATATTGTAAAATTAAAGTAACAATTATAAAGCGGAGGCAAAAATGTTTCTTGAAGCTTTTATTTTAGGTATAATTGTAGGTATAGTAAGACGTGGAAAAGTATCAAGACTTGCATACGTTCATTTCAGCGCCAAACCATTGATTTATATATCAGCATTATTATATCTTGCTATTGTAATTATGAATTTAGGTCTTTTTAATTACAGCTCATCCTTATACTCAATTTTTCTTTTACTTTCATACATATTTACATTACTGTTTTTAATAGCGAACATCAGTATGAAATTCATGGCTGTACCATTGATAGGATTAGGCTTAAATATGCTGGTGTTTCTGGCCAACGGTTTTAAATTTCCGCTTTCATCTGAAGCAGCACTGAAGCTGTATGGAACTGAAATGAATGAGCTTTTAAACAGCGGGAAAATATTGTTTTTTACACCGGCAGAAGGTTCCTCCTTAAGTTTCCTGGGCAATATTATAAACATAGGAAACTGGATAACTGTAAGTGTGGGAGATATTATTTCAGCCATAGGAGTTGTATTGGTTGTTCAAGCTATTATTTCAGATAGGTTTATCCAGAACAGAAGCAGAATCACTTTTTCAAAAAATATATTCAGATAAAAAATGCGCCGTTATTAGCGCATTTTATTTTGTTATGCTTATTTACTTATCTCTGTTAATGCTGTTGCCAAGCCTGCAAGTCCTTGAATTTCAGATGGTACAATAATTTTTGTAGCCTGACCGTTTGCTGCTTTTTCAAATGCTTCGAAGCTCCTTAATGTCAGAACCTCTTTGTCAATCTGTACTTCCTTAATCATTTTCAAGCCTTCTGCTGTTGCGCTTTGAACACTTAGAATTGCTTGCGCTTCACCTTCAGCTTCCCTGATAGATGCTTCTTTTTTAGCTTCTGCTCTAAGTATAGCTGCTTGCTTTTCTGCTTCTGCCTCAAGAATAAGAGATTCCTTCTTTCCTTGTGATACTAAAATAGCAGCATTTTTTTGTCCTTCTGCTATAAGAATTGACTCTCTCTTTTCTCTTTCTGCCTTCATTTGTTTTTCCATGGCATTTTGGATTTCTTTCGGCGGCAAAATATTCTTTACTTCAACTCTGTTTATTTTAATACCCCAAGGGTCAGTTGCTTCATCCAGAACAATTCGCATTTTGGTATTGATTATTTCCCTGGACGTTAAGGTTTGGTCAAGCTCAAGCTCACCAATTATATTTCTCAATGTAGTTGCAGAAAGATTTTCAATTGCAGACATAGGTCTGTCTACACCATAAGTGAAAAATTTAGGATCAGTTATCTGGAAAAAAATAACTGTATCAATTTGCATTGTAACATTATCCTTAGTTATAACAGGCTGAGGAGGAAAATCAACAACCTGCTCCTTTAACGATACCCTTTTTGCTACTTTATCAATTAGCGGAATCTTAACATGCAATCCTACACTCCATGTTGTCTGGTAAGCACCCAGACGTTCAACAACATATGCCTGCGCCTGCGGTACTATTCTTATATTTGTTGCAACTAATGCTATGACAATTACAAAAATCAAAATAAAACCAATAAACTCCATTTCTTACCTCCATTATTTTCTTTTAACTATGAGCTTTACTCCTTTTATGTCCCTTACAACTACCAGTTCATCCTTTTCGATTATTTCATCATTAAAAGATCTCGCCGACCAAATCTGACCCTTTGCCCTGACAGTTCCTTCATTGTTAAGGTTATTTATTGTTGATTCCACCTTAACAAGCTCTCCGATTAAAGCATCAGCATTTGTTCTTGATTTTCCTATCTTCAGCTTTTCAACCGCAATAGGTCTCGTTAAAACTAAGCAAACAATTGACACAATCAAAAAAACGACTATTTGCAAATGAAGTGAGGCACCGGTCAAGTAAATAAACCAGGCAACTAATGCTCCGATAGCAAACCAAATAGTTGCAAGTCCCAAAGTTAAAGCTTCGATTATTACACACGCGGCTATTATAATAAGCCACGCCCATCCAACATATTCCATAATGCCTCCAAATATAAAGACTTGTATATATTATATACCACATTACAACAAACGTAAACAATTTGTTATATATTAGTCAATTATCCCGCTCAATGTCTGATAAGGATTAACATAAGTATTGTAAATGCTTACTGCATAATGGAGATGAGGTCCGGTTGAAAAACCGGTAGTTCCCACAGTACCTATGACTGTACCTTTAGTAATCTTATCACCTTTTTTAACGTTAATAGTGTCCAAATGATAATAGGATGTAAAAAGACCCATGCCATGATCGATCACCACAGTATTTCCCGGGGAAAGAAGCCCTTCCATTGCAAAGGTTACAATGCCGTTATTGGGAGCTTTGACTTCAGTTCCTAATGGAGCGGCGAGATCCAGACCGGAATGTCTTGAAGATGACTTTTCATTATTGACATACCTGATTTCGGCAAAATCAGTTGTCAATTCACCTTCAACCGGCATAATAAAGGTGCCCTCCCACAGCTTCTCAGAAACTGATTCCGTCCTTGCAGGCTTCACAAGCTGTGCAAATTCATATATTGCGGCATTGTCATTGTTTGTATCATTCATTTCTTCGCTTACAGTCAAATATTGGGTTTTAAAGCTCTTGCTTTTTACCTCTAAATTTTTTGTAATTATGTATTCGGAATTTGTTCCTTCGTTAATAGCAACGTTTAAATCATATTCTCCCGGCTGTATATTTAAATCTATAGGACAGATAAAAATGCTTTTGGACTTGTACTGGTACATTTTTGTCGGTGCTTTTACTGCATCTGTTTTCATAGTTAAGGTTTCATTGCTGTTCAGGTTTCCCACTGATACAAGCAAAATATTGCCGGGATAATTTTCTCTTGTTACAATTTCAACATTTGCAGGTTTATCTATACTTATATTGAACTTTAATATCTGGCTTCCGTAAAAATCCGAAGTTTCCTTCATGAGCCACTGTGCATGACTTTCTACAGTGTATTCTCCGTCTGCTGTAAGATTGTTCAGCACCTCCCTAAGATTTGTGCCTGTACTGACCAGATTACCTTCTGCATATGCACGTATAACCTGGCTGTCAGGAACCTTTTCATAAGCAATATCCAATATATCACTTTCACCGATTTTTATATCTTCTTTGTCTGTTGAGCCGGTAATAGTTCCGTCTTTTTTAATATAATGGCCTTCTATGTCTCTATACGTCCAATCATATTTTACATCAGGATTTATTTTGTTTTCATTGTAATCCAGAAATGAATCGTATAATGTTGAATCTATATATACATAATAAAAACTCTCATCTAACAACAGCTTACCGGCTTCACTGTCATTTATCTTGTAGCTGGTTCCCTCTTGTGACACATATACATTTTTATTTGTTAAATCAAAGCTTAATTTATAATAATCTGTTTGGGAGTTCTTCTTAAGAAATACTTCGTAGGATGTCAGATCTGATATGCTGTCGTTTGTTTTTTCCTTTGATTTTATTGCCTTTAATATAGGTTGTGCATCTTCGCTGTTACCTGCTATCAAGCTTTTCTCTCCGGTTTGCAAATTAATAATTTCAATTTCCGAAACAGTTCCAAAAGCTGTCTCAATTATGCTGCAGCTTGAAAAAATCAGCATAAATATTATTAATGAAATAACTAAATATAATTTTTTCATAATACCTCCCTTTGCTTTAGTTTCTAGTTTTTGTTTAAACTACTGTTTTATACATTATATTTTAGCAAAAGAAATATATTCTGTCACTTTAACATTTACGTTACTAATCACAGTCATCCATAAACCTAAAAAAATAAGACCTGCTGTCTCTCATCATGCAGAATCTTATTTTTTTCCTTACTATCTTTCTTCTCTGTAATAATTAACTCCACAGCTTGCGGGCTGTGAATTTTCCTTTGACTTCCTGATAGAAGTAATTACAAGCACCAACGCTGTTATAACGAATGGCAGCATATCATAAAATGCATTTGGAATTGTAATGATGGATTTCGGAAAATAGTATTTTAAAACATTAAAAGCACCAAATATGAATGAACCAAAAATTGCTTTTGCAGGACTCCATGAAGCAAAAATTACCAAAGCTACTGCAATCCACCCAAGTCCGTTAACACTGTTACTCATCCACACACCGCCGTTTATTATCATTGAGCAGTAAGCTCCGCCTATACCGCAAATTCCTCCGCCTGCGAGCAAATTTATATATTTAAGCTTGGTAACCTTGATTCCTGCGGCATCTGCCGCCGCAGGGTTCTCCCCTATCGCTCTCATATTGAGACCTGCTTTTGTGTGATTAAGATAAATCCCACAAAAAATTGCAATGACAACTCCCAGATAAACAAATGGGTCATATTGAAACAAGAGCTTTCCTATTATCGGAATATCGCTTAAACCCGGTATATTCAAATTGCTTAGTTGCATAGTTATCTGACCGGGCAGCTTCAATGAACTGGTTTTAGAATTTACTATCATATATTCACCGGCAAAATTCGAAATACCTGTGCCAAAAATCGTAAGAGTAAGCCCCGTTACATTTTGGTCTGCCATAAAGGTCACTGTTAAAATTGCATAAATCAAAGCTCCAATAAGTCCGGCTGTAAAGGCTGCCGCCAATGCAATTATCAAGCTGTCACTTACATACCCGGCCATAAATCCCGCACAAGCACCCATCATCATCATTCCTTCAACGCCAAGATTCAGATGCCCTGCTTTTTCATTTAATATTTCACCCAGGGTACCGAACAAAAGAGGGGTTCCTGCAAAAACAGCTGCTACAATAAAATTTAAAAATAAATTCATACTTTTGCTCCTCCCTTATGTCTTGATCCCACAACAAATTTATATCTGATAAAAAACTCGCTTCCAAGAATAAAAAATAAAATTATACCCTGCAATACCGCAGCCGAGTAGGTTGATAAGCCATAGGTTGACTGCATTACACTGCTTCCCTTTTCCAGAACGCTGAAAAGAAATGAAACCAGCAAAATTCCAATGGGGTTTAAATTAGCGAGCCATGCAACTATTATTGCTGTAAAGCCGACACCACCTGCTACAGAGGATGCCAGTGTCATATCTGAGCCTGCTGATTGTATAACTCCGGTGATTCCGCAGATACCACCGCTTAAGAGCATTGTTCTGAGAACTATCCTTTTTACGTTCATGCCTGCATATCTGGCTGTAGACTTGCTTTCTCCTACTACACTTATTTCGTATCCATGCTTTGTATACATCATGTATATAAACATTACAGCAACAAGCAGCAATCCTATTATCCATCCGAACTGAATTCCAAAAATCTTGTCTAATTGTGCATTAGGAACAAATCTTGCAATTTTGGGAAATCCTGACGATCCGGGGTCCTTCCAGGGTCCGTCCCTCAAATATGAAATCACGTGCAGTGCTATATAGTTAAGCATCAAGGTAAGCAGGGTTTCATTAGTATTGAACCTTGTTTTAAAATATGCAGGAATCAATCCCCAGAGACCGCCTCCTATAAACCCGACAATAAACATGACAGACAGCAGTATTAAATGAGGCCAGTTGCTGTAAAATAAAGCAAAATACGATGAAAATACCGCACCCATAATAATTTGACCTTCTGCTCCAATGTTCCAGAATTTCATCTTAAATGCTAATGTGACTCCTAATGATGCCATCAGCAGAGGAATCATAATCTTTACTGTTGCCTGAATTGCCATTTTACTTCTGAAAGCTCCGGAAACTATAGTTCCATAAAGCTCAACAGGGTTGTATCCTATCAATAATATAAATAACCCTCCTGCTGCCAAAGCAAGAATAAAAGCAATAATTCTAAGACGCATTATCTCTGTTTTGGAGCGCTCTGCTCTTTTAACAGTACGAATAAAGGGTTCTCTTGCTTTTTTATTTATGTTATTCATCCTGATCCACCCCCTTTAAATTCATTCCTGTCATCATAAGTCCTATTTCTTCCTTGGTTGTTTCCTTTGAATTTACTATTCCTTTTACTTCTCCATGACAGAGAACCATGATTCTGTCAGATAACTCCAGAAGCACATCCAAATCCTCACCTATAAATAAAATAGCCACATTTTTTTTCTTTTGCTCATTTAATAAATCATAAATCAAGTAAGAAGAATTAATATCCAGACCTCTTACAGGATAGGCAGTTATCAGGACATTGGGGTTGGATTCAATCTCCCTTCCTAAAAGAACCTTCTGAACATTCCCTCCTGACATCATGCGTACAGGCATATCAACATTTTGAGTAACAATATCCAATTTTCTAATCAATTCTTCGGACATTCCTCTTGAAGGCTTTTTGTCAACAAAAAATCCTTTATTTTTCTTATATGATTTAAGCATTACATTTTCAACCATACCCATTGAGCCTACAAGACCCATTCCAAGCCTGTCTTCGGGTACAAAGCTCATACTGATACCCAATCTTATTATTTCATCAGGTGTCTTGCCTATTATATTCTCCTTATTGCAAAGAACAGCTCCGCTTTTTATTTCAATAAGCCCGGCAATTGACTCACAAAGCTCCTTCTGTCCGCTTCCGGCTATTCCGGCAACTCCTAATATTTCTCCCCTTTTAAGCTTAAAGTTAACATTTTTAAGGGCCGGAGTACCGTCTTCATTTTCAACAGATAAATCTACCACATTTAGAATAGTTTTTTTATTTGTAATTTCAGGGCGTTCTATTTTTAAGCTGACCGATTTGCCTACCATCAGCTCCGTCAGTTGATTTTCATTTGTATTGGATGTTTCAACCGTATCTATCAATTTTCCTTTTCTGAGTATTGCTACCCGGTCACTTATTTCCATAACCTCATTAAGCTTGTGGGTAATAATGATGATTGCACTGCCTTGTTCCTTCATTTTTCGAAGTATAATGAACAGCTTTTCAGTTTCCTGGGGTGTCAGTACTGCCGTAGGCTCGTCAAGTATGAGAATCTGCGCTCCTCTGTATAAAACCTTCATTATTTCAACAGTCTGCTTTTCGCTGACACTCATATTGTATACCTTTTTCTCAGGCTCTATTTCAAGACCAAATTTATTGCTGATGCTCAGTATTTTTTCTCTCATTATTTTTGTCTTTTCATATTTGCCTTTAGTGCCCAGCACTATATTATCCATTGCATTAAAGACATCAACAAGTTTAAAATGCTGATGTATCATACCAATTCCATAATCAATCGCATCGTTTGGAGAACCTATGGTAACTTCTTTTCCCGCAATTGTTATACTGCCGTTGTCAGGATAATAAATACCTGACAGCATGTTCATCAATGTTGTCTTTCCGGAGCCGTTTTCACCCAGCAAGGCAATAATTTCACCATACCTGATATTAAGATTGATGCTGTCATTAGCGACAACATTGCCAAAAAACTTTGATATGTTTTTTAATTCAATAGCGTAATTAGTTTCATTTGACTTTAACATGCCTGCTCCCATCTTTGCCTGAAATTGATTTCTTTTATAAACATAAATTATAATGTCATTCTGCCGGCAGTGGGGGGACTGCAAATCAGAATGACATTAAACAAATTATTTAACCTCTACAGTCTTAAAGTACCAGTTTATTCCTCCGGTAATCGCAGCATCATCCAGTGTTTTTCCTTCTTCTCCAACTGTCTTGCCGTCATTAGTTTCAATTACGCCGTCAAATACATTGAAGCTTCCGTCCATTATTGTTTTCTCCGCTTCTTGTATTGCTTCTTGAGTACCTTCAGCTGCTACACTTTCATTAATAGGTGATATACCAACCATTCCTTCAATCATACCGCCATAATAGTTTTCGCCTGCCCAAGTTCCGTTTATTACATTTTCAACTGCAGTTTTATAATAAGCCGACCAATCCCATACTGCAGAAGTAATAGTTGCTTTAGGTGCATCCTTTGACATGTCTGAGTTGTATCCGATTCCCCATTTACCTGCCTTTTCTGCTTCAAGCTGAGGGTTAGGCGTATCACAGTGCTGAGCTATAACATCACAGCCTTCAGCCAAAAGTGCCTTTGCCGCATTTGTTTCCTCTTCCGGTGAATACCAGCTGTTAGTTACCTTTACAAGAACCTTGGCTTCGGGATTTACTGAGTAAACTCCCATTGCAAATGCATTGATACCTCCTGTTACTTCAGAATTTTCCTGTCCCATTGCTGCAACATATCCTATTTTATTGCTTTCTGTTTTTAAACCGGCTGCAATACCGCTTAAATATCTTGCTTGATAAATTCTTCCGAAATAATTATTGAAGTTGGTTCCGTTGCTCTTATATCCTGATCCATGTGAGAATATAACCTCCGGATATTCAGCTGCCAATGCTTCCAATGTGTCCATGTATCCCCAGCTTGTACCAAAAACGATGTTTGCTCCTTCTTCTATGGCCTCAAGAATTGCTGTTTCAGTTGCTGTCGGGTCTGTATCATTAACATTGTTCTTACGGATTATCTGGCTGTCATCAAGCCCCAGTGCTTCTTGCATTCCAACTATACCCTGATCATGTGCGTAAGTATAGCCTGAACCATCAGCAGGGTTTCCTATATGAATAACTGCCACTTTTATATCTTCCTTTGCAATTGCAGGGAATACGCCTGTTTCATTTTCGGCAGGTGTTTCAGCTGCAGGTGTTTCTGACTCTGGTTGTTCCGGCTGCGCTGTATTATCAGGTGCGCAGGCAGAAAGAGAAAAGATTAATACAAGTGATAAAATAATGCTAAATAACTTTTTCATGTTAGTCTCCTTATTTTTTTATATATGATAAAAAGCAAAACGTATATGCGTTTTTTCTTTTTATATCGTTTGGAAAATCCTTTTAGAATTCGTTCTGAAAATAGGTCAGAACATAAATAATGCGCCTAGAAATCCAGACGCATCAAATAAATAAAATAACAATCAATAGTCAAACAATTTACGGTTGTCTGGTAGAAACTTTGGAACCATATTATCCACATTATATTGATGCGTATATTAAATTTTACAATTCTTCACTGCAATATTATTATAATATATGAAATAAGAATAAGCAATAATTATTTTTTGATTAATTTTCGTATTATAAGATATTATTTTGGTTTATATCCGCTCATACTTCGTGTTTACTTGATCAATAAACCAACCGGGCAATGGTCGCTGCCCATGTATTCGGGGCAGATGAATGCATCCTCCAGAGTATCCTTAAAAGCTTTTGATGTTATAAAATAATCGATTCTCCACCCGATATTTCTTTCCCTTGATTTTGCAAAATTAGACCACCATGAATATGCATCTTCCTTGTCAGGATAAAAATATCTGAAAGTATCAATAAAACCGGCTTCTACAAGCTCTGTCATCTTGCTTCTTTCTTCATCAGTAAATCCTGCATTTTTTCTGTTTGTCTTAGGATTTTTTAAATCTATCTCCTTATGTGCAACGTTTAAATCCCCGCACATGATAACATGTTTATTTTCATTCAGCTTCAGAAGATACTTTCTGAAGTCATCCTCCCAGATCATTCTGTAGTCAAGTCTTTCCAGCGCTCTTTTAGAATTCGGAGTATACACATTTACCAGATAAAAATTATCAAACTCAAGCGTTATTACTCTTCCTTCCTTGTCATGCTCATCTATTCCAAGGCCATATGATACTGACAACGGTTTTTCCTTTGTAAATACAGCCGTGCCAGAATAACCCTTCTTTTGGGCATAGCTCCAATAATCATAATAGCCATGTAAATCAAGCTCTATCTGCCCCTCCTGCAGCTTCGTTTCCTGCAGGCAGAAAATATCTGCATCCAATTCCTTGAACGTATCCATAAAGCCTTTGTTCACACATGCTCTTAAACCATTAACATTCCATGATATTAATTTCATACAAACTCCCTTACTCTTTTGTTATAAGATGATAACAGGCTCCATCACCAATTTGTTTGCTCCCTAGGGTCGCTCAAATTGGGTTAGGGCTATAAAACAAAAGGGCTTAGCCCTTTGTTTTTTATTTGTCGTCGCATTTAAGAACTCCGCCCTGAGAATAATTTTCAAACTCCATTTCCCTTATGATTATCTTTACAGCTTCCTTAGGGCAGTTGGCAGTTTCAACAACTGCTTGAGTAACCTTTTCTGCAAGGGCTCTTTTTTGCTCCAACGTTCTTCCTTTAAGCATTTCAACTTGAATTATTGGCATAACATCCTCCTTATGGTTTTTATTTATAATTATTTCTAATTATTTTCTTTTTAATATATTTTGATAATGTTGTAAAAAGCATTGCCTGATACAACACATTAAATTCTATTATGTCACCTAATTTATATTCATTTTTGCAGTCATGAATGTCCAATATTGTATGGTCGCTGCTGGCGCCCAGTACCTTGATATCCTTGTCCCTGGGAACAAGCTTTGAAGAATCACCCACATCCTGATTTCCTAATGCAACTATTGCTCTTTTTCTGATTCCATTGTCTGTATATTGAGCATGCTCTCCAAATGCGTTTACCATCAGCTCTCCTACAGGATGTGTAGGTTTTTCATTAACCTCCACAATTTGAGCCTTCAAAACAAATGTATCCTTATCTAATCCTGCTATATCAGTTTTCCAGTATAAAGGCAAGTCCTGAGTGTTGTTAATTCCCTCTCCTATTCTCAAATGATTGATTTTATCAGGCACACCACCCCTGACCAGCAAAGGCAAGGTTGTTGTTCCGCCGCCTGATACAATATTAAGCCTTCTGTTTATTAATTTTTCTATGTCCTTTGCAGCCTCAGAAAGCTCACTTAAATTCTCGGTTGTCGGCGCCACAGAACCGTAGCAGCTTAAATTTGCTCCAATGCCTTCAAGTGTTAAATTATTCAGCTCGTATTCAACCAGCTGGGAAAGATTAATTAATTCATTTCTTGTAAATACGCCTTCCCTTAAATCTCCCAGGTCATACATCAAGACAACACCGTATGATTTGTTTTGTTTCCTGGCTTCCTTATTTAAATTAATCAATGCTTCCTTTTCCGAAACAAGGCACATCTCACTGTACCTAACAACATCCTCAATTTCACAAAGCATCGGAATTCTGACTAACAGGAGCGGTACATCAAACCCCTTTGTCTTAAGAGCTTTTAACTGGCCAATTCTTGAGCTTCCTATTTGTACGCATCCTCCGTCTGCCATAGCTTTGGCACCGGCAGCTATGCCGCCAAACCCTTTTATAATTCCGGCAACCTTGATATTTTTTCTGTCACACAGAGAAGTTATAATTTTTGTATTTGAATAAATTTTCCCCAAGTCAACTTCAAGTATCGGATATTTTTCCATTTAGTACTCCCTTTATTTCTTAGAATTTCTTAGCTTTTCAAAAAATAATTTCAATATACCTGAGCAGTCTTCTTCCAGCACTCCGAATTTTACATTTATTTTATGATTTAATTGATCCATTTGAACAATATTCATAACAGAGCCGCACGCTCCTGTCTTTAAATCCTCAGCCCCTATTACCAAGCGTTCAACTCTGGCATTTACCAAGGCTCCTGCACACATTGAGCATGGTTCCAGAGTAACGTACATGGTGCAGCCGGGAAGCCTCCAGCCTCCCAAATTACTGCAGGCATTTTTAATTGCAGAAATCTCTGCATGTAAAGTCGCATCCTTCAAGGTTTCTTTTTGATTGTACCCTCTGCCCACAATTTCACCGTTTCTTACAATAACGGCACCTATAGGAACCTCATTTATTTCATACGCCTTATATGCCTCCTTCAAGGCTTCCTTCATAAAAAATTCATCCATATTATACCTGCTGCATATTGTTTCTACTTAGTTAATTATAAATTATTATTTACATATAAGTCAATACATATGTCTTTAATTACCTGTTTACTTTTTATCAAAACAAATTTATAATTAAACTAAAATATGTGGAACATTTTGATGATTTTATCAGTCTATATAAATGGAATATAAGCGAATATAGTTCCGTATTGAAGGAGGACAAACTTGAAAAAAATTGTAAAAAGAATATCCGTCTTTGGATTATGTATATGCCTGAGTGCCAATTCATTTGCTTATGCAGGAGTTTTAGACGCCATTACTGATACAAGCACTACAGATGAAATCAATGAAGAGGCAGAAAATAATCAGGAAATTTCAGATATGGATGTAACCTCTGCCGAAGCTGAAGAATCTGGTATTTCTTTTAGTGATATCGAGGGTCATTGGGCAAAAAATTGGATAGAAGAAGCGGTTACACTTGGGTTTGTATCGGGCTATGAAGACGGCACATTCAGACCTGACAGAACAATTACAAGAGCAGAATTTTCAAAATTGATGAACAGCGCTCTTCATACTGAGAAAAAAGCAGATCTGAGCTTTTCAGATGTAAGCAATACCGAATGGTTTTATGGGGAAATACAAAAGTCCGTAGCTTCAGGTTTCTTTTCAGGATATGAAAACAACACCTTCAGGCCAAATAACCCCATAAAAAGGGAAGAGGTTGCAAAGGTTGTAAGCTCATCCATAACAGCCGGAGGCGTAGAAGGAGAAGGTGCCACCCTGCTGGATGATTACAGCACCATACAGGACTGGGCAAAAGAAAGCGTCAATACTGTATATAACAAAGGGTATATACTTGGTTATCCCGAAGGCGTATACCGTCCTGCAAAGGCTTTAACAAGAGCAGAGGCCGTAAAAATTATTTATGAAATTATTGATAATGAAAATATAGAGAGAGGATTTAATATAACAAACTACAATGAATTATACACAAGCGCTGTTGTCGTAGGAGATTTGTATATTTTGGATTCAGTAGGTTCAGGAAATGTTTATATAAAAAATGTAGTTGTTCTGGGTGACATTGTTGTTAAAGCATCTAATGTAAAATCAGTTGAACTTTCTGACGTAAGAGCAAGAAACGTCATAGTAGAAAATGAAAGCAACCCCGTAAAAATAGTGTGCAATGACAATGTCTCAATAGCCGCAACTCATCTGCCGCCTATAGCAACCGTTCAGCGAATCGGTAACAATATAAATATATAAATAATTCAAAAATTCAAAAGAAGGATATGAATTTACAAAAGGACGGGACGTCCTTGCCGTTAAGTGGGGTGCTCAGTAAACGCCGAAGGGGGACATAGGTCCCCCTAGCGGAAGTTGCGGAGCAACTTTTTTTATATGCACTATTTTTAATAACAAAAAATTTATTGAGCTATTTATATTTCGTTTAATTAAATTGATTGCTCTTCACACCAAAATGATTAAAATTTAATCATTTTGGTGCAAAAAAAAACTTGATTTATTGCTGTGTACTGTTATTAGGGTTTAATGACGCAACAACTTGTATATAGCCCTGTATGTCTCTTCTCTTTTCTTTGTCCAATTTTCTGTATGATTCTATAAGCTCTTTTTCTTCCTCAGATAAGTAAATTCCTGATGATTCTTGTATAGCTTCATTTTTTGACAGTGTCATTGGCGGTGTACCCGTAAGAATCCAGTCAATGGAAACATTGAATAATTTTCTGAATGCCAGCAGTGCATTGCTGGACGGTGCAAATTTATCATTTTCCAGCTCGCTTAGATTTCCTGTAGACAGGCCCGTTTCATTTTTTACATCAGTTAATGATAATTTGTTGATTTTACGTGCATAACGTATTCTTTTCCCGATTGTATCCAAAATATCACCTCCTAAAAATTATCTGAAAAAAGAGAATAAATCAATTAATATGTTGACATTCTCTGAAATCAGATATAAAATATTGTTATGATTAAATTTTATTCATTTAATTGTACCATAAATATCCGATAAACGAGAATATATTTTTTGGGGGGAACAAAAATATGAAAAAAAGAAAACTTACTCCTTTCGGGTTAAAGGTAAAAAACAGATTAGCTGACTTAAATATGACACAAAAAGAATTGTCTAAAAAACTGGGAACCTCCGATGCTTATCTCAGCATGATTTTATACGGAGAGCGTTCAGGCAATATGTATATAGAGGATATTAAAAGGATATTAAAAATATATTAGATATCAATTGTGAAAAATATTTGTGTATTTATTTATTATAATATTATTTAGTCAGGGGGTAAGCCGATGAATGAAATAGAAAAAAGACCATTTACAACAGTTTTTATATTGACAGATGAAAACGGAGAAATTTACTACAGCAATATAATCAATACAAATATTGCAAGAGGATTTCTCGAAATGTTGAACATAAAGGAAAGCAGTTGCGGCGAATGTTCCGTAAAAAAGGAAATTTATAATTATATTATGACAGCGGACAAAGTTATTATTGAGGGTAATATATTTTGGGTGGTGATTGTTGAAACAGAAGATTCTTATAAGCCATACCGTGATTTGTCCACAGACCTGTATAACAGAAATTATTGGGAACACCTAAAAAATGGATTTATAAAGCTCCATGCAAGTTTTTATTCACTTATTGTTGTTGATATTGATGATTTAAAGGAATTCAACGATTTATACGGGCACAAAGCAGGCGATAAGGCTATTACTATTGTCGGAAAAGCGATTAAGGATTCTATAAGGGAAAATGATATACCCATACACTATGGAGGAGACGAATACATTATAATCCTTCCTAACATCGGCTTTGTCATAGCTGAAAAAGTTGTTGAAAGAATAAGAAATGAGATAAACAGAAAATGCATCAGTGAAAAAATAATAATAGAAATCAGTGCAGGAATTGCCGGTTCCGATGATATTAATAAACTGGAACAAATTATGCAATCAGCAGATGAAAAAATGTATATGGAAAAAAGAAATAAGAAAAAATGTATGTTTTAATCAAATCATAGAAGCAGCCAAGATACGGGAACTTTTATTATTTTGATCCCGTCTGTTGTTTGTGTAAAATCACAATCAATGTCAAGCACTATTTTTTCATAATCATCTTGTATAGAAAATAATGGTGTCAATTTATGAATATTAATACTTTAAAGCGCATATCAATCGAAAATTTTTTGTTGTAAACCTTCTAACAAAAACCTGTATATTTCAATAAAAATTCTTTGCATACAGTAAGTTTTTCAAAGTTTTGATAAGATAAAGCAGAAAATATCGCAGACTACGTAAAAATTTTTTGCATAAATATGTTCCTCATCTATTTCTTGCTGCCGGATATAATTTTATTTTTAACATAACAAACTTCCTTTACTTTGATGTACAACCCATAGTATGCAACAATATAGATTTTGTTACAAAAACTAAAGAAGATGGTGCAATATTCAGGCCCAGTCTGCCAAGACACCTGAAACGTCCCCGTGTCTTAGTACCAATTCACGTATATTAATACTTTAAAGCGCATATCAATTGAAAATTTTTTGTTGTAGACCTTCTAACGAAAACCTGCATATTTCAATAAAAATCCCTTGCATAAAGTACGTTTTTCAAAGTTTTGATAAGATAAAGCAGAAAATGTCGCAGACTACGTAAATTTTTTTTGCATAAATATGTTCAACTATTTCTTGCTTCCGGATATAATTTTATTTTTAACATGACATACTTCCTTTACCTTGATGTACAACCCATAGTATGCAGCAATACAGGTTTTGCTACAAAAACTAAAGAAGTTCTTGAATTTATGAATTTATTTGTAGAAAGCTATAATCCAATTCAAGAGCTGTCTATATATGAGGATGAACAATTATAAAGGCTTAATATGCCGGTACTCTTTTTAGATGGTGAAAATGATGTTATAGTAGATGCAAAAAGCTCTGCACTCAGGCTCTCAAGTCTTGTGCCATCAGCAGTAACTCATTTACTGCCGAATTGCGGGCATGTAGTTATGAATTCCATTGAATACATTATGCCATTTACAAGTTAATATAAATACTGAATCCTAGAATTAAAATAGTATTTAAATATAAAATCTTAAATGCTATATTTAATAGCCAAGACATATTAATAAAAATAACGGGACAATTTTCAACTGTCCCGTTATTTTTATTTTAAATTCAAGTATTCTTTTATATTTTCAAAGCCTTCATCTAATTGTATCGTATAAGTGTAGTCTTTTAAACTGCCGTTATCATTTAAATTTTTATTATCTCTTACACTTATTTCCAGATAATAACCCATTTCCTTATACTCTTTATTATAAGGCATACCATAATCATAATTAGATAATGCAATAAAAGCTCCTTTTGCCCTGTTGTAATTTTCATCAATATCTTTTATCAGATAATCCCTTATTCCATCTATATCGATGTTCATAGAGGCTGTAGTATTTGCATTTCTGGAATCATGCTGCAATTGGACATTTATACTGTAATCATTGTTTAAATAATACTTTTCATCATACAGATAATAATATTTCTTTTTCTTGAATTCCTGAGAGCTTAATAATAGGGATGCAATTTCATCCTTTGCTTCGTTATCGGCATCACTGTTGTTTTCTGTATTATAATCTCTTATAATGTAGCTTCCGTCATTCATATAGTAGATTATCATTATATGGTACATATAGAAATCGCCGTTGTCGTAACTTTGGTCTGAAAGAATTTCCCTGTGAAGCTCCGTGATAGCTTCAATATTTTCTTTGTCTGTAAACAATATTATATTAAATCTTTTCTCAATTTCAGAAATACCGTCTTCATTTATTTCTCCCTTATCCTCGATATACCTGTTAATCTCATCATAAATCCATGTATTGTTGCCGATATATGCCATCCTCACATTATCAGCATCAGGTACCGTGTTTTTATACTGGTTGGCAAATGCAACAGTTCCTCCTGTCACTGCAACAAACAAAGCCATGCTTACTGCAAACACCTTTACGGACAGTCTTGATATTCTGAATGACTTTTCCATTGCCGCAATTATAATATAATATGTCAGAGCGGACATCAGCAACGATACGATTATCTCATTGGCTATGCTTCCGGTATAGCCCATAATTGAGAAAAATGCAGGTATTATAAGGCATGCAAGCACTGATACAAAGTATTTGTAACCATCAAAAGCAATGAAATTACCGGTATTTTCATTTTTTCTTCTCTTAAGCATTTTAAATATCAAAAGTGTTATGCCGACCAATATGATTCCCAGCAGTAAAAAATATATAAAATCCACGGATTTGTCTGAATATACTGCAAAATATATGTAATCCAGCTTGTAGAAGTTGTTTACAAAGTAATCCATAAGCACTCTGGCGCTGAAACCTGCCACAATATTTTCAAGTATGGAAAACATGAATTGAATTATCAGGTAAATTATACCCGGTAATGCAAAGTTGAATATGGTCATTACTCCAGCAACTAATGTGTTTCCGGATAGTATCGAAGATAATGCGGCTAAAAATATGCCTGCCGAAAGCCATGGAATTATAAACTTAAAGGATTCTAATATTTCATAGTTCAAGTTCTGAAAAACCACTGACAGCACTATTAACACAAGCAGATATGCCGCAAAAATCAAGTTAATGATAATGTTTATGGAAATCTGTTCCCTGAAGGTTGCAGGCTTTGATTTATAATAAGCCAGCTTTGAATCGTTGTGAAGAAAGCTGTTATCAACCAGGCAATTTATAAACACCAGTACAAAGGTTTCAACTATTCCGAATACTATGAAGACTTCCTGATCCACACCAAGTATGAACGGTATCAGCATAGTAGACACAAATATTATTACCGTCGACAGAAAAAACCAGTTCTTCTTGGTTTTCAGCGAATATAAAAGAATCGAAATAAAATGATTATTTTTTCTCTGTTCCATATCCTGCACCTCCAAGCTCTGTAATAAATATTTCCTCAAGGCTCATTGACAGCTTATCAAACAATAGAACCTTGTATTCACTTTCTAGTTTTTGTTTAAACTTATCAACATCTCCAGTCAGTGTACATATATTTATGCTGCCGATTTTTACGGATTTAACTATGTTGTATTCACTGAATTTAGCGGCTTCGAATTCACCTTCGACAGCAAACTGTACTCTTTTTATTTCGTCCTTCATCTTTTCAAGGTTTTCTTCCTTGAGGATTTTTCCTTCGTGCATTATGCCTACCTTATCACATATATTATCTAATTCCTTTAAATCATGAGATGAGATTATCACAGTCATTTGATTTTCCATTACTTCCTGTATCAGCACATCCCAAAACTTTCTTTTAATAACAGCATCCAAGCCGTCTACTATTTCATCC
Organism: Bacillota bacterium; assembly: GCA_023453025.1. Taxonomy (GTDB): domain Bacteria; phylum Bacillota; class Clostridia; order Tissierellales; family Sedimentibacteraceae; genus Sedimentibacter. Next base: position 74,948 of record JAEXUD010000061.1, read on the forward strand.
AGCAAAAGAACCTTTGGCATAGCCGCTATTGCTAGAATGAATGCAGCCTGTTTTCGTTGTCCCTTTGACATTTTGTTCAGATTCTTATTTACATCAACATTAAAATAGCCTGTAAGCTCATTAAATTTGTTTTCTGACATATGCTCATACATTAATTTCTCATAAGCAAATAATTTTGCTAATGTATATTGATATGGAAAAAATAAATTGTCCTGAACAAAATAAAAGCTCTTTAATATATCTGCATCTTCTTTCACCTGTATATCATCAAAATATATGCTTCCCTGGTCCTGCTTATATATCATCATGATATGCTTTAGCATTGTTGTTTTTCCACAGCCGTTAGAGCCTACCAATCCGTATATCTGCCCGGTTTCAGCATTTATGTTTATATTGCTTAAGGCTTGAAAATCGCCGAATTTTTTACTTAAATTATCGATCTTTAACATTATGTCCTCCTTTAAGCTTTATTTTGGTTAAGAATGTCCTTAACCATTTTAATTATATAATCATCATTTAATCCAAGTGATTTCATGGATTTTACAGCATCATCCAATTTTTCTTCCGTATTTTTAATATGTATACTCCTGAGCTCATCAGAATTTTTTACAAAATTTCCGATTCCTTTTACAGAGTAAATATAATTGTTTTCTTCCAAGCTTTTGTATGCTTTTTGAATCGTATTTGGATTAATTTTTATCATTGCCGCAAGCTCACGCACAGATGGAAGTTTTTCATCTGGTTTAAGAACCTTTGACATTATGAGCCTGGCTATTTCATCATATATTTGTTCATAAATTGCTTTTGGATTATTATTATCAATTTGAATCAATATATCACCCCCATTAAATACTGAAGCATGATGCTTTTGCATTTACAAAATCATGCAATGTTCCTTCATATATTGCATTTAAATTCAAGTTATTGTAGTCATCCGGAGTTACCAGAGAAATTTCTTTTTCCAGTGGTATGATTCCTTTGAGTAAATATGACACAAAGCTTGAACATACAAAACAATGTTTCCTTTGCAGCGGTATATTAAAATACATTAAAAATACGTTTAAGAAGCTGTATCTGAAACTATTTGGCTCAGCTAAGAAATTATTCAGTCTGGTGATAATTATATAGTAGTCCTCATCAGATACTTCAAGCCTGTATATCTTGCACTTGGTTTCAGGGTGCATCTTAAATACTCCCTTATTGACATCCTCCTTAACAAATCCTCCAATCAAAGGAAACCAGGTAATCTTTCTTCCAAAACTGAACATGGATGAACAATCATCCACAAGTGAAATAGAAATATGATTATAGTTTTTTTTAGAAACTGCCTTTAATGTCTTAGATATAATTGTATTTGTCTGTGTTAAAACTATTTTGATTTCTTTCATATATGTCTCCGGTTGTTAATGTTATGTGTACTATTACACTTAATACAGTAGCTGTATTATATATTATAGTACACTCCTTGTCAACATATTTTATATTACAGATTGGTAACAAAAAAAATCATCCAAAAGAATCCCATCATAGAAATCCGCAGAATGATTTAATATCAAAATAAGATTTTCAGTTTATAACTATATTATTGAATACAGCCAAAAAAACAATGGTATTGTCAATAATGAAACCAAGTGTGTTATAACTACTATTTTAGAGCCAAATTCAATGTCTCCGCCATATTTTTGGGCCAATATAGGCATTAATACCGCTACCGGTAATGCTGAATATATTACGTATATCTGTTCAATCATCTGGTCTAAAACCAAAAACTTCAATAATATAATCATCAGTACAGGTGAAGCAATTAACCTGAAAAAAGTTGCAAAGTAAGCTTCCTTATTAATAAATGAATCCTTCACGCCAATGGTTGCTATTTTACTTCCTATAATCAGCATAGATAAAACAGTGGTTGCATTAGTCAATAAATCCAATAAATTAGTTGCAAACAGTGGCAATGGAAGCTGTGTAAAATATAAAACAAGACCTGTATAAACACCAATCATGCCTGGATTTAAAAGCATAAATTTATATCTGTTTTTTATTTTCTTCTTTCCTAACAGAAGCGAAACTCCGTAAGTCCACATAAAAACTATGTTTGGAGTATGAAACATTGTAGCATAGAACATCCCTTGAGAGCCATATATCTGGTAAGCCAGCGGAAAGCCCATAAAGCCTCCGTTCATCAATGCTACAGAATATTTTACCATTTTTTTCTTTTCATTTTCTTCTGTTTTAACTGAAGCTATATTGCCAAGAAAAATCAGAATAATATTAAATATAATTGCTATTGCTAAAAGAGCCGCCCCTGTTTTAAGCTGATCAAATGAAAAATCAATATTCATTGCATTTATAACCATTGCAGGTGTTGTTATATTTACCAGTATGTATGTAAGTGTACTTTCACCCTCATCACTTATAATTCCTTTGTTTCTTAAATAGTAACCCATTGCCATTAGTATACCCATCAAAACAATGCTGTTGATTAATGTATTTAAAATCATAAATATTCAACTCCTTACCATCTTGTCCGATTTCATAACAGATTATCACACAATACTTCTGTTTTCAAGCAAAATATTATAAAGCCCACAGCAGTGGACTTTATAATGTTTATTTCAACTTATAATTTTCTAATTCCCTGTCATTTGCCAGTATAAAATGTTCAGGCTCTATTTCCACCCAATTTGGAGGGTATTTATCGTAATCATAGTGAAGCTTTAAGGGGTCGTAAATTTCTATTTTTTTATTTCTTTCCACTCTCGGATTAGGAGTAGGTATTGCAGACAGCAATGATTTTGTGTATGGATGCAATGGGTTTGCAAACAGCTTTTCTGTCTCCGCAAGCTCTACTATTTTACCCTTGTGAATTACGGCAATTCTATCTGAAATAAATCTTACAACTGACAAATCATGTGCTATGAACAAATAAGTCAGACCTTTTTGCTTTTGAAGCTCAGAAAGAAGATTTATAACCTGTGCTCTGATGGATACATCCAAGGCCGAAATCGGTTCGTCCGCTACTACCAGTTCAGGCTCCATCACCAGCGCTCGTGCTATACCGATACGCTGTCTCTGTCCTCCGGAAAACTCATGAGGAAAACGGCTTGCAAACTCAGGAAGCAAACCGACATCCAGAAGTGCCTGCTCAACTAATTTTTTCCTGTTTTCTTCGGTGCCGTAATTTTTTAAATTATATAATCCTTCTGAAACTATATAATCAACCTTTGCTCTTTCATTCAAGGATGCCATAGGGTCTTGGAATATCATTTGTATTTCACGTGTAAGCTCCTTATCCAGCTCTGTATCTATTTTTCCGTTTATTTTTCTGCCCTTATAAATTATTTCGCCGGATGCTGCAGGATTTATTCTTATGATAGTCCTTCCAATAGTTGTCTTGCCTGAACCGGATTCTCCGACCAATCCAAAGGTTTCTCCTTTGTAAATATTAAAGCTTACATCATTTATGGCAACAAATTTATTATTTTTTTTACCAAATTCTACTCTTAAATTTTTAACCTCTAAAAGCGTTTCCTTTTTATTGTTCAACAGTATCACCTCTCTTTGCACCAATTTCCTGCATTCTTTTAATTAACGGAGGAGGTTCTACTCTTGGAGCTCTTGGATCTAACAGCCATGTGCGTGCTTTATGGGTTGAACTCACTTCAAAATATGGAGGTCTTTCTACAAAATCAATTTTTAATGCGCTCGGATTCCTGGGCGCAAACGCATCACCCTTAATTTCTTTGAACAGGTTTGGAGGTGTCCCCTTTATTGAATACAGCGCTTCTCCCTTATTACCCAATTGAGGCAGTGAAGACAGCAATGCCCATGTATACGGATGCTTAGGGTCAAAAAACACTTCCTCTGATGAGCCCAGTTCTATAATATCCCCCGCATACATAACAGCTATCCTGTCAGCTACGTTTGCTACAACACCAAGGTCATGGGTTATATATATAATAGTCAAATTATATTTATCCTGCAAATTTTTCAACAGCTGCAATATTTGTGCCTGTATGGTTACATCCAATGCAGTTGTCGGTTCGTCGCATATGAGTATATTAGGGTTACAGGCAACTGCGATTGCTATAACCACCCTTTGTCTCATACCTCCGGAGAATTCATGAGGATACTGCTTGTATCTTCTTTCCGGTTCTGATATGCCCACATCATTTAATATTTCTACAGCCAGCTTCCTGGCTTCTTCGCCTTTTAGATTCTGATGAAGCTCAATAGATTCCTGTACTTGCTTCCCCACGGTCTTCAAAGGATTTAAGGATGTCATGGGATCCTGGAATACCATTGCAATTTCTTTTCCTCTGATTTTAATCCATTCATCCTCTGTTTTAAATTTTGCTAAATCCTGTCCTTTGTAAATAATGGAACCTGAATCAATTCTTCCGTTTCCATCTAAAAGACCCATAAATGATTTATTAAAAACTGATTTTCCTGAACCGGATTCTCCTACTATGGCCAAGCTTTCGCCTTTGTGCAAATCCAGAGAAGCCCCTCTGATAGCAGTCAGCTCCTGTCCTCGTAAATTAAATTTTATCACTAAATCCTCAACAGCCAGTACTACTTCGCTCTTAATTATTTCATTGATTGATTTTTGTGCCATCTCAACCTCCTACACATGATTTCTCGGATCGGCAGAATCTGCAAACACATTGCCGATGACATAGAAGGATATGGTTACAACAGATATAACTGCAGCCGGAAAGAATAACTGATATCTTTGGCTGGGATCCATAATCAGGGCTCTTCCTTCATTCACCAGATTGCCCAGTGAAGGTACATCCAGCGGCAGCCCCATTCCTATATAGGAAAGGAACACTTCATTGCCTATTGCCAAGGGTATTGCAAGTGCCATCCTGAGCATGATAACCGATACCAAATAAGGAAGCAAGTTTTTGGTTATTATCCTGCTTGTAGGTGTACCGAGACATCTTGAGGCTAAATTATACTCCCTGTCTCTGATAATTATAATCAGATTGCGGACGAATCTTGCCATTTGAAGCCATCCGGTCATGCACATGGCAAAAATTATTGTGGGTATGCTCGGCTTCATAATGTATGTCAGTATAATCAAAACAACTGTCGTGGGTATATTATCCCACACATTGTATATTTCCGTAATTATAGCATCAAGTCTCCTCACATAACCCCACAGTGCTCCAATTGTTATACCTACCACAGCTTCAACCAGACCTACCGCAACACCGATGAACAGTGATGTTCTTGTTCCGCTCCAAATACGCGACCATAGGTCTTGACCAATGGAATTAGAACCAAACCAGAATTCATCATTGGGCTGTACGTTTCTATATTGAAGATTTGTTTCAGGATTGATATATATTTGTGTAGGGCTTTTTTGATTTGGCAGATACGGTTGTATTACAGTAAATAAAACAACACATGCTATCAGTATTAAAAGTGCCACAGCAACTTTATTTTTCATAAAAACCTGAAAGGTTGATTTCCAGAATGAGTAGTTGGAATAACCCGTCAACTCACTTTTGGATTCATCATATTCCGCAAATTCAAATAAGGACGGATCTATGTTGTCTGCCATTTTATTAATAATTCTCTTACCGGTCATTATCTGGATCCTCCTTCATTACCTAGTTTTATTCTTGGATCAAATGTTGCCATCAATACATCGCCCAGAAGCAATCCTATAATTCCTATAGATGAATACAGCAGGACTAAAGCCTGAACCAATGTGTTATCCTGTCTTTGTATTGCCGTTACCAAAAGGCCTCCGGTACCGGGAATTGAAAACAATGATTCAACATATATGGAGCCTGCAACTGTATATAATATTGATGCAGGTAAATATTGTGCCATAGGAACAAATGCATTGCGCATTACATGCCGCACCATAATTTCTTTGCTTTTAAGTCCTTTAGCTCTTGCCAGTCTGACATAATCCTTATTCAATTCATCAACCATGTAGCGTCTTATCCACATAGCATAATAGGCAATATTTACTAATGATAAACAAAGAACCGGAAGTATCCAGCTTTTGGGGTCTGTTTTGTCATATAATAACGGTAAATTAAAAATTTGTGTAAAGAATACCTGTATAAGCAGGTAGTATATTACGGCAGGAACAGCATTGGCTCCTACAACATAGCATGTTCCGAATTTATCCCAGAATTTGCCCTTGTATCTCGCCATCAAAACGCCCAGACTAAGTCCTGCAAACAGCGAAACAGTCAATGACGCCAACCCGAAGCGCAAGGATGTTATTAATTTATCCCCTAAGATTTTCGTAATATCAACCCTGGGTCTGTAAGTAATCGATTTGCCCAAATCACCCTTCAGCAAATCACCGTAGAAATTCTTCAGCTGTGTATACCATGGATCTAAAAGTCCGAGATTTTGCAGCTTTGCTTCTATCTGAGCCTCATCCAGCTTATCGAAGCTTGTTCCGAAATAACCTTCAACAGGCATAAGGCGCATAAGCAAAAATACTATTGTTACAATAATAATAAGTGTTAACAAGGACCTTAAAAGCCTTGTTGCGTAGTACTTCATTTTGACACCTCCCTTTAAAAATAATTCAAGTTGAAATATATTCCTCAACCATTTAGATAATAATGCTCGGTAAATCAAATGAGGGCTGAAAGCCCTCATTTGTAGGAACTATTTTACTGCGTTCTTTAAAGCCTCGTCACGGGCTGCCTGCCATTCTTTCTGAGCCTCGTTAAATTCATCCATGCTTATTGGGTCAGCCATAAGTCTGGCTCCCTTCCATGTCATTGTTGCTATGCCGAACGGAGCATACGGTCTTTCAAACGGAAGCACCTGAGATGCAACATATCCGTCTCCGCCGCTTACATTGTATGGGATGACAAAAGCATTGTTGATTAAATATGCTTCCGCATTTGCAAACATTTCATATCTTACATTTAAGTCGACTAATTCAGCTTTAGCTTCGTTAACCATTTCTTCATAGACATCATATAAATTTTTCCCGTCTGCGTCTACATCTGTTGTATACTCGGGGAAGTTATAGTTTCCGCCGCGTCTGAACGGGTCTGTATAAGTCTGCGGGTCTGCATAGTCAGGACCCCAGTTGCATTTCATGAGTGAATAATTTCCTGATCTTCTTGTTCCGTCAAGAAATCCTGTCGGAGCATGAGGAAGCAGTGTGATTTCTATATAGTCTTTACCGAGCAATGCTTCCAGCTGCTGTTTAACAACCTGTGCCTCCAAAGCCCAATATGCACTGTCTGTATTGTACGGCATCAATATCTTTACAGGGAATTTTGCTCCTGCCTGTGTAAGCTCTTCAACAGCTTTTTCTTTAAAAGACAAAGCTTCTGCCTCGTTAAAGAAATCCTTACCTTTCAAGGCTGCCAAATCACCTATTGCAGTAAAGTCCAACCCACCCTGTGAAGCAAAGTTAGGAGGTGTTATGGTATTTATTATTCTGTATTCAGGATTGTAAGGGTCCTCTGTTGTCATTGATGCGATTCTGTTGAATGCAGACATGATGGATTTTCTGAAGCTTCCGTTGTTAACTGCTATTTTCCAGTTATCGGGTTCAAATTCAGCATCAAATTTAGGATCAAAATTAAATGCATAGAAATAAGTATAAGTTCCCAGTCTGTCAGGAGATACCTTATCCTTAAGCTCAGGATTATTCATCCACTCATCAAGATTTGCTGTAGGGATAATGGCATGTAAAACCTCGCCTCTCTTAAACAGTTCTCCTCCTAAAGCCATCGCTTCTTTGTTGTATTTATAGTTAAGTTCTGTTACAAATACGTTGTCTTTATCCCAGTATGTGCTGTTTTTTGTAAGAATTCTCTGCATCTGTGGTTCAAACTCAGTTAACAGATACGGTCCGTTATACAGTATTGTTGAGTTTGCAGTTCCGAAATCTTCTCCCATTTCTTCAAGGAACGGTCCGTAAACAGGGAAGAAGCTCACATAAGTAAGCATGGATTCAAAGTAAGGAACAGGTTCTTTCAAAGTGTATACCAGTGTGTAATCGTCTGTTGCCTTAACTCCAACTTCTGCAAAATCAGTTATTTCTTCGTTATAATATGCCTCGGCATTTTTTATAACAGAATAAACTATGTTGGCTGATTCAGATTCATTCTTCTTAGTTAATATGTACTTGGCAGATGAAACAAAGTCCTCTGCAGTAGTTTCCGCTACTTCGTTTCCCTCAAAATCAACCCATTTAACTCCTTTTCTCAAATGAAAGGTCCATTCAAGACCGTCATCCGACACGTCCCAGCTTTCAGCCAGAGCAGGCTGAAGTACTCCGTATTTGTCATACTGCGCCAGCGTATCCACAAGGTTTGCAGAAACGTTCATATCTACCCAAGTTGTATTTATGAGATAGTTAAGAGTTGTAATTTCTTCCGCATAAGCGTACTTATATACTTGTTCTGCTGCATATTTTCCGCCCTCTGTTACATCCTCTCCTGGTGCAGGTTCATCAGTTCCTGATGGTTCTTCTGCAGGTGCGGGAGTAGTTGGTCCGCCTGAGCATGCTGTTAAAATCATAGTTAATACTAGCAATAGTGATAATATCCTTTTCATTTTCCCCTCCATAAATAATTTATAATAATATTATTTAATAATATTAACAAATTGTGTAAATCGTTTGCTTTTGCGTATAAAAATGGTGCACCTGAGAGGAATCGAACCCCCGGCACATGCCTTAGGAGGGCACTGCTCTATCCTACTGAGCTACAGATGCACTAGACTTATTAAAAAATATTACACCAAATCTATATATTTGTCAATATCAGTATCTGACAGTTTATTGTCAAGCTTTTTATAATTATACTGATTATTTATTAAAATAATACTCAATTTGTAGAACCATGTAATATTAATGTTAATATTGCAATAATAAAAAGTGCTTTATAATTTCATAATATTAATAAAATTTACAAGCACTTTTTTTATATATTAAAATTATTTCAAAATATTAAATAATTAACAATTTAATTTTGTTAATTTTATCCAAAAATATTATTAAAAAATCTTATTATCATAACAAACAAACTTGCTTTTTCTATTGTTTGATTCACTACGGCATCTACTTGTCCTATTTCTTCATCATTTACAAAGATACTTATGGTTCCTATTTTATCTCCTTGATTTAATGGTGCCTTTACAGTATCATTATACGAAATCTCAGTTCTGATTATGTCATCATTTTTTACTACCTTATTATAATCAGCAGCCGGAAATACCGATACCTTTCCATCCTTGGAATTATTAATATATACCTCGTCAATTTCCTGCATAGCATCTGCAAGCTTGTAGTAGCTGAAATTGTTTTTACCGTACTCCAAAAGCGTTTTAGTTTTGTCTAATCTTTCTTCATGAGTTACTGCTCCCATAATTATTGCTATTATCCTGAAATCCTGTTCTTTTCCGGCTACAGGCATAGTAGAAACCAGACAAATTCCTGCCTTGTCAGTATATCCTGTCTTAAGTCCATCTACGCCTTCAACAATACCAAGCGTTGGGTTTGTAGCTGCTTTGTAGAAGTTTCTTTCAGGTATTACAAGTTCCGGTAATTTAGTAACTTCCAGAAGTTCAGGATACTTTGTCAATATATGTCTTGCCAGCTTGTATATGTCCGAAGCAGACATGTGATTTTGCCCGGTTTCTTCGTCATTTATGGGAAGGCCGTGAGGGTTTACAAAGCTTGCTGACAAAAGTCCTAGTTCGGAAGCTTTTTCATTCATCATTTTAACGAAATTATCTTCTGTTTTACCCACATGTTCAGATATAGCCGTTGCACAGTCATTGCCCGACACTACAAGCATACCCTTAATCAGTACGTTTAATTTTACAGTTTCACCGGACTTTATACCAAACTTGCTTCCTTCGGTGGCAGCAGCATGTCCGCTTATTACAACATCATCATCTAATGAAACTTCTCCGTTTGTAACAGCATCCATCATAATCAGGTATGTCATAAGCTTAGAAATACTCGCTATTGCCAATTGCTCATTTATATTATACTCATACAGTATCTCTCCGGTTTCTAAATCCCCTAATAATGCAGAATTAATATTTTCATTAATATTTATTTCACCAAATGCAACTGTATTTGTCAAAATTATTATTAAAAGGCATATGGATAACACCTTGCTGATTTTTCTCATAAGTAACCTCCAATCTTTATTGTCTTCATTATATAATAATTTTCGACAAAATGCATTATTAAATTTAAAAAGCTTTTGCTAATAATTAACTTATGGTTTTATATTTACCAATCATCAGCATATTGAAGGAAGGTCTTAAAGCTATGGGAGGGCACAAGATTCTCCCTATTTATAAAGTGATTTTCTCCATGCCTCTCATGAACGTTCGTAATGCTTCCGGAATTGTTACTGACCCATCCTCGTTCTGATAATTTTCCAGTATTGCAGCAAATGTTCTGCCTACAGCAAGACCGGAACCATTTAATGTATGAATCAATTCCAGCTTTCCCTTGTTACTTGGTCTGAATCTAATATTTGCTCTTCTTGCCTGGAAGTCTTCAAAATTTGAACAAGAGGAAATTTCAACATATCTGCTATAGCTTGGCATCCAGACTTCCAGGTCATAGGTCTTAGCAGAGCTGAACCCTATATCTCCTGTGCACAATTCTACAACTCTGTATGGAAGACCCAGTCCTTTCAGAATTTCTTCTGCGAAATTAGTCAGGATTTCCAGCTGTCTGTAAGAATCCTCCGGTGTTGAATACATAACCATTTCAACCTTGTCAAATTGATGGTTTCTTATTAAACCTTTTGTGTCCCTTCCTGCTGAACCTGCTTCTGCTCTGAAGCATGGTGTGCAGGCAGTCATATACATAGGTAAATCAGCTTCATCCAGCACTTCGTTTCTGTATATGTTAGTTACAGGAACTTCTGCTGTAGGAATCAAGTAATAATCCTTCTGGTTTAATTTGAACATATCCTCTTCAAACTTAGGAAGCTGCCCTGTTCCAAACATGCTGTCTCTGTTAACCATGTATGGAGGAGCAATTTCAGTGAAGCCGTGATCCAGCGTATGCTTATCAAGCATGTATGCTGTTATTGCTCTTTCCAGCCTTGCACCAAGTCCTTTAAACATTGAAAAGCGTGTACCTGTTATTTTAGTTGCTCTTTCAAAATCCAGAATCCCAAGGTCAACACCCAAATCCCAGTGAGGCTTTACCTCAAAATCAAAATTTCTTGGTTCTCCCCATCTTCTTACTTCCTTGTTGTCTGCGTCTGAAGCACCAGACAAAATATCAGGGTTTGGAGTATTAGGTATGCTTAACAGTTCTTCTTCTATTTTTGCGTCAATTTCCTTGATTTCGCCATCAAGAGCCTTTACTCTTTCTGACAAATCCTTCATTTGCTGAAGAATTTCTGTTACATCCTTTCCTTCCTTTTTTAATAGCGGAACCTGTTTTGAAACTTTGTTTTGTTCAGCCTTCATATTTTCAACTTCGACAAGCTTCTCTCTTCTTGTTTTATCTAATTTTAATACTTTATTGAGACTTAATTCAGGATTTCTTCTTTTCAGTAACCCTTCAACTTCCTCAGGATTATTTCTGATTCTTTTAATATCTAACATTTTCTTGCCTCCATAAATATATCTTTTATAATTTAAATTTCCAGATCAAATATAATATTATTCATAATCTGAAAAATGGGGTTAGGGCATACAAAAACTCCCGTCTCAGTTTAGAGACGAGAGAAATTCGCGGTGCAACCCTAATTGTTATACCGTCTCGCACCATCCGGCGGCTCTCTTAATAAAAGCATGTTTACTGCTTTCCTTCATCGTTATATTGATAATATATTACATGAAATATTTTTGTCAAGAGGTTATTTATGTATTGCAGGAGTAATAATGCATAATGCTTCTGATACGTCATCATTAGAGTTAAAAATCATATGCCCGTTGTTTTCAGGAACATTTATACTATCTCCCGCACAAATAGTGTAAATGTTATTTCCTATATGACATTGTATCTCACCGGATAACACATATAGGCAAACCTTTGATTCATGGATTATCGTATTTTCACTTGCCCATGTTTTAGGCTTTAATTTAAACAAGAACGCTTCGACACTATTTGTTTTGTCGGTTTTGTCCAATATTGGAGTAATAAATTCCAATTCCACATTAATATTACCGAATTTAATTTTAGTTCTTTCATTTTGCTGAATTGTTACAACATTTTGATTATTGTCTTCCATGAACAAATAAGATAAAGGTATATCCAGTGCTTCCGACAGCCTTTTTAAAACTGCCAATGAAGGTGAAATCAAGTCTCTTTCAATTTGTGATATATACCCTGAAGTTACATTGATTTGTTCTGAAAGATCAACAATAGTTAAATTCTTACTTTTTCTGATACTTCTTATCTTTTTCCCAATCAATTTTTATCCCCTCGTCATATAATACTATGTAATTATTATACAACAAATACTGTAATTGTCATACATATATTTACAAAATCAGCAAAAATTTTATAATATTAGCTTATAGAAAATATTAATAAGATAATTATTAAAGCAAATTTATTATTTTATATCAATATAATAGAATTTAATTACAAATTGGCAAAGATAAATTATCTTTTCATATATTATATAATATGATATAATATTCAATTAAAGTATCATTTGTAATTTAAGTTTTGGTTTATGTAAAAGGGGATATGCAATGGCTGAATATAACGAAAAATATATAGAAGAATTAAACTATCTTGAAGAAATTATTGATTTATTAAAATATAAATTAGATACAGAAACAGAAAAATTAGCTGAACAAAAGGTTGATTTAATAGCTTCAAGAAAAGAAATGTGGGAAAATACAACCCATTCTTCCACTGATTATGATAAGCTGTCAGATTTAAATCAATATTTAAGTGCTCTTCAATCCCAGACATTCAGCTACACTGAACTTGAAAAAAGGATTGCAAAATATGAAAAAATGATTCAAAGCCCATACTTTTCAAGAATTGATTTTACAGAAGAAGGATATGACGACACTGAAAAAATATATATCGGACTTTTTAATTTGATGGATGAAAGCACTCATGATATAAAGGTGTATGATTGGCGTGCACCTATTTCAAGCTTATATTACAGCTCCGAGCTGGGGCCTGTAAAATACAAGGCTCCGTCAGGCATCATAAAGGGTAATGTATCCTTAAAAAGACAGTATAAAATTAATATGGGCAAATTAGAATATTTTTTTGACAGCAATGTTAATATAGTTGATGAAATGTTAATGGAGGCACTGTCTCAAAACATGACCTCAAAGATGAAGACAATTGTTGAAACAATACAAAAACAGCAGGACATGATTATAAGAGATTTAAACAATGATCTGTTAGTTGTGCAGGGTGTTGCCGGAAGTGGAAAATCCTCAGTTGCCCTTCACAGAATTGCATTTTTATTATACCAAGGTCTGAATTTAAAATTAAGTGCAAACAATGTTGTGGTTATTTCACCCAACACATTATTTTCCAAGTATATTTCTAATGTATTACCTGAACTGGGTGAGGACAATATCAGTGAATATACTTTTGAAAATATATTTGTAAAGCTATTTGACAATAAGATGTCTGTAAAAACCAAAAGCGAAAATTTCGAAAATATAATTTGTGCTGAAAATGAAAATAAGAGAAGCTTTTTAAGAGCTGCTGATGAATTTAAAGGTTCTAAAATATTTTTAACAATTCTAGACAGGTTTATTAAGTACTTTGAGCGGAAATTAATATATTTTGAGGATGTGTACTTTGATGGTGAAATTATTGAAACAAGGGAGCTTTTAAAAGCATTTATTTTAAGTAAGAAACTTGATATGCCTACTGCAAAGAAATTAAAAATTATTGAAAACAGAATTATGGATAAAGTCCATGAAAAAAAGAATTCCAGGAGAGAAAAAATTGAAAAAGCAGTAAATAACTCAAAACAACATGAGTTTGAAATTAAAGCTTTTACAAGAGTTCTTGCTGCAAGAGAAACCTCGTCGATTATAAACAAGCTGCATAGATTTACTGAATTCAGCTCTTATGATTTATATAAAAAACTATTCAGCGATAAAGAACTGTTTATAAAGCTTGCCAAAGGTTTAGCATTACCGGATAATATTGATGAAATAATAAGTTACACAAATAAATCAATTAATGATCCGTACAACATACCTTATGCAGATGGTATAGCTATGATGTATTTAAAGGTAAAAGCAGAAGGAACAGATTCATTAAACAGCATTAAACAGGTTATTGTAGATGAAGCACAGGATTATTATCCAATGCATTATTATCTGCTTAAAAACTTGTTTAAGGAAGCCAGATTCACCATTGTGGGAGATGTAAACCAGGCTGTTGAAAAGATAAGTGACATAACTTTTTATGATGAAATAATTTCAATTTTTAACCTTCCAAGAAGCAATAAAATATTTCTCAATAAAAGCTACAGAAGCTCTTATGAAATTAGCAAGTTCAGTGAAAGGCTGCTGGATAACGGCTTGACGACAGAGTACTTTAAGCGCAATGAAGAAAAGCCTGAGCTTATTCACATGAAGGATATTAATAAGCTTGAAGAAAAAATGCTTAAGGATATAGATAAATATAAATCACAGGGATATAATTCAATTGCAGTAATTTGCAAAAATAGAAATGAAGCAGCAAGTTTATATTTCAGGCTCAGAGGAAAGATCAATGTTAAGCTGGTTGATTATCTGGGCGAACAAAATATTACCGGAGTAATCATAGTTCCTGTTTATCTGGCAAAGGGGTTGGAATTTGATGCTGTAATGGTTTACGGCGCTGATGACAAAAATTATAACACTGTCTTTGATAAGAAGCTTTTATACGTTGCATGCACAAGAGCACTGCACAGACTCTCACTTTATTATTCAGAAAAAGTCAGCAGATTCTTAAAATAGTAAAAAACCATCGGATTTCGATGGTTTTTTCATTTGAAAAAATTTGTTTTAAAGAAGCGGGTGATGGGAATCGAACCCACACAGCCGGCTTGGGAAGCCGGAACTCTGCCACTAAGCTACACCCGCAATTTTTAAACTAACTGGAGCTACTGAGGAGATTCGAACTCCTGACCTACTGGTTACGAGTCAGTTGCGCTACCTACTGCGCCACAGTAGCATTTTTATTTTAATTAATCCACTAATAATAATTTAATACTTTTTGGACAAATTGTAAACTGTTTATTTTAAATTTTTAATATTTATTTAATTAATACTATTTAAGGTGATTTTTAAAAGCGGTTTACACTATTCTGAGCTTTAGCGTGAAGAATCTCATCTTTTAAGGTGCCCCTCATAATTTATATTTCCATGGAAATATAGTAACAACGCTTATTGCAATACATATATTATTATATATAATTTTTATATTAAGGAGTGTATATATGGATAATAATAACATTAATATTCCTCAAATCTATGACAGCACCAAAGAATATAATATGTACAGCGAAGATATGAATGATGTGTTCAGCGCAAGATATAACAGATTTGATAATAGATTTGATAACAGATATGATTATGACTATAACAGGATGTATGACAGAAGATATGACAGAGATTATGACAGAAGAATGAGGTATTATCAATATCCATATTGCGACAGATATGGAAGATGCGAAAATCCTATGTGGTGGTTATTCTGGCCGTTCTTCTTCCTATAAACCTCTGATAAATATTTTAAAGAATTGACTATTTTTTGATAGATAATTGAATTATTCCAAAATAACGATTGTTTATTAACACAGATAATTAAGGACGCTTACGCGTCCTTCAGATTGATGACAAAGTTATCAAGATGGCAGGTTGTTGAAAAAGTTCATCCTGCAAGGTAACACAGCAGGTGAGCTTTTTCAGCAGCCTGAGGGACGCGTAAGCGTCCCTCAGATTAAACAGTCTAAAATTTTCTGCTGCCGGGCTTTATAGGATCGGATCCATTCTTACATAAAGGGCAGTTCTCTGAATCAAAGGTTTCAAATTCCAATTCTACTGCACTATAAATCGGAAGGTGTATCTCACTTGATTTTCTGTCAACTATACACCCTATGCCTATTACCTCTCCACCAATATTTTCCAGAACGTTAGCTGTTTCAACAGATGATTTGCCTGTTGTTACAACGTCTTCCATAATTAATATTTTTTCGCCTGGTTTGATTTCAAAACCACGGCGAAGAGTCATTACATTATTTTCTCTTTCTGTAAAAATCGCTCTTACGCCCAACTGTCTGCCTAGCTCATAAGCTGCAGTTATTCCCCCCATGGCAGGACCAACCACCACATCTATACCCAGGTCTTTTACTTTATCTGCAACAATTGAGATTATCTTTTCTGTCTTATCTGGATACTGCATCAGCTTTGCACATTGACAATATCTATTGCTGTGCTTTCCTGATGACAGTAAAAAATGTCCTTCCAGCAATGCTTCGCATTCCTTTAATATATCTACTACGTTTATACTCATATATCCTCCATTTGTATTTACTTACTGATAATTTATTTTATAATTTGTGTCTAAACTATTCCTCTGATTTCATCTAATGTCTTAATTCCCTCTATATCCATATATGCAGATAAATCATCAATGATATCAACTGCTATATCCGGTTTAATAAAGTTAGCTGTACCTATTTGCACGAGCGTTGCCCCTGCCATAATAAATTCTATAACATCAACCGCATTCATTATTCCTCCTAATCCACAGACAGGGATTTTTACGGATTTAGCTGCTTCATGTACCATTCTGAGTGCTATGGGTTTAACACATGGACCTGATAACCCTGCGTAAACATTATCAAATACTGCTTTTCTTTTCTTTATATCAATTGCCATTGACTGTATAGTATTTATAAGCGATAAGCCGTCTGCACCTGCTTCTTCACAAGCTATCGCCATATCAGATATACTTTGTGCATTAGGAGATAGTTTTACCATTAACGGTTTCTTGCATATTCTTTTTACTTTTGAAACAATATCATAGGCTACAGATGCTTTTACTCCGAAAGCCATACCACCGGTCTTAACGTTAGGGCATGAAATATTAAGTTCTATTAAATCAACATCTGAATCGTTTAATTTATATATTCCCTCAAAATAATCTTCCTCACAATGACCACCCAGGTTTGCTATAATAACTGTATTATAGCTTTTCATTCTTGGAAGCTCCTGACTTATAAAATTGTCAACCCCGGGATTTTGCAGACCTATGCTGTTAATCAATCCCATTGACGTTTCCCACAGCCTGATACCTGTGTTTCCGTTTCTTTGATTTAGAGTCAAGCCTTTGCTGCAAATTCCTCCAAGCACTGATAGATCATATATTTTGGAAAACTCTTCCCCAAAACCAAATGTGCCCGATGCTGTTAAAATTGGATTTTTAAAATTGATTCCCATTGCTTTAGTTCTTAAATCTGCCATATATCCCCCTTAAGCTAATTCTTCACCGGAAAATACGGGTCCGTCTTTGCATGCTCTTTTATTTCCATCTTTAGTTGTTACGGTGCACCCCAGACATACTCCCATGCCGCATGCCATCCTTCTCTCTAAGGAAACAAAGCATTTCACGTTTTGTACTTTACAGCTGTTTATAATTTTATTCATCATTATTTCCGGACCACACGTTACAACAACATCATACTTACTATAATCAATATAATCGGTTACAAATCCTGTTTCACCTGTGCTGCCATCTTCAGTGACTACAGTTGTTTTGGCTGCATACTTTATAAAGTCTTCCGTACAATAAACATAATCCTTAAATCCTAAATATACATCAGCTTTATTGTTCAATTTTTTTGTTAAATATAGCAAAGGAGCAATTCCTATGCCTCCTCCTATTATGGCTATCCTTCCATGCAGCTTTGTTTTATCAAAACCATTGCCCAAAGGACCGAATAGCTGAATTTCTTCTTCAGCCTTCATTGTGCTTATTTTTGTGGTACCTGCACCTTCAATCCTATACATAAATGTAACCGTATTATCATTTACATCATTTACACTTATCGGGCGTGGAAGCAAGAAAGAATTGTCCAATGTTTTTAACATAAAAAATTGTCCCGGCTTGATTTCGCCGATAAACTCAACTGTTAATTTATAAATCCTATTTATAATTAAGTTATTTTCTATAATTTTACTTTTAATAACCTTCATTTTTCCTCCACAGTACATAAATAGCTGATGAAATTTCATCAGCTATGGATTTAATTTTGTTCATATCCTGTGTCACAGTATACACAGCGATATATTTTCTTTGTTCTGTCAGTTAGCTTGAATTTATGAACTATTTCCTGTTCAACCGATGTAATGCATCTTGGGTTTTTACATTTTGCAATATTTTCTATTTCTTCCGGTAATTCTAAATTTATTTTCCTTATAATTTCTCCTTCATCTATTACATTGATAGTTATGTTGGGGTCAATAAATCCAAGTACTTTCAAATCCATGTTAATATTATTCTCTACCTTTATTATGTCCTTTTTACCCATTTTATTACTTTTTGCGTTTTTGATGATTGCAACACTGCAATCCATTTTATCAAGATTTAAATACTTATATATTTCCATTGCCTTGCCTGCTTGAATATGGTCAATTACCAATCCTTTTTCAACACTGTCTATTTTAAGCATTATTTATTCACCCCCAACAATTTCATAATCAGAGCCATTCTTACATACATACCATACTTGGTCTGTTTAAAGTAACCTGCCCTAGGGTCATGGTCCACCTCTACGGATATTTCATTGACTCTTGGAAGAGGATGAAGTATTATCATGTCTTTTTTGGCACTTTCAAGCTTTTCCATATTGACAATATAACTGTCTTTTAGTCTTATATAGTCTGCCTCATTGAAAAATCTTTCTTTTTGAACTCTAGTCATATACAGTACATCAATTTCTTCAATTATGTTCTCAAGTCTTTCAACCTCTGTGAATTCAATACCGTTTTTAATTAATATTTCTTCTCTTATATAGTCAGGAATTCTTAATTCTTCAGGGGATATCAAAATAAATTTTATGTTTTCATACCTGGATAAGGCTTTAATGAGAGAGTGAACTGTTCTTCCGAATTTCAAATCACCGCACAATCCTATTGTAAAATTATTTAATCTGCCCTTTAATGACTTTATGGTGAGTAAGTCTGTCAAGGTTTGTGTTGGGTGTTGATGACCGCCGTCACCTGCATTTATAACAGGTATATCTGCGCTCATTGCAGCAACCATCGGAGCCCCTTCTTTTGGATGTCTCATTGCAGCTATATCTGCATAGCAAGCAATAGTCCTGATTGTATCAGCCACACTTTCTCCCTTTGCGGCTGAGCTTGACTCCGCTGAAGAAAATCCTATTACACTGCCTCCAAGCCTTAACATTGCTGATTCAAAGCTAAGTCTTGTCCTTGTGCTTGGCTCATAAAACATTGTGGCAAGAACCCTTCCCTTACACACATCCGCATAATCCAACGGATTTTTTGTTATATCATCAGCTAAATTCAATATTTCGTCTAATTCTTCTAATGATAAATCCAATGGTTCAATTAAACTTCTTCCTTTTAACATAAATCCTCCTTCTCAGCCTCACGGGACTAATTTAAAGTATAACCATCTCTTAATTTAAGATTCGTATCCATCTCCAGTAGAGATATTCATACAAGCAGGCTACATTACCAATTTGTCTGCTCCTTCGTCGCACAAACTGGATTGCGCTGCATCTGACCTACCGCCGTTTTTTCTTACCTGACGGTCGAAAAAGCGGGATTAGGTCATAAAAAATCTTCCAAGCACAGCAAGGAAGACTATAATAAACTTATTATATAATTATTATCCTTCCCAGCATCTCTGTGCCAGATTAAAGGTTATTTACTTTTAACATACTAATCTTATAATAATTAACTTAACATGTCAATATATTTTTAAATATTATCTTTGTCGGATTCGGCTTGACTTACAATCTTTGTTATTCTTCGTTCTACTTCTTTGCGCGGCAGCCATACCTGTCTTTGACATGTTGTGCACTTTATTCTGAAATCAGCACCTACTCTGAGTATTTCCCAGTCATAACCACCACATGGGTGCTTCTTTTTCAATTTAACTACATCCCCGACATTTAATTGCATTGGCATATAAGTAACTCCTCAATATTTATTTCGATTTTGTACATCTTATCCTTCTTTATATCATTACAGCATTATCAGATTCAGCTATAATTTCTACAATATCATACATATTAGAAACTTTACCAACCTCTAATTTGTCCTTGATTTCAAAGAAATTCAGACATGTTCCACATGAAACAATTTTAACTCCGGCTGCCTCCAGCTTTTTTAAATCATCTAATGATTCGGATCCGGAGACAGTAAGATTAACCCCTGAGTTTAAAAAAATTAAAAAACTGGGATATGGTTTAGTTTCTGTTAATGTATATAAAAAGCCTTTCATTAAAATTCTGCCTAAATCATCGGAGCCTTTTCCTAATTTGTCAGAGCCTATTACAAAACCTTTTTTTTCTTGTTTAATTTTACTTAAGCTATCATCTGCTGCCTCTTCGGTTGCAATATCGCATGCTGTTAATTCAACATTTTCCTTATCAAGATAAATATATATTCCGTCGCTTTTTTCTTCAGCTATTGATTTGTATTGCAGTTTGCTTCCAAATTTTAAAACATTTTCTTTTGCAGTTTCATTATCAACTACAACTGTTATTTTATTCTGTCCTGCGTCCACTTCATTTTTAGTCATAATCACAGGCTGTGGGCATGCCTTTCCTCTTGCATCAACTATTTTCATATCTCTTCCTCCTTAATTTTCATAAAATCCTTTGTATGATAGATAATTTAATATTATATTGTTATTATAAAATATTTTACTGGATTCAGAATCCAATATGCTTTGTGATAAACTGCTGTCCTGTAAAAATCCTATTAGCGGAGAACTTAATGCAAATACTATGTAAAGTATTATTACACTTTTTATCAATCCTGTTCCCGCTCCAAATAATCTATTTGTAAGATTTAAAAGCGGAAGTTTGAAAATTATATTTATAAAGTTAGATAATAATACCAGCGCTGCATATATAACTAAAAATGTTATTACAAAGCTGATGGATCTGATTAGAATTATACTGATATTATCTACGAATACTGAAAAAGTATCAGCATTTGCTATATCCCCTGTATTTATGATATTGCTTAATACATTTTTAAGCTCCGCCGGGATGTTAATCGACTGCTCAAATGTCTCCATAAGTTTCTCTGACATTTTGCTTTCAAAAAAATCATGAACTTTAACAAAAAGTTTTGTATTATTTAATAAAAAATTTTCAGTTATATAATAAAACTCCTTGCTCAGAAAAAAGGCTATGACCGCTCCCAACGTATCAAACAATGTCTTTATGAAGCCTCTCCTGTAGCCTTGAAAACATGAATAACCGACAAAAATAATTATTAAAATATCAATGTAATTCATATTTGCCTCCTTTTATCCTTAGTACTCAATTTATTTTATTTGGCCTTTAACGAGTTTGTCTTCAGATAAAATGTATATGTCACTGCCTTTAACTGTAAAATCAGAAATATTACCTTCTGTATCTTCGTATATTTTATCTGTCTTCAATCCATGAATAAGAAATATGATATTTTTATTATATACAAAAACCTTATCTTCGTAAACCTTTAATTTATCCACACCTTCCGGTATCTTGCTCACTCCCGTCACCTTGCCCTCATAATTGTAAGAAATAAGCTCAGTGTCTGTACCTTTTTTATATATTATATAAATGTGTTGATTTTCTTTGCTTATTTCATAATCAAGTATTTTATTATAAATTCCGTTCTTCCACATAAGTTTGCCGTTTGTATTAAAATAATAAATATTTTTGGTTCCTATTACTATAACGTTATTATTTATAATCTGCGTTTTAATCAATATCTCATCATCAATTTCCATGTTCCAAAGTTCCACATCATCAAGTAAATTAAAATAAACGGTATTTATTACTGAGCCATTTTCAAATCTCATAGTAATAAGTGAATATGCCTCAGATTTATCACTTATAGATACACCTGTAATATTATCATCAAAGGCTTTGTTATCAACAATTAATTCATTGTTATCATTCATAATATATAATGAGTTTTGTCCTGTATTGTTTTTAATAATCATATATATTTTTTCATTTTCACGTGAAACACTTACTATATCCCCTTGAATTGCAGTCATTACATACTTTTGATTATTTAAATCTATCATTTGTATCATGTCTTCCATATTTCTGAATATATAGTTATCGGTTATATATACCTGCCTTGAAAATGATTCATCTTCATTTTTCCAAATTAAATTATTTTTGTAATCAAGAAATATAATTTTTTGATTATTGTATGTTATCAACCCATCGTAAAAAAATCTGCATTCCTCAAGAGTGTCTATTTTGGTTGTTTGAGTATTTTCTACATTATACACCTTTTTTTGGTCTAATAATGTCATAAATTCTTGTCCATATGTAATAATTGCTATCCCAAGTATAATTATTATAAAAAATATAATAAATGTAATCAGCTTCTTCATATTATTTCCCTAATGTTCAATTTACCATATTATATCAAATTTATAAGGATATTGCATTAAAATTTAATTAAATACATATAATAAAAGAAAAGTAAATTAAAAGAAAATTGCATCTGCAATTTTCTTTTATTATTTATGTTCCTGAAATCTCATTTAACGCTTTTACCGCCGCCATAATATCTGTCCTTTTATTAAATGGTCCTATGCCAAATCTTACTGCTCCCAGTTTTTCTGTTCCTATTGTTTTATGTGCCAATGGTGCACAATGAAGCCCAGGTCTTACTGCAATATTATATTCTGTGTCTAATCTGTAAGCAACCTCTGAAGAATCCATATCCAGTATATTTATAGGAACAACTCCACATCTGTAGTCAATGTCTTCAGGGCCGTATATTTCGATTTTAGCGTTCTTTTTTAGTTCATTGAGGAATATATCAAGAAGATTTTTTTCGTGGCTGTAAATTGATTTTGTGCCCTTGTTTAGAATGTACTTTAACCCTGCATTCAGTCCTGCAATCCCTGGAAGATTATGCGTACCTGCTTCTAACTTGTCAGGATAGAAATTTGGCTGGAGCATGCTGCTGGATTCACTGCCTGTTCCGCCTTCCTTCAATTGTTTTATATCTGCTTCACAATTAATAAGAAGTGCTCCTGTTCCCTGCGGACCTAAAAGGCCTTTGTGGCCGGGTACAGCCAGCAAATCAATATTAAATTTATTCATATCAATTTCCATTACACCGGCACTTTGAGAGCCGTCTACCAGATACAAAATATTTTTATTTTTGCACATTTGTCCAATTTCTTCTATAGGCATTATTGTTCCGGTCAGATTTGATACATGCGTAGTTACAACGAGTTTGGTATTGCTCCTTACAGAAGCTTCTATATCCTCAACCTTTACTCTCCCATCCTTTGCACACTGAACTATAGTATTTTCCACCCCATATTTTTCCATTTCTTTTATTGGCCGCAGTACGGAATTATGTTCCATAGATGTAGTTATAACATGATCTCCGGAGTTTAAAACGCCCTTGATTGCCTGATTTAAGCCATCGGTTGCATTGAAGGTAAATATAACTTTCATAGGGTCATCTAAATTAAACAGTTGCGCCATTAATTCCCTGGTTTCATATATAACCCTGGCCCCTTCAATAGCCATTGCATGACTTCCTCTTCCAGGATTTGCACCATATTCAGTCATTGCTCTCATGACACTTTGATATACTGTCTTTGGTTTCGGGTATGTTGTTGCAGCATTATCTAAATAAATCATTACATCACCTGCTATTATAATTTTAATTTATTATATGTTTGTATTTAACTATTTGATAACAATTT
The DNA here is from genome assembly GCA_023453025.1 of Bacillota bacterium. Classification (GTDB taxonomy): domain Bacteria; phylum Bacillota; class Clostridia; order Tissierellales; family Sedimentibacteraceae; genus Sedimentibacter. The sequence goes on from JAEXUD010000061.1 coordinate 98,862, forward strand.
ATCCTTGTATACAATATTTCCTCTGCATATGGTGTATTTAACTTTTCCCGTCAACTCCCATCCTATGAAAGGAGAATTGCTTGACTTGGAATAGAAATTATCAACTGTCCAATTTTCTTCAGGGTCAAATATTAATATATCTGCCTTTAACCCTTCTTTTATTCTGCCTGAGCTTAAATTATATAAATTTGCCGGATTTATAGTCATTTTTTCTATAAGCTCACTAAGTGTTAAACAATTATTTTTAACTAAGTAAGTTATGCCTAATGCTAATGCAGTTTCCAATCCTATTATTCCGCTGGGTGCCTTTAAAAACTCCTGTTCTTTTTCTTCTCTGCTGTGAGGAGCATGATCTGTGGCAATTATATTAATTGTACCGTCCTTTAAGCCTTCTATAATTTTCAATCTGTCTTCCTCCGTCCTTAACGGAGGATTCATTTTAGCATTTGTTTTATATTTTATAACATCATCCTCTGTTAATGTAAAATGATGTGGTGAAGCTTCTGCGAATATATTTGCTCCCTTTGATTTTGCATATCTTATTACATCAACTGACACACCTGAGCTTACATGCTGTATATTTACTTTTGCTCCGGTTTCTAAAGCCAGAATGCAATCTCTTGCAATCATTACATCCTCAGCTGAATGTGATGCTCCGGATATATTTAATTTTTTTGATATTCTTCCATGGTTAATACCCGGGTTAAAAACCAAATCTGGATCTTCTTCATGAAAGCTTATTGGCACATCAAGCTTTTTTGCAGCTTCCATAGCTTTTAAAACTATATACGAATCCATTATTGGAAAACCATCATCAGTAAATCCGGCTGCTCCTCTATATTTCAACAAATCCATATCCACAAGCTCTTTTCCTTGTAATCCGATTGTAACTGCGGCAGCTTGCAATATATTTATTTGAGAGTTTTTTGCCTCATTCAGGATGTACTCAAGGGTTTCTGAATTGTCTGCTGCAGGTTTTGTATTTGCCATGCACACAACTGTTGTAAAACCACCTCTGGCTGCTGCTTTGGAGCCTGATTGGATATCTTCTTTATATGTTAACCCCGGATCTCTGAAATGCACATGTACATCAATTAAACCAGGTGTAACTACTTTTCCTTCTGCATCTATTATTTCATCTGCATCATAAGCATCAATAGCTTTATCGATTTTTACAATATACTCTCCATCTATAAGAACATCTGATATTTCATCCATTTTCGTTTCCGGATCAATTACTCTTCCATTTTTTATAAGTATCATTTTAATCCCCTATTGTTCAATATACGTTTATTATATCACAAATACAACAATATGAAAGAAATATATTAATAGTTGGTAATTTAATGGTTCTATGCTATTATTAATATAATAAATATCGGAGGTATCTATGTTTAAAGCTGCAATATTTGATTTAGACGGAACTTTACTTGATTCTATTGAGGATTTAGAAAGAGCATGCAATTATGCTTTATCTAAATTTAATCTTCCCCATGTCGATTCTCAAAAGCATAAATTAATGCTTGGCTATGGACGACGAAAAGTAATTGAATCAATCACAAGTGAATTTTTTGGATTCGAAGAAAGCGATTTAACAAATAAATTTCTTATGTACTACAACGAATTTTATAATGCTCATATGTTTGATAATACGAAGCCCTTTAAAGGAATAATTGATATGCTTGATATGTTAAACCGTAAAAATATAATTACTGCCGTATTATCCAACAAACCTCATGATTATACGTTAAAACTTTGTGAGAGATTTTTTTATGATAAAATACAATTTGTATCAGGTCTTAAGGATGGATGTGGTGCCAAACCTGATCCTGCTTCTCTTTTGGGCATTATTCAAGATATGAATTTAAATAAAGCAGAATGCATTTACGTTGGTGATACAGAAATTGATATACAGGTTGCCAAAAATGCCGGCGTAAAATCCCTGGGTGTATTATGGGGCTTTAGAACACAATCTGTTTTGGAACGTGAGAAAGCTGATTATTTAGCAACAAGCATAAATGAAATGGTTGATATTATATTAAATAATTAATAAGTGATTGATGACAAAGCATACCCCCTAACATCGTCATTCTGAGGCGAACCCGAAGAATCTCTATTGTCAGAAGACTCAGGGAGGGCTTAACCCTCCCTGTTTTTAAATTTTTATTTTAATTTTTCAAAAAGTTTTTCAAACTCTTCTTCCTGCTCAACCTTATATGACTCTCTCTTGCTATAATGAGTGTGCAAAAGTTTATGTGACAAATGGCTGTTTGGCTCTTTCAGAAATTCTTCATAAAGCTTCTTAACCTCAGGATTTTTATGAGATTTTCTCAGCGGCAGAGATTTATCCAATTCATACAATGCATCTGCTCTCTTTGTCTTTGGATTTACATCAAGTCTTGCCTTAGCAGAAACGTGGGACTGACCTCCACCATGTACACATCCTCCCGGACATGCCATAACCTCTATAAAATGATACTGCTTTTCGCCTGATTTAACTGACTCAAGAACCTTTGCAGCATTTGCAGTTCCATGAGCCACCGCAATTTTAACCTCTGTATCCTTGCCTTCTATAGGAAGAACTACTGATGCTTCTTTAACTCCTTCAATTCCTCTGACACCTTGATATTCAATTTCTTCTAAATCCTTGCCAGTTAGTATATCTGCAACTGTTCTTAAAGCTGCTTCCATAACACCGCCTGTTGCACCAAATATAGCACCTGCTCCTGTATACTCTCCTAATATGCTGTCCGGCTTTTCATCCTTAAGGTTTATAAAATTAATTCTGGCTTGCTTTATCATGTCCCCAAGCTCTCTCGTTGTCAATGAAATGTCTACATCTCGTACACCGTCAACTTCCATCTCAGGTCTGTTGGCTTCTGTTTTCTTTGAAGTACATGGCATTACAGACACACATACCATCTTCTTAGGATCTATTCCTTCCTTTTGAGCATAGTATGTCTTTGCTATGGCTCCAAACATCTGCTGCGGTGATTTGCAGGTTGACAGGTTATCAAGAAAATCAGGATAATTCAATTCACAGAAACGAATCCATCCAGGTGAACATGATGTTATCATCGGAAGCTTACCGCCATTTTTCACCCTGTGTAAAAGCTCTGTTCCTTCTTCCAAAATAGTAAGATCCGCTGAGAAATTTGTATCAAAAACCTTATTAAATCCGAGTCTTCTTAATGCAGCAACCATTTTTCCCGTCACATCTGTTCCAACCGGATAGCCAAATTCCTCACCTAGAGACGCCCTTACACCCGGAGCTGTTTGTACAACAACATATTTTTCTGGGTCATCAATAGCTTCCCAAACCTCATCTGTATATGTTCTTTCTCTAAGTGCTGCTACAGGGCATGCCTGAATACATTGTCCGCAATATACACATTCCACATCCATCATGCTGTAATCAAATGCAGGAGCGACCTCTGTATTAAAACCTCTTTTAGTAAAGTCTAACACTCCTATACCCTGAACATTCCTGCATGTGCTTACACAGCGCCCGCAAAGTATGCACTTGCTGGTATCTCTTACTATTGAATGGGATAAATCATCAATTTTAGCTTCTCTTTTTGCTCCTTCAAATTCTATATCCTTAATTCCAAGTTCATCACATAGTTTTTGAAGCTCGCAAGTACCGTTTCTAAGACATGTCAAGCATTCTCTGTTATGATTTGCAAGTATAAGCTCCACATTCATTCTTACTGCATTTCTGACCTTTGCGGTATTAGTTCTTACATTCATTCCTTCCTGAACCTGTAAAACGCATGATGCAGGAAGATTTCTCATCGGAACACCCTTTATATCAACTTCAACAACACATACTCTGCATGCGGCTATTTCATTTATATCCTTTAAAAAACAAAGTGTAGGTATGTCAATTCCAGCCTCCCTGGCTGCCATTAACACTGTATAATCCTTAGGAACGCTGACCTGTATTCCGTTTATAGTTACATTAACATTTTCCATAATTAACACCAGCCTTTCTATTTCTTAATAATTGCATGGAATGTACAAGCATCCATACACGAACCACATTTTATACATTTATCCTGATTAATAATATGAACTTCCTTAACCTTGCCTTCAATTGCTCCAACGGGACAAATCCTTGAGCATCTTGTACAGCCCTTACAATCCATTGTTATAATATATTTTAACAATGACTGACAGACACCGGCAGGACATCTTTTTTCTATAACATGTGCTTCATACTCATCTCTGAAATATTTTAATGTGGACAGTACTGGATTTGGTGCTGTTTGTCCCAATCCGCAAAGAGATGTCTCTTTAATATTTAATGCCAGCCTTTCAAGCTTATCAAGGTCGTCCATTGTACCCTTGCCTTCAGTTATTTTTTCCAAAATTTCAAGCATTCGTTTTGTGCCTTCTCTGCATGGAGTACATTTGCCGCAGGATTCATCGACTGTAAAATCAAGGAAGAATCTTGCGATATCAACCATACAGTTATCCTCATCCATTACTATCATCCCGCCGGATCCCATCATGGAGCCTACTGCAGTTAAATTATCGTAATCAATAGGAATATCAAGGTGATCCTTTGTCAAGCATCCGCCTGAAGGTCCTCCTGTTTGAACTGCCTTGAATTCTTTTCCTTTAGGACATCCTCCTCCTATATCATAAATAACTTCTTTTAAGGTTGTTCCCATAGGAACCTCAACCAATCCTGTATTGTTTATTTTTCCGCCAAGAGCAAATACCTTTGTTCCGGGAGACTTTTCCGTACCAAAGCTTTTAAACCATTCCGAACCGTTTAAAATAATCTGCGGCACATTTGCCAAGGTTTCAACATTATTTATTATAGTAGGCTTACCCCATAAGCCTTTATTTGCCGGGAAAGGCGGCTTGTTTCTGGACATTCCTCTCTTTCCTTCAATTGACTGCATCAAAGCTGTTTCTTCTCCGCAAACAAAAGCTCCGGCTCCCAGTCTGATTTCTATATCAAAGTCAAAATCTGTATCAAACAAATTTTTCCCTAATAATCCAAGTTCTCTGGCTTGATTTATTGCAATTTCAAGCCTGTGTACAGCTATAGGATATTCCGCTCTGACATAAATAAAACCTTTTGTAGCTCCGATTGCATATCCTGCAATAGCCATAGCCTCTAATACAGCGTGAGGGTCACCTTCCAGGACACTTCTGTCCATAAATGCACCTGGGTCGCCCTCGTCAGCATTACATATTACATATTTTTGATCTGCTTTATTTGGTGCGGCAAAGCTCCATTTCATGCCTGTTGAAAATCCGGCTCCTCCTCTTCCCTTCAAGCCTGAATCCTTTACCAATTTTATTACTTCATCAGGTGTCATTTCTGTAAGCACCTTTCCAAGTGCCATATATCCGTCACGCGCTATATATTCCTCTATATTTTCAGGGTTTATTAAACCACAATTTCTAAGCGCAACTCTTTTTTGCTTCTTATAAAATTCAACTTCGCTTAGAGGCTTGATTTGTTCATTTTTCGCACTTTCATCATACAAATATTTACGAACTATTCTTCCTTTTAATAAATGCTCCTCGACAATCTCGTCAACTCTATCTACAGTCATTCTTGCATAAAATGTTCCTTCAGGATATATTATAACTACAGGTCCTTCTTCACATAAACCAAAACATCCTGTAACAACAACCTGAACCTCATCATCCAAATTAACTTCTTTAATTTTATCTTCGAATCTTTGCTTAATTAAAGCAGATTTTGAAGAACTGCATCCGGTTCCGCCGCAAACCAGGACATGTGATCTGAAAATTTTCATTGCTTCTCCTCCATTCCTTAGAAATGCTACTCAGCACCTATTGTATATTCTCGTACAATATTGTTGTTAACCAAATGCTCTGATACAATTCTCTTTGCTTTATCAGGATTTATATGAATATAGGTAACTTTCTCTTTACCAGTCGCATACACTTCTACTATCGGCTCATAAGTGCACATTCCGATGCAGCCTGTTTGAACTACCTGTACATTACCAAGGTTTCTTTTGGCAATCTCCTCAACAAGCGTTGCTAATACAGGTCTTGCCCCTGCTGATATTCCGCATGTGGCCATTCCTACTACAACTCTTATATCCTTATCAGAATTACGCATTTCAACATTTTTTATAGCTTCTTCTCTTAATTTTTTTAACTCTTCCAAAGATTTCATAATTTGCCCCCTATTCCTTGTATTTAGATAATATTTCCGGTATTTTTTTAGGTTCCAGCTTGCCGTAGACATCCCCGTCAATCATCATTACAGGAGCTAAACCGCAGCATCCTAAACATCTTGTAGCTTCAAGAGTAAATATATTATCAGCTGTTGTTTCACCAACCTTAACGCTTAATTCTTTAGATAACTTGTCCAGAACTTGCTGAGAACCCTTAACATAACAAGCTGTTCCGAGACAGACACCTATTGTATGTTTTCCCTTAGGTTCTATTGAAAACTGAGTGTAAAAGGTTGCAACGCCATAAACCTCAGCCAACGAAACATCTAATTCATAGGAAATAAATTTTTGTACTTCAATTGGAAGATATCCAAAAATATCTTGAGCCTTATGAAGTGTCTGCATTAAAATTCCTTGATTCCCTTTGATGGAATCAATATACTCTTTAAGCTGCACAAATTGCTTTTCACTAGCTTTTACATCAAGTCCTTTTATCAAAATAACAACCTCCCATTTTGTCATAACATTTGACCTATTATATCTTTTTGTTAATATAATGTCAATCAATTCATTTTTTTGTCAATAATATATTGCTATATTATTGTATACTTATGAATTGACTCATTTTTATTTATTTATTTTAGTATCAATATTGTTAAATATATTTCAATATATTGAATAATAAAAAATACTTTAAAATACTAATGTACAATCATAATATATTCAAATTTTTGTAAAACAGAATAGAAAAACTCATTTAATCTAAGTTATCGTTTTCATAAAATCTAAAATCTAATAATTTATTGTTTTTCAATATAAATATTCAATTCATTCTGATTTGAAAATCAATCTTCCATTTTCAACAAATCTAAAATTCTATTCAAATCTTCTATATTTAAATATTCAATTTCAATTTTGCCTTTATTTTTATTCTTTTTTATATTTACCCTGGATGAAAATCGTTCTGACAACACCTCTTCTACGTATGAAATAAATTTATCCTTTTCAGGAGCTATTCTTCTTTTCGGCTTTTTAGAATCTCTTACAAGTTTTTCGACATCTCTTACGCTTAAATCTTCGCGTATTATTTTATCAGTCATGTCTATTTGCTTTTCCGGTGATAAACTCAAAATAGCTCTTCCATGACCGGCCGATATTTCGTTTTTTACTATTTTATTTTTTACATATTCATCTAAATTTGAAAGTCTCAATATATTAGTAACATAAACTCTTGATTTGCCGACAATATTTGAAACCTCTTCCTGTGTTATAGCATAACGGTTCATTATAAATTCATATGCATTTGCTTCATCAATCGGATTTAAATCTTCTCTTTGCAGGTTTTCAATCAAAGCAATTTCTGAAGCATTTTTATTTTCAATATCTCTTATAATGCAGGGTATACTTTTCAAGTTAGCATTTTTGCAAGCCCTCCATCTTCTTTCGCCTGCAATAATAGTATAAAATTCTCCATCTTTCCTGACAATTATAGGCTGTATAACTCCATACTTTTTAATGGAATCAGTAAGCTCATCAAGTTTATCCTGTTCAAATATTTTACGAGGCTGATTTGGATTTGGGCATATTAAATTTGTGTCCAGTTCTTCTATTCGCTGACTATCTTCTTTGTCTAAATCTTGTGGTATTAATGCTGACAAACCCTTACCTAAGGCTTTTCTTTTCACGGCCATAGAATCCTGTCCTCCTTAATTATTTTTTATGATTTCATCGGTTACTTTTAAAAATGCTTCGCTGCCTGATGATTTATCATCATATATCATAATCGGCTGTCCAAAGCTGGGTGCTTCTGCTAATCTTACATTTCTTGGTATTACCGTTCTATAAACTTTATTTTTAAAATATTTTTTTACTTCCTCTACTACCTGTACAGATAAATTGGTTCTGCCGTCATACATATTAAGAAGAACTCCTTCTATATCCAGCTTAGGGTTCAAATTCTTATTTACCAGATTTACAGTATCCATCAACTGACTGACACCTTCCAGTGAATAGTATTCACATTGTATAGGTATAAGAACTGTATTTGATGCTGTCAATGCATTCAAAGATAACAAACCTAATGATGGCGGACAATCTATTATTATAAAGTCATATCTTTTATCAATTAAGTTTATCCTTTCCTTTAAGGTTTTTTCTCTGTATCTGGTATTCGTAAGCTCAATTTCCGCACCGGCAAGCTGTATATTAGCAGGCAGTAAATCCAACCCTTCTATTTCAGTTTTAAGTATTGCTTTGTTTATGTCAAAATCCTCAATCAGAACATCATAAATTGAATATTCCAGACTATTTTTATCAATACCAAACCCGCTGGTTGAATTTCCTTGAGGGTCTATATCAATACTTAAGACATTTTTGCCTTTTATGGCAAGAGCCGCACACAGATTTACATTCGTAGTAGTCTTTCCTACACCGCCCTTTTGATTGAATATGCTTATTACCTTAGCCAATTAATCACCCTCTACATACTTTTTTTTGGAATTTTTACTTTAATTTCAATAAATTCTTCAGATTCATCCTGCTCAAACTTAGCATCTATTCCCGTTTTGACAATTTCATTGTATGCATTCTTTATTGTGTTAATATAAATTTTATAATTAATAAAATTTCTTACATAGCGCTTGTCCCTCATTTTCTTTTCGTTGATATCCTCGGCAATTGCATTGACAAGCTTTTCTGTTTCATTAACATTTAATTCTTTTTTTATAACCTTTTCAACAATATTTAAAAGAAGCTCTTCATCTTCTAATTTTAATAAAGCCCTTGCGTGACGCTCACTTAATTTACCTTCTCTGAGCTTTTCTTTAACTGGCTCAGGAAGTTTCAAAATCCTCATTTTATTTGCAATAGTTGACTGTGATTTTCCAAGTTTTTCAGCCAATTGAGTCTGATTCAATCCAAAATCTTCAATCAGTCTTTGAAATGCACAAGCTTCTTCAATGAAATCCAGATCCTCTCTCTGAAGATTTTCTATCAAAGCCATTGCTGCAGATTCCTCTTCCTTTACTTCAATTATTACAGCAGGAATAGTATCCATACCTAAAAGCTTAACTGCTTTGAAACGTCTTTCGCCGGCAACAATTTCATAAATATCATCATAAATCTTTCTTACTGTTATAGGCTGTATAATACCATAACTTTTTATGGATTGGCTTAATTCCTCTAAAGCTTTGTCATCAAAAATCTTTCTAGGCTGGTTTTTATTAGGAATAATTTTATTAACATCTATATTGATAATATTGCTAATCAAGACCTCTCCCCCTTACACTAATGGATCCTTGTTTGGCTTTCCCGCTTTTCTCGGGTATTTTGAACTTGTTACTTCACATTTTTCAATTATAACAATTTTTCTTATAATATTTGTTCCCGGCAAACCTATTTCTTTAACATTCTTTATTTTTCCGCCTAGTTTTTTTATTGCATTTTCAGAACTTAAAATTTCCGAGGAAATATTTTCGCTTTTATATGCAGCAAAATAACCACCAACCTTAACAAATGGAAGACAATATTCACTGAGGACATTAAGAGGTGCTACTGCCCTTGATACACATATATCAAAGTTTTCCCTGTAATTTTCATTTTGTCCGTACTCCTCAGCTCTTCCGTGAATAAGCTCAACATTTTCTAATTCTAAATGCTTTGCAACCTCCATTAAAAAATCTATTCGTTTTCTCAGACTATCTAATAGTGTTATTTTATAATTATCATTGACAATTTTTAAGGGATACCCCGGAAAACCTCCGCCCGTACCGATGTCTATAACACTTTTTTTTTCGTTCATGTTATCATTGTCTATTAATAAAATACTGTCTAAAAAATGTTTAACATAAATTTCCTCATCATCTTCTATGGATGTTATGTTAATTTTTTGATTCCATTCCTTCAATAAATCTCGATACTTAATAAATTTGTTATCAACACCACTGCTGTAAGGAATATTTAATTGTTTAAATCCATCTTCCAATGTTTTTATCAAGGTAATCTCCTATAATTGATTTATACAAGAGGTCAGCGAAAAATCTCATAGTGCAGCACCTCATTATTTTATTCTTTAGAATTATTATTATATGTCATCAAATAAATTAAAATCACATTTATATCTGAAGGTGATACTCCTGATATTCGCGACGCCTGACCTATAGAATCAGGTCTTATTTTATTAAGCTTTTGTCTTGCTTCCAGTCTTAAGCTGCCAACATTGTTATAATCAATGTCTTTTGGAATTTTTTTATTTTCCAGTTTTTTAAACTGTTCAACTTGGTTTATTTGCTTTGCAATATAGCCTTCATATTTTATTATAGTTTCAACATAATCCCTGATTTCCTTCTCCAAAGGCTCTCTGGCTTCGTCTAATGCCAGCGTATTATTATAATTAAGCTCCACCCTTTTTAAAAGTTCATAAAGGCTCAAAGGCATTTTAAGCGGAACACTTCCTATGCTTTCTAAAATATCATTAACTTCAGATTTCGGAGTTATTTTAATATTTTTTAGTCTTTCTATTTCATTTTCAATTTTTTGTTTTTTATTTTTATAGTTTATATATCTTTCTTCCGTAACAAGACCTATTTCGTAGCCTTTTTCTGTAAGTCTTTCATCTGCATTGTCCTGCCTTAATAAAAGTCTGTACTCTGCCCTGGATGTCATCATACGATAGGGTTCATTTGTTCCCTTAGTTACAAGATCATCTATTAACACTCCTATATATGCCTCTGAACGATCCAAAATAAGAGGTTCTCTGTTTTCCAGGCTCATTGCTGCATTTATTCCGGCAATCAGTCCCTGAGCAGCAGCCTCTTCATAGCCTGAACTGCCATTTACCTGACCTGCAAAAAATAAGTTCTTTATGCTTATTAATTCCAAACTTAACTTAAGCTGTATCGGATCAATGCAGTCATATTCTATGGCGTACGCAGGTCTCATTATCTGGCAGTTCTCCAGACCGATCATTGTTCTGTACATTGGTATTTGAACCTCATATGGCAATGAAGAGCTCATTCCCTGGATATACATTTCTTTTGTATCCAGACCTTCTGGTTCAACAAAAAGCTGATGCCTTTCCTTATCCGAAAATTTTACTACCTTATCCTCAATTGAGGGGCAATACCTGGGTCCTATACTTTTTATAACTCCTTCATACAAAGGAGACCTGTTTAAATTTTCTCTGATAATTTGATGAGTTTTTTCAGTTGTATATGTTATATAGCACGGAACCTGTTCTATATCAACTTTTTTAGTCATAAATGAAAACGGAATTATTTCATCATCACCTGCCTGTGCTTCCATTACTTCATAATTTATTGAATCGGAATGAATTCTGGCAGGTGTTCCGGTTTTAAATTTTCTAAGCTGTACGCCTAAATTCATAAGTGACTCAGACAACTCATTTGCAGGTGCTAATCCATCAGGTCCGGAGGGATAATTTAATTCTCCTATATATATCTTTCCTTTTAGGTAGGTTCCGGTAGTTGCAATTACAGCTTTTGCATTGTAATATGCTCCAAGCTTTGTATATACATTGAAGCTTTTATCTTCTTTTATTTCAAGTCTGGTAACTTCGGACTGAATTATTTTAAGATTTTCCTGATCCTCTAAAACCCTTTTCATTTCAGTATGATATTTTCTTTTATCCGCCTGAGCTCTCAAGGAATGTACTGCCGGTCCTTTAGAACGATTAAGCATCTTACATTGTATCATAGTTTTATCTATATTTAAAGCCATTTCTCCGCCAAGCGCATCTATTTCCCTGACCAAGTGACCCTTTGCAGTTCCTCCTATATTGGGGTTGCAGGGCATCATTGCTATTGAATCAAGGCTCATTGTAAGCACAATTGTCTTTTTTCCAAGGCGTGCACTTGCCAAGGATGCTTCACATCCTGCATGCCCTGCTCCAATAACAACCACATCTACGCTTTCAGCAAGAAAATCTCTTACTCTTTCTTCCATCTTGTTCCTCTTTACTTTCCTATGCAAAATTCATTGAATATTTTGTCCATTAAATCATCACTCACTGTCCTGCCAACAATCAAACCTAAATATTCCATAGATTTTTTAAGATCAATTTCAATAAAATCTATGGTCATTCCCATATCAATTGAGTTTAAAACCTCTTCAAGGCTGCTTCTTGCATTTATGAGAAGGGTTTTATGCCTTAAATTGTTAATAATCAATTCATCACTTACATTTATATTTCCTTCGAAAAACATCTCGCTTATTTTTTCTATTATTTCATCCAATCCTTGATTTTTCAGCACTGAAATATTTATTATTTTTTTTGCAATATCTTCATACTTACTTAAATCAAGCTTGTTTTTCAGATCTGTTTTATTTTTTATATAAATAACCTTTTTATTTTCAAGAAATTTAAGTATTTTTTCATCTTCATTTTCCAGCTCTCTTGATGAATCAAAAATCATAATAACCAAATCGGCTTCATCAACCTTTTGAAGAGCCTTTTCAACTCCGATTTTTTCTACCTTGTCTTCTGTATCCCTTATTCCTGCCGTATCAATAATTCTTAGCGGAACTCCTTTGATGTTCACGTACTCTTCAATAGTATCTCTTGTAGTTCCAGGAATCTCTGTAACTATGGCACGGTTTTCATTTAACAGAAAATTCATGAGTGAGGATTTACCTACATTCGGCTTTCCTAAAATTACAGTCTTAATTCCTTCCTTGAATATCTTTCCGGTATCTGCAGTCTTTATCAATCTGTCTAATTTATATATTAAATTTTCACTGAGCTCTTTTACCTTGCTTATTGTTATTTCATCTTCATCATATTCCGGAAAATCAATATTAACCTCAATATTTGCAAGAAGCTCCATAATCCAGCTTATAATTTCGTTGATTTCCTTTGACAATCTTCCTTCTAAATGATTAACAGAAACTTTATGACTTGATTCAGTTTTAGAATTAATGATGTCAATAACTGCTTCTGCCTGGGTAAGGTCTATCCTTCCATTAAGAAATGCCCTTTTTGTAAATTCTCCTGGTTCAGCAATCCTGCATTCATAATTTAAGATTGCTTCCAATATTTTTTTTGCAGAAATAATTCCGCCATGACAATTTATTTCTATAATATCTTCTCTTGTATACGTATTAGGACCTTTCATGTAGGATATCAACACTTCGTCAATTATTTTATTGTCATTATCCACAATGTACCCATAATGAAGATACCTTGGCCTCAAATTTATTTCTTTATTTTTATTTTTAAATATTTGTTCTGCAATATTTAAAGCATTATCTCCGCTAATTCTTACTATATTAATACCTGCATTACCCAGAAATGTAGCAATTGCAGCTATTGTATCAGTACTCATTAAATCACCATATCTTTCTAATTATATATTTTACATTATTTCACATTAAATGTACATAACAATATAAAAGAAATATAACCCGGAGCGTCCGGGTTACTAAATTACTTCTTATTTTAAGTCAATTACAACTTTTCTGTAAGGCTCGTCACCTTCGGAATAGGTTATGATATCTTCATAATCCTGTAAAGTAGAATGTATTATTCTTCTTTCATAAGGATTCATTGGCTCAAGTCTTACCTTGTGCTTGTAATATCTGCATTTGTCAGCCATTTTATTTGCCAGCTTCTTTAACGTTTCTTCTCTTTTTGCCCTATAATCTTCAACATTGAAAATAACTCTTACATAGTTTTGTCTTCCTCTGTTTACGATTAAGTTTAAAAGAAATTGAATTTCATCTAAATTTTTTCCTCTTTTTCCTATCATTATTCCTTTGTCGTCTTCGTTGATTTTGACTATATCAACTTTTAATACATTGTCTGAAAAATCTACTTCATATTCCGCTTCAATATCCATCTTCTTAAGCAAAATTTCAAAAAATTGCTTGGTTCTTTCTTCCGGTCCTTTAGTAACTGTTACTTTAACTTTTGCATTTTTACTTCCAATCAAACCAAACAGACCCTTTGATGGTTCACTTATTACTTCAACGGCCACTTCTTCCTTTTCAGCTCCGAGTTCTTCTAACGCTGCTTTCACAGCTTCATCGACAGTAGCCCTTTCTATAGTTACATTTTTCATCTATTTTAATTCCTCCTTAGGATTTTTGGACGAATTCATAACAACATACTGTTGTACTAACTGGAATATATTTGATATAACCCAATACAAGCCTAATCCTGCAGGAAACTGAATACCAAATACGAATATCATAACAGGCATCATCATGTTCATTGATTTTTGAGTTGCCTGTTGTTGTTCATTCACGGATGGCTGAGAAGCTGATGTCATTTTTGTAGTTAAATATGTTGTAAGTGCTGAAGCTGCTGCCAGAATCGGAATTGCTGCACCAATGAACGGAAGTGACACGCCTCCCATGGAAAGACCGTTTACCATATTTACTAAGCTCTCACTGACACCCTTAGCCACATCCTCTAAAACAAATATATGATTTTCCGTAAATCCTAAATCCTTTATCCATAAAAAAGATTTATTTATTGAATCAAAAAATGCTTGATCTTGAAAAACAAATTGTACCGGATCTCTTATTACGTAAAAAAATGAAATAAGTATTGGAAATTGAATAAGCATAGGCAGACATCCCGCAAATGGACTGTAATTTGCTTCCTTGTACAATTCCATTTGTTTTCTTTGAAGTGTCTGGGGATCTTTTCCGTATTTTTCCTGAAGCTCTTTTATTTTAGGATTTAATTCCTGCATTTTTTTCATTGATTTTGATTGCTTGATTGTAAACGGCAGCATAATTGCTTTAAAAATTATTGTTGATAATATTATTGCTATTGCATATGCTGAAATATATTTAGTATCCAATACAGATACCATATTGTATAATAATTTAACAAGCATGCCCATTGGTTTTGCTATAAAATCTAAATTCATAATTCCTCCGTATTATTTCAAAGGGTCATAACCACCTGGATTGAATGGATGGCACCTGAGTATTCTTCTAACACCTAAATATGAGCCTTTAATGAAACCATATTTTTGTAACGCTTCCACAAAGTATTGAGAACATGTAGGATAAAATCTGCAATGTCTTATTCCAGATCTTGAAGAAAATTTCTGATAAATTTGTATAATAAAGATTAATATTTTACTTATTTAAATCACCCTTTAATAAATTTTTTCTTTTCATCAACTTATTAAACGATTTTTCCAGACTCTTATAATCGGATTCAGTTGCGTTAACTCTGGCCATTATGACAAAATCATAGCCTTCTTTAAAAGTACACTCATTTAATCTGACTATTTCCTTCAGTCTTCTTCTTATAAAGTTTCTTGATACTGCTTTTTTTATTTTCTTTGCAGTTGTGAAACCAAATCTATTATATCCCAGATTATTTTTTTTCACAAATAAAACAAGATTATAATCAGAAATTGAATCATTGCAATTATAAACTGATTTATATTCTGTATTTTTTTTTATTATTATCATTAATTTACCTTAATATTCGTATGTTTACAATTGGAATAAAAGGCCACAAATGCGGCCTTATGCTGACAATTTTTTTCTACCCTTTGCCCTTCTTCTTTTTAAAACATTTCTACCATTTTTTGTGCTCATTCTTTTTAAAAATCCATGCTCACTGCTTCTTTGTCTTCTTTTTGGCTGATAAGTTCTTTTCATTAAAAAAACACCTCCTTGTACAACAGATATCTATATCAATATCTAAAATTTTCATGTTTATAAATTATAATATTTTTAAATTCTTATGTCAACACAGAAAAATATTATAATAATGTTTATGACCTTTATGCAAGCAATCTTATATAATTTTAGATTAGCTATTGTAATATACTACATTTTCATAATTATTGCAATTATTTTTTAAAATAATTAAAATTAAAATTGAAATTGTGGATAAAAAATGATACTATGATATATGTCTGTGGATAACTTTTTTTATTTTATTAATCTATGGACAACTTGTTAACAATATATTAAAAATATTGATTATTCAAATTTATCAATTGTTTAAATTTTTTATTAACAATTGTTTATATCATATATTTTAACAAAAAACAGCATGTTTTATTAACAAAATGTTAATTTTTTTATCAACAACCGGAGGATAATATGAACTTTGAAGAACTATGGAACGAAGTCCTTGAAATAGTAAAGGAGGACACCAATCAAGTCAGCTTTAACACTTGGTTCAAACCCCTTAAAATAGTTGCTTATAAAAATAACACAATTTACTTGGAAACAGCGGATGAATTCTTAAAGAACACTCTTAAAAAAAGACATTACAATTTTTTAAAAAATGCCTTTAATTATGTTTTGAAAAAGGATACTGAATTAATATTTACTGTACCCGGCGAAAATATAGACAAAGAAGAGATAAAAAAGAATAATGCCATCAACAATGCAGGTGAAGAATCAGACGCTATTAATAATGGAAGGAAATTAAATCCTAAATATAAATTTGATAATTTTATAATAGGAAACAGCAACCGTTTTGCACATGCAGCATCCCTGGCTGTTGCAGAAGCACCATCAACTGCATACAACCCACTATTTTTATATGGAGGAGTTGGTCTGGGAAAAACTCACTTAATGCATGCAATCGGTCACTATATACTTGATAATAATCCTGATGCATATGTTCTTTATGTAACAAGTGAAAAATTTACCAATGATCTTATAAATTCAATTAAAGACGGTAAAAACGAGGAATTCAGAAATACCTACAGAAAAGCTGATGTACTCCTTGTTGACGATATTCAATTTATTGCCGGAAAAGAAAGTACTCAGGAAGAATTTTTCCATACCTTTAATGCACTTCATGAAGCGAATAAACAGATAATTGTTTCAAGCGATAATCCACCAAGTGAAATACCAACATTGGAGGACAGGCTTCGCTCTCGTTTTGAATGGGGACTTATTGCTGATATACAGCCGCCTGATTATGAAACAAGAATCGCAATTTTGAGAAAAAAAGCTGAAGCCGAAAATTATAACGTACCTGATGATGTAATTACATACATTGCTCAAAATATACAATCTAATATAAGAAAACTTGAAGGTGCACTCATAAGAATTTATGCATATGCTTCTCTAACTAATAAAAAAGAAGTAAATCTTGAACTTGCGCAAGAAGCTTTGAAGCATCTTATATCTAATAACAAGAAAATTACTCTTACTGATATAAAGGAAGTCGTTGCAAATTACTACAATATATCATTGGATGATTTGGTTTCGAAAAAGAAAACAAAGAATATTGCATATCCAAGACAAATTGCTATGTTTATATCCAGAAAACTTACAGATTATTCACTGCCTAAGCTTGGAGATGAATTTGGAGGCAGAGATCATTCAACGGTTCTTCATGCCTGCAACAAAGTAGAGGAAGATATGGAAAACAGCCAGGAAATAAAGAAAAATATAGATGATTTAATTTCAATGCTGAATAGTTAAGAATATCCTGTTTACAAAAAGTGAATAGTTGTTCATAAAAAATTATTTTACGTCAATAACTTTTTATAAATTATATGTTTATCAACAGTCAATTTTTTTCTAGATAGCTAGAAATTAAATACTTTTTTAAGTTTTCAACAAATTAACACACTCTACTAATATTACTATTAATTATTTTATATATTTCTATTAGACCTTTAACAGCTCTTAGCTGTGCACATTTAACCAAGCGTTATATTATTATTTTAAATTTAATGATATGTTTCTATTGCAGAATATGTTATTTAAATAAATATTTTCTAGCCTTAATTTGAATTGTATTAAATAAAATTTTATACTATCTTATCTCAAAAGGAGTAAAAAATGAAAATCAGAATAAGCCAAAATGAACTTAATAAAAGTATTAATATTGTACAGAAGGCAGTATCATCAAGAACACCACTACCTATATTATCAGGTATTTTAGTTGAAGCTAAAAATAATATGCTGATATTAACCGCAACAGATTTGGATTTGGGAATAAAAACATATTCTCCCTGCGAAATAGAAGAAGAAGGATCTATTGTTGTTCATTCTAAATTAATTGGAGACTTTGTAAGAAAGCTGCCATCTAATTCCTATGTACAAATATTAACTAAAGAAAACAACAATATGGAAATAAAATGCTTAAATTCAGAAATAAATATACTAGGTAATTCAGCTGCAGAATATCCTGACAATACCTTTGATAATGAAGGTGATTCTTTTACTATTAAAGCAGAATCATTAAAAAACCTGATAAAATATACTTATTTTGCTGCAGCACAGGAAAATATAAAGCCTATTTTTACCGGATGTCTCATAGAAATAAAAAATAATATCTGCACATTTGTAGCTTTAGACGGCTACAGGATGGCTGTTAAAAAGGAACCTATTGATTACATCGGAGAGGTTTCAGTTGTTGTTCCATCAAAGACATTGCTTGAAATATTAAGAATAATAGATGACAATAAGGAAAATAAAGAAAATCCTAAAGAAAACACTAAAATAGTAATATCAGAAAGTCATATATCAATTAAGCATGAAAATACAATTATTATTTCTAATTTACTGGATGGAAAATTTATTGATTATGAAGGAATAATAAAAGACAATTTTATTTCAACTGTAAAAACTGAATCCACAGATATAAGAGAAAGCATTGAAAGAGCTTCACTCCTTGCCAGGGAAGATAAAAATAATTTAATTATTTTAGATATCAAGGATAGTAACATGCAGATTAATTCTGCTTCTGAATATGGTAATGTTGAAGAAAATATACCTATTGAAAAAAATGGAGAAGATTTAAAAATAGGTTTTAATTCAAAATATTTATTAGATTTCTTAAAAGTTATTGATAATGAAAAAATAATATTGAACTTAATAGGGAAAAATAATCCGTGCTTTATGCTTGAAGAAGGAAATTCGGATTATATTTATATGGTACTACCTGTAAGAGTCAGCTAAGAAGTCAAATAAAAAGAGGTAAAAATGGAAAAAATTCAAATTAGCACAGAATTTATCAAGCTTGATCAATTATTAAAATTTGCAAATGCAGTTGAAGGCGGTGGGATGGCTAAAAATGTAATAATTGATGGATTGGTTAAGGTAAATGGCGAGGTTTGTTTGCAAAGGGGCAAAAAACTAAGAGATAAAGATATTGTTGAATTCGAAAATGAAAAGTATATCATTTCAATAGAGGAAAAATGATTGTAAATAGTTTAAAAATAAATAACTATAGAAATTTCAAGGAAGCAGAAGTTGAATTAAATGATTCTTTAAATATTTTTGTTGGAGACAATGGTCAAGGAAAAACAAATCTCATGGAATCAATTTATTTAACATCAATTGGAAGGACCTTCAGACTTAACAGTGAAAATGAACTGATTAATTTTCACGAAAGTAAAAGTCTCATAGAGGTTAATCTGATTAAAAATAATTATAAAACAAAAATTGTTCTGCAGCTTGAAAAAAACAAGAAAAAAACAGTGCACATAAATGGTGTTAAATTAGATAAAACATCTGAAATGATAGGTGTTCTAAACAATGTTATTTTTACACCAGATGATATGAAAATAATAAAGGGAAGTCCGATTGAAAGACGTAAATTTATAAATATTGATATTTCTCAAATTAAGCCAAAATATAAATATTTGCTTAATAAATATAAAAAAATATGTTCAGAAAGAAATATAATTTTAAAAAATTACTGTACAAAGTCAGAAAATAAGGATATTATTAATATTTGGAATGATTATCTGGTTAATATTGGAACAGATATTATGCTTTACAGACAGGATTACATCAATAACTTGAAAAAATATGCAGTGGATATTTATGCAGACATATCTGGCAACAAAGAAAAATTTGGATTAAGTTATTTATGTAATGCAGGCAATATTGACAATATGGACAAGGATGACATTAAAAAACATTTTTATGATAAATTATATGCTAATTTAAATCAGGAAATACAGAATAAAACAACAATGTACGGTCCTCATAAGGATGATATTTTGATAAAAATTAATGACAAGGAATGCAAATATTTCGGATCACAGGGGCAGCAGCGTTCGGCAATATTGGCAATCAAACTTGCTGAAATTGAAATTATAAAAGAAGAGATGAATGAATATCCTATTTTGCTGTTGGATGATGTCTTATCTGAGCTTGATAACAAAAGAAAAGGATTTTTAATTAATTATATAAAAGGAATTCAAACATTTATTACAACTACAGATGATCATGATTTAAATGTTATGACAAAAAATAACAATAAGAAAAAATTTTATATAAACGAAGGAAAAATTGGGAACATTACAAATTAGAGGAGATACAAATGACTGATAAAAATAATATCCATTATGGAGCGGAGCAGATACAAGTGCTGGAAGGTCTTGAACCTGTAAGAAAAAGACCGGGTATGTATATAGGCTCTACCGGAGAAAGAGGATTACATCAATTAGTATATGAAGTTGTAGACAACAGCATAGATGAAGCGTTGGCAGGAGTTTGTGATACGATTAACGTAACTATAAATGAGGATAATTCAATTGTTGTTGTAGATAACGGCAGAGGTATTCCAATAGAGAAAAACAAAAAAACAGGAAAATCAACATTAGAAACAGTATTGACGGTGCTGCATGCAGGGGGAAAATTTGACAATGACGCATACAAGGTTTCAGGCGGACTTCACGGTGTTGGTGTCTCATGTGTTAATGCATTGTCTGACTATTTAATAGCAGAAGTTAACTGGAACGGCAAGAGATACAGACAGAAATTTGAAAGAGGGATTACAAAGACTGAGGTTGAATATATCTCTGACACTGATGACACAGGTACGACCATAACATTTATGCCTGATACAACTATATTTGAAACAATAGATTTCAATTATACTACTTTAAAGCATCGTATGAGAGAACTGGCATTTTTAAACAGAGGCATAAAAATAACATTAGAAGATAAGAGAAACAACATCAAAGATGAATTTCACTATGAAGGTGGAATTAAGGAGTTTGTTCAGTATTTAAACAGTAAAAAAGATAAGCTTCATGATGATATTATCTATACTGAAGGAAAAAAAGATAAAGTTATAGTTGAATTATCATTACAATATACAGATTCTTACAGTGAAAATATATTTTCTTTTGTAAATAATATTAACACAATAGAGGGAGGAACACATCTTGTTGGATTTAAAACTTCTCTTACACGTGTTATTAATGATTATGCAAAAAAATGCGGTTTATTGAAAGATAATGATGTTGCTATAACAGGAGAAGACATAAGGGAAGGTATTACAGCTGTATTATCTATTAAAATACCTAATCCTCAGTTCGAAGGTCAGACAAAGACTAAGCTTGGAAACAGCGAGGTAAGAGGCATTGTAGACAGTATTACAGGTGAAGCATTAAGTGTTTATTGTGAAGAAAACCCAAAAACTGCGAAATTAGTTGTAGAAAAATCATTAAGATCAGCCAGAGCAAGAGAAGCAGCCAGAAAAGCAAGAGATTTGGCACGAAGAAAAGGTGCATTGGATAGTATGGCACTTCCAGGTAAATTGGCAGACTGCTCAGAAAAGGATCCTAAATTATGTGAAATCTGCATAGTAGAAGGTAACTCTGCAGGCGGTTCGGCTAAGGAAGGAAGAGACAGAAGATTCCAAGCAATACTTCCGTTGAGAGGAAAAATATTAAATGTTGAAAAATCAAGAATAGATAAAATTCTTAATTCAGAAGAAATAAAAAATATGATTACTGCATTTGGTACCGGTATTGGTGAAGATTTTGACATATCAAAATTAAGATATGACAAAATAATAATAATGACAGATGCAGATGTTGACGGAGCACATATTAGAACACTATTGCTAACCTTTTTCTACAGATACATGAAGGAATTAATTTTGGACGGTCACGTCTATGCTGCGCAGCCTCCGTTGTACAGAGTAAAAAAAGGTAAATTTGAAAAATATGTTTATAGTGATGCAGAATTAAATAAAGTTTTGGAGGAAATAGGAAGAGACAATAAAGTAGAAATACAAAGATACAAAGGTCTTGGTGAAATGGACCCGGCACAGCTTTGGGATACAACAATGAATCCTGCAGACAGAATTCTTTTAAGAGTTAATGAGGATGATGCAATGTCAGCAGACGAGACATTCAATATCCTTATGGGAGATAAGGTTGCTCCCCGCAGAGAATTTATTGAAGAAAATGCACGATATGTAAAGAATTTAGATATATAGGTGGATATAGATGAGTGAAAATGAAAATAAAAGTAAAATTATAGAGACCAATATTACAGATGAAATGAGAAAATCCTATCTTGAATATGCAATGACAGTAATAGTCTCAAGAGCTCTCCCGGATGTTAGAGACGGATTAAAGCCGGTTCACAGAAGAATATTATATTCTGCAAGTGACCTTGGTCTTTCACCTGACAAACCACATAAAAAAAGTGCCCGTATTGTCGGAGATGTTCTTGGTAAGTATCATCCTCACGGAGATACCGCAGTATATGATGCCATGGTTAGATTAGCTCAGAGCTTCTCAATGCGTTATCCATTAATAGACGGACACGGTAATTTTGGTTCTGTTGACGGTGACCAGGCTGCAGCGATGCGTTATACTGAAGCACGCATGTCAAAAATGGCAATGGAGCTGTTAAGAGATTTCAATAAAGATACAGTTGATTTCAGACCTAACTTTGATGAAACTTTAAAAGAGCCCGTTGTACTGCCAAGCCGTTTTCCGAATCTGTTAGTCAACGGTTCACAAGGTATTGCAGTCGGGATGGCAAGTTCAATTCCTCCACACAATATTGGAGAGGTTATCAATGGTGTAATTGCATATTTAGACAATCCGGAAATTGATGTGCAAGGATTGATGAAATACATAAAAGGACCTGATTTTCCCACAGGTGCAATAATTGAAGGAAAAGATAATATAAAAAATGCCTATATGACCGGAAGAGGTTTTGTAAAGGTTAAATCAAGAGTTGAAATAGAAGAAATAAAAAATAATAAAAGCAGAATTATAGTATCAGAAATTCCTTACATGGTTAATAAAGCAAGAGTTATCGAAAAAATAGCTGAGCTTGTAAAAGATAAGAGGATTGACGGAATTTCTGATTTAAGAGATGAAAGTGACAGAAGCGGTATGAGAATTGTCATTGAAATCAAAAGAGATTATAATCCTAATATAGTTCTTAACAATTTATACAAGCATACTCAGCTTCAGGATAATTTCAGCATTATAATGATTGCATTAGTTAATAATGAACCAAAGGTTTTAACATTGAGAGATATGATTCATTATTATGTATTGCATCAAAGAGAGATTATAATAAGAAGAACACAGTATGATTTAGATAAGGCTGAGGCCAGAGCTCATATAGTTGAAGGCTTAAGAATAGCCATAGACAACATTGATGAGGTAATCAGAATTATAAGAGCATCTTATGATGATGCAGAAATAAAATTGATGGAAAGGTTTAATTTATCAGAGATACAGGCAAGAGCAATCGTAGATATGAGACTTAGACGTTTGCAAGGTCTGGAGAGAGAAAAATTAGATGCAGAATACAATGAATTGATGGCTTTGATATCTAAATTTAAAGAAATACTTGCAAATCAGCACTTGGTTGATGAAATTATAAAAACTGAATTAAAAGAAGTGAAAAATAATTTCTATGACGAAAGAAAAACTGAAATTACTGCTGATGAAGGTGAAATTACTGTAGAAGATTTAATAGAAGAAGAAAATGTTGCAATTACCCTTACAAATTTCGGATATATCAAAAGATTGCCGGAAGATACCTACAAAGCACAAAATAGAGGAGGTAAGGGAATAACTGCACTGACAACGAGAGAAGAAGATTTTGTAAAAGACCTATTTATAACTTCTACTCATGATAATTTGTTGTTTGTTACAAATAAAGGAAAAATGTATAGAATTAAAGCTTATGAGGTTCCTGAAGCAAGACGTCAGGCAAAGGGAACAGCTGCTATTAATTTAATAAACATTGATACAAATGAAAAAATCAGATCAGTAATCCCGCTAAGAGAATTTAATGATGATGAATACTTAACGTTTGTAACGAAAAAAGGAATTATTAAGAAAACAAAGCTAAGTGAATTTGATACATTAAGAAAAACAGGTCTTGTTGCTATAAAAATAGCTGATGATGACGAGCTTATCGGAGTAAGCAAGACTGATGGAACAAAGGATATTTTCATTGTTACCAAACATGGCAAAGGAATAAGATTTAATGAAAATGATGTAAGAGAAACAGGCAGAAACACAATGGGAGTTAAAGCAATAACTATAGCTGATGATGATGAACTTGTTTCTATGTGCATTATTAATATGGGAGATGAAAATAAATATATATTGACTGTAACAGAAAATGGTTACGGTAAAATAACCTTGTCTCAGGAATACAGATGTCAGAACAGAGGCGGCAAGGGTATGAAGGCACATAATGTAAATGAAAAAACAGGTCCTATAGTTGGGTCGTTAATTGTTGAAAAAGAAGATGATATCATGCTTCTAAGTACAAATGGTGTAATTATAAGGATGCATGCAACCGGAATATCTATAATGGGCAGAGATACCCAGGGCGTTATTGCTATGAGATTAAATGATGATGATAGGGTTGCTTCAATTGCAAAAATATTTACAGAGGAAGATATAGTACTGGACGAAGAAGAATAATGGAGGTTTTACTATGTCATTGGAAATAAAATACAATACTTTAGAAAATGCTTTAGAAATAAAACCTATAGGAGAGGTAGATATATATACTTCTCCTGAATTGAAGGATAAGGTTTTTGAACTTATCGAAGTAAAAAAACAGGATATAATCATTAATGGTGAAAAGCTTGATTATATTGATTCTACCGGTCTTGGAGTGATTATGAGCATTTATAAAAAGCTTCAGGAAAAAAATTTAAAAATTAAGATATTAAATCTAAAACCAAATATTTATAAGCTGTTTGATATAACCGGATTAAACAAAGTATTTAATATTCAAGGGTGATATAATGGAAAAAATTAATTTAATGATTCCTAAAAAATCAGAATACATGAGTACTATAAGGCTGACTACTTCTGCTTTATCAAATTTAAAAGGTTTTAATGTGGATGAAATAGAAGATATAAAGGTTATTATTTCTGAAGCCTGTACATTTTTCATAAATAATATAAAAAATTGCAGTGAACCATTTGATATAAAATATGAAATGAATGAAAAAAATTTATCTGTAGAAATTAATGATTTAAATTCGGGCGAAATTTCAAGCGACAACAAAACAAACAGTGAAATGTGCATAATGATTATTGAGAGCCTGGCAGACAATTATAATTTTGATTTGAAAAACAAAAAAATAATATTTGAAAAGAGTATAAATAATTTTGAATAGGCGTTGAATATATGAGCGAAGTAATCCGAAATTCCAAGACAATAAAAAATCAGGACTTATTTTTGCAATATAAACTATCAAAAGATATTGAAATAAGAAATCAAATTTTTGATAAGTACAAGTACATGGCAGAAATCATATCCAGAAAATATATAAATAAAGGCATTGAACATGAAGATATTTTTCAAATAGCTTGCATGGGGTTAATTTATGCAATTGATAGATTTGATATTACTAAAGGTTTTGAATTCACGTCTTTTGCCACACCTACTATTCTAGGTGAAATAAAAAAATATTTCAGGGATAAAGGCTGGGCCATTAAGGTACCCCGTAAAATTCAGGAAATATCCAAAAAGGTTAATGATGTAAATAATATCTTGAATATTCAGTTGAATCGAGCACCTACTATTAAGGAAATTGCGCAATATATAAATGCTACAGAAGAAGAAGTTCTGGAAGCATTTGAAGCCGGTAAAATGTTTAATTCACAATCCTTGGATGAAAAATTTGATTCAAGCGGTGATGATAGTGATATGTCGTTAATGGATGTTGTTGGTCAAGATGACGCACATTTCATAAAAATAGAAAATGAAGATTTTATACAAAAATCCATGGACAAATTAAATGAGCTTGAAAGAAAAATAATAATTAAAAGATTTTATTCTAATAAAACACAAAGCGAAATAGCAAAAGAGCTTAATATTTCACAAATGACTGTATCAAGAATAGAAAAAAAATCTTTGGAAAAATTAAGAATTGAATTCAATAAATGATAAATTGATATACGTCACAAATAAACCTGTTATTATAAAAAATATATCATAAAAAATTTCTAGCTTGTCATTCTGAAATAAAGTTTAAGAATCCTTTTTTAAAAATGGTATTTTTAGCCATTACTCACTATGACAGTTTATAATATTAATTTATTTAATTTGATTAACACTTAATAATTCTGAGGAGGTATTATGAAAAGTAAAGGTAGATTTTTTACTATAGGGTTAATTATTATATTATTTCTGGTAATTAATTCATTTGGTGGAGCAATTAGATTTTTAACAGACTATTCGTGGTTTAATGAAGTTGGGTACACAGAGACATTTCTGACTAAGATAAAGGCTCAAATTATAATTGGTGTTCCTGTGTTTATTGTACTTTTTATTTTATTGTATTTATTTATTAAAAAGCTAAAAAAGAAATATGATCTTGAATCTGAGGTTGTGGATACAAAGAATAAAAAAAGATTTAATATGTGGATAAAATTAGTTTCTGCAGCAGTTAGTTTTTTATATACTGTAAACATAGTATCCGGCATGTGGTTTGAAATTCTTCAATTTATTAATAGCGGTACATTTGGTTTTAGTGACCCTATTTTTAACAATGACATAAGCTTTTATATTTTTAAACTGCCGTTAATTAACACAGCAGTTGATTTTGTAATTAATATTTTATTTTTGCTGATTATTGTGACGGTGTTGTTTTATGCCTATCTTGCATTAAAAGACAGCATAAAAAATGTATCACAGCATTTTGAAGAAATGAGATATAATCCGCGTCAATTTGATTTAAGTATTGTTTTAAATAAGAAATTTGCATCTAAGATAATAAATGAGCTGTCTTTCTTAGGAATATTTGTATTTATATTTTTAGGAATAAGGTTTGCGTTAAGATGCTATCATCTTTTATATTCACAATTGGGAAGAGTCTTTGGTGCAGGATATACAGATATAAATATTACATTAAATCTGTACAGAGTACTTGCAGTTGGATGTGTTGTTGCAGCTGTTACATTTTTCATGGGAGCAAGAAAAAGAAATTTAAAATTTGCTCTGTCAGTACCGGCTTTGTTGATAATTATATCTATTGCCGGAACCGGATTAGCAGGAATAGTTGAGAAATTTGTGGTTGAGCCCGACCAGCTTTCAAAAGAAACAAAGTATATGGAGTACAGCATAAAAAGTACACAAAACGCATATGGGCTTGATGATGTTATACAAATTGATTTTCCTGCAAATAACGATTTGAAAATCGAGGATATAAATAACAACCAAGAGGTTATAGATAATATAAAAATAAATGACCAGGAGCCTCTTATACAGGTTTATAACCAGCTGCAGGGCATCAGACCATACTATGTGTTCAATGATGTGGATGTTGACCGCTATATAATAGACGGTGATTACAAGCAGGTATTTTTATCTGCCAGGGAACTTGATCAAAGCCGTTTAAATGAGCAGGCAAGAACCTGGGTAAACCAGTATCTGAAATATACTCACGGTTACGGAATTACATTATCTCAGGTTAATGAGGTTACAGCACAGGGTCAGCCGGAAATGCTTGTTAAAAACATTCCTCCGACTACAACAACAGATTTTAATATTACCAGACCTGAAATATACTATGGTGAAAAAACCAATGATTACATAATTGTCAATACAGATGAAAAGGAATTTGATTATCCGTCCGGTTCTGATAATGCGGAAACATTTTATGAAGGAGAAGCCGGAATTAAGCTTTCCTTTGTAAACAAGCTGCTTTTCAGCCTAAGAGAGGGAAGCTATAGGATGTTTATTTCCAACAATATTAATTCTGACAGTAAAATATTGATAAACAGAAACATAATGGAAAGAGTTTATAAAATAGCGCCATTTATGTACTTTGATTCAGATGCTTATATTGTAGTTAATCAGGAAGACGGAAAGCTCTACTGGATAATAGAGGGATTTACGGTAAGCGACAGATTTCCGTATTCACAGCCGACAGACAAATTTGTAGAAGGCTGGAATGTGAATTATATAAGAAATTCTGTCAAGGTTGTCATAGATGCCTATGATGGCTCAACCGATTTTTATATATCAGATGAAAAAGACCCTGTTATAAATACATACAATAGAATATTTACTGATTTATTTAAACCTATGAGCAGTATGCCGGAAGGATTAAGACAGCATATCAGATATTCACAAGTTTATTTTGATGTACAGTCAGATATGTATAGATTGTATCATATAGAAAATCCGACAGTATTCTTCGGAAGAGAAGACTATTGGGATATAGCAAATGAAAAATATATGAATAATGGTGAAGAGCCTGTTGGTTCAAGCTATGTAATGTTTAAGCTTCCGGAAGAAGAAAATGTTGAGTTCCTTTTGACAACTCAATATACGCCTCAAAACAAGGACAATATGATTGCTCTTTTAACTGCGAGAAATGACGGAGAAAATTACGGAGAACTGGTATTATATGAATTTCCGAAAACAAAGACAATACCGGGTCCGAATATGATAGAAACAAAAATTGACCAGGATACTGTAATTTCATCTCAGTTAACCCTGTGGAGCCAGGTCGGGTCAACAGTTCTGAGAGGAAATACACTGGTTGTTCCAATTGAAGAATCATTGCTTTATGTAGAACCAATATATCTGAAGTCTGATACTGAAAGCAACTTCCCTGAAATGAAAATGGTTGTTGTATCTTTTGCAGACAGAATAGTAATGGAAACTACCCTGGAAAAGGCAATCGAAAGAATTTTTGGAATTTACACAGTACCTGAAGAACCGGTTGAAGAAGAATATGACAACACAAATATAAATGATTTAATAGAGCAGGCAAACAATGCATTCAAAGAAGCGACAGAAGCTCAGCAAAGAGGTGATTGGGCTGCATATGGAGAAAGCTTGGAAGAGCTTGAGGATACATTAAATCAATTGAATTTGTTGATAAATATAGTACCGGAAAATACGGGTACTGAAACAACAGATGCTCAAACAAACAATACAGAAAATATTCAATAAAAAATATTGAACCATAAACACAGTAAAAATAACGCATTTTCGTCATTCTGAACCAAAGGTGAAAGATGCCCTAACCCTATTTTTCAGAGTCTTTTTTCTGAAAAATAGCGGTAGGTCATTCGCAACGAATTCCCAATTTATGCGACGTAGGAGCAAATAAATTGGTGAATGAGACTGCGTAATCTCTATACCTGGATAAACAGAGGTTCTTCTCTTCTAAAAAATTTATAGGAGGTAACTATGAAATTTACATACAATCATTTTAATTTTAATGTTTTAGATTTAAATAAAAGCATGAACTTTTATAAAGAAGCATTAGGCCTGACAGAAACAAAAAGAAAAGAAGCGTCTGACGGCAGTTTTATTTTGGTTTTCTTGGGAGATGAAGAAACTGATTTTACACTGGAGATCACATGGTTGAAGGATAGAACCGAACCCTACGACCTGGGAGAACAAGAATTCCATCTTGCCATGGCCGTTGATAATTACGAAGAAGCCTTTAAAAAGCACCAGGAAATGGGCTGTATAGAATTTATCAATGAATCAATGGGTATATATTTTATAACAGACCCTGATGGGTATTGGATTGAAATAGTCAGAAAAAAATAAGTGAGGGCATTATGGAATACAAAAGATTTAACAACACAATAATGGCAAGAATTGATAAAGGTGAAGAAATAATTTCTAAGATAATGGAAATATGCAAGAACGAGAACATAAAGCTTGCCAATGTCAATGCACTTGGAGCAGTAAATGAGATAGAGATCGGTTTATTTGATACCAAAGAAAAAAAATATCATTCAGAAAAATATACAGGAGATTTTGAAATAGTTTCGTTGACAGGAAGCATTACAACAAAGGACGGTCAACTGTACAATCACCTGCATATGAGTGTGGGTGACAGAGACTACAAGGTGCGTGGAGGACATTTGAATTCGGCTATCGTAAGTGCGACCTGTGAGTTGTTTATACATATAATTGACGGTGTGGTCGAACGAAAAT
Organism: Bacillota bacterium; assembly: GCA_023453025.1. Classification (GTDB taxonomy): domain Bacteria; phylum Bacillota; class Clostridia; order Tissierellales; family Sedimentibacteraceae; genus Sedimentibacter. The sequence continues at coordinate 129,206 of JAEXUD010000061.1, forward strand.
TCAATGAGGAAATAGGCTTAAACCTATTAAAGTTTAATTAAAAATTGTCATTCCTAACCAAAGATGAGGAATCACACGAATTGCCATTCTGAACCGCAGGTGAAGAATCTCATAAAAATAGCTGCTAACAACAGCTATTTTTTATTAATACTAAAATCCGATAATATTACATTGACATATTTATTAGACAAAATAATTATTTATTCTTATTTATTCGATAACATTTGTCATTAATATAAAATGATATTCCTCTTATATATTCAATTTTAAAAATAAACACATATAAAAGCATTATTCGACAATTTACTATTATTGCAATTATTATAATAAATAATAAGGTGGACAATGATTCATGTGTTTTCTTGTATGGGCGCCTTACACATGATGAGTCAGTGGCGCAACCGGCCTGATATATTAAATATATTGGGTTTTTTATTTAATTGAAAATTTTACTATCAGATAAAAAACTGGGGTGAATATTTTGAGTTTAATATATTTAAAAAAAGTGGGAGCTTTTTTTAATGATAAATCAGATGAATCAAGGATATTGGCAACATATAGATTTATATCATTATTTATTACTTCTTTCTTTTATATATTAAATAATTCAGAACATATTTTTCAAAAAAAATTATTAATAATACTATGTTTGCTGGTATCATCCTTAATACTTTCATATTTATATCCAACATACGAAAAATCTATTAATAACATTAAGTTGCTGCTTTTTATAGAGGTTATTGGAAATACCTTGTTGCTTATACCATCAGGCGGCATTAAAAGTCCATTTATTTGGTATAGCTTAAATACAATTTTAATAAGTTTTACATTTCTAAAAATAAGATATGGGTGGATAAATTTTTTAGTATATTTGCTATGTTATGGAATAATTAACAATTATTTTACAAATAATAACATTAATATTATCAATTCATTTAAGGAAGAATTAAATTTATTATTAAGCTTTATAATGATAATTGCTGCAATACAAGTTCTGTCATTGTCTATTAAAAGAAATAAAGCTGAAAGTATAAAGCTTGAAGAAATAAATAAGCAATTAGAAAAAACTAATAGTATATTGCTTGAATCAATAGATCATATTAAGGAATTGTATCAATCTGTAAATATTTTAACTAATCAAGGTAATAAGGAAGGCATTATAAAGATTTCTTTTGAACATATAAAAAGAATTACAAAGGTCGAAACAATATTTTACTTTGACATTACAAATAATGTTAATAAATTAATTTCATGTGATAATAAATTATTAACTACTATAGAACAGCATATATCAGAAAAATTAGAACAAATTTTAGAATCAAATGATTCTTATGAAATTAATGTATCAGATTCTGAATTTATACTTGTTAATGTCAGAAACAGCTATGCAACATATGGTATTTTAGGAATGAGTAATATAAATAAAAAAGACAATATAATTTATAAAAATAATGCTTACCAATTACAATACTTATCTGATTTAATTTCAAATGCCTTTGAAAGGTTAGCATTAGAGGAAGTAAATGATAGATTATTAATTACAGAAGAACAAAATCGTATAGCTAATGAAATTCATGACAGTGTATTACAAAAATTATTTAGTTTATCCTGCGGTATGTATTCAATTATTAAGAATATTAATCAATTTACAATAAAAGAAATCTCAGATGAATTAAATCAGTTCAGAGAAGATATAGATGAAAGCATGAAAGAGCTCAGAGAAAAAATTTATGGTCTTAGTTGGAAAAAATCAGGTCATAGCAGCTTTAATATGGATTTAAGAAAATATATTGATGAAATAAAAAGATTAAATAAAGTCAGTATACCATTTAGAATACATGGCAATATAGAATTCCTGTCAGCAGAACAAAAAAAAGCTTTATACAGGATAATATGTGAAGGTATAGGAAATGCTGTTCGTCATGGCAATGCAAAAAATATTGACATAAAAATTGATATAACTTTTAGTTTTACAAAATTAAGCATTAGTGACGATGGAATAGGATTTGATTTAAGTAATATAAATAATTCAACAAAAGGAATCGGATTGCAAAATATGCACCAGTTAACAGAGTTTTTAAATGGAGAAATAAACATAAAAAGCGAGATTAATATTGGAACTACAATAAAGATTATGTTGCCAAACGCCATATTGAAAGGAGCGGCTGTTTTATGAAAATATTAGTTGTAGATGACCATCCTTTAGTCAGAAAAGGGCTATTGTCAATTATTGCATGCGAAAGTAATATTAAGACAGTTTTAGAAGCATCAAATGTCAATGAAGCAATAAGTATAATTAATTCACAAAAACCAAATATTGCAATTGTAGATTTAAATTTAGGGAAAGAAGACGGATTGCAAATAATTAAAAAAATAAAAAGCAAATTAGTAGACACTAAATTTATTATACTTACTTCGTCACTAAAAAAAGAAGATTTTATAAGGTCTGAAGAAGCAGGATCAGATGGGTATATTTTAAAGGATGCATTTGCAGAGGACATAATTTATGCAATTAATGTAGTTTTAAGAGGCAGAAAATTTATAGATCCTGAAATAACAAAATATCAGATTGAAACTTCTAATAATAATTTTGAAGATTTAACACCAAGAGAATATGATGTGTTAGTGGAATTAGGCAAAGGTCTGAGCAATTATGAAATAGCAAGGAAATTATTTATATCTGAACACACAGTAAAAAAACATGTTAGCAGCATTTTATTAAAACTTGACTTAAACCATAGAACACAAATAGCATTACTAGCAAATCAGGTAGTTAATATTTAGCGGGGGTAATTTATGAAAAAAAGAAAGTTTGTAAAAAGATATATAAATAAAAAAATTATATTTATAACTATTATCTTATCAATGAGCATGGTCGGAGTGGGATATGCGACTTGGGACGAAGACACAACAATTAATTTATCATATGAAACAGGCTTTATAAATCCAATATTTTTCATAGAGAATAATAAACCGGCTTTTAGTGATGGGGATTTGATATTTTCCGTTTTAGATGATGGACACACATTACTTGTAGAAGGTGAAATTTATCCTAGTTTTAATGAGAATATAATAATAAATATAACAGACGAAGGTACAATACCATCACTATTTAAAGATCTTGAAGAATATAATATTTCAGATTTAAGCAAATTTTCCGGTTATAATGAATATATTGAATCCTTTGAATTAAAAATAAAGCCTAATAATGACAATGATGATTTAAGACAAACAGACGAAGCTTTTTCAAGTTTAAACAATAAAAAATTAAGCATAGAACAAGAAATAAAGATTCTTGAAGAAAAAATCAGTTTATATGAAAAAGTAAGAGATTACGAATTTAAATATATATTAAATTTTGAGCAAGGTTTATAAATATATGTTGTCATGATATGGAGGAGGCATATGAAAACCAAATTTACTATAATTATAATAAGTTTTATATTTTCAATTATATTATTGTCCTGTGGATACGGCAAGTGGAATAAGGAATTATGCATTGATGGAAATATTAAGGTTGTTCCAGATCCAACAGTTTTATCAAACATGAAGGCAAAGCTCGAAGATCTTCGAAAACAATTAGATGAGCAAAAAGCTTATGAGGAGCAACAAAGAATGTTTGCAGAACAGCAAAGAATTCTACAAGAACAGCATGAATTTTTAGAGCAAAATAATTTAATAAAAGAAGAAAAAAGCGATGATGAATTGATTGATATTTTAACACCTGATGCAGACTTAAATATTCAAACCAATGATAATGAAGAAGCAAAAGGTGAAACAGAAAAACTAAGTAACGATCACGAAGAGTTGAGTAACGAACAATTTGAATCAAGTAAAGAAAAAATAAATAATAAGCCTGAAGAGTCAAGCAAGGATTCTGGAAAATCAAGCAATGATTCCAAAGAACAAATTAAAGAACCGGAAGAATTAAATGCCAAAACTGAAGAATTAAATAATGGTCATGAAGAATCAAGAAATGAAACAGAAGAAACAAACAATATAGAAGAAACAAATAATACACTTGAAGAACCAATAAGCAATTCTGAAGAACCAAGCAATTAGTTCAAGGAATAAAAAAACAATAAAATCAACATTGGAGACAAAAGGAATTATAAATAAAATGAGGACAACCATATTGGGTCATGATAAATACTCGCCCACAAGAAAATCTTATAAAAAAATCATTTTTATTATGATGTTTATAATATCTATGTATATACTAGATAATTTTTATAATAAGTTAAATATAGATTGTCATACATATAATATAATTAAGCCATTATTATGGATTGGAATATTTATCATTATATGTGGGATGCCTCATTTTAAATCAAATTCAAAATTAAGACATAGAAACTTCGTATATATTTGGTCTCTTATTTTTGGTATATCATATATTTTATTAAATTTATTTGCCGGCTTTCTTGATGGATTAGGTAAAAGTCCTTATAATCACTCCATGCAAGGCATTATTACAAATTTTACAGTTGTAGGATCATCCTTGATTGCGAGAGAAGTCATAAGAGGCTATCTAATTAACAGTACATCCAAAAAAGAAAACTATCTTATTTTTGTTGCAATTGCTTTTTTTATGACAATTACAACATTTTCAATTAATAAATATATTAATTTAAGTAATATGGAAGAAGCAGTAATGTTTGCAGCAGAGTACTTTTTACCTGAATTTTCACACAACTTATTTGCCTCATATCTGGTATTTTTAGGAGGGCCTGCGGCATCAATTATATACTTGGGTATTGTTCAATTATTTCATTGGATGTCACCTGTGCTGCCCAATTTAAAGTGGATAAATGTTGCATTAATAGGTATTTTGTGTCCTATTTTCTTTTTAATGTCCATGCAGTCATCTTATACAAGACGCATTAAAAAAAGTAAAAAAAGTCAGAAGAATGATGAAGATATGATTAGCTGGATTATAACAAGCGTTGTATCAATATTGATTATTTGGTTTACGGTAGGGGTCTTCCCTATATATCCTTCAGTCATAATTACCGGAAGCATGGAACCGCAAATTAAGCCCGGGGATATAATTCTGGTAGAAAAAATAGCTGATATAAAAGATATAGAAAGTCTTTCAGTAAATGATGTAATACAGTTTCATAGAGATGGAATATTAATTTCTCACAGAATAATAGAAATTAAAACAAATGAAGAAGAAGGCCTTTTATATAAAACTAAAGGTGATAATAACTCAGGACCAGATACGGGATTGGTTAAACCACAGGATATCAAAGGAACAATTAAGTATATTATCCCTAAAGTCGGATGGCTGACACTTCTGATAAAAAGTGACAGGGAAATACCAATTGAAGAAATAGTTTTTTAATGTATGCTACTTAAGTATTACTCCATGGTAATAAAGTATCATAATAATTACACTTAAGTATAAATCAAAAGTAAACCTAAGTGTGTAGTAAGAGCTTATGCACAACTATATAATTTAGTTAATTGAACCGTACAGGTTAAAAAATTAAAGGAGAGGTTTAAAATGAAAAAAACTAAATTAATTGCATTAACTATGGTAGTTGCCATAATGATGATGGGTGCAGGCTATGCACTTTGGTCAGAGCAACTGTTCTTAGACACAACTGTTAGAACTGGTGATTTTGATATGAAGATTACAGAGATATCAACCAGAACTGGTGATAATGAAATTCAAAATGAAATACAGTCATATAATGGAAATACTAGTTACCATAAATTTGACTGGACTCATCAAGGAGCATCTCCTCAAATAATTTCTAATGAAAATTCGAAGATAGACGGTAATTCAGCTACTGTAGAATTTGCAGAGTTGTATCCTGGAGGAGTAGTTCAAGTGGATATGAAAATGGTAAATCAAGGAGATATACCAGCAAGATTGAAAAGTGTAAATGTTGCATTAGTTGATGGAAATCAATATTTATTTAATAAGCTATTAGCTAAATCTTCGTGGAAAGCTGATACAGGCGGAAATGATACCCAAAATATATATGGCCACGTAAATTGGGATGCAGCTCATAATGATGGTTGGTATTATGGTGTTCAGAATGCGCTAAACGCATTGGTTACAGATTTAAATGATGATAATATTATAATTGAACCTAATGGATGGCTTAAATTGGGAGATGGTACTGAAGATGGCTGTATTCAATTTAAATTAGATCCAAATGTTGGAAATGAATACCAAGACTTAAGTTGTAAATTCAAAATAACATTCAATTGGGAACAAACAGATCCTATCTCTGATGCATATAGCATAGATGGGCTAGATGGAAGAGATGGAGACCTTCCAGGAATACAACATGATTTTGATGCAGAATTAGAAGTAGAAGCACAATAGAAGGGCAAATTTTTGTTTAAATAATTAATAAAATAACCAAGTGTAGGAACCTTAATTCTTACACTTGGTTTTACGCTACTAAATTAAGTTTTGGCATAAGTTACCAATGGTACCTAGGGGGTATTAACATGAGATTAAATTTAAATAAAAACATTAGAAAAGTAATTATTTTCGTATTGATAATTTTAATTCTATTTTTTACATGCTTAATATATAATGAAGCATATAATACAGGTTTTGAAGAACAAAAAATTCCAGTGTATAGTTATAACAATAAAGGATCAATAAATTATACAGTATATTTAAAGTCAAACAAACTATACAATGATAATAAGTTAGACGAAGGTAAATTATATATAACAGAATTTGTTGATTATTTAGAAGTGAATTTAAGATACGAATTTATTGGAGAAAAAGATGCTGATGTTAAAGCTGAATATAGTACTATTGCTAATGTACAAGGATTTAACAAAGAAGGAGAAAAGGTTTTTAATATTTGGGAAAAAGATTTTTTAATTGCACCAAATAAAACTATTAGTATTTATGATAATAAAATTTTAATTAATGAAAAAGTAAAGCTAAACATTAATGAATATAATACATTTGTTGAAGATATAGAAGAAGCATCTAAAATTAACTGTCAGACAAAATTAACATTATTTATGAATGTTAACTTAACAGGAACTACTGAAAAAGGTGCTATTGAAGATTCGATATCCACTAGTCTTATAATTCCATTGGATGTTACAATGTTTGAAATAACAGGAAATAATATAGTAGATAAACCCGGAGTAATAGAAGAAATTATAAAGGTACAGATTCCGGTAAACAAGAATCTAATTATAACTTATGGAATAATAATGGCATTTTTAATAATGGCATTAATGACATTAATATTTTTTAGTCAAGCAGCTCCTGAGAAAGACCAGCTTGAAAAAGCGCTTAATAAAATATTTAAAAATCATGGAGATAGGTTAGTTGCATTAAAAACAATGATTAGTGAAAATAAGCCACTAATTGTTAAATCTATTGATGATTTAGTTAAAATTGCTGATGAAATTGGAAAGCCTATTTTATATATATATAGAGATGATTATAAAAAAATTAATAAGTTTTATGTAGTTAATGATGATGAAGTGTTTTTACTTGATTTATCATATCTAAATACTACGGAACAAAAAAAAGATACAATAATAAAAAATGCGACAGAGCAAATCAAAACAGAATCTCAGTTGAATGTATAAGAATAAATATATAGCATCCAATCAAAGGGAGTGAACAAATTGAAGTTTATAAACAAATTTTTCATGACAATATTTAGGATAGGTGTAATTGTATTAATTGGAGGAGTTTTAACCAGTAACATGATGGAACTTACTTTTTCTGCAGCTACACAAAACAAACCTAATGTACTTGTTACAATAAATAATGATGGCAGTATTGCACAAAGCGGTAATCTCTTTGATGGTCAGTTGTATCCAAGCACCGAAACGGATGCCTATAATGGGGTTCACGGTATAAACGGCGTCATAAGAATTCAAAATAATTATAGAAGAATTGATGTAGATAATTTAGCCATAGGTATTAAGGATATGGTTATAGGAAATGATTATCCCAGAGATATTGTATTTAATTCATTTTTAAAAAACGTTAGATTAAAAGTTGAAAAGGGTATGATGTTCTCTTTCAATAAAACATTAGTGGAATATACAGGTCTCGAAAACATATTATATGAGGACGATAACAATGAATATAACGGATACATCTTGGACAAAAATGATAAGTTCAGTTTAAATAAAGGAGATACAGTTGATTTAAAATATTCATTGCATATGAATTTGGAAGCAGGTAATGAACTTCAGTCAATTACAGCAAATGTGCCAATATATATTAATCTGATAGGAGCACATAATACAGATGATGACGACGATGATGACGATGTTGTAATAATCAAAGATAATAAAATTCCGGTAGCAGAACTGAATAAAGAAGATCACTTCCAATATATCCAGGGATATCCTGACAATACAGTAAGACCGGAAGGATTGATAACCAGGGAAGAAGTGGCAGCGGTGTTCTACAGACTTCTTGAACCAAGTTACAGGATGAGTATATTAACGGAAAATGAAGAATTTCCTGATGTTGAATCAAGCAGATGGTCAATAAAACATATTGCTACTTTAGCTAATGGAAGTATAATAGAAGGATATCCTGATGGCAATTTTAAACCTGAGAATCCGATTACCAGAGCAGAATTGGCTGCAATAGCATCTAAATTTGACAAACTAAGTGCTTTACAAGAAAACAGTTTTGTTGATATTGAAGGTCATTGGTCAATTGAATATATTAATTCTGCTGCTGCAAAAGGCTGGGTAAGCGGCTATCCGGATGGAACATTTAAGCCAGATCAATATATAACCAGAGCAGAATTTGTAACTTTGGTAAACAATGTATTAGGAAGAAAAGTACATAAGGACAATATATTAGACGATGCAAAGAAATTTCCTGATTTATCAGAAAATATGTGGTATTATGAAGCAATGATGGAAGCTATTAACAGCCACCTATATAATAGAGACGAAAATTTTAATGAAATATGGATCGAAATAATTTATCCACAATTAGACTTATAAAAAATTAGAAGTTTAAAAATATCTGGACGATGCTTTTCAATATACAAAAGAATCGTCCTTTTAATTCCAAGCATAATTTCATGACAACTTTACCTTTGCCAGTGTTGACAAATAAAAAATGCTAAGATATGATTTAGTAAATCATATCTTAGCATTTTTTATGAGGTATTTTTCAGAGATATCCTTGAAAAAATGCTTATAATTTAAATATGGTAATTCTATAATATGCAAAAGGAAGTGTTTTAATGCCACAAATCAGACCTACCTACCCAAAATTAGCCTTAAATAAGATTGTAAAAGAGGATATGGAATTTATTTATGAATGGTTTTCGGACAGTGAGTTCTTGAAATTTTATGATTATATGCCGCCGGAACCACAGACAAAAAAAGAAGTTAATGAAGTGTTTAATGCTTATGAAAAAAATGAAGGCTCGGATGTTTTTGCAATCAGGCTTTTGGGCAATAATCAAATAATAGGTATAGCCGGTTTTGATGATATAGTTAAAGAAAATAAGGTTGCAACTTTATTTATTGGTATAGGTAATAAAAATATAAGAGGAAAAGGTTATGGAAAGGATGCTCTGAATCAGTTGCTTGATTATGGGTTCAATGAATTGAATTTTCACAGAATACAGCTGAATGTTCTGGAATTCAATGTAGCTGCGATTGCTTTGTACGAGAAGGCAGGTTTTAAAAGAGAGGGAATATTCAGAGAATTTGTGTTACGAGACGGAAAAAGGTATGATTTATATTTATACGGGTTATTGATCAGAGAATGGAAAAATTATTAAATATAAAAATAGCAAGAAGTTATCTCAAAAAATGAAATGAAAGGAAACGTCCGTAAAATTTATTTTGATAAATATATTTCTATGTTCTAAACAAACTATCTTTTTGGCCGATATATTTTATACTGCTTTTAAGAAAACGTATACTTTCAAATGCATCTGGGAGGGAAAATGAAAAAAGAAAATTTAGAAGTACTTGGAGATTTTATTAGTATTTTTCAAAATTTAGTGGCGGCTGATTTTAATATTGCAGTAAGTGACACAGAAAAAATTGTAGCAGCAAGACCAGGAAAAACAATAAACTTAAATCTTCATAAGGGTGAAATTCTGAAAGATGGTTCAGTTGCTTTGGAAGCCATACATTCAGGAGATCCGGTTATAAGACAGGTTCCGCGAGAAGTTTATGGAGTTCCATACATGGGCAGAGCGATACCTTTATTAGATGGTAATGAAGTTATTGGATGCATAATAGTTGCTGAATCATTAGATGCAAAAGAAAAGCTTATAGATATGGCTCAAAATTTATCGACGACAATTGAACAGATAACTGCAGCAATGGAAGAGAATGCATCAGGATTAGAAAAGGTAGCCAGCCTAAGCTATCAAATGGAACATGTTTCAGAAGTTAATCTGCAATCTGTCAAAGAAACGGATAAGATTGTCGATACTGTTTATAACATAGCAAGACAATCCAAGCTTTTAGGTCTTAATGCTTCAATAGAGGCAGCACGTGCAGGAAATGCAGGACTGGGATTTAACGTAGTTGCTTCTGAGATAAGTCAGTTAGCTGAGAATAGTACAAGCTCAACAAAAAAGATTACAGATATATTAGAAAAATTGAAAACAGAAAATGATAAAGTAAATAAAACAAGTCAGGAACTATCTTCAATATTAAATCAAATAGCAGCCGCTACCGAGGAAGTTAGCGCAGCAACTCAATCCCTGACAAATATGTCATCGGAGTTGGTATACATGGCTGAAAATTTAATATAAGAATGAGCCATCCTCTAAATTAATTAAACTATATGTCGATACTATTAATGCATAGTTTATATAAGCATAACAAATTCAATATATTAATCTTGGAGGATAAATGAAAAAAGAACATTTAGAAATTCTTGGAGATTTTATTGGTATATTTCAAAGCTTAGTGACTGCAGATTTTAACATTACTGTAAGTGATACAGAAAGGGTCATAGCCATAAAGCCCGGTAAGACTATAAATTTTGATGTACATAAGGGAGATATTTTAAAAGATGGAACAGTTGCCTTAGAGGCAATGCGGCTAAAAAAGCCTGTTACCAGACTGGTTCCTCGTGAATTATACGGAATTCCATATATGGGCAGAGCGGTGCCCTTATTAGACGGCAATATAGTTATTGGATGTATTGTTGCTGCTGAATCACTGGACTCAAAAGAGAAGCTGGTTAGTATGGCCCAGAACTTATCAACAGTTATAGAACAAATAACGGCGGCTATTAATGAGAATTCAGCGGGCTTAGAAAAAGTCGCGAGCTTAAGCTATCAGATGGAAAATGTTTCTGAGGTTAGCCTTGAGTCAGTTAAAGAAACTGATAAAATCATTGAAACCGTTTATAATATATCGAGACAGACAAAGTTATTGGGATTTAATGCATCAATTGAAGCTGCCCGTGCCGGTTATGAAGGCAGAGGATTTAGTGTTGTTGCAAGTGAAATCAGCTTGTTAGCAGAAAACAGCTCAAATTCAACTAAAAAAATAAATGATATTTTGGATAAATTAAAAGCTGAAAATGAAAACGTTAGCAAACAAAGTCAAGAACTGTCTTCAGTATTAACTCAAATTGCTGCATCTACTGAGGAGGTCAGTGCATCAGTTCATTCTTTATCATCTATGTCTGAAGAATTGGTTAGTATGGCTGAGAATTTAATATAGGTGTCAAAAGAGGAGATTCTTCACCTTCGGTTCAAATGACGAGGGCCGCACCCTCGGTATGACGGTTATTCATAGCAAAGACAGATAAAGAGAGAAATAATACAAAAACAGGAACAACGAGCATAGGTTGTTCCTGTTTTTTGGTTAAGCTATGTGAGTGTCCAGCATTTTTGTAAAGGAATTCAGAGGTTTTACTCCTATTTCTTTCGCGGTAATTTTACCATCCTTAAAAAGAATTACTGTTGGAATGCTTGAAATTCCATAACGAATTGAAAGCTCCTGCTGTTGATCAACATCCACCTTTGCTACAGTAATTTTTCCATCATATTGCTCAGCTAGTTTTTCTATTACCGGTGCAATCATTCTGCATGGTGCGCACCATGTAGCCCAAAAGTCAACTAATACAAATTTTTCTTGTGCTAACAAGTCATCAAATTCTTTTGTACTGCTTAAATATTTTATTTTTTCTGACATTTTAATTCTCCTTTAATTTATCTATTTTATCTATTTGTGAAGCTGCATGCTGTGCAGCAATCAGACCCTCGCTTACCGCTTTTGAAAGCTGCAGCGGCTTACCGGTTATATCACCGGTTGCATATACCCCTTCTATATTTGTTTCCATGTTTCTGTTAATTGCTATAAAATTTCCATCAGTTTCTAAACCGTCAATTAATGCTGTAGGAGCAACGGCATCTCTTAACATAAATACCGCATCTGTTTGAACTTTTTCTGTTCCAATCATAACTGCTTCAACTTTATCCTCACCGATAACTGAATTAAGTGTACCGTTAATATATTTTATATTATCATTTAATTCCTCTGAACGGGGCTTTTTGGATACATATGTTACATTTACACCTATACTGCTTAAGTAATTTGCTTCTTCCATTGCTTCTTTTGATTGGTCCCAGACTACAGCATTTTTTCCTCTGTATAGCATTCCATCACAGGTTGCGCAGTAGCTTACGCCTGCTCCTAATAAGTGTTCTTCTCCCGGTAATTCTTTGACTTTCGAAATACCCATGGCAAGTATTACTTTTTTTGCTTCTTCGATTTCTCCGTTTATGTTTACCATGAAGCTTTCACCCATAGAAAGAATGTTTACAACCTTTCCTTCTTCTACTTTCACATCCATAGCTTCCGCGTGTTCTTTGAACTTATTCATCAGTTCCTTTCCGCTCATATTGTAAAAGCCAAGATGATTGTCGACCCTTTCTGCTTTTGACAAGTAATTTTCTTTATTTGAGAAAATTCGTACTGTCTTTCCTCTGGTAACTGCGTTTACCGCCGCAGACAAACCTGCCGGTCCGGCTCCCACTATTAAAATATCTACCATACCTACCTCCCTTATATCAATTTATTATTGCTCCACTTACGGATCTATTACTTCAAGCTCGTTTATATCAATGTATCTGTCGCAGCTTGAACAGTAATATTTATGTTCTACACTGCTTTTGCACCCTTTATGAACCAAGCTCTTATAGCATTTGTTTAAGTGCTTTTGTCCCCACAGCATCAAGCTGTTAAAAACATCTACCAAATCCAGTCCTTTTTCTGTAAGAGTGTATTTATACCTTGGAGGATGAGTTTGATAAAGCTCTCTTTCAATTAATTCATCACCCTCCATTGTTTTCAGGCGTTCTGACAGTAAATTTGTTGGTATTCCTTCAAGACCATCCTGTATATCCTTATATGTTTCACATCCGTTTAAAATTCGATGCAGTATCAACAAAGACCATTTATCGCCAATTATATTTAATGTTTGAGCTATATTACAGGGTAAATTATACTGTATTTTCATTTTTTCTCCTTGTAATTAGTATTGCTTATAACTAATATTATTTCTTCTAATATCATTTTTATGTCATAATCTAAGTTTAATATACTCAGTCAACTGCGGTTAGGAATAAAAGCGTTAAAATGCCAGGTATCTGCTTAAATTAGCAAATGTGCCTGTAAAGGTCATTATACCAATAATAATTAAAATAATACCGCCGGCTTTAATTGTATATTTAACTATGTTTCTTTTTTTCTTAAAAAAGTTTAAAGCCTCGGTTGTAAATACTCCAAGAATTATAAATGGAATTATAAAGCCGAGAGTATAAATAAGTACCAACATATTTCCTGAAAAAACATTTTTTGCATTTGATGCTAATATTAATACGGACGATAGTGCCGGGCCAACGCAAGGTGTCCATGCAAAGCTAAATGTAAACCCCATAATAAAAGCGATTATCGGGTTCATTGTACTGTTGGTTAATTCCAAATGAAATCTTTTTTCCATTTTTAAAAAATTCAATTTTATCAAATCCAGTTGAACAAGACCCATTATCATAATTATAGTGCCTCCAATTCGACTGAATAAAATCTTATTTTGATTAAAGAATGTTCCTAATGCGGAAAAAGACAATCCTAATAGGAAAAAAACACTTGATATCCCTAAAACAAAAAATAATGTATTAATAAAGACTATTTTTCTTTCGTATAATATTGTTCCACTTGAATCAATCCTTTTACCATTACCTGCCAAGTAGCTTATATAAACTGGTATAATTGGCAGAACACAGGGTGAAAAAAACGACAAAAATCCTTCAAGAAAAACAAGTAAAAAGCTCACATGATTTGTTAATGCAAGTTCCTCCAACATAACCTCCATACTTTTATATAGTATAAATTTAAAATAACATAGTAACTTTATTTTGTCAAGTGACTTTATAAAATAAATTTATAAAAAATATTGAAATATTATTTTAATATGATACTATAATATTATGAAAATTTGTTTATCAGATGATAAAAAGGGTAAACAATATAATTATAAAAGCTAGGGAGTTGATTGTCATTATAAGTTTTAAATGTTTATCTATAGATGATAAGGATATAATTGAAAAATATGTAGATAAAGAAGAGCTTGAATCATATGAATATTTATTTTCATCTCTATATATGTGGAGAAAGCTGAACAATGTCAAATACGCAATAATAAATGACGCTTTAGTTATAGAAAAAAATGAAGAAGGCAAGGGCACATTTTATGCCCAGCCATTAAAATATAATAAGGAAAAATTAACCGAGCTTGTTGATATTCTTGTTGAAAGGAATGAAAATTATACAAATAGGGATTACTTATTTGGTGATGTTGATGAAGGTTTTATAGAAGATTTAAAAAAATATACTGATTTTAAAATAGAAGTAAAAGAAGACGTAAATGATTTTGAATATGTATACAATATAAATAAGTTAATTGAGCTTAAGGGCAAAAAATATCACGGCAAGAAAAATCATGTAAATTCCTTTGAAAAATCATACATATATGAAATCAAGGAAATTAATAATGATAAGGTTATTAAAGACTGCCTGACACTGCTTCAAAAATGGCATGAAGAGGTCGCTGTAACAGTAGACAAGGAAATGATGATGGAAATAGATGCAATAAAAGATTTATTTAGTGAACTGCACTTTTTCGATCTTAAATCTATTGCAGTATATGTGGAAGGTGAGCTTGCAGGATTTTCTGTAGGAGAAAAAGTAAATGAAAAAATGGCTGTTATCCATGTTGAACGAGGTGAAATAGCATATAAGGGCATATATGCATTTATTAACAGAAAATTTTTAACAGAAAACTTTGCTGATATTGAGTATGTAAATAGACAAGAAGACACCGGAAATGAAGGATTAAGAAAAGCAAAACAGTCATATCATCCGGTTAAGATGGTTAAGAAGTATTTGGTAAATATATGTGAATAAAAATAGGTGTCTGAAAT